>NZ_JBVYOI010000011.1:0-136526 GCF_056120345.1 Paenibacillus sp. sgz302114
TTTGCGCCAAATGAATTTGCTTGTTAGCTCATTCAAAAAACTAGCTCGTCAGAAACACTTTCGCCAGATGGCGATCGTCGTTTCGACGTATTTTTATAACCTTTTGACAGGTCGCTCATTGTTCAGTTTTCAAGGAACAAATTTGTTTCATTTGTTCGCCCATGTCTCAGCGGCGACTTGATTAATATATCACATCCGAACTTTCAAATGCAAGCTTTTTTTTCAAATCTTTTTCTTGCTTGCTTGTCAGCCTTTCAACTGTTTGTCCGTTTCCCGGAGGCGGTAATAAAGAATTTATCATATCTCCCTACACAGCGTCAAGCACATTTCGACAAAAAAATCGCAGACATTACAGCCTGCGATTCCCTCCTTATGAAACGCAGTGATAACGCAGCTCAAGTGCCTCCGTATCACCGGCTAATGGCATAAAAGCGACCTCACGAATGTATCCGCGCTTAACCAGCTTTTGCAATAAGAGCGATAAATCAATATGCAAATCCATAAGCAGTGGATGAAGCTGAAGCTCCATTACACTCCACGGCTCCTCTCGGCTGCAAAGAATCGTAAAGAGCAGCTCACAGGAGGATTTCATTTTGCTCATGACAGAGAACTCACAGGCAAGCATGACAAGCTGCACCCGCTTCTCCAGCGATTCATGCGATGTCGTCAGCTCCTCATACAGCTTGTAGATGCCTGGGTGGAACCTACGCATCTGCCGCCAAACGGTCAGCTCGGGATGAGCACCTTCTTCTATTAGAGCGATGTGCGCCCAATGATGGAGCGCCGCAAGAATATGCGTATAGGCATCGAGCAGATTGTTGTCTTGCAGATCCTGCTTCGCTTGCAGATAAGTGCGAATAAAATTTGAGAACTCGGCAAGCTCCTTCTGTCCGCGAACAGAAGATGGGAAGGACAACAGGCTGTCACGTAAATCCGTCAAGTAATTGTCTCGATCCAAAAGGATCTCCCCCTGTGCAAGCCATTGTATGATGCTGCGGTTCTCCACCCCTGCTGTCCATTGCTCAAGCACAGCAGGACTTACGGTCCGAATCTGGACCCGTTCTCCGCTGTAGCTGACATGCTCGATGCCTCGCTCTGGATCATCTATAGAAGATACAACCAGCAGCAGAAGATCCAGCCCGTCGATTAACGGATTATATGGAAAAGGATTCTCTATCGCAGCTAAGCTAATCACGTTCTCACTATGTTCAAAACTTTGTTTAAAATGCGCTTTTATATGCTCCACGTCTTACCCCCATATAGCTTCATGCTTTTGTTTAAGCTATAATGATTTCGCAGTTGTTTATATGTTGTTCGACAATGTCTGCGCATTTTCCTGCATCGCTTATATAGAAAAGCGCTGGTATTTGTCAGAAGGGGTTGAAATGATGTTCGGAAAATCAAGCAAAATTAATGAATTTCGGCTCTGGGGCCTAATGTTTACGCTATTCGGTATGGGCCTAATGATACTGGGTACGGCCGGAATTGTATTCTGGGGACAAGCAGGTAAAGTATTCGCTGCTATCTTCATGGTCATCGGGATGATTGCAATGCTGGCTAGCGTCGGCGTCTACTTCTGGGCAGGTATGCTCTCGACGAGCGCACGCATCCTCACATGTCCGGAATGCAACCGTCAAACGAAAATGTTAGGCAAAACCGACCGCTGTATGTACTGTAAAACCAAAATGACGCTTGATCCGAAACAAGCGACGGATCTAGACGAGACTGAAGAAATTGTAGAGAGTACTCAGCCTCAAGTCTAACTCCTACAAAACAAACGAAACGCCCTTCACGTAGTCCACTGGACACATGAAGGGCGTTATTGTTTTAGATAAACATTATGGCAGCTGTTTCAATGATTGATTAATGATGCCCCAAATATCGTCTGATGAAAACTGTCTTTGCCATGTGGCAACGCCAGCCAGTCCGTATTTCTTCGCAAGCGCTGTACGTGACTTCATTGACAGCCCGTCTTCGATCCAGATGCGCTGAAGCGCGCCATCTTCTTTATACTCCACGTAGTGTTGACCGGAATCTGCGTCAAAGGTCAGCTTCAGCTTATGCTCTGCAATGATTCCATTAACCGTGTCCATGCCGAGTGCCTTCGATGTTACTTTCGTCTTGCCGCTATCGTCCTTCTTCTCGGTCCAAAGCCTTGCATATAGTGGCATACCCAGCACGAGCTTGTTAGCGGGAACGCCATCCTCTTCAATAATGGTCTTAACCGATTGCTCCGTCCATGGCAGAGACGCTACGGAACCGGAGACAGGGCTGGATGCCCAATGCTCATCGTAGGCCATTATCATCATATAGTCGACTGTCTTGCCAAGCGCGGCGCGATCCAAGAACAAGGACCACATCTCGCTGTTCGACTTCGGCGACACGTCGATAGATACGACGACGCCCTGTTCATGCATAATCGGAGTTAGCTCACGTACAAACTGAACAAGATTCGCCTTGTCTGAGGTGTTCACATTTTCAAAATCCAAGTTAATTCCCTGAAGCTGATACAACTCTGCAAAAGCCGACAGCTGGCGGATCATCTGCAGCCTCGTATTTGCACTTCCGAGCGCTGCCGTCGTACGGTCCGGCTCAAAACCGTTGCTGAACACTGCCCACACCTGCATGCCCTGCTTATGCGCCCACTGAACATACTGCTTGTCCGCTTTGCTCTTGATATTACCTTCGTTATCTAGCAGCTCAAACCAAGTTGGCGAAACAACATTCACCCCTGTCAGATCACCGATCTTGCTTGTGTCCGGCGTCTGCTGGTAGACGGCTTCCCAGGTCAGATTGATTTTGCTGCCGATGACCTTCCATGCATTATAAGGAGCTGGTTCCTGCTGAGCCTTCACTTGCTCGAGCTCCGTTAGCGTAATCGCCTTCTTCGAGGCGTATCCAGCAACACCGTCGATGCTCTGAACGATGTACCAGCCGTCCTTCTCGCCCCAAATGCGTAATTCTTCCTTCTGAGCCAGCCGCTTGAAGATCGCTGCATGATTAGACGGGCTTGTACGAATAACGCCTTCATCTGGAGAGATCCCCCGTTGCACCGCATCTCCGGCACGCATGACCGTGACTATATCCTCAGCTTTGTTATATTCAATGTGCAAACCGTAAAGCTCTTCAAGCGGCGTTGTCGGCAAGTATACCTCGTTATCCTTCACTTCCGCAGCAATGCGAAGTGAATATGCCGCCTTGTTCATCGTCGCCGTCAGTGCATTCGTCTTGAAGCGAAGGACTTTATTCGCATTCGTCATGACGATGGTGCCAGTCTTCTCCTCGAAGTACACCTCTTGCCCCATCCCAAGCTGATCATGGATAAATGATAAAGGCAGCCTGATGTTTTCTCCTTCGACTGAAGCTCCGACTTTGGCAGCCTCACCATGATAAATAATCGGATGCGCTGTACCATAATCAGGCTTCACTTCTCTATTGTTAGGGGATAGCCGTTCCCAGCCTACCCAGATCACGCTTAGCATAGCGAGCAATCCGCTCAGCACGACAATCCATTTCAAATAGCCGCCACTCTTTCGTCTAGCCCGGAAACGAACGGGTTCCACGTTGCAACACTCCTCCCTGATGGTAAAACGATAGGTTTCGCTTGGAATATTATGAGCATAAAAAACGCGCATGAAGGTGTGCTTCCACTCCTCAGGCGCGCGTCCAGTTCAACTGTTCAGATCAAGCAAAATAATTAATTAAATGAATGAATGAATTAGTGATTGTGCCGCGTTGTGCAATCTGCGCAAATGCCGTAGATCTCCATACGATGACCTTCTACCTTAAATCCGGTTTCTCTGGAGGCAGCTGCTTCCACTTCAGTCAACGGTGGGTAGTCGAAATCCACAATGGTGCCGCAAGTGCGGCAAATCGCATGATAATGCTCAGATAAATCAGCATCGAATCGGCTGGAATCATCACCGTAAGTCAGTTCCCTAATAAGACCTGCTTCAACAAACAGACGGAGATTATTATAAATGGTCGCAACGCTCATACTAGGGAACGAAGGCGAAAGCGACTTATAAATTTCATCTGCAGTGGGATGAGTCATGGCATGCATGAGATAGCTTAAGATAGCATAACGCTGCGGGGTCATACGAACGCCGGTGCTTTTCAATTGTTCTAGTGCTTGTTCAACGGTTGCACCCATATTGGCACGTCCTTTCCGCTTTGTTAGAACCATTTTACGTGGAGGCTTTTCATTTTGTCAATGAAGTGGAAAATCATTTTATAGTTTGTAACGATTTACCAGTATGCTGCTGTTCGCGTTTATATTGATCCGAAACGTGCCTGCACCGATGTTTCCACGGATTGTTTTCTTGCTAATCGTAAGCGGCAAATCACTCGAAACATCGCCAAATGTAACAGAGCCGTTCACCGAATAATTGCCCTGCACAGGAAGCTGCAAATGAATCTCGCCAATCGAGCTGTCAATGTCCCAATCACCGCCAACGGCAGCACTAGCCACACCAATATCACCATTAAGAGTATCTGCCTTGATTGCGCCTGAGGCTTCCCTAATCGTAATTTGGCCATTCTTCGTATCCGTCTCGATATCACCTGTAATTTGCAACAGCTCGATATCGCCGCTTTGCGTAGATGCCTGCACGGAACCGGTTGCGTGCGCCAATTTAATGTTACCGTTAAAAGCACTGAGCACGGCGTCCCCTTCCAAAGCAGAGACGACAATGCCTCCGTTCTTCGTCTCCGCGTCAACTGGGCCTGTCAAGCTGCGAAGCGTAAGCTCCCCATATGTTGCTCTGATACGAAGGCCACCGGGCAAATTGAGCCCCGAAATATCAACAGAACCATTCATAACGTCGAGACTAAGTTCCGGTTCAAGAACAGCTATCTGTTCAGTCGCTGTGTTGGTGCTAGCTGTCGCATTATTATTCGTAGACGCTTCCGGCGGCGTTAATGTTGCTTGCCGAATTCCAAATGCCGACTGTGCAGGTATCGTCACTATCATATTCATACGCGGAACACGGTTGCCATTAGCACCGTAAGGATGGCCTTTCGCCTCGATTTCTATTTTCTTGCCGCCGTTCATTGTGATGATCGACTTCTCAGCAACTTCGTCAGCCTCTACTTTATCGGTTGAATCGACCCACATGACCGTCTCCACGGTGACTGCTTGAACTTCTCCGCGTCTTACGGTCACTTTACCGTTCGGATTATTGATAGCGATGCTTGTCGTGTCCGGCTGCAGCACTTCAATCATTAGCCCCTTGTTATATTGAAAGCCCTTCTCTTCGCTGTATCCGCTCGTACCCGTCAAATTCACCTTAAATTCGTCTAACCAACGAAATGGCATGGATGCATATTGCGTTACGCCGAAAGCGATAACTGCAATTACCGTCGCGAGCACCGCGCCGCCGATATCAAAGGCCGGCTTCCTCGAAGCTGTACGGTACACGATGCTAAGGATGACCACCTCTATGCCGAGCATGACAAAAGCAGCCGGCCACCACTTGCCGAGCAGCTCGATATCGTTGCGGCTGCGGAATTGATCCCAAAGCAGAAATGCGCCTATCGTGATCATTATGGCTGATGCAGTAAAGCGCCCTAACTTGAACATCGCATTCTTCCTGCTGGAAGCCGCGATGAGCGCAATAATAATTAAGCCCAATCCTGGGGCGTATGAGCCGATATCATCAAGAGCCGCAAGCAGCGCTTCCGGGGCTTGCACGAGCCAGAGCAGAATGAGCGCCAGTCCGATGACGCTTATTCCTTGCAGCGCAGTGATGAAGCCGCTTGTTCGCTGCGGTTCTGTTGCCGCTACGATGGTTGAGGCGTCCACGGCACGCAGCCTTGCTTTCAACTGCAGCGTATCGAATACGCTGTAGAACCAGAAGAACGGCAGCGCGAGGCCAAGAAAGATGATAAGCAGCGCGTATTTGCCCCCACCCTCGTCTGCGAACCGAATCATAGCCGCGATATCCGTCAAGGTCCCGAGAAGCAGAAGCAGCCCTGTCAAATGTTTGCCCAGCGCCAAATGTCCGCCGCCTGGGACGATAAATGCAAGCAACGGTGCAAAGAACGCACTCCACGAGCGCTCACGCATTGGCATAGCCTCCTTCCCGTACTCCAAGTGAACAACGTGTCATTATTATGTAGTACATATTGTATCACATTTATTGCCATGCAAAAGAGGCATGTCCACGCTCGGCGGACATGCCTCTCACTCTCTTAACGATAAAGCCTATTGATTCAAACGCTCAAGCAAAAGCTTGTTAACAAGCGCCGGATTCGCTTTGCCCTTCGTTTCTTTCATCACTTGACCAACGAGGAAACCGATTGCCTTCTCTTTGCCGGCTTTGAAATCTTCCACCGACTGCGGATTGCCGCTTACGATGCGGTCAACCACTTCTGCGATAGCGCCTTCGTCGCTGATCTGAACAAGACCTTGCTCTTCGACGATTTGCTGCGGACGCTTACCGGACTCAAGCATTTCCTTGAATACCGTCTTCGCGATCTTGCTGCTAATCGTCCCTTTCTCCATAAGTCCGATCATCTCGCCGAGGCCTTGGCCCGTCAGCTTAATATCATCGAGCTCAAGGCCGCCAGCATTCAAGTAGCCGAGCAGGTCGCCCATAATCCAGTTGGACACTGCTTTAGCATCCTTCGTATATTGCAGCGATTCTTCGAAGAAATCTGCGAGCTTCTTCGAAGAAGTGATAACGCCTGCATCGTACGAAGGCAGACCGAACTCCGCGGAATAACGAGCTTGGCGCGCATCCGGCAGCTCCGGAATCGACGCTTGCACGCGTGCTTTCCACTCTTCGTCGATGTGGATCTGCACAAGATCCGGGTCCGGGAAGTAGCGATAGTCATGGGCTTCTTCCTTGGATCGCATGGAGAACGTCTTCCCTTGCGTCTCATCCCAGCGGCGTGTCTCTTGAACAACTTTGCCGCCGCTATCGAGAATGTCCGCTTGGCGCATCTGCTCGTACTCGAGACCGCGCTGTACGCCGCGGAACGAGTTCATGTTCTTCAGCTCGGCGCGAGTGCCGAACTGCTCTTGGTCGTAAGGACGGATACTGATGTTGGCGTCGCAGCGAAGCGAGCCTTCCTCCATCTTAACGTCGGACACTTCGCAATAGAGCATGATCGCTTTCAGCTTCTCAAGGTACGCCTTTGCTTCTTCAGGCGTGCGGATGTCTGGCTCGGATACGATCTCAACAAGCGGCGTACCGACACGGTTGAAGTCCACAAGGGAGCCAAAGCCGCCTTCGATATGCGTCAGTTTACCCGCATCTTCCTCAAGGTGAAGGCGAGTAATGCCGATGCGCTTCGTCTTCCCGTCCACTTCGATGTCGATCCAGCCATGCTCGCCGACCGGCTTGTCGAATTGCGAGATTTGGTACGCTTTTGGCGAATCCGGGTAGAAATAGTTCTTGCGGTCGAACTTGCTGATGTCGGCGATCTGGCAGTTGAGCGCCATCGCAGCCTTCATCGCAAATTCAAGCGCCTGGCGGTTCAGCACCGGCAGCACGCCAGGGTGCCCGAGACAGATCGGGCATGTATGTGTATTCGGCGGTGCGCCGAAGGACGTGGAGCAGCCGCAGAAGATTTTGCTCTTCGTGTGGAGCTCGACGTGCACTTCCAGCCCGACGACCGTTTCGTATTGGTTCTGTTCAAACATCTCGTAGCCCTCCTGCTTCGTTGGCATCCGCGTGTATTATAGCTGCGGACGCTGTTTGTGATGCTCAGTGTGCTGTTCATACGCATGCGCGGCGCGAAGCACCGTGCGCTCGTCGAACGCTTTGCCGATAATTTGCAGGCCGATTGGCAAGCCTTCCGCGAAACCGCAAGGCACGCTGATTGCCGGAACGCCAGCAAGGCTGACCGGAATCGTACAAATATCGTTCAAATACATCGTGAGCGGATCGCCCACTTGCTCACCGATGCGGAATGCCGTTGTCGGCGCAGTAGGCCCGATAATGAGATCAAAGTCTTTGAACACATTGTCAAAGTCCTGCTTGATTAGCGTGCGGACCTTCTGTGCTTTCAGATAATAAGCATCATAATAACCGGAGCTGAGCGCGTACGTGCCAAGCATAATCCGGCGCTTCACTTCAGGGCCGAAGCCTTGGCTGCGGGATTTGCGGTACAGATCGATCAGGTTGTCCGGGTTTTCTGCACGAACGCCGTAACGGACGCCATCGAAACGTGCCAGGTTGGAGGATGCTTCAGAAGAAGCGAGCAAGTAGTACGTTGCGACCGCATATTCGGTATGCGGCATCGACACTTCTTCCCATGTTGCGCCTAGGCTCTCGAACTGTTTCAGCGCTGCAAGTACAGCTTCTTTCACAGCCGGATCAATGCCTTGGCCCATATATTCCTTCGGCACGCCAATGCGAAGCCCTTTCACATCGCCTGAGAGCGCGCTGACATAATCCGGAATGTCCACATTCGCCGAAGTCGAATCGCCCGGATCATAGCCGGCAATCGCTTGCAGCACATAAGCGGAATCTTCGACGTTCTTCGTCAGCGGACCGATCTGGTCAAGGGACGAAGCGAATGCAACAAGGCCAAAGCGCGACACAAGGCCGTACGTTGGCTTAAGGCCAACAATGCCGCAATATGCCGCAGGCTGACGGATCGAACCGCCTGTGTCGGAGCCAAGCGCGAAGTAGACTTGTCCAGCAGCAACAGATGCTGCGGAGCCGCCGCTTGAGCCGCCCGGCACGTAATCCGTATTCCACGGGTTGCGAGTCGGGAAGAAGCTCGAGTTCTCGTTCGAACCGCCCATCGCGAACTCGTCCATGTTCAGCTTGCCGATCGTAATCGACTGTGCGGCCTTCAGCTTCTTCATTACAGAAGCATCATAGATCGGATCATAATTGCGCAGGAACTGGCTCGCGCAAGTCGTCGTGATTCCTTCAGTAACGATGTTGTCTTTAATGCCTGCAGGAAGGCCGAACAACAGACCTTGCTCGCCGCCGGCTTGCAGCGCGTTGTCCAGCTCAGCCGCAGCTTGGCGCGCACCTCCTTCGTTCAATGTCAAAAAGGCTTTAATGGATTCATCCGTCTTCGCAATTTGCGCGTAGGAAGCCTCTACGAGGTCAAGAGCCGACAGCTCTTTCGTTCTTAACTTGCTATGTACGTCTTGAAGGCGTAAATCAAAGAGTGCCAACAGCCTTTCCTCCTTTCGCTATATAAGCGTATCTCGTAAGTGTCTTATTCCAATACAGCCGGTACTTTAAACTGGCCGTCATCCTCATCTGGTGCATTGCGCAGCGCCGTCTCATTGGAAACCGAAGGCTTAATGACATCGTCGCGCATCACATTATATACCGGCAGCACGTGGCTAGTCGGTTCTACATCATCTGTATTTAGCTCGTTCAGCTTCTCTGCGTATTTCAGAATCGCATTCAGCTGACCGTTAAACTGCTCTTTCTCCTGCTCGGAAAGCTCCAGCCGGGCCAAATTGGCCACATGCTCAACATCTTTTATCGTAATGCTCATCGTATTATGTCCCGTCCTTTCTAACCATTTTGCACATATTCTACCTATTATAACGTAAGCGGCCGTTCAAACTCAATGATAAAGCGCATGTGCGGTAGTGGCAGAATGATCTCGAATATGAAGAGAAAGTTCATCTAGAGCTAAGGGTTCTTTTACATTTATTTCAGCTTGATTTAAGGTTTGCCATACATACTGGGTCATGTAACCAACTCCACTACCAAAAAACAGGAGGAAATAATAATGAACAAAACGATGAAGGCTATCGGCCTAACAGCAGCCATTGCGGTGATGATACCGCTGAGCGCGTACGCAGCGACTAACTCAACTTCTACTTCCACTCCCACTTCTACTACAACGAATACGACTCCGACTCCGCAGCAACTAGGCAAGGAGAAAGGCAAGTTTAACGTTCATTTCCAGCAAAAGGTCGGTCTCGGCGGCGCAGTGAGCCAGGAAGTGCTTGATCTACTCAAATTAGATGCAGCAGCGCTTAAAGAGAAGCTTGCTGCCGGCAAGACGCTCGCGCAGGTTGCCGAAGAGCAAGGCGTATCCCGCGACGCATTGAAGCAGGCGTTGACTACGGCTTTCGAGAAGCAGCAAGCGGCTGAGAAGCAAGCGTTCTCGGACAACCTCGATAAGCTTGTCGATAGCGAGCCTGGCGCAATGACGGACGGACGTGGCGGCAGAGGCAAAGACGGCGGCTTCGGTATGGGATTCCAGGGAAAAGAAGGCTTCCGCTTCGAGGACAAAACGGACATTAACGCAGCTGCGGCGCCAGTACTCGGTATGAGTGACGCCGAATTAAACACAGCGCTTCAAGCAGGAAACAACAAGTCGCTGGCTGATCTTGCAAACGATAGAGGAATTGACGTTCAGGAGGTTATTGACGCCGTGAAGCAGGCAATCATTAATGACTTGAACGCATCCGTGAAAGCAGGCGACCTCACGCAAGAACAAGCGGACAAAGCGATTGCTGATGCAGCGAAGATCGCGGAGAATACGGTGAACGGTAAAGACTCCAACGTGAAGATGATCGGTAAATTCGGTTTTGGCAACACCGACCTGTCCGGAGCTGCAACGGCGCTCGGCATTACGGCTGATGACTTGAAGACCGCGCTCGCGTCCGGCAAAACGCTGGCAGATGTGGCGAAGGATAAAAGCGTAGATGTACAGAAGGTGATCGATGCGGTGAAACAAACGATCGTTGAAGGTCTGAACTCAGCAGTGACAGCAGGGAAATTGACGCAGGAGCAAGCGGATAAACAAATTGCGAAAGCTGATGAGCTTGCAGCGAATGTGGTGAACGGCAAGCTGGAACGTAAATTCCATATTAGGGAGAAGCATGTGAAGGAAGGCGACACTAGCGCTACAACTTCAACTTCGACTTCGACAACGAATGCGTAATCAAGGACCATACTTAACGGAATTGAATTGGAATTGGAATTGGAATTGATTGATGATCAGCCGTCCCCTTGTCCTTTGTGGCAGGAGGGCGGCCTTTCTATTTTCGAGCATCCGGTTGATGTGTCAAATCCTCTCTCATAATTTTCGGAAAGCCGCATGCATACCTATTCCCTTACACTATGAAGTAAGCGATCCCATTATAGTTGATAAGGAGCGGAGCAATCCGATGAGTGATGCTGCTGCAAAACGAGATTATAGTATTACAGGTCCCGAGCGGTTCCATGCCATGGAGAAAGGGCTTGTGTCGGCCGATTGGTACAAATGTCCGATTCCGAGGAAACGGCTAAAGGAGCTCATGGTCAGACGAAATGCTCCTGCGCTGCGAGATATTTTGCTCTATCTTGTTGCTATGGTAGGGACTGGTTATCTCGCGTATCTATCGCGGGGTACATGGTGGGCCATCCCCGCTTTTGCCTTATACGGTACGGTTTACTTCGTTGGTTCGGTTTCCAAATGGCATGAATACAGCCACGGAACTCCGTTCAAAACCGGCTGGCCCAATGAAGTGGTCTATCAGTTCACTTCGTTCCTCATCCTCGTGCAAGCGACGAACTTCCGGTGGAGCCATGTGCGTCATCATACGGACACCTACATCGTCGGCAGCGATCCGGAAATTATGGCCCCTCGCCCGCCGAAGTTTAGCCAACTGATCCGGGCAGCTTTTCGGATAGAAGATGTGAAGGGCAATACGCCAAAAACATTGTTCCTGCACGCCATTGGCCATCTGAGCAAGGACGAGAACGAGCTCATTCCGGAAAGCCAGTACGGCAAGCTCCGCTGGGAAGCACGTATATTCATCGGCGTGTTTGTAGTCTTGATTGGGCTTTGTTTCTATATGCACACCATTCTTCCTCTTATGTTCATCGGATTGCCAGCTTACTACGGGTCCTTCCTCATGACTGTGTTGAATGTAACTCAGCATATGGGCTTGTACGAAGACAAACTAGATCACCGGCTCTGCTGCCGGACCTTCTATGCGAATCCGATTCTCCGGTTTCTGTACACGAACATGAACTACCATATGGAGCACCATATGTTCCCGATGGTTCCGTATTACAATTTGCCGAAGCTTCATGAAGAGATTAAGCAGGATTGTCCTGCCGCTGCCCCTAGCTTCTCAGCAGCTGTTCGCGAGGCGGTCTCCGCGTTATGGCGAATCCGTAAGGAACCGACATATGTTGTGGCAAAATATCGCGAGTTCGCTGAACGTATTGACCGGGATGCGAAAGGCGCATAGCGTAAAAAAGGCTGATACTGGTTAATCCCAGCATCAGCCTTTTCATGTCGTCTGTTAAATCCAAGCCTTCAAATGCACTTGGCGAATAAACTCTTCCCGCGTCTGAGGCTCGCCTTCCGCGTCTTCCTCTTCGGAATTCTCGAGGTCACCATTCATAATGCGCTTAAACAGCTCCTCATTATGAGTTGCCAGTGCAAAGTCGATGAGCGCTTCCCGCTCCAAACGATCCACTTCAAGCCGCACCAGCACTTCCTCAAGCTCCACATCCGCAGCAGGCACGTAAAAATTACGGTTCGCTTTCGGAACCCGAATTACATAGTCGAACACGTTGTCCGCATTACGGTCATACGCGATGATATAGCCATATTCCCCTACCGGAAGCCCTTGTTCAAAAAGGTCCGACATAATTACAACACGCTGGCCTAGCTTAAACATGTACAACCACTCCCGTCACCTTTTACCGAATCTCTATCTCCTTCTATCCTACTAAAAAATAGGATTGAAGTCCAATAGAGAGAGATTACTAGAGGGCATCAAGGGAAGGTCGTTTGCGAAGCAGCGCAGATGCAGCGGCAAGCAGGGCAAGGATGAGTATAAACGTCGTTGCGACGCTACCCGCGATATGTTCCTCACTTGGTGCAGCGGCATATTGCGAATACGCCATTTGCGGGAGCATTCCTGGGCTAAAAGCAAGCTCATGAGGAAATGCAGAAGCAGTTAGCGCGAGCAGCGCCGCCACCCCAAGTGCGCATGCCGCAGCAGCCGCTCCGCTTCGCAGCCATGAGCTGAAGAATAGCGTCAGCGATCCAGCGAGACAGAGCCAGAGGCTGAACAGCAGATAGGCGTACAGGCTGTTCTGCCAATTGACGGATTGGAATAATGCCGTCGTATAGTACAGCGCAGCGCCGAAGCCTCCCGCGAAGGCGGTGATGACGAGCAGCGTCATTGCTGCCCATTTGGCCGTAACGAAAGAGAAATAAGAGATGGGTTTGACGAGAATCATGCTTGTAAGTCCGCTTGATCGCTCGGCAGAGACGATACCCATGACAGAGAGCGACAGAATGAGAACGCCGATCGTATTGAACTGCCCCAGCGTCTGGGCCATCACTTCGGGAGCAGATGGCTTCGGAATGGAAATGACCGCCCCAGGCGGCAAGTTCCCGGCATGAGCAAGAATGTCAGGCAGAAAATAGGACATGACCGGCTGCATCGCGCCATACAAAATAAACACGAGCGGCACCCAGAGCAGCTTATAGCTGCGGAGCAGTTCCAGCTGTTCTTTGCGGTATAGTACAAACCACCGCATAGGTCCTAGCTTCATGCTCGGTTCACCACCTTCATGAAGAGATCCTCCAATGTTGAATAGCCGATTTCCAGCTTCGTTACCGGAAGGTTCCGTTCGAGCAGCTGCTCTAGCACGATGCGTCTCGCTTCACTCCTGTCACGAACGAGCAGCTTAGCTGCACAGCGGTTAAGCGGATCTATCTCGTAACGAATGATGCAAGAATCTGCTTGCTTGGCTAGTGCCTGCAGCCAGATCGCCAGCGCCTCGCGAGCACCTGAGCCTGACTCGTTCTCGATTTCGAGCTGCAGAACCGGGTCACGATTCGCCGCGCGAATCTCCCTGAGAGGCCCTTGCAGCGCGATGCGTCCACTTTCCATAATGAGCACATCATCGCACAGCTCCTCCGCATCATGCAGCACATGCGTCGAGAATAGAATCGTCGTCTCCTGCTTCAGCTCGCTGAGCAGCTCCATTACATCGCGCCGACCGATCGGGTCCAGTGCGGACACAGGCTCGTCCAGAATAAGCAGCTTCGGTCTGTGGATGAGCGCTTGCGCAAGGCCGAGGCGCTGCTTCATGCCGCCGGAGTAGCCGGCAATACGCCGCTTGCCTGCTGCCCCGATGCCGACTCGCTCGAGCAGCTCGGCACTTCGCTGCGCCGCTTCACGTCTTCCCATGCCGCATAGCTCAGCCGCATATTGGGCGAATTCCAAGCCGCTCATCCAGCCGTGAAAGGCAGGCGTCTGCGGCAAATATCCGATCAGCGCGCGATGATCCGCTCCCGGCTGTACGCCCGCGATACGGATGCTTCCAGACGTAGGCTTAAGCAGTCCGGTCAGCATACGAATCGTCGTTGTTTTACCTGCGCCGTTCGGTCCAAGCAAAGCTGTGCAGCGACCTCCCCCTAGCGAGAAGGATACGTCCTTCAGTGCTTTAGTAGAGCTGCTGCCGAACTGTTTGCTGAGGTTATGAACCTCGAGAAGCTTCTCCATCTCCATCATTGTCGCACCTTTCCTACGTTTGTTTTCTTCCAATGAGGAAGAACAAGACCGGTCCGACAATATTGAACAGCACGATGATCAGAATCCACATCCATTTAGGCCCTCTCGTTCGTTCAGCTCGAGCGCATACGACGATTGCTGTAATCATAAGAACAAGCTGGACGACTGCAAACGGCAAAATAATCGACAGCAGTTGATTTGTTGTAAGTTGATCCATCTTCTAGCTCCCCTTTCTCTTGCGATATTGGCTCCAATCTACCCGAACGATTAAGAGATAGAACAGCAGCGGCATCGGACACTGGATGAGTCCCCATATCCCCCAGAACCACGGATATTTGCTATGCTTCCGCGCATCCGTGAACAGCCAGGACGACTGGGCGATCAGCAGAATCGCGATTCCAACGAGAAGGAGAACGAGCTTCATTCCTGCCATTCGCGTCGCCGCCTCTCTCTGCGATTCACGCCGTTCACGGCCAGGAAGACGGCTGCCGCCACGAAAGCCGTTCCTTGCACAATTAGGAATAGGACAATGCTGCTCTGCCAGAGCAGCAGCAGCCCGCTCAGCACCAGCGCGCCGAGAAGCCAGAGCAGCGCCAGCTCCTTCCAGTATCGCTGCCGATGCGCTTTATTTTGCTCGCTGACAAGCGCAGTTAGCGCAGCAAGCGAAGGCGGGTTCGGCGGAGTAATGGACTGATCCCACTGCTCGATGTGAGGGTCAAGCAGCTCGCGGTAATCTTTTTCGAGCGCTTGTTCTTGTTTAGGTTGAGGTTCCCGCTCCTGTACTCGCTTCGAACGCTTCGAAGCTTCTGGATTTGTCATTCGTCGCCCAGCTCCTTCCTCAATTGCTTCAATCCGTTATGCAGCCTGGACTTCACGGTCCCGACCGGAATTTCGAGCCACGCCGCTATTTCCTCGTAGGCGTAGCCGTAATAATATTTCAGCAGAATCGGCACCCGGATTTCATAAGACAGCGTGCCGAGCGCATCTAGGGCATCCGGCCAATCGCGCTGCTGCATCGCCGCATCGAACCGAATCGCATGCAGCGCCTGCTCCTCGGTCTGCCATCTCTTCTCCCGATGCTGCTTGCGCATCTCATCCAAGTACCGCCTTGTTGCTATCGAAATGAGCCATGTCGAAAACTTGCTTCTGCTCTGAAAGCTGTGAATGCGTTCAATCGCCTTCAGCATCGTATCCTGCACCAAATCTTCCGCTAGCGCCCTGTTCATCGTCACCTTCAGCATGTATCGGTACAGCATCGGATAGTGGCTGTGCAGCAAGCTAGCCAGCGCATGCTCGTCGCCGCGAACCGCGCTCCTAATTAGCTGCTCGTCTTCGACTGGCGGCTGTACTGTGTTCATGCCCCAGCTCCTTCTCTTTCCCTTTCCCTTACTTGTTCTATCGTCTCAAGCTCATTAACTTCGTTGTCCCCAATATGACGCTCAGCTATGCCGAATTGTTCACTGCCCCTACAAAAAAATCGGCCCGCTTCTGCTTTGCAGCAGAAACGAGCCGAACGCTCAGCTTATATGGTCATTGCGCCGTAACCGCCATCCACTCGAATGAGCGAGCCGGTCACGTAGCTGGACGCCGCATCGGAAGCAAGCCAGACGGCCGCGCCTTGCAGCTCCTTCGGATCGCCGAAGCGCTTCATCGGCATATGTCCCATAATGCTGTTTACCCGCTCCTCGGACAGAATCGCGCGATTCTGCTCCGCCGGGAAAAACCCCGGCACGATGGCATTGACGCGGATCCCGTGCGGCGCGAACTCGCGCGCCAGAAACTGCGTCATGCTGTTCACGGCATGCTTCGACGCCGAATAAGTGAAGACACGCGACAGCGGCGGTCCCGACGAGACCGAGCTGATCGTAATAATGCTGCCGCCGGCGCCAGCGTCAATCATCGACTTGCCGAACACTTGGCAGGCGAGCATGACGCTCTTCGCGTTGACGTCCATAATGCGGTCCCATTCTTCTTCGGTAATCTCGAAGAATGGGGTCGCGCTGTTCGTCCCTGCCGTATGCAGCAGGATATTCGCCTGCCCCGATGGCGACCATTCGATGATCTCGCCGAGGACGCGCTCGAGATCCGTCTTCACAGCGGCGTCAGCCTGGAACAGCGCCGCACGGCCCGTTGCCAGGAGCTCTCGCAGCTTCGGCTCGGACTTCTCGGGATCACGCACGACAAGCGCCGCGTGCGCGCCATGATCGATGAGCGCCTGCGCCATGACGCAGCCGAGTGTACTCGCAGCTCCAATAATGACCGCAGTGCGGCCGGTTAAATCAAATAACGGACTTGCTTGTGCGATGATAACCGCCTCCGATGGGAACCGGCGGCGGGCAGACAGGCCTCCATGCTTAAGCTAATGCTCTGTCACGTGCAGGAGCATCCGTTTCCGGTACGTCTCGGGACTTGCGCCCACCGTCGTCTTAAACAACCTGCTGAAATGAGCCAGATGGTGAAAGCCGACTGCGCGGCACACTTCCGATACGGACTGGCGGGGCTCGAGCCGAAACAGCATTTTGGCCTGATTGATTCGCCGGTTGTATAAGTATTTGAATACGGTCGTACCCGTCACATCCTTGAACAGATTGGATAAGTACGGCTTGGTGAGGTGAAGCGCGCTTGCGATATGATCAAGCGTGATCTCCTCCAGGTAATGATCTTCCAAGTACGAGATGACGCTCTGCACATGCTGCTCCTTCAAAGAGCGATGCTCGCGCTCGTAGGCCGGCTCGCTGCACCAATCGCGAACGAGATGCAGCAGCTCGACGACCCGCAGCACGAAGCGATCATAGGCGGTTCGCACACCTGTCTCGCTTTTACGCTTATAGAGCTGGTTCATCTCTTCAAGCAGTCCCTCGAGCTCCGCTTGGTCTTCCGCGCAGAGCGAAATGCGAATGTTGCGCAGCTCCTCGAAGGGTCTAAGCAGCATCGCGGCGGTGTCCGCTTGAAGCACTTTATGTATGTAGGCCGGATCCATATGAATGATCGTGCGAATGTAAGGCTTATGCGGAGACGGGTTGGGACAATGAAGCGTCATGCCATGCATGAGAATCAAATCGCCAGGCTGTAACGTTATCAGCTTGTCGCCGATCAAATAATTGCACTCGCCTTCTTGAAAATAATACAGTTCATAGAAGGCATGCGAATGAAATTGAGCACCAGGCATCGGATGATCATTCCGATAGATGAGCTCGATCGGCTGCTGCCATTGCATCGTGAGCGGCACACAGTTCCCCTCCATATTGAAGTACATATGAACTGATTTTATCATGCCGCTCCCATTTTCAGTACACGTTTTGCTAGATGCGAATCGCTTTATTTTGAGCAAGCAGGCAAAGCTCAGCCGCTTTGAAAGCATGAGCCTGCGTCATCGCGTTCTCTGTGCGGTTCAAGCAATCCAAGATCAAATCGCCGAAGAAAGGAAACCCGATCTGCCCGCCAACGGAAAGATGGTGCTCGCCCTCATGGTTGACGAGATAGACGTGATCGCCGCTCTTCTCGCGTCCGACATCGATATACTTGCGCAGCTCGATGTAGCCGTCCGTCCCGAGAATGGTCGTTCTGCCGTCACCCCATGTGCCAAGACCATTAGGAGTGAACCAGTCCACGCGAAAATAATTCGTCGCTCCATTATCCCCGACAAGCGTCGCATCGCCAAAATCCTCCAGCTCCGGGTAATCCGGGTTGCTGTAATTGGCAACCTTGCTGTGGGCAACCGTCGCGTCCTTGCAGCCTGCAAAGGACAGGAACTGTTCGATCTGATGGCTGCCGATATCGCAAAGAATGCCGCCGTACTGCTCCTTGCGGAAAAACCAGTCCGGGCGCGACGTTTTATTGAGACGGTGAGGACCTGTGCCAAGGACCTGCAGGACGCGTCCGATGGCGCCATCCTGAATGAGTCTGCCTGCGTAGATCGCGCTCTCCACATGCAGCCGTTCGCTATAGTAGACCATATATTTGCGTCCAGTGGACGCTGCAGCCGCTTTTGCCGCTTCCAGCTGATCGAGCGAAGTGAACGGCGTTTTGTCCACAAAATAATCCTTGCCATGGTTCATCACCTTCACGCCTAATGCGCCGCGCTCGGATGGAATGCCGGCGGATGCAACGAGACGCACCTCTGCATCTTCCAGAATGACTTCTGGCGACTGGGCGACTTGCGCTTGCGGAAAGGATTTGCGGAATGCCTCGACTTTCGCGGGATCCGAATCGTACACCCATTTTATCGTACCGCCTGCTTCTAGCAGACCGTTCGTCATACCATAGATATGACCGTGGTCAAGCGCCATTGCCGCGAAGATAAACTCGCCCGGGCCGCACACCGGCGACGGCTTCACGATGGATACCGGCGCGTAATTCATGCCGTCATTTCGATTAAACAGTGACATCGCCTTTCAGCTCCTCCTCTTGATACACCCATTGCTGCAGCGCTTTGTAGCTGATCGCCAAGCTTTCGAACGGGTCACGCTGGCATGTATCCTGCTCTACGACATACCATTCGACGCCGATTTCACGGCATGCTTCGATAATGGCCGGCCAGTTCAGATTGCCTTCGCCAATCTCTGCGAACACTTGCTGATCGTTCAAGATCGCCATGTCCTTGAGATGGATGACCTTCATCAACTCGGACTTGCGAATCCATGCGACCGGATCGGCGCCTCCCGCCTGCACCCAATACGTATCCAGCTCCAGGCTGTAAGCGGCTGACTGCCCTTGCGGGGTTGATCCTTCAAGGAGTATATCCATGCCCGTCGAACCGCTGCCTCCTTCGAACTTTTGAAACTCAAATTTATGGTTGTGATAAACGAGTTCCAGTCCCGCTGCTGCTAGCTTCGTTCCAATGCCGCAGAGGATTGTTGCCATCTCTTCATAGCCATCGCGGCTAGTGCGATACTGCTCGGGAAGCCCGCCTAAGCCGATGTATTTGCAATTCCACGATTGATGCTCGGCGATGAGCGCATCCAGATCGTTCAGCAGCCTCTCGTACGGCACATGCGTTGCGCAAATCGTCAGACCATGGCGCTCGCAAATGCTGGCTACTTCATCCGGCGAAATCGGGCCGATACCGGATAGCTGCACGGCGTCGTAGCCGATCGCTTTTACTTTACCTAGCGTTTCGTCGAGCTCTTCGGCTGTTCTCACATAGTCGCGGAGCGTATAGAGCTGCGCGGCGATTTGCTTCTTGAACATTGTGATCACTCCTTAATGGATGATGGTGGGGGACGATGGGCTTCGGACTATTTTGTCGCAGCAGATGCTGCTTGTCTCTGGAATTTGGAGCTGGCGATTCGCTTGTTCAGCTCTGATTCATGCAGCGCTTCGTCGAGCGGCAGCTCGACCCAGCCGTCAATCCATGTCGAGAGATGCATCGCGTTCGAGAGCGTGAGACCGAATATGCCCTCTTCACCTGGTGCAACAAGCGGCGTTCCATTCAGCACTGCGTCGGTGAAGTTCTGGAGAATGCCCGCATGTTCAGGGCTAGGTCCGCCGCTTGGAATGTCGATTTTCCAGCATTCCGGCGAAGCGAATGGCTCTTTGTTGCGCGCGTTGAACGCTGCTTCTTCTTCACGGATACGGTAAAACGTCATTTTGTCGTCTTCGATGACGATTTTGCCGCGGCTTCCTGCAACTTCGAGTCTGTTCGTGCCCGGCGCCTCGGATGTCGATGTAATGAACACCGCTGTCGCACCGTTCTCGTATTCCGCATATGCGGTCACTTCGTTCTCTACCTCGATGTCGCGATTTTTGCCAAATTGACAGAAAGCGCGCATGCGAGTCGGCATCATGCCGGTCGTCCACTGCCACAAATCGAGGTTATGCGGACATTGGTTAATGAGCACGCCTCCGCCTTCGCCGCCCCAAGTTGCGCGCCAAGTGCCGGAATCGTAGTAAGCCTGCGTCCGGTACCAGTTGGTGATGATCCAGTTGATGCGGCGGACTTCGCCGATTTCGCCAGATTGAATCATTTCGCGCAGCTTCTGGTAGAGCGGATTCATCCGCTGGTTGTAGACGATACCGAATGTCTTGCCGCTGGCTGCCGCCGCTTCGTTCATCTGCCTTACCTGCTTGGCATAAACGCCGGCCGGCTTCTCGATGAGAACGTGCATCCCTTTGCTGAATGCATGGATCGCCTCGGAAGGATGGTCATAGTGCGGCGTTGCCACAACAACTGCATCCACCAGCCCGGAATCGATCATCGCTGCGGAGTTCTCGAATACTGCAATTTTATCGCCGTATGTTTCTCTCGCCCAAGCGCGCTTACTTTCGAAGCCGTCGCATACCGCGGTGAGGACAGCACCTTTGATCGAGCCCGATGTCAGAATCGACGCGTGACCTGAACCCATATTCCCAATACCGATAATGCCAAAACGAAGCTGTTTCACTTAATTTCCTCCATCCAAGTTCGAATTTGATTCGCATAGGTTTGAAGCATGGTTGGTGTGTCAAAGGTTTGGCTAAAATCCTCGAGTCCGAGCCAGCCGTCATAGCCGACTGCCTTCAGGTCGCGCAGTACCTGCTTCCATGGCACTTGACCATTCGCGATCGGCCTCCAGCCTGCGCTCCATTCGATGGATTGAAGCGGATCATCTGATTGTTGGGCGGACGGCTGCTGCCAGCCCGCATTTTTCACATGGACATGAGCGAGATATGGGCCGAGCAGTTCGAGCCCCATCCGGTAATTCTCGTAGCCTTCGTAAACCATGTTGCCGGGATCGTACAGCACCCCGATATGGTCAGGATTGAATGCTGAGACAAGCCGGTGCGCAAGCGAGGCGCTCGGCGCGATGGTCAGGTGGTGCGTTTCGATGATCGCTTTGATGTTATAAGCGCGAGCAAGCTGTTCGACTTCATGTAAGTAGGATGTTGTTTGATTGTATAGATCGTTATAGTTGCTGCTGCGGTCGTAGCCAGGTACCCCGGCACGGATCATGGTTGCGCCGAGCTTGCTGGCCAATCGCATGATGTTTTCGGTGCCCTCGATGTCGCCGCAGGTGAGATATGGCGTGACGGAAATCGCTTGTCTGTTGTGCTTGGCGGCAGCTTGCGCGAAGCGATTGATCTGGTCCTCGTCAGCACTTGGCGAGAGGGTGCAATGGTTGTTGCCCCAGAAGGACGGCGGCTCGCTGTGCAGATGCGGCGCGGTTTCTTTGCATCGCCATTCGATGCCATCGATGCCGGAAGCGGCGGCTGCTTCGCACAGCTGCTCCGGTGTCATGTCCGGCGTAGCAACGGTGAATACGGATAATTTAAGCTTGGATGATGCCATAACAGGCTGGTCAGCTCCTCGTCTTCGTCTTCGATAACGCTTCCCAGATGCCGTTCAAATATGTCGCGCCAAGCGCTCGGTCGTAGAGGCCGTAGCCCGGGCGGCCTTGCTCGCCCCAAATCATTCGGCCGTGGTCCGGTCTGAGCGGACCGGTGAAGCCGGTGTCGTAGAGCGCCTCCAGTACGCGAACCATATCAATGGAGCCGGTGGAAGAGAGATGCGCTGATTCTTGGAACGAGCGCGGGCCGGTACGCAAGATGTTGCGCGTATGTGCAAAATGCAGTTTATTTTGGGAGCCGAAATGATGAATAATGGCGATTAGGTCGTTATCTTCGTTCGCGCCAAGCGAGCCTGAGCAGAACGTAATGCCATTCGCCGGACTGTCTACATGCTCCGTGAGACGGCGCAGCTGATCAAAGTTGCTGACGATGCGCGGCAAGCCAAAGATCGGCCATGGCGGATCATCCGGATGGATCGACATGACGATGCCCGCTTCCTCCGCGACTGGAATGACGCGCTCTAGGAAGTAAGCTAGGTTGCTCCAGAGCTTGTCCTCCGTCACGTCGGCGTAAGCGTCGATAAGCTGACCCATCTCTTCTTTCGTATAGCTGGAATCCCAGCCCGGAAGCGAAAGATCACCATTGACTGGATCCATGCGGGATATCGTCTCGTCCTCGAAGGTGAGCGTGTTCGAGCGGTCTGGCAGCTGGAATGCCAATTGAGAGCGTGTCCAATCGAAGACCGGCATGAAGTTGTAGCAAATGACAGGTATGCCAGCTTCACCTAGGCGGCGAATCGTTTGACTGTAGTTTTCAATGTAACGGTCGCGAGTCGGGCGTCCGAGCTTGATGTCCTCGTGTACGGGAACGCTTTCAATTACTGAAATTTGTAAGCCAGCGGCTTCGACAGTCTGTTTCAGCGCGAGGATGGACTCCATCGGCCACGCTTCGCCGACAGGCACATCGTAAAGCGCCGTAACGATGCCGGAAACCCCAGGAATTTGGCGGATATTTTGTAAAGTGACCGGATCGTCCTGGCCGAACCACCTAAATGACATAATCATGCTCTACACCTCTTGGATTAGGAATGTTAGTGTCCATCTAGCTGTATATACATGGAATTTCAAGCTAATTGTAGCATAGCGCGGGGAAATAAAGACCAACTTCGAGGATGTGCTTAACCACAGTTAAATGATGGGGTGAAAAGCAGTGTTTGAGTTAAGTTGGGTTCGTGGGTTCGTGGGTTCGTGGGTTCGTGGGCGTGATGCTGCATGTATGCGTTCTCTCAGACAAAAGAGCTGCTGACTGCGCCACTCATATGAGAGAGGGAAAGCCTCTCTCAACTAGCTATTCCCCTTCGATTCGTCGCATATTTCGCAAAGAGAGCGGAAAAAGCCTCTCTCACCTGCACAAACGTGCCGATCCACTACCTGAGAGAGGCAAAATCCTCTCTCAGGCTAACTCGCGACGTGTGACAATCTGAAGCCGCTGAGCGCTAAGCATATATTCGTGCTCCAGCCACAAAGCACTCTCGACGCACCGACCACAACAGCCCGCTGCTATGGGAGCACAATCAACCCTTCCGGCGAACGGGTCAACTGGCGGCAACCGGTGTCCGTAATGAGGTAGCTGTTCTCGATGCCGACAACGCCGCGGCCGGGGAATGTGAACTTCGGCTCGACCGCGAGCACCATTCCAGGTGCAAGCAAAGTGTTGAAGCCTTTGGCAAGAACCGGCCATTCGTCGACTTCAAGACCGATGCCGTGACCGAGGAATTTCACTTGATTGATGCCATGGCCCATAAAGTGGTCCGCAAGCCCAGCTGCCGCCGCTCCCGCGAGCGCATCCGCATAGAGACTGTCGCACGCAATGCCCGGTCGCATCGCAGCCTCAGCAGCATGAATCAGCTCTTCTGCCTTCATATACGCTTCAGCCAAATCATCCGGCAGCCCCCCGATAACCGCCGTGCGGGTCTGATCAATCACATAGCCATCAATGCAGCAGCCGATATCTATGAGAATCGGCTCGCCTCGCGAAATCACCTTCCGGCTGGTGCTTTGCGGAAAGGATGGCCCGAGACCAAGCCCACCGGCAGGCCCGTCAAAAGCACTCGGCACCGCAACAGCCGCGCCCGCCCCAACCATGCCTGTCGTAATCTCCATGTTATATGTCCGGGTCCGCATCAATCCGATATGCCCGCGCATCCGAATTTCATATTCAATACGAGCCATCAGCTCAAGCTCCGTAATACCTTCCCGGATGATGGGGGTCGCCTCAACCAGCGCTTCAGCAACGACCTGCGCCGCAGCCTCAATTCGGCCTACCTCCCATGGCGATTTCACCATACGCACCTGCCTCATCAGCGATGATCCATCCACCAGCGTACAGCCGCTGCCTAGCACATCAACTAGCCGCGCATAGCTAGCCGCCGGCAGCACATCCATCTCCGTAGCGATCCGCACCCCCGCCTCACTAATGCCGCCAGTAAACACAGCCGGATGATCCTGCTCCAGCTGCGTCTTAAATCCGCGCAACGACGGCATCGCCTCTACGCGCACAGCCGACTCCAGCTGTGCTCGCTCCAAGCTGCGCCTCACATAGAAGACTGGATTTCCCACCGCAGGAATAAAAGCATAGCCTGCCTGCATAGAGCCCGTTATATAGAACAAATCGACATGCTGCGTCACAAGAAAAGCATCTGCCTGCTCGGCAGCCATAAGCTGCTGCAGCCGGACGATTCGCGCCAATACTTCATCCTTCTCAATCGTTGCGATCAAATTGCTATGCATCGCTTTCGCTCCTTGCATAATTCCGTATTTTCCTCCATTACAACAAAAGACCAGCGGCTGAGTCAACTAAGACGTCAGCTCTGCTGTTCCTTTAATGGTCCATTCTATGGGGGCAATCACATGAAATACACGCGGATAAACAATTCGGGCAATCAAGATAACACCGGGCCTCTGCAGCGTCACTTCGTAATCAAAGCTGTCGTTGCGATAGCTATACGGAAAATCCTCATCATCATTAACCACTTCGAACGCAACCACCTCAACGCGCTCCTTCAAAAACGTGCCTGGCAACGGTACCCCATTCGTATCCAGCTGCAAGTTGCGCTGCAAATAGAGGTCCGCCTCCGCTCTTGCTGCAGCCTCATCAATGTGCAATTGGCCATTCGCTAGCGCGGCCCCATCCACCTGCTGCGCCGCTGCATGGGCAGCTCGATTGACAGCATGCTTTCCTTGAAATAAAGCATTAATCGCCATCTCCTCATCCGTTTGCAGCGCATGCAGCAGCATCCAAATGACCATCATCAGCATCATAAACACAAGCTTGTACATCGCTCGCGCCCCTTTCTATTCTAAGGGACATATTCACTCATCTTCATGCCCGAAGCGCATAGCTTCAAGGCATCGGGAGGCGGTGCAATTCCAATCAGCTGATCTATGGCTAATAAACCCTCAATCGGATAGCTAGCTTTCAGCGATAGCGAAGTCCCTCTCGGTAGCGGCGCAGCAGCATTCGTAGCATTAGCGCCTCCCTCGGAGCTGACTTCAAACGTAATAGATCCGGGTTTAAGTCCAAAAGCAGCTAAACGAACCTTTGCTTCCTGCAGCATCTGCGCATCGATATAGCCATGATCGCCATTCGCTCCAACTTCCAGCAAATAGTCCACCTCCTGCTGCAACACCGCTTGCCTCACAATCAGCACATGCTTATAGATCGGAGAGAACATAAACCAGCACATCATCGCAGCCAGCAAAATAAACACAAGCAAGCTCTTCACGGGCTCATACTCCGTATACGGTCCTGCATATGCGTCCCCGCTTGCACGAGCTGTTTCTTAGTTCCCTTCTCGCCGCCGGTCACATTCGAATAAATGATAAGGACGACGACAATAAGCAGCATGGTCATCAATAAAGAACGCATATCGAGCCCTCCCTTTCCTTACGGAAGCACGATGGTTCCGATCTTCGTATTCGCATTCGTGCCCTGCGTTTCTATCTGATCCTTCGTTCCAGTCGAATCTTTGGCGACTACAGCATTGAACAGCAATACAACGACAACAAGCATCATAACCGTGATCAAAATATTTCTCATTTCCCAACCGCCTCCAATATTTATTAGTTCAAATTACTAAACAACTTCTGTCCTTCTCTAACCCATGGGTAGATAAATATTTGAAACGTATACATAATCGGCAAGCCAGCGAGCACGAACAAAAGGTAAGATGTCGATTCCTTCCGGCTGTTCTTCGCCAATTCAAGCTTCTCCTTATAATCTTGAATTCGCTCGCGCAGCAGCTCGTAATAACGCTCGCTTTCATGGAGCCGAAGCGAGTCAATCGTCTCCACGAAGCTTAATCCTTCCTCGGTACCGAGCCGCAGCTTTAGCCGGCGAAGCGCACCTTCCGCATCGTGATACCACTCGCCAAGCAGCATCTGCATCTCGCTGCGCATTGTGCGGGTATAAGGCAGACAACGCATGAGCTTCGTATGAATATGAAGCGAAGAGCCTGCTAGATAGAGCAGCTGGTTGCTGACAATATAGATTTCTTTGGTCATACGTTCGGCGCGCGTCCTTCGTATGGCATCCAGCCAAGGTTGATCCCAGAGCAGAAGCAGCACAATAATAGACAGTAGCAGAGGAGCGGCGACTCGCGGTATTCCGGCAATATCGACTAGCGATACCCCGTAAGCAATCAGGCACCAGAGCGGCATTCCTGCAAAAAACAACCGACGCGCCAATACGTACAGCGCTGCATCACCCGTGAACCCGCAGCCCGCGAGCAGACGCTCCCGCTCCTTGAACGAAGCTTCTCCTCGGTTGATTCTAGCGATGGCAAGCCACTTGCCGCTCACCGTTCTCGTCCGCCACTGCATCAATGCCAAATGCGCAAACCGTGGTCGCCTCGCCGTAATTATCTTCAGCAGCGAAGCCACGAATACAAAGCCAAGCACGTATTGCCCAGCAAGCGCCGCCCACATAACCGCTTCACCAATGGAAATATTCATCAGCCTCAAGTCTCCCCTCTCCTGCCACGCCGCTCTTACTCACATCTTCTTGCGAGACAGCCACAATCCCATCACGAAGGAGCAGAATATCAAGACCGCTGCGTTCAGCAGCATATTGCGGCCTCCCTGATCGGCGATATAGTATTGGTACGCATTGTCCGCGTTGTAATGAAAGTTGATCCCTAGAAACAAGATGAGGAAAAAAACAGGAGAGAAGTTTGCGATTCGAATCTCGAGCAGCTTGTTGCGCTCCTGCTGATTGGCAATGCGAGCTTTGCGCATATCGACGATCAGATCCTTCAAGTTCGCTGCTATTGGATGCCCCTCAGCAAGTCCTGCACGGACGATATTGACAAAATAATCAGCCCACACATGACCGAGTGAAGCTGCAAAAATGCGCAGACTCGCTTCGTCGTCGCCACGGACAGAAACATTGCGATACAGCTGCTCGAACACGGCTTGCATCGGCCCGAGCAACCGCTTCTCTTCGACAGTCCTTTGCAGAGCAGCGCGAATCTGCCTGCCGCCACTAACGAGACAGCATTGATAGAACAGCTCTACAGCCGGTAAGAAATCTACCCGTGTCATCATTTGACGTCGAGTGAGCATGGAGCGAAGCGTCATATAAGGCAGCGATACGAGGAGTCCGCCAAGCATCAACGACCCTTTGACACTTTGAAAGAATAAGGCTCCGAATGAAACACCTACGAGCAGCAGAAGCAAGCTCAACCCGGCAACAGAACTGATTCGCCATTCCAGATGCAGCGACTCGAGCAGCTCTGACAAGTGACGGTGCGGCCTTTCAAACTGTTCCAAATATCTAGAGATGCGCGCTTGCATCCGTTGATCCTGCTTGTAATTCAGCCGACTAGCAGCCTGCTGATGCTGCAGCCAGACACCTAACAAGCCGTGAACCACGATGTACAAACAGCCGAACAGCGCAATCGTGAAAGCGATCAGTCCAAGCCTCAGCATCCGGTGCAATCACCCCCTTCCCCCGGCCACGCACGCTGCAGAGTGAAGCCAGCGCAAGTTCTGCCACCCAGGACTAGCTTCGTCCATGCCTGCTCGGATGGCGCCGCAGGATAGCTCCATTGCTGCGACTCCTCATTAAACGCAGCCCAGTCCCGAACGGCAGGCCCACCCTGCTTCCAGCCAATCTCCGCAAGTCTCACAAGTCTGCGTTTACCTGCCGAGAACTGCATCTCAATGCCAATCTGAGTGACATACTCTGTTATCCGCTTCGCTAGCCGCTCCGGGCTCATGCCCCGGCCGTCGAGCATACACATATCGGTAATCGCTTCCGGCACATCCTCAAGCGTATTCGCATGCAGCGTCGTCATCGAACCGGCATGTCCACGCGTGCAGGCACGAACATAGATGTTCGCATCATCATCCCGAATCTCAGCGTGAATAATTCGCTGCGGCGATTGCCGCAGTGCCAGCTTGAACGCTTGCGTCGAGCGGTGCTGCGCATCTTCTTCGTCCACCTCGTACTCGATGACGTTCTTGGACGGGAAATCCCGCTGAAGCATCAGCTCATGCCGGCTCTCAATCGTGACAAGCCGTTCCTCATCTGGCAGTTCTCCGATAAGCGCCTTAATAAGATTCGTCTTGCCGGAGTTGGTCGGTCCGATAATAACAACGTTGAACCTTGCATCTAACACCGCAAGCAGCATCATCCGCAGCCGTTCGCTTATCGTGCCGTATTCAGGCATACTCAGCTGAGCCAGCTCAAACCTACGTACCGTGTAGAACCGAAGTGTCAATGTCGGCAATGCCGTGAACCCGAAGCCAGTCATCGTCACTCGCGTTCCGTCGCGCAGCATCACTTCAGCCCATCTTTTGCGCGGATTAATCCGGTCGTTGTTGTAGAGCACGAGGTTCTGCTGAATACGCTCTACTTCTCTCAGCGACTCGAACGCATACGCCGATGGCACACTATTGCCGTCGCGCACCTCGAAGATGCGAGTGCCGACAACTTGAATTTCCTCAAGTCCGATGCGTTCAGCCAGTATGAGCTCCAGCACGTTCATACCAATAACCTCTGCGAACAGCGCTTCTGCCAGCGTGCCATAGAGATGGCTGTACCCTGGCAGCTCATGGATTCTCTGACGCAGCAGCCGATCCGCAATGACGGCCAATATGTGCTCGCGATCATCCGTGTAGCCGAGCACCGCCCGGTTCAAGCTCTCGTTGTACTCCCGCTTCTCTTCTTCCGTATCACCACGGGGCAGCGCAAGGTACGAGCGAATATCATCGGCGAGCCTACCAAAATCCCTCTGTGCGCCTGCATCGCTGCCGCCCTCCGCCACCACAGCCACGCCTGACTCCACCGCCCAGAGCTTCGCAGAGAAGGCAGACGGTGAGAATCTCTCCTCCCTCTGCATCAAGAGCTCACCCCGCCGCGATGCGTCAAAAGCTTCTTATACCATGGCTGCACGACAAGCTTCGCTGGACGCTTCAGCCCGTAAGCCGCAATAAGCTGCTTCGCAGGCTCCTTCATCGCTTCTTTACCCTGCTCATTCTGCATCATCCATTCGTCTAACGTCCCCCGGTCAAGCTGAGTAAGCATCGGCTGTGGCAGAGCCATCTCCCCGAGCAGCGAAACACCCATTTCTTTGCAAATGTCCTTCACTTGAAATCCTCCCTTACCCCATGGCTGATGTATAATAACCGCTTCGTAGTCATGAATCCCAATGCCGTAAAGTACTGAAAGCTGTTTCACCCAGCGTTGTCCATCCTCTTGAAAATGGGATAAAGCGCCCGTTGTGGTCATCAGCCGTCGATCCGCTCTGCGCAGCGCGCAAAGAATGGCTGCATTATCCCAATAAGCACCGGCATCAGCGATAACAATATCAAAAGCCGCTTCAGCCGCACCGAGCAAATGCTCAATCTCTTCAATGGTGTAGAACTCCGCCTGATCACGCATCAAATTGCCAAGCAGCATATGCAAACCAGGTACCGCCTGACTTACATGCATCGAGCGAAGCAGCTTCTCCGTCGTAAGCGTGCCCGTGCGCAGTTCAGGCCGCAGCGCATCAAGCGTGGCAGCTGGCTGATCGACGCCAATGAAACGATGGAGCTTAGCGCTCTTCAGGTTCAACTCCAAATACCCGACCGACAAGCCGCTGTACTGCGCTAATCGACAAGCAGTCGCGAACGCCGTCACCGTCGTCCCGATATTCGGTGTCGTGCCGAAGAACGTAAGGAGTGGAGCCCTGTGCGCCATTCCCCTTTGGCTTTGAACACCAATCATCGCACCTCCTCCTTACCTGTCTTAGAAGCTGCAATGTCGAGCGAATCCGAAGAGTACGCAATGACGACTTTACTTGCGCCGCTTTTGCACAACGCATCGAGCTTCAGCCACTGTGTCTCCGTCAAATTCAAATTAATGGCATCTATGACGCCATTGGCATCACGCCTTGCTGCATACATCCCTTCCTGATCGCTGCTTGCCATTGCCTTCAAATTCGAATCATTCATATCATCAATTTCCAAATTGCCTGATGTCTTCACAGAAGCGACGGTTACCGGTTCTTCAAACAACCTCACTGACTCCGACTCGGCTCCCGATCCATATACAATGACCTTATCTCCTGCCCGGATACCGCTTGATACGGACAAGACATAATCTCTCGGGATTTGGAAGGTCGACTGATTGCGCCCGGGCTGCAGTCGGAACTTGCCTACCTTCCACGCCAGCACTGGCTCATTCGCACCAAGCGGAACAATTGCCTCCGATCCGATCAGTTCCTTGGTATCCATAGACATCTCCGGCTCGTAAGAGGCTCTCGAAATCTGCTTCATCCCAAGCATCTCTGCACTCAGTCGCTCACCGGCAGCAACAAAGCGCTGAGGTACGACGATGCTTACCGTTTCTTGGAACTGTACCTGCCGCAGCTGCAGCACATAAACACCATATACGAGCAATGCTGACAGCAGCGCAGCCGTGACCGTGACGAGCAAATTCCGCTTTCTGTTCATCTGTTCATAGCCCATCCTTTCCGCAGCTTCTCAGCGAGAACAAAAAAAAGAACGCAAGCCGGGCATGTGCCCGTGCTTGCGTTCTTCGCATAGCGGTCGCTAATCATCTGCTTATTAATATTGAACTCATAATAGCAAACAAAGATGGAGCTGTCTACCATAAAAATACATTATTACCCTAATCCATCCCGTTCCCGATATTCCGAGGGTGTGCACTGATAAACAGAACGGAACATTTTGCAGAAATAACTGAAGTTGTCAAAGCCAGACTCCAGCGCCGCTTCGCCAATCGAGATTCTTCGATCTGCAAGGAGCGCTGCAGCAATTCGAATGCGAAGCGAATTAATATAATCAATCGGCGTCTTGCGCATAAACGACTTAAACACTCGTGTAAAATGTCCTTCGCTCATGCCAGCCTCTGCCGCCAGCTCCTTGATGGTTAGCTTCCTCGCATAATGAGTATCAATGTAGGTCAGCACGGTTTTGAGCCTCTCCTGCGTATGCATATCGAGCGACGACCGAGGCTCCCTACGCACGAACGCATCACGCGTCACGTATTCCGCAAACAGCATGTACAACCCTGCCTTCAGCCGCATTGGCTTCGCTGGATCCTCCGAATGCTCTAGTGCAATGAGCGACATTAACGGATCGAACAAGCTTTCAGCGAGTGCCTCTGACCCAGTAGCCGCGTGAGGTTCAGGCACAAGCCGCCCCCGACGAATCGGCTCCAAATATTGCGTCGTTGCGCTGTCCCCTTGGCTCATCAGCCAATCCAGATGAAAGACGAGCGCCGCATAAGAGCACGCAGCGCCATCCAGCGAATAGCCGCCATGCAGTTCGCCGCCTGGGATAAACAGCACATCCCCGGCCTTTGCCGTATAGGTAGCCAAGCCGATCTGGAACACCGCTTCCCCGCTCACGACAGCGAGAAATTCCGCTTCCTCATGCCAATGACTATCTAGAATCGGCTCACCAGCCGCTTGGTCCATCCGATAGATACCGACAGGTACGCCTGTGCTGCCGTGACGGCGATTTTCACGCAAATGATGGATATCCACCATACCAACTCCAAATATCATAATTGTATTAATATCAAGCATAATAATACAAGAATGAATACTTTTCAATCATTATACTGTTACTAGGTACAGTGAACAACTATTTTGAGAGGATGAACCGATTTATGAAATTCAGCGACGGATACTGGATGACCCGCGAAGGGTATCAAGTACTCACACCTTATGAAGTCCATGACGTTACCGTTTCAAATAATCGCATTACCGTATACGCTACACACCGGCACTTGGAGAACCGCGCAAACACGCTGAACGAACCGCTCATGACGATGGAATTCTCTTCGCCGATGAAGGATATCATCAAGGCTAAGTTTTATCACCATAAAGGAACGCGCCGCCTCGGCCCAGCATCATTCCCGCTTATGACAGAGGGCGATGCAGCTGTAGAGATACAAGATTCTGCAGAAGCTGTTACTCTAACGAGCGGCGACACAGCGGTTACGATTACGAAAGCGCACCCGCTAACAATCACTTACACGTACAAAGGTCGCAAGCTGACTCGCAGCGGCTTCCGCTCCACTGGCTATATCAAAGCGAATGACGGCAACCACCACTTCCGCGAGCAGCTGGACCTCGGCATTGGCGAGACGGTGTACGGACTTGGCGAGCGGTTCACGCCTTTTGTCAAAAATGGACAAGTCGTTGACATCTGGAACCAGGATGGCGGAACAGCTTCCGAGCAAGCGTACAAAAACGTTCCTTTCTATGTAACGAACCGCGGCTACGGCGTATTCGTGAATCACCCTGAGCTCGTTTCCTACGAAATCGCGTCAGAGAAAGTGTCCAAGGCGCAGTTCAGCGTAGCCGGCGAACAGCTCCAATATTACATCGTTGGCGGCGAATCGCTTAAGGATGTGCTATCCAACTATACAGCGCTAACAGGCAAGCCAGCTCTTCCACCGGCTTGGTCGTTCGGCTTGTGGCTGACGACTTCGTTCACAACGAACTACGATGAAGCGACAGTAACGAGCTTCGTTGACGGCATGGCTGAACGCGATCTTCCGCTTGCGGTGTTCCACTTCGACTGCTTCTGGATGAAAGAATACGAGTGGTGCAACTTCGAATGGGATGAGCGTGTATTCCCAGATCCGAAGGGAATGCTGGAGCGTCTGAAGGCAAAAGGACTTCACATCTGCGTATGGATCAACAGCTATATCGCGCAACGCTCCCCATTGTTCGACGAAGCGATGGAGCTCGGCTACCTCGTGAAACGTCCGGACGGCAGCGTATGGCAGTGGGACTTGTGGCAGTACGGCATGGGTCTGGTTGACTTCACGAACCCGGCAGCGTGCGATTGGTTCAAATCCAAGCTTGCAGTGCTTATTGATATGGGTGTCGACAGCTTCAAAACCGACTTCGGCGAGCGTATCCCGACGGATGTTGTGTACTTCGACGGCTCCGACCCACAGCAAATGCACAATTACTACACGCAGCTGTACAATAAAGTGGTCTTCGAACTGCTTGAAGAGAAGCGCGGCAAAGGCGAAGCTGCTTTGTTTGCCCGTTCCGCTACAGCAGGCGGCCAGCAATTCCCGGTTCACTGGGGCGGCGACTGCGAAGCGACGTACGAGTCGATGGCGGAAAGCCTCCGCGGCGGCTTGTCGTTAGGTTTGTCCGGCTTCAGCTTCTGGAGCCACGATATCGGCGGCTTCGAGCAAAGCTCCCCGCCGGATTTGTACAAGCGCTGGGTAGCGTTCGGCCTGCTCTCGAGCCACAGCCGTCTGCATGGCAGCACTTCGTACCGAGTGCCTTGGCTGTATGACGAAGAAGCGGTTGACGTGCTTCGCCACTATACGAAGCTGAAGCTGCGCCTTATGCCATACTTGTTCGGACAATCCGTAGAATCCGTGCGAATCGGTCTGCCGGTGATGCGCGCAATGGTGCTGGAATTCGGCGAAGACCCGACTGTTGACTATCTCGACCGTCAATACATGCTTGGCGATTCCATCCTTGTCGCACCAATCTTCAACACGGAAGGTGAATCGACTTATTACTTGCCAAAAGGGACATGGACACACTACCTCACTGGCGAGCAAGTAGAAGGCGGCGTATGGCGTCAAGATACGTATGACTACTTCAGCATGCCGCTCTTCGTTCGTGAAAATTCACTCATTCCTGTCGGCGCGGAAGACAGCCGTCCGGATTACGATTATGCAGCAGGCGTTACGCTTCAGCTGTTCGCGCTTCAAGACGGCGCTAGGGCAACTGCAGTTGTACCGACTGTTACAGGCGAAACAGCGTTTACGGCTCGCGCGACACGCAGCGGCTCCACGATTACGGTGGACGCGCAAGGTCAAGCCGAAGGCTGGCAAGTTCTCCTTCGCGGCGTGAACAGCGTTGCCTCCGTTCAAAGCGGCGCGGCCGATGCAGGCGCTGAAGGCGTACGGATCATCCCGGCTGCAGGCGCAGCGCAAGTGGTTATCGAGCTGTAAAATGATTAAAGGACGTAGGCAGATGATCGATCTGCTTACGTCCTTTTGTTTTTGTATAGAAGGAGCTCCCAAGAAATGCGCTCATCCTGCACGCACCTCCTCGGACCTCACGGCACCTCCTATAAGCTGCTGCTCACCTACAGCTCCTACAGCTTCACCTGCTCATTCACTTCCGCATCCTTGCTGAGCTTGAGCGATTTGCGATATTCAATGAGCCCGATTCTGCAGCCCGGACCGATCGTTACATCCGTTCCGCGAACGACATCCGCCGTCGTGTGCTCCAAATAAACGTTGTCGCCTTCGATCAGCTCCGCCGTGAGCTCCCTCTTCTGCGAAGCCGTGAACCACTGCTTCATGCCGCCCCACTTGCTCTTGCGAACGGTAACCTTATTGCCGCCGATTTCCTTCGCTTTGCATGGGCCCCAAGTGCGGATATCCACTTCTTTACCGCTGAGCAGCCCGTGAATGTGGAAGCCGCCCCTGGCATCGAAGTGATCAGCTTCGCATTCGCCGAGCACGTCCAGCTGGCCTCTCAGCTTCATGGAACGGCAGCGGACGCGGCCGGAAACGTTCAGCTGGCCAAGCACATTCATATAGCCGCCAAGCACATCGCCGGACACCGTCGTTTCGCCGATCTGTTGATACTGCCCCGCCTTGAGAGTGCCGGACACATGAAGCGAGCCCATGCTTTTGACCAATTCGCTCTCAATGGTGCCAAGCACTTGGCCTTCGCCCATCACGCGGACGCTGTCGAACAGACCGCCGGACGTCGAGCCCGAGCCGGTAATCTTCACCTTTCTGCTTACGCCAGTTGCCATCATTCAGCCCTCCTAACGCACGAGCTGTTCGCGCGAGTGGACGACAGCGTCCGGATGCACGATAAGCTCGCTCTCGTATTCAACACGGTTAATGACACAGCCCGGACCGATCGATACCCGGCGTCCGCGAACGAGCGATGCAGTCGTCTCCCGCAGCTCGATCTCATCGCCTTCAATGTGCTCCGCACGCAGCTGCGTCTGCCACGCAGAAGGCAGAATCGAGTGAAGCAGCCTCTTAAGCGTCCCGCTGTGCGTGTTCTTCACACGCAGCTCTCTGCAGCGAATCGCTTCTGCGCGAAACGGACCTTCCAGCCATACATGCAGCTGATCCGCGCTCAGCACTCCGCCCACGGAGAGCGCTCCCCTTACTTCGCAACGGTTCGTACGGCAATCGCCATGCACCTTCATAAAGCCGCTGCCTTGGTAGACGTCGCACTGTACGTCCCCCCTCACGGTCACTTGCCCCTCCAGCTTAATTGCAGCCGCCGCTACCGGGCCTTCCACCTTCAGCTTCCCGCTTCCTTCGAACCGCTCCTCGGCCCTCACACTGCCTTTAACCGTCGCCATCCCGCTCATCTTGAACGAATAGCAATCGAGATTGCCGTCTACCGTGCTGACGCCTTCCAGCTCTACGCGGTGAAAATCGCCGCCGCCTGTACGTCCCATACCCGCTATTGCAAAATCCGGCCGATTCATTGTGCTCATATTTGTCATCCTCCATCAGTTCATCATCTTACTCTCATTATGAACCGAGTGCCGAATGCCAGACAGCGGCGGAAGATTGAACTTCCACTACGTCCAAAGACCGACCTCTATAAATGCAAAAAAAAACAGAGCCCTAGTCGGCCCTGCTGTCGTGATTATCCCATATTCAAAAATCAATAAGACCAACGCTGATCTGCAGCGCCTCGTCTACTTTGCGCATCGTTTCATCGTCGAGGTGTGTGATCTTGTCGGTAAGACGCTGTTTATCAATCGTGCGAATCTGTTCGAGAAGAAGGACGGAATCACGGTCAAACCCATGAAGTGCCGCATCAATCTCTACATGCGTCGGCAGCTTAGCCTTCTGTATTTGAGCTGTAATCGCAGCTACAATGACGGTTGGGCTAAAGCGGTTGCCAATATCATTTTGAATAACGAGAACAGGACGCACACCTCCCTGTTCAGAACCGACAACAGGTGACAAATCAGCAAAAAACACATCGCCGCGTTTAACGATCAAGCTTTACACCCCGCTTACGAGTCGGCCGAGCGTATCGCCGGCATCTTCCTCCGCTTGAAAAGCTTCCGACGCCATCACTAAGTTGATTTTGGCCATTTCCAAATAGCCGCGCTGCATCGAATCACGAATCTGACGTTTCTTCCGTTCAATCAAATACAATTTCATTGCCTGACGAATAAATTCGCTCCGGTTCGAGTTTTCTTTGGCGACGATTCCGTCGACTTCCTCCAGCAAATGATCCGGTAAGCTGATCATAATCCTTTTGGTGTTTTGCATATTGGCCACCGAACTCGCACCTCCAAAACATTTCCAACAAAAAACAGTAACAGTATGTCATTGTTTGGTCCGTATTATACACCCTCATATGTATGCGAGCCGTATATCAAGTATGCTGCATAACTGTATGACGATTGTGACATATTTGACCTACAATGCATCCGCGAACGCCTTCAAAATACATTATTCGCGGCAAGACGATAAAATCCTCTAAATCCAATGTAAATCCTTCACAGGGAATTGCTTCCTTGCGAAATTTACAGCAGCGGGTTAGATACCGCCGTTACGCTGCCGCCTCGCAAGTAAACACGGGGCACGCGGTTTGCAATCATGCAAGTGATTTCATAATTAATCGTGCCAAGCTGGTCTGCAACATCATCTGCCGTTATAACTGCATCGCCTTGGCAACCAATCAGGACAACTTCCTCGCCAACCTCGACAGGCTTGTTCCCCGCCGCTGCCGCCGCATCTAGCCCAATCATGCATTGGTCCATGCAGATCGTGCCGCGTACCGGAACTCGCTGTCCGCGCAGCAGCGCTTCCGCCTTGCCCGTCAGCATCCGGCTGAAACCGTCAGCATAACCGATCGGAATTGTACCGATTGCTTCTGTCCCTTGTGTAAAATAACGCGTACCGTAGCTGATTCCCCAGCCCGGGGGCGCATCCTTCACCATGACCACAGCGGTCTTCAAGGTAAGGACTGGCTCAAGCGCAATCCGTGTATGATTCACTTCGGCAGACGGATAAAGGCCGTACATGCTAATGCCGAGACGCAGCATGCCGATGCCCATCTCCGGCGTATCAATGCCTGTCGCGCTATTAGCGGCATGGATAACCGGAATTTCAAGCCCCGCTGCCTTTAACTGTTCCACCACCTGGGAGAAGCGACCGTATTGCAGCTCTGTGTAGCTCTTATCGGTCTCATCCGCGCGCGCGTAATGCGTGAACAGCCCTTCGACATTCAAGTTCGGTTCCAGCATCGCACGCTGGATGAACGGCAGCGCATCGTCGCCTGCTAACACGCCAAGCCGGCCCATGCCGGTGTCGATCTTGACATGAACCGTCAGTTTCTTATCGCTTGGCGGAAGTGCAGCTATTGCTGCAATAATGTCGTCGCTGAACAGCGCGATCGCGATGTTCGCTTCGCGTGCGGCAGCAAGCCCTTCCGGCGGCACATAGCCGAGCACGAGAATGTTCGCGGCGATGCCCGCCTGCCGAAGCTGCAGCGCTTCGTCGAGGAAAGCGACGCCGAGGTAATCAATGCCGCAGCGCTCCGCCTCGCGTGCGATCTCAACCGCTCCGTGGCCGTAAGCGTTCGCTTTTACAGACGCCATAAGCCGCATGCCCTGCGGCATCGCCTCGCGAAAGGACTGCAAGTTGCGCGCGAGCGCATCTAATGATATCTCTGCCCGAGTGGGGCGATAATAAGCACCAAAGTCCAACTTGGTCCACCTTCATTTCCAAAAGTAAACGCCTACCGCAATTTGGGCAGGCGTTTTCTTATTAAACCCGTAGCCTATATGTTAAACGCTGAGGCTTCCGGCTGTCAATGAATTGGCGGGTTTTTCGGGCTAAACAAGTGCTGGAAATTGTTTATTGTACAAGCATTATTTTGTCATCTCGCCTTGTACCGATTGTGCGATCTTCAACATTTCGTTCTCTGGCAAGTCGCCGCTCGTTAGACGGAATTCCGTACCATTATAAGTCCAAGTCAGCGTCTGCTGTTCTCCGTCAAGGAGGGAGCCAGAGAGGGAGCCGACTGTGAATCCGAGGTCTTTCAGCTCGCCTTTCGTTTGCGATACGGCTACATCCTTCGGCTGCGTCTCAATTAATGTATATTCATAGTCGCCAGCATAACGGATAATGATGCCCGCATTGCCTCCGAATACGATGTCCTGCTGATCCTTCTCCGACACGCCGTCCGGCAAGTAGGAAGGCTCGAGCGCTAAGAAGCTTTGGCTGCCAGCCGGCGCCATCGTATCCTCTGCATCCTCGCTTGCATTACCGCTGCTGTTATCGCTGCTGTTGTTGCTCGAATCGTCTGCATTGGTGCTGCTGGAAGCGCTGTTGTCCGGATTGTTGCCGGAAGTATTGTTGTCGGCATTCGAGTTCGTAGAAGCATTATCCGATTGCGATGCGTTGTTGTCCGGCGAAGTCGTCGCTTGATCCGAATTGTTGCTGCTTCCATTGTTGCTGTTGCTGTCATCCGACGGAAGCGCTGTAGTCGGCTTGTCTCCTGCCGGTGTGCCCATATTCGTCTGCGTATCGAATACGCTCTTCTCCAGCTTCGAACCAAATTCGAAGGAATCGAATTTGACCTCTACCATCACTGCTGCGTTCGCATCGCTCACTTCCACTTTGCTTGGCGCATAATCGGACTTGTTCAGCCAAATCTTTTGCCGCGCCAGCGAGCCGTTCTGATAGTTCGCCATGACGTCAAACACATACGCATCGTTGTCTACCGCAAACTGACGGGAATTATCGAGCAGAATGCTCTGCACCAGCGTTTGATACAGGTAGACTTGTCCTTGATTCGCCGGCCAATCGCTTTGGAAACGGAACACTTTATTGAGGCGCGGCGTCAGAACGAATACGCCTTCATCGTTGCGAAGAACAATTTGCGTAATATCCTTCTTGGCATTGGTGAGGGCAATGCGATAGTACTGCGGCTTCTGGTACGATACGTCCACTTGATATTCCAGCGGCTGCTGGCCGGTATGCAGAATCATGGTGCCCTTGCCGTGATAGCTGCCTAGATTGTTTAACGTTTTGTCCAAATCTTTGACTACCGATTCCGCGTCCTTAGTCCCGCAGCCTGCGAGCACCGCCGTGAGGCATAGCAAAATAACTGCGAGAAAACTGATTCGACGACGCATGAGATCAACCCCTCATTCCATTGATTTAAACGTATCCGGAGTTGTACGCAAGCCGCCAAAAAAAGGTTGGCAGCTCGTACGGGACTTGAAGCCGTTTACGCTTGAGATGTTCTATGTCTATGAGGGGACTTGGACAATTATGCAGACTAGCATGACAAGCTTGTGCGGAGTTGTGTCAATTAGTTGGTTAAATCTTGAATAAGCGATTTCACGAGTGCCTTGGCTTCACAATGTGTATGAACGATTATCCCGCCGACATCCTTCCTTCCGAAACCGCCGTATCCCGCTACGAGCTCCCCTATATTTTTGGAATGAAAAGATTTCCATGGATTTCGCCCGATGTTAACCATATAATTCGAGCCCTTCATATAGATGATGATTTGGTAATCAAGATCCGGATAGTAGTAGTAGGAGACAAATCGCTGTACTGCAAAGCTCGTCGCACATTGGTCGACGAAGCCGATGTTACGGTCCATTTGCATCACTTCTTTTAACTCGTGCAGCACCCTTCTCTCTTCTCGGGCCAATTGTACTAATACATCACTCTGTTGTGATAAGTAATCGTCGAGTGAATCTAACATATACGGAATCATCTTAATTATTTCATCATCCATATTCTGATCCTGATAGAAACTAATAAGTTTGTTCACTAAAATGTACTTATCGTTGCTGTCATATAGATCCTTCGGAGATGCGTAATCACTGTTATCTATAATATCTGACCACTCAAGTAAATCTCGGTATGGATTAAAATCAAAACGGTTCTCAAATTTATGCTTGAGTATGGCTGGTGTCGATTTAAACTTGATATCCCAGCAAATATGTTCCTCATCCACCGCTTCCTTACCTAAGAATTGCTCCGATATCGAGGATTCATGGTGATCAAAGTAATATTTCGCATCCGGATGATAAAAGAAATCCAATATAGCCGCGGGCTGTTCCAGGCTCCTATCCAGCCAAGTATTCTTTATATTGAAATCTACAGGACAATACGTGAATTGCTCATATTTGCCCATCTTTTTAAAAATGATTGTCAATAATGCCGCGGAAACGATACCGTCAAAATCTCTATGAAAATAAATCGAAAGCATCTTCATCGCCAGACCACTCCTTATTGAACTTCTTCCTTTACAATACCTCCATTTACTATTTATATCCAGTTAACACAACTCCACTAATCTAGTAGAAGCTACTAAGCGTCTCACCACTATATTAGAGAATTGAGGAGAGCTAATGATGAAGTTCCGCTTTACAAAATGGGCCGCAATCGCGGGGGTCGTATCCGTTGCAGTACTCAGCTCGCAAATCGTAGAGGCTGCTGACACTGCGCTCAAGGCGATCGCGGTCAAAGTGAAGCTGTTTGCAGGTGACAATGAAGTCGCATTAGACAAGGACGCAGTCACAATCAACGGCAGCCTGTATGTGCCGGTTAGAGCGATGGGCGAAGCGCTTGGACAGAACGTCGCTTGGGACAACGCGAGCAAGAAGGTGACGCTTCGCGAATATCCTTTTGTAGAAGGAAAATATACGTGGATGAACCCGCCAAGCCTCGGACTCGGACTCAAGGAAGGCGGCTTCTCTGGACTTCTGCATATGCCAGGTGACCCGGACAACGTGTTCTACACGCTGGCTGACCGTGGTCCAAACGGACTTATTACAATCGACAAAACGGTAAACCGTACGTTCCCGGTTCAGGATTACGTGCCGCGTTTCTATAAAATCAAGCTCGCTGGCGGGCAAGTTACGATATTGGAGACGAACAAGCTCCAGCTGCCTGAAGGTGCGAAGGGCGTTGTCACTGGCGATCGCAGCACGACGGGCCTTAGCAACATCGCGAGCGACGAGAAGTCTTACGATAATACAGGCGCGAAGCTGCTGCCGCTTGACCCGGATGGTCTTGACCTTGAGGGCATTGCATATAGCCCGTCTGACGATACGTTCTGGATGGCTGATGAATATCGCCCATCGCTTATTCAAGTGAAGCGTGACGGCACAATTGTTAGTCGCTATGTTCCTGCCGGCGACAAGGCGAAGCTTGCGAATGCGCAAATCCCTATCGTTGAAGCATTCCCAGCTGTGTACTCGAAGCGCATCGTGAACCGCGGCTTTGAAGGCGTAACGATCAGCCCGGACGGCAAATACTTGTATGCGTCCATTCAAAGCCCGATGGCTGTGCCTGACAAAGCGACTGGTGAAGCGTCCCGTAACCTGCGGATTCTGAAAATGGATCTGGCCACGAAGCAAGTCATCGGCGAATACGTGTATGTCGCAGAGGATGCGAAAACGTTCGTGAATGTATCGCAGAAGGATGTCGTCATCTCCGATCTCCATGCGCTAGCGGCGGACGTGCTGCTCGTGGACGAGCGTGACAAGAACGAAGGCGCTGCTGCGCAAATTAAGCGCGTGTACAAGATCGACTTGTCCAAAGCGACGAACGTCTTGAACAAAGCTGATATTAGCAGCAATGTCGAAGCGCTCGGCAGCGATGAGTTGAAAGCGTCCGGCATCGTAACGGCACCAAAATCGCTCGTTCTCGACCTCACGAAGCTCGGTTATCCGTTCGAGAAGTTCGAAGGGCTCACCGTGCTGAACAAGAACACGATTCTCGTTGCCAACGACAACGACTTCGGCGTAGGCGAATACGACGCGAATGGCGTACTCAAAGTGACGGATAAGCAGACGCAAGTGTGGGAGATCGCGGTAAAAGATTTGTGGTAGTACAGATGTGGGAGTACGAGTGGGGAGTACGAGTGAGGAGTTCAGAGGTGGAGTAGGAACGGGAGTAGGGAGTATGTAGGGGCGTAGATCCCCGCATGCTTCTTTTTTTGGTGGGAGTGAGCTTGTGCGGAGCTTCTGCTGGTGGGGGGCTTCTGCAGGGGCTTCTGGCCCCGCTCTTGCACTTCGTTCAACTGGTTACTCCTGCACATCTCTGCTCTCTTACTTCTACTTCTACTTCTGCTTCTACTTCTGCTTCTACAATCCTGTTCGTCCCGTACTACCTAGCCTTATGCTACTCACACTAACTCACGCTCCCCTTCCTGCTGTAGATACCTGGAGTACTCTCTTTGCCTCAATCTGCCGATGTTCCACTCATGTAGATACCTGGAGTACTCTCTTTGCCCCAATCTGTAGATTTTCCACTCATATAGATACCCGGAGTACTCTCTTCGCCCTACCTCAACTCCTACCACACCGCTAACGAATCGTATGGAGCTTATTTGCCGAAAATCGGTCCTTTCCGCGCGCTAACGAACTCCAGCGTCCTTATTCGGCTCAAATCAGGCAAAAGAAAGAGGTTTGAGCTAAATAACGCTCCTGGAGTTCGTTAGGCAGCAACAGTAGCTCGAAATGGCCGAATAGCGTTACCTGAGTTCGTTAGAGCCTTCCACAGCGCAACAAACAGCCGTCCGAAATAATTCGGACGGCTGTTTTGTACTTCTGTTTGACTGTGCTAACCTAGCCCAGCTATACCGTTTCAGCTGCCGCTTCCGGCAGGTGGGAAACGACAACCTTGTAGATCGTCACTTTGTTGCCGACGATCGGACCGCTTGCCGGCGCTTCGCCAGCTGCTGCCGCTTGGCCGCCGTCATGAGCGCCATGCGAGCTCCAGCTCGCCGAGCATCGCTGCAGCGAACAGGTCAATACGAGCTCCTTTGGAGAGCAAAAATTGTGCAATCTCCCGCCGACCGACATGGGATGCCGCGCCAAGCGCTGTCTCCCAATCGTCCCCGCCCCAATTCATCGAAGCGTGCAGCAGACCTCGATCTCAATTAATACCCAAAGTTTATTCGATAATGATTCTCATTGTCAATGATAATGTTTTTTCTGACCTGTAATTTCTTCATATATAATGATGTAACTGAAAACCTAACTCAAATTGTTAAAAAATCGTTACAATTCGACAAAAATCGATTTGTTCCCGAAAGGAATTTGTCTGTATTTGTCGAAATCATTTCCTAGCACTTTCCTAGCAATTTGATCCTGAAGCTGATCTTTCGGGCTATATTCATACACAAATCAAATAGTTTTTACCCATTTTTTTTAACACTTTACCTCTACTATTAGTACTATGGACTGACAAATCGACGTAAACGGGAGGAAGAACATTAGTGAAACTATCCATTCGCACAAAGCTAATGTCCAGTTTTATCGCCATTCTGGTGCTCTTGGTAGGGATCGGAACACTAGCCATCGTTGAAATGGCGTCCTTGCAGAAATCTAGCAACATCGTGCAAACGAATTGGCTGCCGAGCATTAATAAGATTGGTGTTATCAAAGACTACTTTAGTGAAACTCGTGTAAACGTCAACAAAATTAACCTGGAAAGCAACCCTGCCGAAATTGATAAGATCGCGGCTACAATTAATGACAATATGACCGCGGTAAATAAAGAGATGCAAGGATATGAATCATTCATCATATCTCCCGAAGAAAATACCATTTTCCAAAAATTGACTCAGGATTTAACTACATACAGCGAACGCTTGCCAGCCATTATTCAAGCACGCAAGGATAATCAGCCGGAGAAGGGCTACAAGCTCGTTACTGAACTGACGCCTATACGCAAGATTGTATCCGAAGACTTCAACAAATGGATCGAGTTTAACAATATCGGCTCTAAAGCTGAGGTTGATAAAGCCGCTCGTACGAATGCCGTTGGCAAAACACTTATTATTACTTTTGGAATTATCGCAGTCGTCGCCGGTCTCCTTCTTGCAGCATGGATATCCGAAACGATGGTCAGAGCAATCCGCTCCATTCTGGACGTTGCTGTCAAAGCGGCGAAAGGCGATTTAAGGGATCAAGCGAAGGCGCGCAGCAAGGACGAGCTTGGCACACTTGCAGCTGCATTTAACGAAATGATGGATAATTTACGCAACCTCATTGGTCAAACGGTGAATTCCTCTCAGAATGTATCCGCGGCATCCCAAGAGATTTCCGCAACGACAGAGGAAATCGCCAAAGGCAGCACAGAACAGGCTGAATCCGCACAAGTCATCAGCGAGCTCGTTCGTGAAATGTCCGCAGCGGTTAATGATGTCGCAACGAAAGCAACCCTTGTTGCAGAGCTGTCCGATAAGACGAAGCGCGGCGCAGAAAGCGGCAGCGAGACGATTCAAGCATCCGTTCAAAGTATGGAGAACCTCTCTACCCAGATGAAGCTGCTTGAGAAAGATTCACAGAAGATCGGTCAAATTATCGAAGTCATCGACGAAATTTCCGAACAGACGAACTTGCTTGCTCTGAACGCAGCGATTGAGGCAGCACGTGCAGGCGATCAAGGACGCGGCTTCGCCGTCGTCGCTGATGAAGTACGCAAGCTTGCGGAACGAAGCAGTGAAGCGACACAGCAAATTGCCGGTATTATCAAGGGCATGCAGCATAACACGGACCAAAGCTTGAAGGCGATGGAGCATGCTACAGTACAAACGTCGAAGACAGGCCAAACGTTCCAGAGCATCGTGCGCATGGTGAGCGACACAGCAGATCAAGTGACTGAAATCGCCGCTGCCAGCGAAGAGCAAGCTGCTCAAACTGTAGAAGTGATGCGTGCCGTTGAGACGATTGCAGCAGCAAGCGAAGAATCGGCAGCAGCTGCCGAAGAGACGGCCAGCTCCTCCCAAACTCTTGCACATCTTTCCGAGGAACTCAATCATCATATCAACTACTTCAGAGTCTAACATCATGCAAAGCAGTCGGCTGCTTCCTTTTGCGGCCGGCTTTTATTTTATATAGCTGCTTATCTGCTACTAATCGAACACATTAGGAGGCTAATTATGAAACTCTCTATCCGGACAAAACTAATGTCCAGCTTTATCGCTATACTGGTGCTGCTGTCAGGCATTGGCATCCTCGCCATCGTCGAGATGGCATCTCTTCAGAAATCAAGCTCCATCGTACAGGGCAACTGGCTGCCGAGCATAAATAAGATCGGCGTCATCAAGGACTACTTCGTCGAAGCGCGCACCAATGCGAACAAAATTAACCTAGAGAGCAATCCAACGGAAATCGACAATATCGCGAATACAATTACAGAAAGCATGGCGTCCTCGCTGCAAGATATGCAGAGCTATGAGTCCTATATTATTTCACCGGAAGAAGAAACGATCTTCAAGTCGCTCGAAGAGCATATGCAGGCGTACTCGGATAAGCTGCCTGCTATTATTCAGGCCCGCAAAGACAATCAACCGGAGAAAGGCTACGAGCTTCTGAATGAACTGACGCCAATTCGCAAGCAGGTTATGGAGGACTTCACTAATTGGATTGAATTCAATAATGACGGCGCGAAAGCCGAGGTCGAGAAAGCAGCCCATACGAACGCAGTCGGCAAAACACTCATTATCGTATTCGGCATCATCGCCGTATTGATCGGCATCAGCCTCGCATACTGGATTTCTGAATCTATGGTCAGAGGAATTCGCTCCATTCTTGAAGTGGCAACGAAGGCAGCAAAAGGCGATCTGCGCGAGAAAGCGTCTACGAAAAGCAAGGATGAGCTTGGCACGCTGGCGACAGCATTTAACGATATGATGGACAATCTGCGTCAGCTGATCAGTCAGACATTGCATTCTTCACAGAGCGTATCTGGAGCATCGCAGGAAATATCCGCAACGACGGAGGAAATTGCCAAGGGCAGCACCGAGCAAGCAGAATCGGCGCAAATCATCAGCGAGCTTGTCCGCGAAATGTCAATCGCCGTTAATGATGTCGCAACGAAAGCAAATATGGTATCCGAGCTGTCAGATAAAACGAAACGCGGTGCACTAAGCGGCAGCGAGACGATCCATGCGTCCGTTCAAAGTATGGAGAACCTCTCATCCCAGATGAAGCTGCTGGAGACCGACTCGCAAAAGATCGGCCAAATTATCGAAGTTATCGACGATATATCCGAACAGACGAACCTGCTTGCTCTGAACGCTGCGATTGAGGCAGCTAGAGCTGGTGAGCAAGGACGCGGCTTCGCGGTCGTTGCCGATGAAGTGCGTAAGCTTGCAGAGCGCAGCAGTGAAGCGACGCAGCAAATTGCCGGCATTATTAAAGGAATGCAGCATAATACAGATCAAAGCCTGCGGGCGATGGAGCTTGCGACCACGCAAACGTCCAAGACCGGTCAAACCTTCGACAACATCGTTCGGATGGTAAGCGACACAGCTGATCAAGTGACGGAGATCGCAGCTGCGAGTGAAGAGCAATCTGCTCAGACGGAAGAAGTAATGCGCGCAGTCGAGACAATTGCTGCAGCAAGCGAACAATCAGCAGCGGCAGCGGAAGAAACCGCTAGCTCCTCGCAAACGCTCGCTCATCTCTCCGAAGAGCTCAACCGGAATATTAATTTCTTTAAAGTCTAGCTTGATCAGATCCAAGCCGGCTGCATATATGCGGTCGGCTTTTTATATTCCGTCTGTGGCAGGTCAACATATAAGTAAGGAGCCGATTATTCCGCTGCGAATGTTCCGCAACCGCAGTGTCGTCGTGCTCTCGTCCATCGTGTTTATTCTGATGCTCGGCATCATGGGCGGCATCGCGACGTTCCCGTTCTTCGCACAGAACGTAATGGGTCTAACCCGACAGCATCGGGTTACTTGAACCTTGCCTTCATGGCGGACGCCATTCCGTCTAGCATTCTGAACGGCTTCCCCATCACGAAGGTGCCTTACCGCGATCTGTTTATTACAATCTTCGTGCTCCCAATCATCGGCTACATCATGTTGACACAGATCGGCCTCAGCACAACGGTGGTCTACATTGTAGCGACGTTCTTCATTCTCGGTCTTGGCATCGGCGTCTTGTTCGGCAGCGACAATCTGATCGTGCAGGAATCTGTCGACAAAGCCGATAGCGGCGTTGCGCTCAGTACAGTTCAATTGTTCCAAGCGCTCGGCGCGACGATCGGCCTCAGCGTATTCGGCAGCTTGCTCTCTCGACATATTAAGACAGGCGTCGCCGATATGGCCGATCAGCTCCCTGCCGGAACAGCCGACAATATCGCAACAGGCGGCATTCCGAAGGGATAGAGGTTTTCGTATCATTTTCACTCGCGTCCCTTCGCATCTCAAATATTACGCCGGTACTGCCCGCCTACCTCATACAGCGCATTCGTAATCTGCCCGAGACTGGCGACCTTCACCGTCTCCATCAGCTCCGCGAACAGATTGCCGCCGCTTACCGCCGTTTGCTGCAGCCGCTTCAATGCTTCAGGCGCCTGCTGTTTATGCCGCTCCTGGAACTTAAGCAAATTCGCAATCTGCTGCTCCTTCTCGTCCTCCCTCGCTCTCGTCAGCTGCAGCTGCATCGTCTCTTCCTGCGGCGGATTCGGATTCAGGAACGTATTGACGCCGATGATCGGCAGCTCGCCGCTATGCTTCTTCATCTCGTAGACCATCGATTCATCCTGGATGCGCCCCCGCTGGTATTGAGATTCCATCGCCCCAAGCACGCCGCCTCGCACATGAAGCCGCTCGAACTCCAGCAGCACCGCCTCCTCCACGAGATCAGTCAGCTGCTCAATAAGGAAGGAGCCTTGCAGCAAATTCTCGCACCGCATCAGGCCAAGCTCCTTGTTAATGATGAGCTGAATCGCCATCGCCCGGCGGACAGCTTCCTCGGACGGCGTAGTCACCGCTTCGTCGTACGAGTTCGTATGGAGCGAATTACAATTGTCCATAATTGCCATCAGCGCTTGCATGGACGTGCGGATATCGTTGAAATCCACCTCCTGCGCGTGCAGCGACCGGCCTGATGTTTGGATATGATACTTCAGCTTCTGGCTGCGCTCGTCAGCTCCGTATTTGTCCCGCAGCACCACCGCCCAAATGCGCCGTGCCACTCGTCCGATGACCGCATACTCAGGGTCCAGCCCATTGCTGAAGAAGAACGACAGGTTCGGCGCGATTTCATTAATCGGCATCCCTCTACTCAAGTAATATTCCACATAAGTAAATCCATTGGCGAGGGTAAAAGCTAGCTGCGTAATCGGATTCGCCCCCGCTTCGGCAATATGGTAGCCAGAAATCGAGACCGAGTAATAATTGCGAATATTGTGATCGATAAAATAGCGCTGAATATCGCCCATCATCTGCAGCGCGAACGCCATCGAGAAGAGGCAAGTGTTCTGGCCCTGATCTTCCTTCAGCATGTCTGCCTGCACGGTGCCGCGAACGCTATGCAGCGTGGTCTGGCGAATTTGCACAAGCTCCTCTTCGGTGAGAGCTCTGCCAAGCTTCGCGGCAGCTGCATCATTCTGCTGCTCAATCGCCGTATTCAAAAACATCGCCAGAATGATCGGCGCCGGGCCATTTATCGTCATCGACACTGAAGTAGACGGATGACACAGATCGAAGCCGGCATAGAGCACTCGCATATCATCAAGCGTGCAGACGCTGACGCCGCTTTCGCCGATTTTGCCATAGATGTCGGGCCTATAAGCGGGGTCCTCGCCATACAGCGTCACGGAATCGAATGCTGTGCTGAGCCGCTTCGCCGTGTCATCCTTGGACAAGTAATGGAACCTGCGGTTCGTTCGCTCAGGCGTTCCTTCGCCGGCAAACTGCCGCTTCGGGTCCTCCTCCTTGCGCTTGAACGGGAACACGCCAGCGGTGTAAGGGAACTGACCGGGCACATTCTCCTTGTACATCCAGCTAACAAGATCGCCATCGTCGCGGTAAGCAGGCAGCGCGATCCGCGGGATATCAAGCCCCGAGAGGCTTCGCGAATACAGCTCTGCGACAATCGGCTTGCCGCGAACATGCGTCGTATAGGTCGCAGCGGCGTAAGACTGCGCCACGGAAGCCCCATCCTTCTGCAGCTTCCGCGTATGCGAGCTAAGCTTGCCGGCATACAATGCGTAGAGCTGCTCAAGTGCCTGCAACGCCGCCGCTTCGCCTTGAAGGCGCGCTGCCTCTATCGCACCTTCAAGGCGATAGCAGGCTGAGGCTGCTTCCGCCTGCTCATTCGCCATCTGCCGATACTGCCGCACCGTGGCAGCAATTTCGCTCAAATACCCGCTCCGATCATCGGGGATAATCGAGCGCTTCTGCGAAGCCTCCTGCCCGGCTTGAACGAATTCAAGCGGCAGGGCTGCCCAGCCTAAGCCGCACTTCTCGTTCAGCCTCGCAATGAGCGCAGCGAAGAACCGGTTCATGCCGGCGTCATTGAACTGGCTCGCGTTCGTGCCATATACCGGCATATCATGCCAGTCACGCTCGAACTGCCCGCGGCTGCGCTGCACCTGCTTCTTCACATCGCGCAGCGCATCCTCGGAGCCGCGCCGGTCGAATTTATTGATCACGAAGAGATCGCCATAGTCGATCATCTCGATCTTCTCCAGCTGGCTTGGCGCGCCATATTCGCTCGTCATGACATAAACGGATAAATCAGCAACGGCGGTAATCCCATTATCCGCCTGCCCGATGCCGCTCGTCTCGACGATGATGAGCTCATAGCCCGCCGCCTTCGCCGCGGCAATCGCATCCGCAAGCGCGCTCGAGAGCTCCGAGCGTGAGCCCCGCGTCGCGAACGACCGCATGAAGACGCGGTCCGCATACACCGCGTTCATTCGAATCCGGTCGCCGAGCAGCGCGCCGCCGGTCTTTTGCTTCGTCGGATCCACCGACAGAACGGCGATGCTGCGCTCCGGGTAATGCTGCAAGCAGCGGTGGACGAGCTCGTCGGTGAGCGAGCTTTTGCCTGCGCCGCCTGTACCCGTGATGCCGAGCACCGGTGCTGGTGTGCCTACAGCAGACTCCGACAGCTTGACGACTTGGGCGAACAACGCTTCCAGCTGCGCCTTCTCCTCGTTCGTCGTCCGCAGCTCCACCTTCTTCTCCGCAAGCGTCATAAACTTCGCCGTCGTGACGTTGTTTCTCGCTGCGAGCGCCTCCGGCTTGTGCTCGAAATCCGCTACCGTGCTGTAATCGCACGCCTGCACCATCACATCGATCATCCCTTGCAGCCCAAGCCTCCGCCCGTCATCTGGCGAAAAAATCCGTGAGACGCCATACTCGTGCAGCTCCTCCATCTCGGATGGAATGATGACGCCTCCGCCTCCGCCGAAGATGCGGATATGTCCTGCACCCAGCTCACGAAGCAGATCCACCATATATTTGAAGAATGCGACATGGCCGCCTTGATACGAAGATACCGCGATACCTTGCACATCTTCTTGGATAGCTGTTTGGACAATTTGCTGCACCGATCGGTTATGACCCAGATGGATGACCTCAGCGCCGCTTGCTTGCAATATCCGTCTCATTATCGTAATGGAAGCATCATGACCATCAAACAAAGCGGAAGCAGTGACAAAACGAATGTGATGAACAGGCACGTACCGACTGACCTCATCGCTCATACCGATCGCCTCCGAAGCTAACCTTGTTTGTTATCAATATGCTTTCGAGGCGGGCGTCATGTTGCTGTATAAACAAATAAGACCCCCGGCAGATGATGTCCGGGAGCCTGTTCTATAGTACCATTATGCGGCCGCACTATTGTTAAGCGGCAGAATAAGTTCAACCGTTGTGCCGAGACCAACGCTGCTCTCAATCCGAAGACAGCCTTCGTGAGCCTCCATAATCTGATGGCAGACCATTAGACCAAGCCCCGTACCTTTCTCCTTCGTCGTGTAGAAGGGCTCGCCAACCAATGTCAATCGTTCCTCTTCAATACCGCAGCCGTTATCCTTGATTCTGATCGCAACCTGCTGTTCGCTCACTTCCATCTGAATGACGATTTCGCCGCCGCTTGTCATCGCTTCAATCGCATTTTTGAGCACATTAATGAATACCTGCTTGAGCTGGTTCTGCTGGCAGTATAGGAGCGGAATATCCGGCGCTAGCTCGGCGTGAATCTGCACATCCCGAAGCGTAGCTTCCGTTTCGAGGATCGAGATGACGTCATCCATCATTTTGCGAATATCATTCATTTCAAAAACAACCGCCTGCGGCTTGGCAATAACCAGAAACTCGCTGACAATATCGTTGATCCGGTCGAGCTCCGACAGCATGATCTGGTAATAAGCTTGATCGATCTTCGTCTTATACAGCTGAACAAAGCCTCTTAATGACGTCAGCGGATTACGAATTTCATGCGCAACGCCTGCGGCAAGCTGTCCAACGACGGACAGCTTCTCGGATTTCAACAGCAGCTCTGCCGTCCTCTTCAGCTCTGTAACGTCTTTCGCAATGCCATAGACGCCTATCATTTGACCATTGACAATGATCGGGACCATCTTCAAGTTCACATCGACATGCGTCCCATCCTTATGGAGAATCGTAATTTCAATACTCGTGGACTCCCCTTGCAGAGACTGCTCGAATATCGCTTCTGTAGGTTGTTTATCTGGTTCATTAATAATTTGGCAAAAGGATTGCTGCAGCAGCTCGCCTTGCTGATAGCCGGTAATCTTCACAATCGCCGGATTAGCGCTGAGCATGTGGGCATTAAGGTCGAGTGAGAAAATGGCATCCGGATTATGATCCACCAGCGACTTGAGCGCCTGTTCATTCTCCGCCAGCTTGCGCTCAGAGCGCTTGCGTTCTGTAATATCCCGGCATAGCAGCTGCATCGCCGGCTTACCCATGTACATAATCGGTACAGAAGTAACCTCCACATCAATCGCTTGACCGTCTACGCGATGAAAAACTTGTTCCGTAGACATACCCGGTTCCGACGCACTACTCAACAAATAGTCGTAAGACACAAGGTGAGCAATCGGTCTGCCTATGAGCTGCTGTGGTTCCGCCGCTCCGAATACCTTTGCCCCGGCCGGATTAATAAACACGATAGCCCCTCCGCAATAAACCGCAATCGGTTCTGGAGAATGCTCGACAAGGATGCGATATCGCTCCTCGCTCTCGGTCAGATCCTTCTTTGCTCGTTTAACCCAGAAGTATAAAATAAACGCGGTAATAAATACGTAGAAAATCCCTTTGGTTGAATGAATCCGAATCACATCGGAGAGATGCAGCATCTCCATCACCTGATCGGACAGCAAAATCCAAATACCGCCGATAATGACATAAGAAAGCGCAATTCTGAGCGCCGTATTCGATTGATGTCCTTTTGGCTTATTAAGCATGATGTCTGATCTTCCTCAGCTTCGAATAATTTGTTGTACATCCGTTTTCCTGTCAAGTATACCATTTATCGGGTTCGATAAGCTTATAGTTTCTTTTACCAGCGGGCGTGGTTTTATGGGCATACTTCTGAGAAAATGTGAAGGAATGCAGGTCCAATGCAAAAGCTAAAAATATTGTTATTGCTCTTCCTGTTGCTGAACATACTCTCGGGAAACGTAACTTACGCGAATAATTCCACTCAAAATGTAGTTACCATATAATCTGGAATGGCAGACCATTGTTTCGTATGAATTAATTTGTTATGGTTTTGGATCACCTGATGAGAAGACATTTTATGAGCGTAGAACAAAATTCGGGACACGTTAGAAGCACATATTTTAGCAGCTTGTTGAATAAAATGGTATAAGACTTAGTTTAACCATTTCTATTCAAATCAGGAGGTTGATCGAATTGCTGAAAGCAGTTGATGTCAACTTAGACGCGGGCGAAATGGTGCTGAAATTGGAAAAGGATAGTGCTCCCAAGAAGATTGATTACAGCAAGCTTGAGCGGCTGGAAGTGGTGAAAGAGCCGGTGAGAAGGTTACTCAGAACCTTTGAGACAAAGGTTATCAAGCTTCATGTCAAAGGCTGGGAAGATACAGTCTCCATTGCTAGCAACAAGGTTGAAGATTATGATTACATCGAGCAATATTTAATCAAGATCGCTGAGAAATATGAAATAGCCGTCGAGCAATCCTAGTTTCAAAGATCGTAATTCTCAATAAAAAGAGAAGCCCGCTCCGCAAAGGAGTTGGCTTCTCTTTTTATTGACATGTAAATCTTATGGCCAAATAACAAGTTACTCATCCCACCGGGAAAGAAGGACATGATGGCAAAATTTAGGACGCTTATCATGACGCTTATATCATTCTCAATCATAGGATCGAATATTCAAAACCCTTCCCTCATCTGGCTGCACCAAGTCAGCACCCTCTGATGAAGTCCAATCAGCCAATCCGGGGCATTCGAGAGTTCGAGTCCTTCCATGCATCTCAACAGCCGTGCGAGGGAGTAGAGCTTCGAGAAGCGTCTGAATCCAGACAGCTGCCCTATGAAATCATCATCGGAATCGGAGTTCAGCGGTCTGAGTGCCTGGTACCCTTGTAGGAACCGCGTCCGAGCATGGATAGCTCCGGCTTCGTCTAGGTCATCCAGATCAGCAAGCGCTGCTGCAATGTCCATCGTGAACCAGTGGTACATCGCATCATCGAAGTCGATGACACTGTATGCCGCTCCCTCTCCCATATCGAACACATTATCAAGCTGAAAATCATAATGGATAAGTCCCGTATGTCCAGCGATGCTCGGCAGCGTCCGAAGCCATTGATCAACACGGCTGAGCTCGGCAATGGCTGCCTCCTCGTTCGGGTGACGCTCCAGCACATCTGAGATGAAGCGGAGCGTGTCCTCCCAGCTGCGCCTTGCTTTTGTCCCGAGAGGTGGCTGGTAGGCTTCCGAGAGCAGATGCAGCTGTGCCAGAGATTGGCCCCATCGCCCCAGCTGATCTTCTGTCACTCCACTCGCTTGTACACGGACCCCCGCAGCTTGTTCAAAAACAACACCATAATAGCGTCCCTGCTCCGAATCGATCGTTTCAACGAAGCGGCCATTCAGTGACAAGACAGGCGCAGCCGCAGCATATCCCCTCGCGATTAAGTATTGGATATAGTGAAGCTCTGCCTCGATATTCGTGATCGTGTTATCCGCCTCGTGAATGAAACGAAGCCAGAATGATCTACCGTCATCCGCTTCAAAACGATATATAAAATTGCTGCTCGCCCTCCAGAACTGGAGCGAATTCGCGTCGTGGTTCCAATTCATAATGAGCTGTTTCGCTGGCGCATCATCAACTGTCGCACGCCACATGTTCATAAGTAACATCATTGTCGCCTATTGGCCTCCCAGTGCCTAATGAGAGGTGGCGCTTGACGCTGTATTTCAAGCTTACGCTTCTTCGCGACCTCTCACCGGCTTATTGAAATGTTCGTACGTATGCAAACATCATCACTCCTTTTGTAAGAGATTGTAGTTGTGTTACTTTAGCCCCAGTACTTGGTTGCTAGTATCATTGTAGCCTGCGCAGGTAGATACTTCCATGAATTTGTTCCACTACGCGTCAGCTTATGGCATAGTTGAGTCATACCGAACAAGGGGGTTTTTACGAGTGGCTTCTTCGCAGCACACTATAAAAGACAGTTGGAACGAATGGGCTGAAACCTGGTACTTGCGCTATCGGACAGACGAGGCAATTGACAAAATCATCAACGATCCCGCGTCAGCCTTCCATCCTGTAACCTACTCGCTTATTCGAGAAGCCTTCCCTAGCCTACAGGGCAAAAGGGTCTGTGTTCCCTCAAGCGGTGACAATCATGCGGTGTATGCTTTTCATCTGCTCGGATCGCAGGTCACTTCCTGCGATATCTCGGAGAAGCAGATCGCGAATAGCGCAGCTATCGCCCGCAAGCATGGCTGGGAGATTGAATTTGTAGTGGAAGATACGATGCAGCTTGGCAGTGTGGCAGATGACAGCTATGATCTGGTATACACCTCTAATGGGGTTCATGTATGGATTCATGATTTGAACGCCATGTACAGGAACATTCATCGAATATTGAAGCCAAACGGATGCTCGGTTATGTTCGATGTTCATCCGTTCATGCGTCCATTCTCCGGTGAGGCGGGTACGCTTGCCGTCGTGAAGCCTTACGATGAGATCGGACCTCTCGGAGACGTTCCGACGTACAAATGGCGGGTACAGGATTTTGTGAATGCGATCGTATCATCCGGCTTCAGTGTAGCGCGAATGGAAGAGATGTATGCAGAGGACGGCTCGTTCTGGGTAGACGAATCGGACGACAATGCACCGCTACCGTCGCAAGCCGAGTTGGAGAGTTACTGCGACTGGAAGTCGAACCCGCTTGCGGCGCTGCCACAGTGGCTATCGATGCGCTTTGCGAAATAGTACAAAAAAGCGTGCATTTCGAGGTGAAATGCACGCAGATAGCGTTGTTGGGGTTCGTTAGCATTATGAAAAGGCGATTGCTCGCAAATAAGCGCAGTACGATTCATTAGCCTAATTTGAGCATAGTAGTGCTCGTGCTGAAAGCTCAAAGCTGCTTTAGCTGACGAGAGATCGATTTTGATACTCTCAGCGGATATTTCGCACATATTCGACTGCGAGAGATCGTATTTGGTACTCTCAGCACCTTAGAGCCTGCCTTTCCAGCTACTTTTGCTGACGAGAGATCGATCTTGGTACTCTCAGCAGCTATTTCACGCATATACGACTGCGAGAGATCGTATTTGGTACTTTCAGCAGCTTCGCCACCAAGCCGATGCTACTCCTGCTTCTGCTCCGACACGCGATACGCGCCGTAGACGGCAAGGTCATCCTCGCCGAGGCGTGCGAGCACGTCTTCGCTCGCACTGCTGACTGGCTTGCCAGCCTCTGCGGCAATTCGCTGCCATAGCTGCGAGCGGTCGTACCGCTGATGCACCTTGCCGAAGGCATGGTGATCAAGGATCGCTTTCGCTTCAGCGACGGCGCCGCGGTCCAGCAGGAAGCTCGCTCTCCGCTCGATCAGCGCGTCATCCTGCAGCGAATCGACTTGCGCGAACCATTGCTCGCGCTCCTCATGCGCTTCCGCTCCGAAATGCGCGAGCGTCACATCCCGCTCGAAGAACAGCTGCGGATGCAGGCTCCACGCTGCCGAGCGAATACGCGCGTATGCAGCGCGCGAGCCTGCGTAATCCTGCCTGCACGCGCGCAGCAGCCGACCGAGCAGCGCATAGCCGCAGTCCAGCTCGACCGTCGCAAGCGCAGCAATGGCCTCGCCCTGCGAGCCTCGCCCTGCCAGCCAGACGGCATAGTAATACCGCCACAGCTGCTCGCGCTCTCCGCGGGAGGCAGGAGCGGAGGCATCGCCACTGCCTGTGTCACCGCCTGCGTCTGTTCCTGCTCCCACATCGTCGCCGTCTCCACCTGACCCTGCTCTTGTCCCGTCGCCCTCATCCGCTCCCGCGCCTCCCGCTTCCGCGGCCCAGAGCAGCGCTTCGCCTAGCTGCTCCATACCGGACGGCGGCCAGACGCAATCCTCGGCCGCCGGCGGAGCCGCAAGCGCGCTAGCATCGCGGCTAGCGTATGCCGCCGCAAGCGCGAGCCACGGCGCCGTGCCGCTGCGCGGTACTGGGCCGAAGAGAGGAACCTCTTCGATTGGAATCAGCTGCGGCGCCGGCAGCTCAAGATCACGGATCTCCAGCGGCTCCGCGCTCGGGATCCAGAACTCCGTGTGCATATGCCGCGCACCTGGCTGCAGCTTGTTATTGTCCGCTTGTTCCAGCAGCGGACCTGCTTGAATTTCCACATAGCTCTCCCGGCGAATCGCCGTCGAATGCGCCCAATCCTCGTGCTTGCCGAGGCCGTACAGCCACAGCTTTATGCCCGGCGTCTCCGCTGGATCGGCAATATGGTACAAGCCGCTTCCGAGGCTTGGCGTGTACATGCCGAACGCATTGCAGTCGGCCGACTTCCAGAAGAAGCCCTGCATCCGGTCGAAGTCCGCCAGTTCATACCCACGCTCACGAGACCATTCGATCTCTTCAAGAATGTCCGCATGCCGCAGCACACGGCCCGCCGGAAAATGAAACTGCGAGTCTGCTCGCGCCGGGAGCGCCGCATTGGACCAAGACATCCAAGAATGCGCCTCCGAGGTCTTGTTCACGAAATTCGCCCGCTGCGTCAAATAACGGTCGTTCTCGCCAAGTGAATACTCGACCGTCCAATGCATGCCATAGCGCACTTCTCGCTCGCCGCACCAAATATAGAGACGGTCGCCGATTTGCCGTGCCTCCGCATGAACCGCCTCGATCTGCACAGGTGTATGCGCGATCGGGAAGCTCACCTCAATGCCGCCGCTGATGAACGCCATGCGCGGAAGAATCCGCACAGGCCGCACCGCGCCTGCGTCGAACAGAATCTCTTTGCTGTTCGCTTTCAGGAAGATAGAATGGATTTTGCCGCCTAGATCGGGACAGACCGTCACTTTCATCCATTCATTCTCGATTGCCATCATCCGAAATTTGCGCAGCACTGGGCGCTCCGCCGTCTCGCAGAAGCTCTCGTACGGATAAATCCCCTCGCCGTCGCAGACGGTCGGGACAGGACCGCACGGTATTACCGGATGATACAGCAGTGTCTCCTGCCAATCCGTCAGCTTCAGCATGGCAGACCACGACCTGGCATGTTATCTCGCTCCTGCTCCTGCTTAACAACGCACTCCGCAATCCGGCGATTCACCCGCTCGCGCATCGCAAGCATCCACGCACTGCCCCGCTCATACTGGCGGAACGTAATCGGCTCGCTCAAATCCTCTTCCAGAAGCGCAATCACTTCCTGCTTGCTCGTCAAGCTTTCGAGGAGACGAAGTGCCCGAACATCCTGCAGCGCTTCACGCAGCACCACCAGACGGATCGAATCAATCGGACCGTCCTCGCCCGGATAGACCAAGAATGCATCCCCAGACGGGAACGCCATGTCTGCATCCGTCACCTGATACGGATTAATCTCCCGCCGCGAACGCTGCGAGTACCAGTGATTATATCCCCAATGCAGGAAGCCTTGGATATCATATTTGTACATTTGAACACCGATGATCCGATTGCGCGCCGAAGGCATGTTGAAGAACCGATTCGATTCGTTATGCTTGTACTCGCAGCAGCAATAGTAGGCCCACAGATTATCCGCCTCATGTTCGATATACGTGTGAATATGCTCAGTCGAAACGACCGGATGCGTCAGCAGGCCGCGCTTGTAGAAATCATACTCAGACAGCGCATCGATAATAGGAAATTCGCCATTCAGTAACGTCCGAACTGTGTTGCTCGCGCTTGTATACGAATCCAGGCACCATGTACCCGGCTCATCCGACAGATGGAAATAACAGCTCTGTTCAAGGCCATGCGCCTTAATAAACTGGACCAGCTGCGGAATAAACTGCGTCAGAAACTCACGGTAAGCCTCGCCTGCAGCATCTGTTTCCCAACCGAAGATCTGCTGCTGTATTCCGTCACCATCCACTTCAGCGAAAATCTTCGGCGCATGCTTTGCCCCCCACTGCGTGAACAAATGAGAGAACTCAAAATGCTTCACGCCATTCCGCAGGCACACCTCGACAAAACGCTCCAGAAGTGAGAATTCGAACGAATACGTGCCGCCCGAGCGCTTCACGCCAACAAGCTGCACCGTCGGACGATACTTGCCATAATCGAGCTCAAGCGGCGGCGAGAAGAGCGGCGTCAGAATCATATTCATTCCGGACTCCACGTAATGCGCCACATACTTCTCAATAATCTCAAAGTGGGCTTCGGAGAACGTCTCCACCTTATACCAGCTAGCAAGACAGTCGAGGTAGAACCACTCGGTATGCACCAGCTGCTGCTCAGGCAGCTCAGCGCCGATAACCTCCAGCTGGAATAGGCCAGAGCCCAGAGCTTCCCCGCTCTCATCAGCAAAATAAATCTCCACAGGATAGACACCCGCCGGCGCTTCAACGGCAACCTGAACCGTCACCCATACGGACCGCCACTGATTCGGCAGCGCATGGACGACACCGCTTCCGGCCTCAACCGGATAAAGCGGATCTGGATACAAGCCCGGCGTCGTGCGAAGCAGATAGTCGTCTGGATCATTATAGTTAGGTAGCTCGGAAGGAGCGAGGCCAACGCTTCGGATCGTAATCTCACTCGAATCCGCCAACGCTGACTTCACGCTCACACGAATATTTTTCATATAGGATGCAGTGCGATAAGCCACCTGGAACGAATAAAACTCGCCTTTCAGCGCAGATCCGCTCTCACAAGCCCCCTCTTGCAGCTCCTCATCAGCGAACACCTTTACAAGCGAATGGAGACTTCTCGTTTCGAGTTTCAACTTTTGCTCTGACATTATTAAGCCCCCTCTGATACAGCTGCAAGCAGCTTGCGGTGCACTTCGGCAAAATGAACCGGGTCCTCATTCGCCTGATTAAAGCTCATCAAGCAGGATGCCGTCAGCTCATCAGCCAATGCTTTATTCTTCGCAGCCAGCTGCTTCAGCAGCTCGTAATCCTCGACGCCTGCTCGCATCGCCTCAAGTCTCATGCTTCCAAGCGGACCGTTCTCCCCTGGGTACGTGCAGTGCGTGTCGCCCGGCGGGAAGAAAATATCAGTCTGATTAAATGGGTCTTTATCATCGTCGCAGAAGTTAAGACCCCAGTGCAGGAACCCTTCCAAATCATATTTATAGTTGCCCCAATGCAGGTAACGCGACCGCAGCAACGGCATGTCCCACAGCCGGTTCATCCAAGTGCCGCCAGGGATGCAGCAGGTGTAGTACCAGAGCTTGTCCCCAAGTGATCTTAGCTTCTCGAATTGCTCCTGATTCTCCTGATAATAGATGTTCTTCGGAACGAGAATGTCGACCGCGCCCGACAGATCATACGTCTCCACCGCTTCCAGCAGCGGAACTCCCGGCAAAAACTTACGCACCATACCGGACAGGATACGATACTCCGTTACGCTGTTCTCCGTCGGCTCATCGGCCACATGCTGCACGAGAATGTCCAGCCAGCCATGCTGCGTAAGGAACGAGCGCCATGCAGGCAGAAACTGAGACAAGTACGCGTAGCCTTCCGCCGCGATCGCTTTGAGCGCTTCACCGCCGTTCCATGTATTGAAGATGTGGAATTCGGAGCCCCAGAAGTCTTTGCGTCCAGCGACCAAGCCGCCTTCGATATGCGTAAAACCAAGGCCGAGGTACAACTGAATCAACCGCTCTGCTCGTTCGAAGTTGAAGGCATATTGATCCTCTCCAACCAGAGTTACCTGAATCGCATCCATCGGCACCCAGAAATGCGTCTGACGCGCGCGGCGCATCAAATGGCCGTATTTCTCGATCATCTCCCAATGCCCTTCCGACCACAGCTCCGCATTATAGCGCTTCGCCATATTCGGCAGGCTGAACCAATTCGTGACCGCAAGCGTCTCCTTCGCAGGCACGACGGCAGCGAATACTTCAATCTCTACTGGAATGAGACAGTTGTCTTCTCCAATCGTAATGGACAATTCGCCCGAATAACTACCCGCAGCGGCGTCCACCGGAATTTCCCAGCAAACGTAAAGCGCTTCCGTAGCAGCACGCGAAAACGCATCTACCGTGAGTGGCTGCATTGCTTCATATACTCGGAAAGGAGCTTGTCTTGTCGTGTAGCCTTCCGCCGATTCGCCTTCTTGCACGCAGAAGCTGACTGGCCCTGTATTTTTCTCTACAAAAATATCAATCAGTTGATAATATTCCGGCTGACGCGGAAACACGCTGCTTGTCGAGCTAAATTCACAACGAACAGGCGCGGTCGGAGCCGCATTATTGAATAGAATCTGGCATGCCGCGTAGCTGCCTCGCGCCGTATTTAACTTGATGGTCCTAGCACCGCCGTCCTCCACGATACTATCCGGGTAGATCCACTCATTCATGCCGAAAACTTCGTACTTCATCATTTGTTCCTCCTAGCTTGGTTTAAATCAATGAAATCGCCGGCCCGTACTTCCCGTCTTCCGGCTGATAGATACGAATATAGTCAACCTCCAGCGTCTGCCTCCATGAGATGAATTACGCTATCAATGGGAAAAAACAAGGGCAAAGTCATCCGACTTCCACCCTTGTTTGTGCATTTCCTTAGTTCTCGTCTTTAAACTTCTCATTTACTTTGTCGATCGCATCTTGGAGACCAAGTCCCATCTGCTCATCCGCAAATTTCTTCAGCGCTTCCTTGATGTCCTCTTTGCCCATTACGAGCTTCGTTACGAGACCCTGCACATCGCCGCCGCCTGTGTTGAGCGAGCCTGCATATGCGTTAACAACCCAGTTTACAGGCGCTTTCTGGCCCGTTTGCAGCTGCTGTGCTTCAACTTCATCGAGGTACTTCTGCGTTTGTTCTGTTTCGCTTGGTCCGTAGCCTTCAACATAACGCTTGCCATCGGACCAGATCGCCAAACCGTTAAACAGCGAGGTGGACGGGTACTTCTTCGCCAGATCGAAGTCCTTCTCTTCGGCATGCTTGTTCGTTACCAAGTCGCCGTTCGGCTCCCAGTCTGTACCTTGCAAGCCGTAACGAACTGTCTTCTGACCTTCCGGCGAAGCCAGCCAGTCGAACACTGCCAAGATACGATCCTGCTTCTCATCGCTCAGGCTGCCGTTAAACATCGTGCCGGACCAGTAATCATAGTAACCGTACAGGTAGTTGTTGCCATCAGCTGCCGGGATCGGAGGCAAAATCTTCACCGCGTCGATATATTTCACGCCTGGATTTTCTTTCGACCAGTTCGGCACGTCGTAAGCCATATTTTTAACTGTGTTTACAAGTGCTGCCGCTTTGCCCTGATTGAACTTCGCGCCTGCATCCATGTTCGGTACGGAGAAGTCTTTATCCAGAATGCCGGATTGGTACAGATCACGCTCATGTGCAACCACGTCAGCGAATGCATCCGTCATCCAGCCTGGCTTCCACTGTCCGTCAATCTTCTGCCACCACTGCATCGCAGGAGCGAGGTTATGGAACACGCTGTCACTCGTCCAGTCGATGCTGGAAGTCGTCAGCGGAATAACATGTTTTTTCTCCCCAAGCGTCTTCAGTACCACCTTCAACTCATCATAAGTCGTCGGATCTTTAAGTCCAAGCTCGTCCATCCAATCCTTGCGGATGAGAATACCGCGGTCGTTCGGAAGCTCGTTGCGGCTTGCCAGCATACGCGGAATGAAGTAATTTTTACCGTCCGACGCCGCTGCGCCTTTCACGTCTGGAAGATCCGTATATTGTTTCAAGCTCGGATATTTGCTCATATCGTCCGGCAGCGCTTTAATAATGCCCTGCTCCACCCATTGGTTGAACAGATCTCCACTCGTTGCATCCGTGAAGAACGCGTCCGGCAGTTGGCCGGATGCCGCCCACAGCTTGGTCCGATCGCCATAGTCGCCCCAGGATTCGTTCACCGGCTTGATCGTAATGTTGAACTTATCCTCCAACATCTTCTGCATGTCGTCCGACTGCCCATCCTTAATGACGGTGCCGATGTCCATATAGGCGATCGAAATATCGAGATGCTTTTTGAATAAATCTTCAGGCGCTGCATTGCCGCTGCCGTTGTTGCTGCCATTGCCGCTCGTATTCGAAGCGTCGCTGTTTGCAGCTGTATTTGTATTCCCTGAATTGCTTGTATTGTCACCGCTAGAGCCGCAGCCTGCCAGCAAACCGGAAGTGAGCAGCGCTACACTAAGACCAACCGTAAGAGCATTCTTTTTCTTCATGTCTCTTAACCTCCTTGGTATATGAACAATCTCGATAATATCTGTTTGACCCCGCTATACATGTATCGCTATGTCAGGCTGGCATCAGCCTTTGATCGAACCGATCATCACCCCCTTGGCAAAATACTTTTGCAAGAAAGGATAAACGGCCATAATCGGCACGCTTGCAACCATAATCGCCGCCATCTTCAGCGAATCCTGCGGGATGTTGATCTTGCTCTGTGCGACGGAGGAGATGCCGGCATTCATGCTAAGAATTTGGCCGATGTTCGCGAGCATGTTCTTGAGCATCAGCTGCAGTGGATACATCGTCGTATCCTGAAGGAACAGCATCGGCGTGTACCAATCGTTCCAGCGGTCGACCGCATAGAAGAGCGAGATCGACGCAATAACCGGCATTGAAGTCGGGATGACGATCCGAAGAAGAATGGTAAAGTCGCCGGCACCGTCAATCTTCGCAGACTCTTCCAAGCTTACAGGGTAATCACGGAAGAAGGAAAGCATAATCCAGATGTAAAAAGTGTTAATTGCCGATGGCAGAATCATAACCCAGTAGCTATTGATCAGCCCTGCCCCTTTGATGGTTAAGTAATATGGAATAAGTCCGCCACCGAAAAACATCGTGAACACGATAAAGCCCATTAGATATTTCCAGCCTGGCATTCCTTTCTTCGAAAGCGCATAAGCGGCAATCGTCGTCAGGAACAAGCTCATGAACGTTCCGACCAGCGTGACGAGAACCGATACGGTGAAAGCTCGTCCAACGCCGAACTGAATAATTTGCTTGTAGCCCTCGAGCGTGAACGTCGTCGGCAGTACGTGGCCTGTCGGTGTACCGAAGGAGCTGATGACGACGGTATAGAATGGGAATATCGCACATAGCGCTGCCAGCAGGAACAACAGATGCAGCACCAGATCGACGTTGCTCTTGCCGCGGGTTGCAGTCCGTGATTCCGAGAGGCCGGTTGCTTGATTGAAATCATTCGCATTATCCATTTTACATCAGCCCCTCCTGACCCATACGTTTCACAATAAAGTTCGCCATAACGAGCAGCACGAGGCTGATGACGGATTTGAACAAACCAACTGCTGTAATGACACCGTAGCCAAGCGATACATTACCCGAGAACGACAACCGGTATATGAACGTATCGAGAATATCCGACACATCATAGACTCCAGCGCTGTACAGGTTAAAGATTTGTTCGAAGCCGCCGTTCAGAATGCCGCTGATTGCCAGAATGAGCATCATCGCAACGATGCCGCTAATTGAAGGCCAAGTTACGTGAAGCATTTGCTTCCAGCGGTTCGCTCCGTCCATATAGGCCGCCTCATACAACTCTGGGCTGATGCCCGCAATGGCCGCCATATAGATAATCGCGCTCCATCCGGCTTCTTTCCAAATGTCCGTAATATAGAGGAACGGTCTGAACGTATGCGGATTGGACAGGAAGTTGACTTCCGGCAAGCCAAGCAGCTCGAACAGCGCGTGGACCGTACCGGTGTTGCCGAGTATATTGACCAGAATACCGCCGAGGACGACCCACGACAGGAAGTGCGGGAACGTAAAGACGGTCTGGTACAGCTTCTTCAGGCGCGAGCCTCCAATTTCATTGAGCAGCAGCGCGACGATAATCGCCATCGGGAACTCCACGAGGAGCCTGCCGAAGCTGATCATGATCGTGTTGCGGAACGCATTCCAGAAAGCGGAATACCGGAAGATATAATGGAAGTTGTCGAAGCCGACCCAGGGACTTCCGAGTACCCCTTTGTTGAACATGTATTTCTTGAAGGAAAGCGTTACCCCGTACATCGGGATGTAGGAGAAGATCGCGTAATAGATGACTACTGGCAACAGCAGCAGGTAATACATCTTGTACTGCATCATTCTTCTCCATAAGGAGTTCTTCATCATGACCATCTCCAATCAGCTCTGCATGCACTAATCGTACCGATTTATGAAAACGCTTTCCATGTACGATGCTTAGCTGCTTTTGTTGTTGCAATCGTTGTTTTTTGCATGTTTCCGTGCACGGGCACAGTTATTATCTAACCAAAATACAAAAAGATATAGCAATTGTCCATTTCCAGTGTGGAAGGAAGAGGTAATCGCAGTTAATGCAGCATTTTTCGCGAAGATCGGTGCCGGGGTTGCTTAAATGAGAGGTAACCAGTACTCTTCGTAGGCGATATTGGCCGGGTTTGCTTGCATGTGGGGTAGCCACTACACTTCTTAGGCGATATTGGCCGGGTTTGATCGCATGAAGGGTAGCCAGTACTCTTCTTAGGCGATATTGACCGGATTTGCTTGCATGAGGGGTAACCAGTACTCTTCTTGGGCTATATTAGCCGGGTTTGATCGCATGAAGGGTAGCCAGTACTCTTCTTCGGCGATATTGGCCGGGTTTACTCGCATGAGGGGTAACTAGTACTCTTCTTCGGCGAAATTGGCCGGGTTTGCTTGCATGTGGGGTAGCCACTACACTTCTTAGGCGATATTGGCCGGGTTTGATCGCATGAAGGATAGCCAGTACTCTTCTTGGGCTATATTGGCCGGGTTTGATCGCATGAAAGGTAGCCAGTACTCTTCTTGGGCGGGTGCTCTCTTGGGGGATTTCGCGAATTCGCTCGATGTAGATACCTAGGGGACTCTCTTTGAGGTAACTTCGCCTGTTTTACACAATGTAGATACCTAGGGAACTCTCTTTGAGGTAACTTCGCCGGTTTTGCACAATGTAGATACCTGGGGAGCTCTCCGTTTACGCTCGTATCCAACCAATGTAGACGATCTGCTGGACCTCTTTTTTCACAGAAAAAAAGACGGCCACCGGGCCGCCCCTCTTCGCATATGCTCTACGTTAAAACGCAACTTTCACTACCATAAACTTAAACTCGCTTCAATTAGAGTTGCCAATAATAGTTCCCCTAATTAATCGTTTCTGCCCGCTGTCCCTGCCCGCTGTTCCTTCTGCATGGCATCACTCGCTGCCCGGTATTCCCGAGGCGTCTTGCCGATCATTTTTTTGAAAATCTTACTAAAGTAATACGCGTCCGGATAGCCCGCTCGCTCCCCAACCCGATGCACCGGCAAATTGCTGCCCCGCAGCAGCTCGCACGCATGGCGCACCCGCAGCTCAGCCAAGTAGTCCGTGAACGACTGGCTCACATGTTTAATGAACAGCTGGCTGATGTAGTTTCGGTTCATATAAAACTCATCGGCTAGCATCTGCAGCGATAGGTTCTGATGAAAATTCCGGTTCACATAATCGATCACTGCGCTGAACGAATCGCTGCGAATTTGACCTTGATGATAGAGGCCGCCTAAGTAAGCGCCAGACATCCGTTTCAAGTCCCGGATCAAGTCGTCCACATCGGTATAGCGCTCGATAAGCCGTTCGTAATCGACCAGCCAATATTTTGCCAGCAGATCTTCCTCGACTCGCTGCGATTGAATGATCGTCGACATGACCGTGTTGTAGAGATAGAACACATGCTTCATCTGATAAGCGCCGGTCCGAAACCACTCGGCATATTGATCATACAGCGCGAGCAGCTCTGACATGTTCTGTTGCTGGAGGGATGTCGTGAGCTGCTTGAAATCGCCGAACCCCTTGCTGCTGTTTACGTTCGCCATGCAAAGCGTCGGCACCCCAGCGATAAAATATTGGAACGCCGCAAGCTCCGCATCCTCAATCGCTTCACGCAGCTGCGCCGTTTCGTGGACGAGCCCGCTTATGCCGATACCACGAAATTTTCCGCGATACTCAAGCAGATGCGCATGGATCGAATCCGGCGCGGTCTCTTCCGCTACATAGAGCACTTTGCCGCTTCCTGCGCTAAGCTTCAGCTGGCGGAACGGACGGAGCAGCTCCGCATCCTCCACATCCAGCCCTGCAATCACACGCAAGCCTCTCGCTGGGTCCATGCCGGCGTTCGTCAGCAGCCGCCCGATCCGCTCGCCGCTCTCCTGCTTGTCCTCCATAATCCAGTCCATTAAGGAAGGCACATCTTTGGCAGAACGGTCATCCAGCTTGTCCTTCGCCTTCTTCAATAAAGGAATAATTTCCTCTTCCTCAATTGGCTTGAGGCAATAGCCGAGCGCCCCAAGGTTCATGCACTTCTGCACATAAGAGAACTCCGCAAAGCCGCTGACGACGATGAAGAGCGTATCGAGCTGCAGCTCATTGCACCTCTTAATCAGCTCGAGGCCGCTAATTTCCGGCATCCGAATATCGATAAACACGAGGTCCGGGTTCAACTCTTTAATCAATTGAAGCGCCCTTGGACTATTTGTCTCGGTGCCGACAATTTCAAACCCGAAGCGCGACCACTCAACTGCATCCAGCAGGTTCTTAACGACCCACTGCTCATCATCTACAATCATCGCTCTATACATGGTGTCTCATCTCCGTCTGCACAGGAATGCGAAGGGTCACGATTGTACCCGCCTTCTCTTGGCTCCAAATGTCAATTCCGTAAGGATGCTCGTACAAATACTGAAGCCGGTTGTGGACATTCGCCAGTCCAACGCCCTTACTGCCTTCTTCACTCGCTGCAGCCACTTCCCCGCTTGGATTCAACTGCTGCAAGATCCTCTCAAGCTGTTCTTTGTCCATGCCGACGCCATCGTCCTGCACCGTCAGGATCAGATCCTGCCCACTCTCATCCAGCTTCGCGGAGACGCTTAATGTCCCCTTCTCATAGCGAGGCTCCAGCCCGTGGTATACAGCGTTCTCAATGATTGGCTGCAGGATCATTTTCGGAACCTTCAGGTACATGAGCGGCTCTGGAATGTGACAGTTCAGCTCAAACCGATGCGAGAAACGGACCTCTTGAATGTTCATATACGCCACGACAATCCGTATCTCCTCCGATAGCGGAACGGCATCATTGCCTTTGATGCTGTAGCGGAAGATGCGCGATAGCGCGCCTGTCATCTCGCGAATTTCCGGCACGCCCCGCTCAGAGGCAAGACCGCGTATCGTATCGAGCGTGTTATAGAGGAAATGCGGATTCACCTGGCTTTTCAAAAAATCATACTCCGCCCGCTTCTTCTCTATCTCCGACGTCAGCAGCCGCTCCTTCGAATCTACGAGCTGCTCGGTCAAATCCTGCACATTCGAGAGCATCTGGTTATATCGCGCCCCGATGACCTCCGCTTCCGCCGAACCGCTTAGATCGAGACGCCGGTTCAAATCGCCCTGATGATTAATCCGCATATAATAATAAAGCTTGCGCAGCGGCAAAATCATATTGTTCAAAATAAACAGGAACGGAATCAGCAGCAGCAGAACCCCGATTCCTACAGCAATGAGAGTCTGCTTGCGAAGCTTGCGGATATCCTTGAAGAACACGTCATCCGGAATAACACGGACGAATTTGCCTCCGATCTCGGGAATGTCCTTGATCTGAATATGAGCCAGCTTCCCGTCGACGCGAACGAGGCCACTCTTATCCTCGTCGCTCGGCAGCTGAAACGGCTGGCCGATCTTATCGCGGTCATTGCTCATGAAGATCGTATGGCTACGGTCAAGCAAATAAACGGTCGTGCCCGGTTGAAGCGTCTTCAAATCATAGCCGCCGGTAAGCGTTGTTGCATCAATGACCACGATAATCTGGCCGATCTCGCTCGTATATCGGTTATGGATATTGCTGGAGAATATGTTCGTTCCGACAGCAAAGCAATACCGCTCAATGCTGCCGGAAGGACATTCTGTCACGTTCGAGAAGTATGAATCGGCCCGTTTCGGCATAAAGTTACCGAATTGTTCCGTAGAGAAACCTTGCAGCGAGAATGAATTTCCGTTCTTACCGCTTACAATCAAGTCGAGGACGCCTGACTTGACCGTCGTCAGGTTGATAAACAAGTTCTTGAGCGTCGGGAAGCGTTGATACTTGGTTAGCGGGTCCTCATCAAGCAAATAGTCTTGAATGGATTGATTGTACGCAACGTTATAGGTGAGCCACTTAATCACATCATAATTAGATAAAATCGTCTGTTCCAACTGGTTAGAAATATCACGCGTATACATCTCATTGTTCTTCGTCAAATATGAAGCGCTACGGCTGTAATTAAAAAGCAAGATTACAATGATTACGCTTACGGTTAATGCAGCGATCAAGTACATTTGCCCGCGAATCGGCAATTTGCGCAATAGGTTCATCGGCCAGGCCATCCTACTTTTTTTGCCCTCATTATAGCACAAAGAGCGTATCTCCTCTTCGAATTTCGAAAAAGGAAATACGCTCCATCGCTTACGCTGCACGTATTGCTAGCAGCCGTTATTATTTCACGAGGTTCTTCACAACATCGTCCATCATCATTTCACCGGCAATTTTACCGGAGTAGAGCCAAGCGCTCGATGCAGGAAGCTCGATGACGTGTTTGTTCTTCACGGCTGGAATGTTCTGCCATACCGGGTTTTTCAGCGTTTCGGCAGCATCTGTCTTATCGCTGTTGACGAGGAAGATGTAGTCTGCGTTCAGTTCAGCAAGCTTCTCCATCGTAACTGGATTCCAAGCTGCTTTAGCTTCAGCAGGCATGTTGGAAACAAGGTTTGGAGGCGTCAGACCAAGGTCTTTATACAGAACCGAGCCGCTCGACTTCGTATCGTCTACAAGGTAGAAGTTCTTCGCTACAAGCCACAGCACAGCCGCGGATTTCTTGCCAACGGAACCTTCAAGCTTCGCTTTCGTATCTGCTGCCTTCTGATCGTAATCCGCGATTGCTTTGTCAGCTGCATCGCTCTTACCGAGCAAGCCGCCGATTGTCTTAAGCGCTTCGCGCCAGTCATTGTTCACTTTATCGCCAAGTACATAAGTAGGAGCGATCTTCGCATATTGCTCGTATAGACCTTTCTGAACTTGAGATTCAGAACCGATGATGATCAGGTCAGGCGCGAAACCAAGCACGGACTCAACTGGCAGGTCGTACGCGATTGTCGGTACGCCATTCAATTGCGGCGCCAAGTAGTCTTGGATACCGTTAGCTACAGACCATTGAGCAACCGGCTTGTCGCCAAGAGCTACAACTGGATCTTCGAGGTAGGAAGCAAGGATCTTCTGAGGATTTGCTGGAATTGTAACGTCGTGGCCCATTGCATCTTTGACAACCTTTGGCTCAGCTGCAGCTGCATTGTCTGCACCTGTGTTCTCGGTTGCTGTATTGCCGTTATTGTTACTTCCGCAAGCTGTAAGTACAAACATAATAGCTAGAATACTCATTAGTACAATGCTGAATTTCTTAACACGATCTGTTTTACGCAACAACGTGGTAGCCCCCTGCCTTACTAAGTTATTTGTCTATCGAGAATGATAATGAATCTCATTATCAAAGTCAAGCCTTGTCAACGGTTCGTCACAGAAAATAAATGGGCATGAATGCCCGGTCCGCGCATATCGTTTCTAAGATGTAAGCATTTGGCGAAATGCTAGCCGGGATCAGCTTCATTTGCTCACGCATCGGTAATATTTTGTGGTACGCTCACAATAAGAATGTGATCAAGGAGATCGGACAATGCCAATTAAACCCGCATCAACCCTGGATCGAGACGCACCGCGCCATATTCTGTTTACCGGCGGCGGCTCGGCGGGACATGTGACCGTCAATACAGCAATCATTCCGACGATGATTGAACAGGGCTGGAAAGTGTCCTATATCGGCTCGCATAGCGGCATCGAGAAGCAGCTGATTAGCAGGCTGCAGGGGGTCGATTACTACGGCATCGCCACTGGCAAGCTGCGCCGGTATATCGATCTGGAGAATGTTAAAGACCCCTTCCGCGTCGTGAAGGGGGTGTATCAGGCATACCGGCTCATTCATAGGCTCAAGCCGGATGTGCTGTTCTCGAAGGGCGGCTTCGTCTCCGTCCCCGTCGTGCTCGGCGCTTGGCTCAACCGCGTGCCGGTTATTATACACGAGTCGGACTTGACGCCTGGTCTTGCCAATCGAATCGCCGGACCATTCGCCAAGAAGATATGCGTCACCTTCGCAGAGACAGCGAGGCTGATTAAGGGTGACAAGTCCGTGCATGTTGGCCCGATCATTCGCAGCGATCTGCGCAAGGGCAGCGCATGGAAGGGCATCCAGTGGTGCAAGTTCACGCCAGGCAAGCCCGTGCTGCTCATTATGGGCGGAAGCCTCGGATCGCAGCGCATCAATGATGTCATTCGCCGCAACGTGGAGGAGCTGACTCGAACGTATCAGATCATTCATATTTGCGGCAAAGGCGAGCTCGACAGCAAGCTTACCGGGACGCCAGGCTACCGACAGTACGAGTACATCCACGATGAGCTAGCGAATGCAGTTGCCTGCTCCGATATCGTCGTCTCGCGGGCAGGCTCGAACTCGATCTTCGAGTTTCTCGCGCTGCGCAAGCCGATGCTGCTCATTCCGCTCTCGAAGTCTGCAAGCCGCGGCGATCAGATTCTGAATGCCGAATCGTTCCGCTCAGCAGGCTTTTGCGAGGTGCTGCAGGAGGAGGAGCTGACCGACGAAACATTCTTACAGTCGCTCGGCAAGGTGTACGAGAGCCGCGAGGCGATCAAGCAGCAGATGCAGAAGGGTCAGCAAGGCGACTCTACGTTGCAGGTGATTGCGCTGATTGACCAGCTTGCGCGTGAATAGGAAACGGCTGCCAGTGAGGGCAGCCGTTTTTTTGGTGTCCGAGAATGAAGTTCCTGGAACTTCCTCTCGGGCATTTTTTTCATGCGAGCCGCTTGCATTACGCCGAGTATCCGCGCTAACGAATCGTAGTAACCTTATTAAGCAAAATTTCACCCGTGACAAAATGTAACGAACCCCACAATCGTTATTTGCCTATTTCGCGGCTGAAAGGAGCTGGTTTTCCTGGAATAACGTTTAGCACTTATCGGAGACGAGTCAGGCGCTACGGTGAGAATAAGTGGATATAGCTGAAATAGCCACTTATCTAGACCCTGAAAGTGCATTTAGGGCAATATGCGTAGACATAGATGGATATATCCACTTATGAGCAGCCAATCGGACGTTTTCGCCGAAAATAAGTGGATTATCGCACTTATGAGCATGATTGGTGACTGAACGGCTGGGTATCTACTACCGAGTGGTGGGTGAGTGGCTGAGTGGTATCTGATTGGCTGAACAGCTAAACTGCTGGGAGGCTTCGCAACTGAACATACGAGCAACCGAGCCGCGGATCGATTGCTACTTTACCAAGCCAGCCCGAATGTCTCCGCGACAAACTGCTCAGCCCGATCCGTGTTCTGATCCCACAGGTAATCGCGATTCTCGATAATCAGCTTCGGAATCGCCCACTCATCGACAACTCCGCGAACGAAGACCTGGCTGAGGGACCATACCTCGCCAGCTTCCTTGAAGTCCTCATCGGTGTGCAGCGACACCGGTCCCCATTCATTGCCGCGAACGCCGCAAATAAAACGCCACTGTCCTTCCACGTCCATCTGATAATAATAAATGAGCCGCGGATTCAGCGGTTCGAGCAGCCGCTGCAGCGATAGCGCCAGCAGCTGCAGCTTGCCCCGATCCATGCCGCACAAATGCGAGACGCTGATGACATCTTGCAGCATGACGCTCTCGATAATCGTGATCTGCTCCTCCTGAATAAGCCGATCCTGCACGAATGCCTCATAACAAGCTTCCAGATCCGTGATGAATTTGTCTGCCCCCGCGTCTGTAGATAGCAACTCAAACTGGACGTCCTTCAGCATAAGCGGATGGTTCTCTTCTAGCTCCACAAACAAACGGTTCGTTACCCCCGCAGCTGCGAGCTTCTTGGCTATATGCGTTGCCATCGTCGTCTTGCCCGATCCCGGCATCCCGTCGATTATGATGAGCTGCTTCTCCTTCTGCTGTTGATTCATGCTCATTCCCCCTTTTAGCTGTCTCCCATTTCTATTCCACAGAGCTTTTCCTTTTCCTGTAAAAATAGATATAAAAAAAGCAGCAGCCTGAGCATGACGCTCGGCTGCTGCCTCTATCGTAATTATGAGCTATTGCTTGCTCGGCATCTGGAGCGATTGCGCGCCAGACTCGCCTTTGCCGTCATTCTTCTTCGCGCTCTCCTTGCATTTCGCATGGATTTCCTCACGCAGCTGATGCGCCGTTTTGCCTTCGGTCTTAATGCCGAGGCCCTTCGCGATTTCCTGCAGATGGGCAAGCCGCTTCGCTTTCATCTCGGTCTTGAACTTGTCCCATTTTGCCGGATCAGCATCGCGCGCCGCCTTGAGTTCCTTAATAATCTGCTCGGTCGACTTGCCATCCGTCTTGATGCCGAAGTACGCTGCCGCTTCATTCAGATGCTTCAGCTTGCGAGCTTCGTGATGCCCGTGATCACCTTTGCCGTGATCGCCCTTGCCATGATGCGACCAGCGCCAGTGTCCGCGCTCCTGCTCATGCTGTGCTTCCAGCTGCTCCGAAGGCGGAGTTGCCGTGCTTACAGGCTCCTGTGCGTAGGCCGGTACTGCGGAGAGCAGCAAGGCAGCTGCCGAACCGAGTACAAAAAGTTGCTTGCGTAGTTGTTTTTTCACTATGTAACAGCTCCCTTCCGGGGCAGACAATAAAGTCCAGCCCGTTCAAGCGGTAGCATGCCCTAGTTGCGAAATCTTTATCCAAGCCGGTTCTGCTCAAGTTCTTCCAGCTCGTGCTGGAGCGCTTCCTTGCCGAAATGCTCCCCGATAAACACCGCCACATCACTCACATTCCCCTGAGGCGTAATGCGGATGAACTCCACCTCGCGATAAGCGTACTGGAACAGGAAGCGGCTGCTCGTATCGGTGAAGGTGACGATTCCTTTCGCCCGGTACACTTCCCTCGGCAGACGCCGGATGAGCTCCTCGAAGGCATGGCTGTTAATTGGTCCGGCAAAATAATGCGTCAGCGTCATGACATGCGAATGCGAGCTGTAATCGCCATGTTCGTGTTCATGGTCATGATCGTGATCGTGATTGCAGTTCGCGCCGCATACATGCTTGCCGCTGGCTGTATCATCGAAGCGCTCAGCTGACGGAGCCAGCTTCGCTTTCGGCGCTGCTGCTTCGTGATCGAAGATGCTGAGGTCCGTTACACAGCGGACGGTCACGGTCAGCGGAGCGAACGCGTTCAGCTCCCGCACAAGCTGCTGCACCTCGACAAGCTCTTCGGGCGCGAGCTTATCAGCCTTGTTCACGATCAGGTCCGTCGCGCAGCGAATCTGGTCCTGCATCAGCTTGAACGTCTTGCCGCCCCGGCGGCTGCGCTCAAGCAGCTCCGGGCCGTCAACGACCGTAGCGATCGTACGCAGGTCGATGCGCATGAACAGCGCCGCCTCCGTCACCGCGTCGATGATTTCCATCGGATTCGCAGCGCCCGTCGATTCAATCAGCACGACCTCCGGCTGATGTTCGTCGATAAGCTCCTTCAGCTCGATGCTCAGATCGCCACGAATGGTGCAGCAGATGCAGCCGGAGAGCATCTCCGCCATAGGCACGTCACCCTCCACGAACTGACCGTCCAGATTGACGTCGCCAAGCTCGTTCATAATGATGGCGACTTTCACATCCTGCGCTTTATAATAGTCAACAACTTGATTGAGTAATGTCGTTTTGCCGCTGCCGAGAAAGCCGGACAGCAGATGAACCGGAATCGAATGTTCAATAGAAGCTGGCATAAATTACGTCCTCTCACACATAGAATGGCTGGCTCAAATTATACCGTTATTTGAGCGAATTTAATAGTTGAAGGACGCTGGGGTATTATTTTGGCTGGCTGCCGCATATTCTTTCTTGCAATGGACCTTAGAGGGAGAGTGAGCGCGCAATCATGGAACAAACAGCAATTCCAGTAATCGTGTTGAGCGGCTTTCTGGGCAGCGGCAAAACGACTCTGCTGCTAAGACTGCTGCAGCATGCGAGGTCAAGCGGTCTGCGGGCATCGGTGCTCATGAATGAGATCGGCGCCGTCGACGTGGACGGCACGCTCGTCAGCAGCGAGTCCGCCTATCAGATGCTGGAGCGCATTACGGAGGGCTGCCTATGCTGCAGCAAGAAGAGCGAGCTGGCCTCTTGCCTGGAGCGGCTTGCTCTCATGCGGCCAGACGTTATTGTAATGGAGCTGACCGGCGTTGCGAACCCGGAAGAAATCGCGGAGGCGATTACCGAGCCGGGTATTATCGGCAAAGTGAAGCTGCACCGAATCGTCACCGTGCTGGATGCCGAGCATGCGCTTGATTATAACAGCGTTTTCTCATCGGATCGCGAGCTGATCCGGACACTGCGCAAGCAGATTGAGGTGGCGGATGTCATCATCGCGAACAAGGCCGACCTCATCTCGAACCGTACAGCGGACAAAGTGCATCAGCTCACGCTGGACCGCAATCCCGCTGCCCGCTATGTGACGGCAATCCGCTGCGAGATCGATTCCGCGATCGTCTTCGAGGGCGTCGCGGCGACGGGCCGGCGGCAGCCAGCCGTTGTGACCGGCGCGCGCGCTACAGCGGCAGGCGGCGGGCGCATCGCCGCCAGCTCGGTACCCGCCGGAGCCGGCAAAGCCGCTGCAGCGGGGTCTGGCGCCAGCGCCGGCGGCGCGGCGGGGAGCGCGACGAGCACGTCGTTCGCGCGCATTCGCACCGCGGCGATCTATCCCGGCGCTGACGCAGGCGGACTGACGCGCCGCCAGTTCGAGAGCTTCGTCAGCGGGCGCGGCAACAATTGCTTGCGCGCCAAAGGGTATATGCCCTTCGGCCGCGATGGCAGCCTGATGCTATTCCAGCTGGCGGGCAAGCGGATCGAATGGGCGCCGAGCAGCTACGTCGGCGAGCCGTACTTCGTCATGATCGGCATCGAGCTCGACGAGAGCAAGATCAAGCAGGAGTGGGCGCGCTTCGCAGGAGTGGCTGTGCGCAAATAAGAAGGCGAGCGAGGTCACGTCACAGTGATTTTCGCTCGCCTTTTTGTATTGTCATGATGTATCCACCCTTATCCCTTGCCATCTCTGCCTGCCTGATCCTCGGATTATTTTCAAACCCGCTCTAGTGGACGAAATGGTTCCGGCGGCAGCTCAGTGCGAATGGTATCGTGAGCACGAACGTCTCCCCCAACCAGCACGATCCCCATTACGCCTGCTTTGCGGATTAGGTTCCCGTCCTCATCGCGGTCCAGAACCGCGCTTAACAGCCCTTGCTGGAACTGATCGATCTGCGCGCATGGATTGCGAAGCCCTGTAAGTTCAACAATCGCTGATTCACCAATGTACAGCTTTGTGCCGGTGGGGAGACCGAGCAGCTGTATCCCGCGGGTTGTCATGTTCTCCCCCATCTGCCCCGGCTCGACGTGAAAACCGGCATTCCCTACTTCATCAAACAGCTCCGAATGAATGAGATGAACTTGACGTAGATTCGGCTGACTCTTGTCCTGGGCAACCCGTGAACGATGCTTTACGGTCGTGCCCATATGCGCATCACCTTCCACGCCTAGCCCGGCAAGCAGCCTAATGACCGGAGCGGTTTCTTTACTGAACGTATGTGCTGCGCTGCGACTGACTGATATGACTGTTCCGAGAGCATTTTCCACGATCGTCACCATCACCTTCCGAGTCTATTATTAGCTCGTATCAACCATGCTTCGGTTTCCTGTTATTTCCGCCAAAAAGTAGTGCAATCCGCCTTATCCTCAATATTAAAGGCAATCATTCTCTCAAGCAGTTCATAATTAACCGGACTTCCCCACTTTATGCGGAACAGCAGGTCCGTACGATCATAACCCGCCTGTTCAATATCTTCAGCAAAATGGGCCATTCCTGCCCGTTCAGGGGCAACCGCCATATGTTGCTTGGAGACGCTAAAGCCAATAATGTAGGTATCGTGATCGGTAAACATCGGCTGTTTCCATGCAATGATCGGCACTAAGCTTGGGAATTTCTCAATGATCCAACCAAGCACTTCTTCCGTACGAGCCCGGTGCAGCGGGTCCTTGATGCCAGCTAAATATTCTGCAAAAGCTTCCATTCCCGTTCCTCCTAAAATAAGTCTATACTTCAATTCTGCCCATTAAGCTCTGCTGTAGTCTAAGAGTGATTCTGCGAAATCAACCGCCTTTAGCAGTCGCGGATATTCCTCCGGAGGCGCTCCGTCTTCCACCATCCAGCACTCCCCCATCGCCGTTTCAACGTAAAGGCATTTCCGCAAGATGTCGTTTGGAATATGAAGCTTCTCTTCTAAACTGCCTATGATATCGTTTATTTTCTCATAGACTTCCTGCGTTATTTCGTCACCGAACTCATTTAATATAAATCTCGGAACGTCGAATACCGGATCGCCTATTACACCCTTAGGATCTATAATGACGTACTTCCCATCATCACCTAGCAAAATATTATCATGATGAAAGTCGCCATGAAGGAGCATCTGATTCGAATAGGAGACAGCAACGGATACGCAGATATCCTCTGCTTTTTTCATATGTCTATATAACTCTTTACAATCCGGCCGAGTGCTCATGTATTCCGTTATCTTGCTGACCCACTCTGTATAAGTCGGATATATGTCTGCTTTAACGGGGGGAATGTGCAAATCATTGAATAGAGAAGCAAAAACAGAAAGCCTCTCTTCAAGCAAGCTCTCATTCCTGAGAGGAATCCCCGGACTTACACACTCTTCGAGGATGACACCGTTGTCAATATCAGCGTCAAATACTCTACCGAATCGTCTACCGCCATATTCGAGCAAAGTGCTCAGCTCTGTACCTATTACTCCTTTAGAAACTATGCCTATTTTGAGAACGGCGCTACCATAGCTGTCTGAATGGCATTTAAAAACAAGCTTCGCGGAATAGGAAGGAACGAGCTCGAGCGATGTCAATGCCCACTTATCTGCATAAACTTCAATATCTCTCTGCACCTTTTCGTAGAAAGCATGACCAAACTCTTTCGTGATATGTTCGATCTCATTCTCGTTGAAGCGATACCGCTTGTTCATCCTTATTTTCACCTCCTGGACAGTTCTGTTCTACCCATTTAAACATAGACATAGAAATGGACGCTTCATGAAGGGGGGACTTGCTTGTACGCGATCGCTTGGCTAATACTGGCTGCCGTGCTTGTGCTGGTTGAACTGTTTACGGGAACGTTTTACTTCTTGCTGATGGCGGCCGCTTCCGTTATTACTATCATAACCGCACTGACCGGATTACCGCTATTGGTTCAATTCTTCACGTTTGTAATCGCGCTCGCTCTACTGTATATGTTCTTGCTGCCGATTCTTCGGAAAGTCGTTCCGTCGAGTTCGAGAATGCTCATGCGGCAAGGCTCCGAGTATTTGGTGGGACAAGCAGCGTTCGTCATCCAAACCATCACGCCTGAGGAGGCGGGGTTAGTCAAGGTGCATGGAGAGATTTGGTCCGCGGTGTCTGGCGAGAAGCTTGAAGTGGGAACGAAAGTAACCGTCGCAGAGGTACGAGTAACGAAATTATTCGTGACGAAGGAGTAGATGCAGATTGGTTGGCATTATTGTCTTTATCGTTATTCTTGCAGTGGTCGCAGTTATTGTCATTAAAGGCATTCGGATCATTCCGCAGCAAACCGTAGCAATCGTGGAGAGGCTCGGCAAATACAACAAAACGCTTCATGCCGGGGTGAACCTCATCATACCGGTCATTGACAAAATCCGGCTGCGCCACGATCTTCGCATCCATCAGGAAACCGTCCCCTCGCAATCGGTCATTACGAAGGACAATGTTGCTATCGGCGTGGAGCTTGCGACGTTCTTCAGTGTTGTGGATCCCAAGCTCGCGACCTACGGCATTGCGAACTATGTAGGCGGCATACATAACATTGTGGCATCTGCACTGCGGGCGACAATTGGCAAAATGGAGCTGGACGAAATTCTCTCCAACCGCGACCGTATCCAGACGGACCTTCGAATGGTGCTCGATCAAGCGTCTGAGAGCTGGGGGGTTCGTATTGAGCGCGTCGAGGTGCTGCAGTTAGCCATCCCTTCGGATATCCAGAATTCGATGGAGAAGCAGATGCGAGCGGAGCGTGAGAAACGCGCCATCATCCTGCAGGCAGAAGGCGAGAAGCAATCGACGGTGCTGCGCGCAGAGGCGCAGCGGCAAGCCGTCGTCCTCGCGGCCGAGGCCGAGAAGCAGCGGCAAATTCTCGATGCGGAAGCGAAGCAGAAGGCGCAGGAGCTCGAAGCGCGAGGCCGAGCGGAAGCGATCAAGCATGTCGCCGAGGCGGAGCGAACGAGGATCGAGGCCATTAAGCTGGCTGGACTGGATGCGCAGATACTAGCTTATAAGTCATTCGAGGCATTGGGGCAAATGGCGGAGGGCCGGGCAACGACAATCTTTATCCCGACCGACGCGGTGAACGCGCTTGGCTCCGCGGGGATGATCGGCAAAATCTTCGATATTACGAATCCCAAATAAAGAGAGGGCCGCTTGCGGCGGACCTCCTTGATCGTGAAGCGCCGAAGAGGTCCTTGATGGGACTTCTTCGGCACTTTTATTATGTGGGCTTCGCCGCTTATTTCAAACCGTAATAAACCTTCCAATCACTCACTAACGCCGCTTCGGATTTGCCATATACTTTCTGAAGCGACTGCTCCGTGCCTGTTCCTGCCGCCAGCAAATCCACATAAGCGAACAGCTTATCATGACCTAATGCAGTCTCCAAATAGTAGATTATCGACTCATAGATCATATAATCGCCGAAGGACTCGGAATCCATGAACAGCTTCATTTTGCCAAAATCAAAATGGTTTCTGTCCGCGAGCTCTAGCAAATTTTTCGTATACGTTTCTTTGCCATACCCTAAATCTTTCAATCTAGGATTGTTCGGGAGCACCATCGGCGTATACGTCACCTTCTGCTTCGCAACGTATTCTGCAATGCCCTCCATTAACCATAATGGATGCTCATTCATTGCCGCGCTAATCGCACGCATTCCCCATTTGTGGTTCGTATAAGCATGGGCCATTTCGTGGACAAAATGATACCGAATATCCTGGTTTCTTCCGCCGCCCAAGTCATCCCCATTAATGCGGAACGTATCCGAATCACCATTGTAGCTTGCTTGCCGGTAACCGCCAAGGAAGCCCTCGTTACCGTAGATGTAGGCTTCCACCTTATCTTTCAACGGTTGTCCGAAATAGCTCTCTTCGTCCTTCAGCAAATTCTCGCCATCTTCGTAGATGTATTTGTAGTTGAGACCGCGGTTCGTAAACTTCCAAATAATATTCTTCGTCTCGAACTTCGTAAACGACATCAATTCTTTCGTTCCACCCTGAGCTAAATAAGCAGGGGATTTGGCCATAATGGATCTGGTCTTCGTATCGTAATCGACCTGATATCCCGAGTTAGCCAGTATGTAATCAATCGGCATATAAGTAGCACCGCCTACCTGCAGCGAGAAAGGATTCCTTTCTTTGCCGTTTATATAGATGCCATTCAGCGGGGATATCGTCTTTCCATCGATTTGAAGTCCGAGCGAGCTTGCAGTCACCTTCACATCATTATTGTTCAAAATGTTCGAGCTAGTGGTCGTATTCGGTTTGGTCGTAATCGCATAACCTTTTAATTTGCTATCCCACTTATAATTGACCTTTGATAGATCAAGAATGGTTCCGAGCGGAACATAATAAATGCCGTTGTACAATAATGAGAAGTCCGTCTTCGGCAATTTCGAGTTATTCGTCGCCGCCTTGCCGTCCTTCGGTGTAACAAGCTTGCCGTCCACCGTCACCGGGACTGGCCTTGCATCGACTTTTATTTGCTTATCCAACTGTCCGCACGAGCGCCTGAATAAAAACTAACCAGCGCAATACCTGCTATCGCTGCAACCTTAAGCCCCTTCACGAACATCCCCCTATTAATAAGTGCATCGCAATCCATTCTAGCATGTAAGAAAATTCCTGAATACCAAAAAAGACCACCCTCTGATGGATGGCCTCCCTGTGTGAATACACTCTATATCGTGCTAAAAGCAATCATAATCTCCGCCTCGCAGACGATCTCGCCGTTCACGGCAGCGATGCGGGATGCGCTCTTGGATTTCGCTGCTATCAAGCATGTAAGTCTCCTCACCCGGGCGAGGCAGCCAATTAACAATCCGCTCCGGTCATCTCGCTCGTATTGGAGCACCGTGCTGTAAATATCATTTTGCGGGTAGAGTTCAAGGTTGATCTCCTGCGGCGTTCTAGCTTTACTAGTATCATCACGCATGTTGCCAGTCGCCTCCCGAATGAACGGGCTCACTTCACGATTACACTGCACCCATTTCAAGCCAAGCCGCCGCAACTGCTTCAGCTAAGCCGCTAACCTTAGATAGATCCTGATCCCATACCGCCGTCAAACCTAACAACGCTTCAGCCAGCTCAGCCGGTGAACTTATTCCACCCGTCTCCTGCCGCGACCAGCATGCTGCAAGGGCCTGAGCAACTGCAAGGTCGTCCTTCAGCTCATAGGCCGCGCCTGCGAAAGTACGCCCCCAGTAGCGGCCGTCCGCATCCGCCGATGCTTGGTAATACCTCAGCAGAGCCGCGAATCCGCACACTAGACCCTGACGCGACGGATCATGCAGCAGCGATGGTAATAGCCGCGCCTTGAATTTGCTGACACTGTTCATCGCAATCGCCTCAAGCCGGTGCTCGATGAACGGATTCAAGAACCGCTCCAGCACGGAGTACGCATAGCTGCGAAGCTCCTCCTTCGCGGGCAGCGGCACAGCCGGGATGATCTCATCCATCACCGTACTCCGTACGAATGCGCCAAGCTCCTCATGCTCCATCACTTCGCGCACATGTGTCAATCCGCGCAGAATGGAGAGCGGCGTCATCAACGTGTGCGCACCGTTCAACAGACGCACCTTGCGGAGCCTATACGGCGTCAAATCTGGAACCCACTTCACCTCAAGCCCCGCCTTGGCAAGCGGCAGCAGATGGTCCAGCTCCGGTTCGCCCTCGATTGCAAACAGGTGATACGGCTCAGCCGTTACGAGCGCCGCATCCGAATAACCCCACTCTGCGAACCAGCTATCCGCCTCACGCTCCGGGTAGCCGGTAACAATGCGGTCGACCAGCGTGTTCAGAAACCGGTTATGCGACGAAACCCAAGCCTGAAACTCTTGCGGCAATCCCCAGTCCTGCGCATATCGCAGCACGCATTCGCGCAGCAAATCCCCATTGCCTTCAAGCAGCTCGCAGGGAAGCAGCATCAAGCCTATTTCCGGTTCACTGCCGAACGTCACGTATCGCCGATAAAGCAGCAAAGTCAGCTTGCCCGGGTAAGACAGCACCGGCTTTCCTGCCTCATACGCTTCCGGCGCGTAGACGAGACCCGCTTCCGTCGTGTTCGACATGACAACCTGAAGCTGCGGTTCCTCGCCAAGCGAGAGAAAAGCTTCCCATTCCGCATAAGGATCGATCATTCTCGAAAACACGGCGATCGTGTCTCTACGCTCGATTTGCTCCCCGTGCTCGAAGCCGCGCGTGACGAGATTATAGATGCCTTGCTGGCTGCGCAGCTTATCCAGCTTCGCTCTGCCACTCGGACGCGGCTGGCACAGCGCGATGCTGCCATTATATAAGCCTTGCTGCCGCAGCACATGAATCATCCAATCGAAGTAGCCGCGCAGGAAGTTCCCCTCGCCTATTTGAACAATCGTGACAGGCGATTCCAGCATCAAGTCGAACTGCTCCTGCTGCTCGCTTGTCAGGGAAGAACGGCTAAGAGCACTCGCGTTTACATTTGTATTTGAACTTGCATTCGCGTTCATACGGACAGCCCTCTCTTATGAGCCGAATTAGAAACGGAAGTAGTTTTTCGCATTGTTATAGCAGACCGCTTGCACCATCTCACCTAGCGCTTCGATCTCATTCGGCGCTTCGCCATTCTCCACCCATTCGCCAATCAAATTACAGAAGATTCGGCGGAAGTACTCATGCCGCGTATACGAGAGGAAGCTGCGCGAATCGGTCAGCATGCCGACAAAACGGCTCAGCAGCCCCATGTTCGCCAGCGACTTCAGCTGCTCGAGCATGCCATCCTTCGTATCGTTGAACCACCATGCGGAGCCGAGCTGGATTTTGCCCGGAATGCCCCCGCCTTGGAAGCTCCCGATGAGCGAAGCGAGCACATTGTTGTCCGACGGGTTCAACGAATAAACAATCGTGCGCGGCAACTTGTCGTGCTCATCCAAGCGGCTGAGGAATCGTACAACCGGCACCGCGACTGGGCTGTCGCTGATCGAATCGAAGCCCGTGTCTGGGCCAAGCTGCGCGAATTTGCGCGCATTGTTGTTGCGGTGTGCGTTCATATGCAGCTGCATCGACCAGCCCAGCTCTGCATACAGCTCGCCTAAGAACACGAGCGTGTATGCCTTGTACTTGCGCTCTTCCTCGAGCGAGACGCCGCCGCCTTGCAGTCCGCGCGCAAAGATTTCCGCCGCTTCCTCGCGCGTCGACTCTGCCCAAGGCATATAATCAAGCCCGTGATCGGACACTCTGCTGCCGACTTCATGGAAGTATCGCACCCGCTTCTCTAGCGCTTGAAGCAGATCCTCGTAGCTTGCAATGTTAATATCGGCCGCCGCACCCAGCTTGCCAATATATTCGATGAAAGTAGCGCGGTTGATTTCGAGCGCTTTATCCGGACGGAACGAAGGCAGCACCTGGAAGCCGAGCTCCTTCTCTTGCGCCAGGAGAGCGTGATGCTCCAGCGAGTCAGCCGGATCATCTGTTGTGCAGACGACCTCCACACCGGCATTACGGATAAAGTCACGCACCGCGAAACCGCCGACCTGCAGCTTAGCGTTCGCTTTTTCCCAAATAATCGGCGCGTTCTTCTCGTTAATTAACTCTTCGATCCCGAACAACCGGCGCAGCTCCAGATGCGACCAATGATAGAGCGGATTGCCAAGCATCATCGGAACCGTGCGGGCATAGGCCAAGAACCTATCGTAATCGCTGACCCCTTCGCCGCCTGTAATATATTTTTCTTCAATGCCATTTGCACGCATCGCGCGCCATTTATAGTGATCGCCGTACAGCCAAACCTCGGTGAGGTTGTTGTAGGCTTTGTTCTCGTAGATGTCCTGCTGGCTTAGGTGGCAGTGATAGTCGATAATCGGCATGTCCTTCGCGTACTCGTGGTATAACTTCTGCGCCGTCTCACTATGTAATAGAAAATCATCATCCATAAAAGCTTTCATTACAGCTAGCACCATCCCTTGTAATAGAGTCCATTCCCCTCTACAGCATAGCGCAATATTTGCGAGATTTCGTGACTAATCTTGCTTTTTCTCTTTCATAATTCACCGATCTTGCGCTAAAATCGAACTATGAAGCCATTATGCTAAAGAGGTGCTACGAGTGAGGCTAATTGCAGATGAACCGCTCTCCTACGGGGATGAGGAAGGCGATTTCTTTATCCAACAGGTCCGCCGGACGAAGCCGTTTGAGCGGAACAATCACATTCATCGTACCTATGAAATTTACTATCAGGTGTCAGGGCAGCGGTATCATTTTATTGATGACCGATCCTATACAATTGCCGCCGGCGACCTCGTATTCGTGAACAAACATGTCGTGCACAACTCTGCTGCGTTCGGACCGCTTGCGCATGAGCGCATCGTCATTAACTTCAGCGACGCATTCCTCGGCGAGGGCCATCCGCTGCACCATCCAGCGCTCTTTGAGCCTTTCGCGAGCAATGCTCGCCTCCTGCGTTTGGGTTCCGAGGAGCAGCAATTTGTCCACCAGCTTCTTGGCAGGATGGTCACAGAAACCGTCGAGCGCCGCCTCGGCTACGAAACTTGCTTGCGCGTGCTGCTCACCGAGCTGCTGTTGTTTGCTGCCAGAATACCGGCTTCGCAAGATGAGCAAAGCAGCGACGGTTCCGCTTCTACGGTGGCAGCAAGTCCGCTCCAGCACAAAATTTCCGAGGTCGTCCAGCACATCAATGAGCACTACGACACGAAGCTCGTTCTCGCCGATCTCGCGAAGCGCTTCTACATTAGCCCGTACTACCTCAGCCGCAGCTTCAAGACGATCACCGGCTTTACGCTGGTCGAGTACATCCATCTGACGCGGGTGCGCGAGGCGCAGCGACTGCTCAAGGAGACCGAGCTGAAGGTGATCGTGATCGCCGAGCAGACCGGCTTCGAGAACGCGGGGCATTTTGATCGGATCTTCAAGAAAGTGGCGGGGACGACGCCGCTTGGGTTTCGGAAGATGGGGCGGCTGGGGTGAGCTGAACTCACCAAGTTCTAGCGGTACTCAGAGCGTTTATTTGCCTGTTTTTCGGCTCTACTTGTCGCTAACGGTTCGTAGAGACGCTATTGCCACTCATTGGACGACAAATTACCCTCTATCAACCAGTTAACGTCGCTGAAAACCGTTAGAACAAAACCAACACCGCTTTTCGCCGAATAAGGCCGCTGAGTACCGTAACTCCTTGCAATCGGGCCGGGTAGTGGTTCGTTTGATTATAGAACCTAAGGCAGCACAAAAAAAGGCAGCCCCCGGCTGCCTTCCCCTTATCCCTCAAGCCCGCTGCACCGCAGCCTTCGTGCGGTACTCCATCGCCGAGATGCCTTCCATCTCGCGGAAGACGCGGTTGAACTGCTTCGCGTTCTCGAAGCCGACGCGCTCGCTCACTTCGTAGACCTTGCAGTCCGATTCCTCCAGCAGCAGCGCCTTCGCCTTCTCGATCCTCACCTTCTTCAGGTATGTAACGAAGCTCTCGCCCGTGAACTCCTTGAATGACTGGCTGAAGTACGAATAGTTCAGCGAGACGTGATTGGACACCATTGCCATGTTCAGGTCGCGGTGATAGTTCTCGTGAATGTAGCTGACCGCCTTCTTCATCTCTTTATGCTCCGCATGAACCGAGCGCAGGCTTCGCACATAGTCGCTCAGACGCAGCAGCAAATCCTCGACGCCGTGAAAATAATCGTGAATCGTCTCAAAATTGTAGATGCTGCCGACCTTCTTGTAGATGCGCAATATCTCCACCGACTCTTCGCCGTAGCGATTAAAGACGCTGTCGAAGACGAGCTCGTTCAGCTGCCTGCTGATCTCCTCGATATACGCCATATCAAAACCAACCAGTCGCTTCGCATCAAGCAGCTCGGTCAGAATCGCCTTCATTTCCTTATCGCGGTCGGTGCCAAGCATGTTGGCGAGCTTGCGGATTTCTTCAAGAGGCACCAGTCCACCTTCGCCGGCATGCTCTCTCTCCCGGTCATAATGAAACAGCAGCGGCTCGCCGCAAATCTGCAAGAATCCGTACCCGAGCGCTTCGCGCGCCTCCGCGTATGCCGCTTTCACATCTCCTGCCCCGTGCATCCTGCCGCTTATGCCAATCTGCCCAGCCATTTTATGCTTCTGCATGAACGCGACCAGTCGCTCAAGCGGCCCAGCAGACTCGCACAACAGGACAAACCGGTCATCTTTATCTTTAAAATAAAACCGGATTCCCCCGACAACTTCATCCCCGACAAGCGCTTCAAGCTGCCCGGACCGGCTGCCGCCAGCTAGCCTGAGCAGTGAAACATAGTAGCCCGCATCCCCAGCCACAACAGCGCTCCAGCCTGCTTTCTCACACCGCTCCGCAATCTCCGCCTCCTCCATAGCTGGATGCAGGAAGATATAATTCAGCTGGCTAGCCAGCAGCTCATCCCGATAATGATGCACCTCTTCGAGCCGTTCCGTTAGCTGCGCCCTGCGCGCAAGCTCCTGCTCCACCCGCTCAAGCGAAGCGAACAGCTCATCCCGCACGATCGGCTTCAGCAAGTATTCCCTCACATCGTACAGCATCGCTTTCTTCGCATATTGGAAGTCGTCATGTCCGCTCAGAATCATCATTGCTGGCTTCCGCTCTAGCTCGAGCGCCTGCACTTCCCGAATTAGCGCCAGTCCGTCCATGCCCGGCATCCGAATGTCGGTAATGACTAGCTCGATTCCGCCTTCGCGGATCAGCTCCAACGCTTCCTCGCCCTCGGCCGCGAACTGGATCTGGTAGCTCCCCGGAAGCCCCCGCTCGATAATTGCTCGAAGCCCCAGCCGAATGTTCTTCTCATCATCGACGATTAATAAGTTCCGCATGTCAGCTCAGCCCTCCGTTCCATATAAAATAAGGAATTCGCATAATGACACGCGTATACGCGCCTTCGCTGCTCTCCACATGCAAGCCGTACTCTTTGCCGTAGAACAGCTGGATTCGCTGATGCACGTTGCGCAGCCCGATGCCGCTGCCTTCGGTCTGATTCTCCTGCGCTGCAGCCACCTCTCCGTGACCGCCTCTGCCGACCCAACCCGTCTCTTCCCTACCAATCTTCCGATTCAGCTCCGTCGTCTGCTCCGGCGTCATGCCGGTACCATTGTCGGCAATTTCAAGCACAATGCTCGTATCCGTCACAACTGCCGAAATGGTAATGACGAGGTTCCGCTCCTCTGACGCTTTCCACTTCATGCCGTGCTTGACGGAGTTCTCGACGATCGGCTGCAGCGACATTTTGAGCAATTCCTGCTCCAGGAAGTCCGGCGGAACATCGATTTGCAAATTTACCGTATTGTCGAACCGCACATTCATGATTGCAATGTAATTCGTAATATGACCGAGCTCATCCTTCAGCCGCACATACTCACTCGTCCATTTAAGGTTGTAACGCATCATGCCTCCAAGCGAGGTAAGCGCATCAGAGATGACAGGCTGGTTCTCGATCTCCGCGAGCATCTTGATGTTCTCTAGCGTGTTATAGAGGAAATGCGAATCAATCTGATTCTTCAGCGTCCGCAGCTCCGCCTCCTTGGAAGCCGCCTGCTTCGTGACGGCATCGGCGATGAGCTCATTAATTTTTTTCAGCATTTTGCGAAAATGGTGGGCCAGCTCTCCGACCTCGCCGCCCCCGCGAATCGTGAAGTCGAAGTTAAAGTCGCCTTGGCGTACCCGCTTCATGAAGTCCGACAGCGTATGCAGCTTCTTCAAAATAATGGCGTTCAGGAAGTAAGTCGAAATCGATAGAATAACGAGAAGCAGAATGTTGACGAAAATGATTTTGTTCCGCGATTTGTTAATGTCTGCAAACACGTTCTTCAGCGAAACGACGTTGAACACATAGGCGTCCAGCTTCTCAATATGAATATAGTTGCCGAGGAAAGGCGTGCCCTCCTGCTCAAACAAGAAATGTCCGCTGCCGCCTCCGGTTAGATGCTTGCTCAGCTCATGCTGGATGTCGCTCTCCGTTAAGCCGACACTACCGAGGAAGCTGCTTCCGGCATTTCGGAACATTTTGCCCTCTCGGTCGATGATGAACATCTGGGATTGGCCATCGCCTTGGCTCTGGTACACATTCGGGAAGAAATTCGTCAGCAGCATATCGACCTGCATAATGCCGACATGCCTGCCTGCCGGATACTCGATCTCGCGCAGCAGTGACAGCTTCGGTCTCGATTCCTTCGCATCCGCCACTATCGGACGAATCGGCTCCCGGTCCATTCGGTCGAAGTACCACAGCTCCGCACCGTTCAGCTCATTCACTTTCTTATACCAAGGCTCCGCCGACATTCGGCGCTCCAGCAGAATGACCGGCCATATCTCGTTAATCTGCTTATTGTTCGAGAACAGTCGAATATGCTCAATGTTCGGATTGTTGAACTGCAAGCGAAGAATGTTCGAGACGGCAGTTGTATCGAACGCAATGAGCTCCGACGCATTCGGCTCACTCGTCCGCTCCAAGTAGTAGAGCACCTCTTTATCAGAGATGGACAACTGCGCCGCCCGCTCCATCGTCTCGATATTGTTGTTCAAATTGACGCGCTCGATCTCGAGCGTATTCTCATACTTCTTAATAATATCCTTCATATAATTGTCCTTCAGCTCTTTAAAGATAAGGAACGAAATGAAGAGCGTTGGCAGAAGAAGAATAAGAATATACGAGAAGAAGAGTCTCTTCTGAAGGGACAGCTGCTCCAGCTTGAATAGCAGCTCTCGACTTGTCATTCGCAACCGATTTTTCATCCACATGCAACCGCCTTCAGAAGAGTTGAATGATAGACCCAAGAAACGGGCATAAACAGCCGGCGGATAGTCCACCGGCTGTTCGTCGAACAGGAACGCATGATTCTATTATTTCAGAAACTCTTTCAGCTTGGCTACATTACTTTCATAATGAGTCTGCTGGTACGCCTGAACTTTATCGAGACCGGCGTCTTTGCGCTTATCGAGGAATTCGGTGAACAGCTTGTCGAAGTCCGCATCCGATTTGCTGAGGATAAGCTTAGGCAATGTTTTGCCCCAAGTTTGAGCGATCTTCGTATTCGCAATGCCTTCCTCCGAGTTGCCTGTCGGGTCAATCTGATCAAATTGCGAGAAGCTTGTCGTCTTGCCCTTCGTCCAATCTTCCATTTGCTTGGAAGGCTCAACGCTTGGCGGCGCCCATTGAAGGTTCATATTCGTATCCATCAGCATCCAGAATGTATACGATGCGCCATATTTCTTATCGAACGCGGAGCGGTCTTTGTTCAGCAGTTCGAGTACTTCCGGCTTGAATGTTGCCTTGCCGTCCACTTCATCGTACGTCTCGCCAGGAATACCCATGTACAAGTCTTTGTTGCCTTCTTCACTGACGAGGTAGCTCAGGAACTTAATCGCTCTTGCTTTGTCCTTCACGTTCTTCGAGATGAGCGTTACCGTCCAGCCGGAGATTCCAGGGCCTGACAATGTTGGCGGATCCTGCGCTTCATCAGCCGGTCCGTCTACAGCGATGTACACCGAGTTAGGGTCTTTCGCGAACAATGCATTCTGTTGAGCGGCAAAATCACTGCGTTGATACAGCATTGCGAAGTAACGGCCTTGCGCGATTTTTTCTTCCATTTGCGGACGTTTGTCGATGAAAATGTCCTTCGCGAGCAAGCCCATTTCATTCGCTTTGCGGAACGTCTTCAGCCAGCCGAGATATTCAGCATCCGTGCGGCGGTCGTACAGCTTGCCATCCTTCTCATACGGTACGGCAAGGAAGTTCTGCAGGTAACCTTCGAGCGAGTAGTTGCCCGTCTCTGTAAATTCATGAAGGCCGAGCGGAATGAGCGGCTGTCCGTTCACTTCCGGGAACTTCTCTTTTGCCAGCTTCAGCGCGTTCAGGAAGCCTTCCTTCGTGCGCATGTCCGGCTTGCCGAGCGCTTCGTACATATCTTTGCGAACGACGAATGTTTGATTCGACGTGTAATCTCCGGAGAACTTCTCAAAATCCTTCGGCGACGACGAGGCGTTCGGATAACCGTAGAAGTTGCCGTCCGGCTGCGTGTACCACGATGTCTTCGCACCGTCTGCCACTTTGAAGAAGTACGGATCGTATTGCTCCGCCAGCTTGTTAAGCGGCTCTACCATTCCGCCTTCGATCATTTTCTTCACGCCGTCCTCATACCAGCCAAGCGTTATAAAGTCTGGCAGCGAGCCGGAAGCGATCATTGTATTCAGCTTCTCATTCTCATTGCCTGCCGGCACGATAAAGTTGATGTTGACGCCGGTTTTCTTCGTAATGTATTGGGAAGTTGCATCTACGCCCCACTTATTCGGGAACCAGGAGAAGTTGAGGTACCAGTCGAACGTAATCGGCGACGTATCGGACTTCCAGCCCGGCTCGTCTGGGTTAGCTGCAGGCTTGTTGTCCGCTTTGGCATCGTTCGTTGCAGCTGCGTTGCCGTCTGTTGTTGTATTGGCGGCTTTGTTGCTATTGTCGCTGTCGCTCGTATTCGCGGTGCTATTGCTGTTATCGTTGTTGCTGCTCGAGCATGCTGCCATCGTGAAAACTAAAGCAAGTACCGACATGAAAGCAATGACGCGATGAAGCTTTCCTCTTCTCATGCGCTCTTCCCCTTTGCTTCGCTTATTATAAGGTCATCCCCGGTGTAAACGCTACCAGTTCTGACGAAAAACCGACTTTGGGAGCAGCTGCTCAGCCCTTGATCGAACCGATCATCAGCCCTTTGACAAAATATTTCTGCAAGAACGGGTATACCAGCACGATTGGCAGCGTGGTCACGACCATCGTTGCGAGCTTGATCGACTGCGAGGTGACACTCTTCGTAATGCCCCCCGGCATCGCCGCCATCATGAGGTTGGAGCTCGACTGGGCGATAACGCGGTACAGGAACGTTTGGATCGGCTGCAGATCCATGTTGTTGATGAAGATCATCCCCGTAAAATAATCATTCCACTGGTACACGCCATGGAACAGCGCGATCGTCGCGATGACCGGCATCGAGACCGGGATAATGACCCGCACGAAGATCGAGAAATCGTTGGCGCCGTCAATCTTCGCCGCTTCCACAAGGCCTGATGGAATCTCGCGGAAAAATGCCAGGAAGATGATTAGATCGAAGAAATTAAACATCGCCGGAATGATATAAACGAGAAAATTGTCCAGCAGATGGAGATCGCGAATGAGCAGGTAGTACGGAATGAGACCGCCGCTGAAGATCACCGTAACCGTGCCGATTAACATGTACAATTTGCGTCCGATGAGCTCCGTTCTTGAGAGCGCATAGGCGACCATCGCGGTGAAGAAGACGTGCAGCACCGTTCCTACGACGGTCTTGGCGACCGTAATGCCCATCGCCGTCATAATGCCGGGGTTAACAAACACCGCATGGAAGCTGTCGAAGCTGAACACCCGCGGCCACCAGTAGATGCCGCCGCGCATCGCATCCTGCCCTTCATTGAAGGCGTTAACGAGCACGTACCAGATCGGATAAATTGTAATGAAGCAGATCACCAGCATGCCGAAGGCGTTGCCAGCATCGAAGATCGCTTCGCCGGGAGTTCTTCGTTTGAGCAGAAGCATCGTTAGTAAGGCCTCCTTTTTACCGTTAGAATAGCGACGTATCGTTCAGCTTCCTCGACACTTGGTTCGCCGTCAGCAGCAGCAAGAGCGCGATAACCGATTTGATCAGCCCAACTGCGGCGGAATAGGAATATCGGCTGCTCAGTATGCCTGTCTGGTAGACGTAGACGTCGATGACATTGCTGGCGCTCTCATTAAGCGAGTTTCGCAGCACGAGAATTTGATCGAAGTTCGAGTTCAGAATGCCGCTCACCGCGAGGATGAACAGAATTGTAATCGTGCCATTGATGCTCGGCAGGGTGACGAACCACATTTTCTGGAACCGGCCTGCACCGTCGATTGTGGCCGCTTCGTACATTTCCGGCGATACGCCTGCGATTGCCGCGAGGTAGATGATCGCCGACCAGCCAAGCTCTTTCCATATATCCGAGGTGATGACGATCGACCAGAAGTAGCTCGGCTCCGCCAAGTAGCTGATCGGCTCATCTATGAATCCGAGCGCCATAAGCAGGTGGTTGATAATGCCGACATCCGCGAGCCATGTCGTCAGGATGCCGCCAAGGATGACCCAGGACAGAAAGTGCGGCAGGTACGAGATGGTCTGCACCATCTTCTTGAGCCTGAGTGAACGAAGCTCGTTAAGGAACAATGCGAAAATGATCGGCAGCGGGAACGAGATGGCCAGCTTGATGATACTCATGCCGACCGTGTTCCAGATGACCCCAGGCAGCTCATCGTCGTCGAGAAACTCGCGGAAGTTATCGAGCCCGACCCAAGGCGCATCGTGCACCGAGTGGATAATGTTGTAGTTTTTGAAGGCGATAATGACGCTGTACATCGGAATGTAGTTGAAAATAACCATCCACGCCACACCGAGCAGCGCCATCACCTGCAAATACTTCTGGCCAGCTAGCTTGCGGACCAGCTTCAGCGCCTTGTCCTTCCGGCTAACCGGCAGCTGCTGCTTAGCAGACAGTTCATAACTCAAATCGGCACTCATGCTGGCAGACCTCCAAAAGCTTGATGATGAATTTGATGTAGTAAGGCTAGTGCGAAAGGATAGTGCATAAGGACAGCGCGGAATGTAAGCACTTACAAACTTGCCGTGTGTTCATTGTAAGCTGGCGAGGGGAGGTATTATAAGGTCTCAAATTTTGCTTCGTGGCGCAAAATTTCGGGTTGGGTGGTATGTGAAGCACGCTGAGACGGAAAAAACCAGGCTTCCTTTCACACAAAAAGCAAAGCACCTGGAAGAAGGCCTATAAGGCTTCTTCCAGGTGCTTCCCTAAGATTTTAAAAGCGTCTGCTTCCTACTCCTGCTTCCTATCCAGCGCTTGCCGAATGCTGATCTCCACCGGGGAATAATCGTCATGGCTTTCACGGTTGAAATTCATCCGCTCCTTCAGCGGTGTCTTCTGGTTGCACATGAAGCGAGGGCTGCCGGAGTGATTCTGGGACGCCGCATGATACAAGAACGGATGGCACAAGATGATGTCGCCAGGCGAAGCGCTCGTTTCCGCGACGCGCAGCTTGAAGCCGTCGGTATCAACATGCCATTCATCCATGAAGCGTTTGATCCGATCGGGATCGTCCTCACCCGCCCCCGTCAGGCCGGTGAGCTCCGACAAATACGGATGCTCCGCGTTCAGCATGTCGATGCCCTCCTGCGGCTCGAGCCCCTCGGGATGCTTCTCCAGAAATTTCGCCACGACCTTGTGAGAGCCTTCTATGATCAACGTTCCGCCGCCATGCGGCCTGATTTCGGAGAAGATGCACAAGCATAACAGTCCTTGATCGGGACTGTCTACGTAGTGGCGAAAATGGCCGCCGTCCCAATGCCAGCCGCTCGTCGGCACGGTCCATGGCCGATCGGCGCCAAGCGCGAAATTGACTGGCCACCAGCCCCACGTGGCGACGACCTCTTCCTTCCCGTAGACACCACGGTCGATCCATCGTCCATGGCCGGTCAAGTCTTCGATCGCATCCGCCATCCGATCCGTGTTGCAGCGGTCGAAGGCTCCGCCGTTGTAGGCCTCCCGTATGTTGTACATCGGCTGCTGCCACGTCGAGGGGTCGCTCCGCTCAACACCGAACCGACTCAGCTTCTCCCAGATGAATTGCTGGCATTCCAGCGCCAGCTCGCGCGGGAACGCTTCCTCGACCTTCACCCATCCGAATTCGATGAAATGCTCGATTTGTTCCTTTGATAACGCCTTGTTGTCCACCTTATAACCTGCTTTCCGTTCGAAATATGAAGAGAAGCCGTGCCGAAAGCAGCACTGGCTTCCCTCCTTATCGCCTTACTGTCCCTTCGCCGCGCGCCACGCATCGAGCTGTTTTTGCTCTTCGGCGATGACTTTGTCGATGCCGGTCGCTTTCAGCTTATCGATGTATTTCGGCAAGTACACGTTCGGATCGAGCGTACCGGTGTTGAGTCCCGAATTGAACTCTTTGCCGACGTTTGCGATTGCAGCCGTCTCCGTCTTCACGTTCGTCGGATCGAACACGAAGCCGAGCAAAGCGTCGTTCTTCGCTGCTTTGTTGAAGTCCTTGAACTTCTGCCACTTCTGCGGATCTTCGTTCGTCCACAGGTAGTCGTTGAATTGGTTGCCGAACAGCCAAGGCTGATTCAGGTTGTAGCCCGACGTTTGAGCCGTTATGCCGTCGGCGAAATCGATTGTGTTATCGCCCGCCTTCTTGTAGTGCTTGCCTTCGATGCCGAACGCGATCAGATTGACCAAGTATTTATCCGTGTACAGCAAATTCAAGAACATCATGGCGCGCGCAGGATCCTTGGACGTTCTGGAAATCGACGTCATCGCGCCTTGCGTATCGCCGGTGCCGATGATCGGCTGCGTCAGCTCGACCTGCACCCATTTCACGCCTGTTTGCGTGCTGACTTCGGCGTCTTTGCCCGGCTTCAGCTGCTCTGGATACGCGAACGCCTTGCCTGCTTTCAGACCGCCGCTCAAGTCTTGAAGCGTCGCCGCGTCTTTATTGACGTAGCCTTTTTGATACCACTTGTGAATCAAGTCGTAGCCGGCTTTCGCCTCCGGCGTTTCCAGACCGTTGATCAGCTTGAAATCCGATTGGCCGAGAGGAAGCGTGCCGCCGGCGCCGTCGTAGTGATCGAAGTGGTTGGAATTCCATACGTTGAGCAGCGATATATCTTTGTTCAGGTAGAAAGGCGTTACCCCCGGTTCATTCTCCTTGATCATGTCGTAGTACGGCTCGAGATCTTCCAACGTCTTGATTGTCGTGATGTCGATTTTGTATTTATCCACGAGGTCTTTGCGGAGCATGATGCCCCATTGAGTCGCCATTTCCTTGTTCGTCGGCATGCCGTAGTTTTTGCCGTTCACTTTGGAGCCTTCGAGAAGAGCGGGCTCGATGACCCCTTTCGCTTCCTGCGCGTACTGGTCGATCAGATCCGTCATGTCAATGATGTTGCCTTGGGATATCTTCGTCGTGAAGCCGTTCCAGTTCGCCGTGTACAGCAAGTCGAACGGTTCGCTGGACGCGAATTTCAGGTTCATTTTGTCGTCCCAGCTTCCCCAGTCGATGACTTCGAGATCAAAGGATGCGTTAATTTTGTCTTTCAAATAGTTGCTGACTTCCTCGTTGACCATTGCCTGATCCTTCTGGGCCGCTGCGCCAGGGACGAACCATTTGATCGTGTACGGCTCCAGCTTGGACGCATCGGAGGCGTTGCTTGCGGCAGCCTCGTTCGTGCTGCCGTTGTTCGCCGCGTTATCTTTCGCCGCGTTTGTCTCCTTCGTCGCCGCATTCGCGTCGCTGGAATTGGCATTGCCGTTCGCGCCGGAATTATCGTTGTTTCCGCAGCCCGCAAGCAGCGTAGACACCGCGAAAGCAGTTGCTAAGGCGGTCAGGCCTTTTCTCTTTAAGCTTTTCATATAATACCTCCCGTTTTTTGTAGTTGAAGACGTAATTGTATAATTGCTAACCGGTCAGACCGGGATTAGCCCTTCACTGCACCGACTGTCAAGCCGGCGACAAAATAACGCTGGAAGAACGGATACGCAAGCACGATCGGTCCCATGCCGACGATGCACATGGCCATCCTGACCGTTTCGCTCGGAATCTTGGCGATCTCCTGTGCGCCGATAGCCGAACTGCTCTGGGCGTTGGACTGCAGAAACTGCAGATTGCGCATAACCTTGTACATCATGTACTGGAGATTGACCATTTTGTCGTTATTGATGTAGACAAGGCTGTTGAACCAGTCGTTCCAGTAACCGAGCGTATAGAATAGCCCGATCGTCGCCATGACCGGAAGCGACAGCGGAAGCACGATGCCGAAGAAAATTCGGAACTCGCCTGCGCCATCGATCTGCGCGGACTCCAGAATTGACGGATGAATGGTCTGCTGGAAGAAGGTTCTCGTCGTCAGGACGAGGAACGCGCTCATGAGCAAGCCAGGCACGATAAGCGCGAACATTGTATCCTTCAAGTGGAAGATGTACGTATAGACCAGGTAGCTCGGAACGAGGCCTCCTCCGAAGATCATCGTGAAGAAGATGAAGAAGGAGAAGAAGCCGCGGAATTGAAAATCGGTACGCGACAGCGGATACGCATACAAGGCCGTCATCAGCATGCCTGTCAAGCTGCCGATGATCGTCGTGGCGATCGAGATGCCGTAACCGCCCAGAATCTTGTGCATATCAAATCCGAGATAGTGATAGGCGGAAAGGCTCCATTCTCGCGGTATAAGCGCGTAGCCATGAAGCGTGATCGACGTCTCGTCGGACAAGGAAGCGGAAATGACGAGCAGAATCGGAAGCAGGCAGACGATGCTGTAGAGAAGGAAAATCACGTTGATGACCAGATTGGGGCCGGCCGAGATGGAGTTGATGCGCTTGGCCGCCGGTTTGGAGACGGCAGCCTCCGCTGCCGGTGCTTGTGCAGTCGTCGTATTCATTGCGGTTGTCGCTCCTCTCTAGAATAAAGCGCTCTCACGATTGAACTTGCGAACGATTAGGTTGACCGACAAGACGAGCACAAACCCAACTGCCGATTGGTATAAACCCGCCGCGGAGGACATGCCGATGTCTCCCAAGGAAAGCAGCGCGCGATACACATACGTATCGATAACGTTTGTCGTCGGATAGAGCGAGCCTGAATCGAGTGGTACTTGATAGAACAAGCCGAAGTCAGCGTTCAAGATGTGCCCGACGGCCATCAGCGTGAGAATGATAATAATCGGACGGATTTGAGGGAGTGTGATGCTCACGACCTGTCGCCATTTGGACGCGCCGTCGATGAGGGCCGCTTCGTAATATTCGTTGTCGATGCCGATGACCGCGGCCAAATAGATAACTGTGGAGTACCCGATGTTCTTCCAGATGTAGACGAGCGGCAGGATAAACGGCCAATACTTCGGCTCGTTGTACCAAGCGATTGAATCAATGCCCAGGGGGGCGAGAATATGCGTATTCACGAAGCCGTATTCCACGCTCAGCATGGAGTAGCCCAAATACCCAACAACCACCGCGGAGAGAAAATAGGGCAAGAACATTATGTTCTGATAGAATCTGGCGGCAAGCCGATTCCGCAGTTCGTTGAGCATGATCGCGAAGGTCACGGCGATAACCGGCGTAATGGTGATGAACAGCGCGTTGTATAGCACCGTGTTGCGCGTGATGATCCATGCGTCCGACGACTTGAAGAGAAACTTGAAGTTGTCGAAGCCGACCCACGGGCTGGTAAACCACCAGTTGTGAAGCGACATTTTGACGCTTTTGAAAGCGATTAGCGTGCCGAACATCGGCAAATAGTTATTGATAAGCAGGTAGAGCGTTCCGGGAAGCATCATCAGCAGCAAGTAGCGGTTCTTGATCAGCTTGCGGCGAAACGAGATACGGTTCTTCTTCAATTCCATGCTCAGTACAATCACCTCTGGTTCATTTCGACATCAATTCCGTTTCTTAAGCTTATTGTAGGGAAAGAGTGGCCGGGTCAGATATGAATAGAAGTGACAAAGATGACGTTATTATGACAAACCCCCGCCAAGTGGCTTGGCCGGGGGTTAAAGGGATATACGCGAGAACGGCACAATTCCGGCTGCAAGCGGCAGCCTCCTCAGCCTACAATGCCTTGATAGCGCTTGCGATATTCTTGAGGGGTAATGCCCACCGTCTTCTTGAACACCTTCCCAAAGTAAGAGAAGTTCTCGTAGCCTAGTGCACCGCCGATGTCGCTGATTTTTCGTTGCGTTTCCGTCAGTAATATTTTCGCTTGGTTGATTTTGGCCAGAATGATGAAATCCATCAGCGACTGTCCCGTCTCCTTCTTGAACAGCCGCGACAGATACGCGGAATTCAAATAAACATGCGCGGCGATATCCTCCCGGTTAACGTCCCGGATATGTTCCTGAATGTACTTCTTTATCTTCTCGATGTTGGCGCGGTGATCGCCCTCATGCTGGCTGTAGTACTCCATGCCTGCCGTGAGCAGCCGTTCCGCCCAGCTCCTCAGCCGGGCAAGCGACCGTGTGGCGGAGCCTTCGCCGCCGAGCAGCTTGGCACCGACTACTTCTTTGGCCGACCAGCCTTTGCGGTGAGAAACATGATAGACCATGTGCAGCAACAAATAATAGACCGCTTCCAGCGACTCTTGCGTGACCGGCTGCGCGGCAAGCTCCTTGAACGCCGCGTTCACCCGCTCCATCAGCTCCGTTTTCTTACCCGACTCGAACAGCACGGTCCATTCCGCCCAATCGATATCGGTCGGCGCCTGCATCTGCCGCCGGCCGCTCCGCTCGAAGCCGACATCCCGCAGGAACAGCACCGATTCCGACGCCGCCACGTTGCTTTGCTCCATCTCGAGCAGGGCATGGTACGTCTCCGCTAAGCCGCCGATAGGCGCCTGCTCGCCGATATAACAGGACAAGCGGCAGTAGAAGTAGTCGGATGACGCCCGCATATAAGCCTGGCACACGTCCGCGAGCTCATGTCCTTCCGGCGCAAGCTCATCCTCGTACAGCAGCACGAACTGAATGCCTCCCGAATCCCGAATGACCGCTCCCCGGCGAGCATTCAGAAACATCTCCTCGGCGCTCTTGAGCAGCGCGTACTCCAGAATCTCCTCGTCCCGCTTGCTGAACGCCTCGCGGAATTCTTCGACGCTGAGCAGGATAGGCCTGACCAGTGTATCCGGCGTGATCGGCAGCCCGTACGCCGAGATAGCCTGCGCGAGGCGCTCCTTGGTAGGCATGGCGCGCGATTCCAGCACGTCACGCCAGAACTTCTCCCAGAGGAGCGGCTTCTGCGTTTCCCACAGCTGAGCATATTTCTCGTAGCGCTCCGAGTAGTCCCGCCTATCTCGCTCCTGCTGCAGCTTCTCGCATGCCCGCGAGACGACCTCGGCGAGCTGCTTATGCTTAACCGGCTTCAGCAAATAATCGAAGCCGCCTAACTGAATGGCTTGCTGCGCATAGGCAAAATTGGCATGCCCGGTGATGAATATGGTCATCGTGCCCGGCTTATGCTCATTCACCCACTCGAGCAATTGCAGTCCGTTGCTGCCGGGCATTTCGATGTCGCACACAATAATATCGATGGGGTTCGCGTTCAGCTGCTCCTTGGCCGAGCCGACGCCGTATGCGCTGAACAAGCCGGTCACGCCGATGGACTCCCAGTCGATACAATTCAAGATCGCTTCCACCGCATACTTCTCGTCATCGACGACGAGCAAATTATACATCGCTGTCTCCTCCTTCGTTATCCCGCTCCGCGGGCAACCGAATGCGAATGACTGTGCCTTCTTGCTCTTCGGAGGAGAAGCAGAACTCCGCCCGTTCTCCGTAAATCATGCCAAGCCTGCGTCTGACGTTCCAAATACCGAGCCCGCCGGCCCCCTGTTCCCCGCCGTCGGCGGTGATGCCGGCTTGCAGCTGCCGCAGCTTCTCCGGTGAAACGCCACGGCCGTTGTCGGTAATGACAATTTCGCAGCCGCCGCTGCCGTCGTCAGGCGGTTTGACCTCGATCGATATGACATAAAGCCTTTCACCCTCCGGCATGCCGTGAATGACAGCGTTCTCAATAAACGGCTGGATGGTGAGCGGCGGCAAGAAGTAGCCGGCATAGCTTGCTGGAACGTTCACCTTGTAAGCCAGCTTATCGGGAAAACGCAGCTTCTGGATTTCCAAGTAGTTGGAGATGTGGTCGATTTCTTCCGAAATCGTGATGAATTCACGGTGTGCCCGCGTAATGAAGCGGAAGTAATCCGCGAGATGCTCGGTCATCTTCTCGACCAGATCATTCTTGCGAAGGGAGGAGAGGCTGTAGATGATGTTCAGCGAATTCAGGTAGAAATGCGGATTGATCTGCGCTTGCAAATGCTTGAACTCGGCCTCCTGCTTCTTCAGCATGCCTTCGTAGATATCGATTTTGAGTCGGCTGATCTGACCGACCATGCCATTGAACGTATCGATGAGGAAGGCGAACTCGAACGACGACCCTTCCTTCAGCCGGACACTGAGATCGCCGTGCATGATCCGCCTCATGCCGGCCATAAGCGCTTGCATCGGCCTCAGAAGCGTGCGCTTCAGGAAGAACGAATAGAACAAAATGACGACCAGGCCCAGAACAGGAACCAAATATATCGCCCATTGGAAGTAGAACAGCTGCTTCAACAAGCTGTTCTCAGGCACGATGGCAATCATGTGCACCGGGGCTTGCGCGAACGCGGCACTGACCGCCAAGTATTCGACGCCGTTTGCGCGGTTGAATTTGCGGTATGCTTCGTTACCTGGCTTCTTCAAGCTGTGCTCGATGTTCTCGACGTCCTTGCCTGTCAGCGTGGTGGCCGTGAGCGGCACCCCTGAACTGGATACGAGCAGCTCTTCTAGCCCGGAGTCGAGCGGAGCCGCGTTCAACTCGTCGATCAGCATCTCTGCCTTGATCAAGGCGCCGACGTAGATCGCATTGTCGGCCACCTGCTCGATGCGAACGAAATAATTGGCATCCGGCATCTGGATGATATCCCACTCATGCACCTTCCGATGCTCCTTGTCGGACATGTACGCGTCCAGCACTTGATGGTAACGTTCGATTTCCGAGTACGAACGCTGTGAGGATATGAGCCGGCTCGGTTTATCCAGATAGACGAAGAACGTGTCGACTTCCTTGTACGCCCCATAGTCCTGGTCGAACGAAGTGAGCAAGGATTGCTTGGCAAAGAAATAGTCTCCGCTGTCCTCCGGATACGATGAGAGCGCTAACAAATTCGGATACGAGGTGTTGTTGGTCACTTGCCTGAGCAGATAACTGACCGTCTGGCCCAAGGCGATGTCCTTCTTCGCCGCCTGCGTGGAGATCAAATTACTGTTGGACTGCGACACCTGTTCCCGCACAACATTCATCGCGTAATAGTTGTTATAGAACAGAAACAAAATCAGGGGTACGGTGACGATAACGAATCCGACAAAAAATTTATATCGCAGCGTACGCTTTTTCTGGACCATGATGATCACCCCGAACCTCCGTATCCTTCTACAGCTTACAAATTTTACTATGAAAATAGAGTAGCACTCCTGTGCGGAAAAAAACAGTAGCCTTCCTTGCATAGCAAAAAAGACGACCTTTGGCGTTCGAAGGTCGTCCTTGGAAAAAGCGAGCTATTTCTGTACATGGAGAGCGACTTTACAGCGGGCTCATCAAGCTCTCCAGCCGCTCCTTGACCGATGGCCATTCGCGATCGAGGATGCTGTAGTAGACCGAATCGCGGATGATCCCGCTGGGCAGGATCATGTGGTTGCGCAGAACGCCTTCCTTCACCGCGCCGAGACGCTCGATCGCCCGCTGCGATCTGATGTTGCGCAGGTCGGTCTTCAGCTGAACGCGGATCGTGCCTAGCGTTTCGAAGCAGTGCTTCAGCAGCAAATATTTGCACTCCGTATTCACACTCGTACGCCACACCGATGGGGTCAGCCATGTTGAGCCGATCTCGAGGCTGCGGTTGGCGACGGAGATATCGAACATCCGCGTGCTGCCGAGGATAACTCCGGTTGCGCGGTCTTTAATGACAAAACGCACATCTCCCTGTCCGCTGAGCGCTTTCTCCACGTATGCTTTTGCGTCATCAAGCGTTGCCATCGCACCTTGCGTGACTTCCCAAATTTCCGGGTATTTCCCGGCCTCGTACAATCCTTCAACATGCCCGGAATTCATCGGCACAAGCTCGACCCGGTTGCCTGTCAGTACAATAGGTTTCACGTCCATCACTTTCCACGTTCCCTCTCTACCGTCTATTTCGTCTGCGAGATATGCCAGCACACACCGGCCGGATCAACGAGGTGAACCTCACGTTTGCCCCATGGATAATCCATCGGCTCCTTCGCCCGAATCGGGTAAAGCCCCGACTTCGCAATCGCTTCAATCCGCTGCCAGCAGTCGTCCAAGTCCTCGACTTCCAGCTCCACCATTAGATTGTTCTGCATCTCCTGATTGTGGTAATTTTGCAGAAAAAACTCCTGCTCGCCGCTTCGGAAGATACTCAGTCCGCTGTCGGAATACCCCTTCTCAAAGCCCAGCTCTTCAAAGAAACGCATCGCCAGCTCGTAATCTTCCCCCGACGGAATAAAGGGTCTCAATTTGATTGCTTTCATCCCATTCGCCTCCTCTGAAAAATCAAGCCCAGACCCGCTTCAGCCAATCCAGTGCCTGCTTACCCGATATTTCGTGCTCACCCTCGAACAGATCGAGCACAACTCGCTCTTCCACTCCGAGCAGCCCATACACCGTCTGAAGCTTCTCATATGCCTCAATAACGGCATGCTCCGGGAAAATCGGATCGCGAGTTCCCGACTCCAGCAGCATCGGCTTCGGTGCGATCAGGGCGAGCAAATCCGGCATCTCCGCCACAAGCGACAGCCCCGGCACGAAGTTGTCGATACAGTGTGAAATCGAGAGAATGCTCGCCTGAAACGTATTCGCAAAGCCGCTTACGACAACAGCCGAGATACGATCATCGACTGCGGCTGCGAAGGAAGCAACGAGCCCGCCGCCCGAGATGCCCATCGCGCCAATACGCGCAGCATCGACATCCTCGCGAGTGAGCAAATAATCGACGCAGCGAAGCGTCTCATAGACTCGATGGCCCGCCATCGTCTGCCCCATCGCGAGCAGAAACGTCGATAGCCGGTGGCAGGAGCTATATTTGTCTGCATCCTCAGCCAGCTTGCGGTTGCCGAAGCCAAGCAGCTCGGGAGCAAGCGTGAGGAAGCCCTTCTCTACAAGCTGTACGGCAAAATCCTTCTCATACCCCGGGTCGCCCGTCCGCGTCGTGCCGTCCTCATTCAACCCGACAATATCCTTGCTGCCATAACCGTGGCCATGCAGCGCAATAACCGCTCCGTCGCCAGCACGATACGACTTCGGAATCAACACATACACCGGCATATACATGCCGCCATAGGTTTGAAGCTGGATCCGCTGCCGCGTATAGCTGCCGCAATCGACGGATTCCAGCAGCTCAGGCGCAAGCTCCGCCGCTTCATGAGGAAAACCTCCGAGCAGCTCTACGAACCGGCTGCGCAGCCGATCCCTCCACGCCTGCCATTCCTCAGACGTCTCTGCTGCAAAACGCTCGCTTGGCTGAACCCGATTATAGAATGACTCCAAATACTGGTCTGGATTCCACATCTATTACTCCTCCTTATCAATGGCACTACAGGATAATACGACCTACATACTTACAACCATGTTCGCGAAACACCAGCTGAACTCCTTCCTGCCGCATATCAAAAAGCCGTCTCCTGACCAATCGGTCAAAAGACGGCTTTCCCTCAAACCGCTACCAAGCTTACCATTCCAAGCCGACAGAAATTCCCTCTGGCGCGCCAGGGTAACGAACCAGCACCGTGCCCGATGCAGCATCATAGACGCATTCCGCAGCCGCATCGCCTGCCAGTGCTCGAACCGGCTCGCTTGCGACAGCGATTCGCGTGCTGATCGTCATATCTGAGGGAGACTCGGATACAAAGGAGAAGCGCGAAGCAGCCAGCTGCTCGTCACGAATCTTCGATGAGCTAACGATTATTTTAGCCAAGCTACCAACTTTCTGCTGCTTCAAGCTTCCAAGATCATACAGCAAGCTGTCATCGCCCGGTGCGAGCTCTACTGTCGTAAGCACCGGAAGATCGGCTTCGAATAGATCGATAAACGATCCTTGCAGCACCACGTTTCCACGCCCACTGTCCGAAGCGCCCTCCGCATCAAGCACATGGGTAATCAGATACGGTCCGCGCTTAAGCTGGAGCGCCTGATTCACCTTGTAGTCGCTCTCCTCGCCGCGAATCGCGAGCGCATGGCGCACAAGATCCTGCACCACTTTAGCGCCCTCGGCAGAACGGGACAGCTCCGTCGGATGCTGGCGCAGGAACAGCACGGCGCCTTCGCCTACTTTATGTTCGCCCTCCGCCAGCTCCCGTCCAAGGCCGAGCGATTCGAACAGATGCTCCTCCGGACGCTCGTACGTCCGGCGCGCGCCAGCACGGTTCCACCACTCGTTTACGCTATGGAACGGATCCGAGCCGTCGCCAATATAGATGAGCGCGCCGCCCTCTCGTACCCATTGCCCAATCGACTGATGGATGCCTGGATGCTCTGGCTTCATAAATTCGTAGCTGAGCAGCAGGACGCGGTATCCGTCCAGATAGCCAGGGAATGTAAGAATATTATCGAGCTGCACCGTGCGAAGCGGAATGCCGCTCTTCACCAATGGCATCGCTATGCCGTAGAACGCCGAGAAGTCGAGCAGCTCCTGCTGCGGCGGCGAGAGCAGGTCGGAGGTCGTCGTGCCGTCGTATTTGAAGACAGCCGTATCTTCCTCGCCTTCCGGAATAACATCTCCCCGCTGGTACATCGCGGAGTTCGCGAAGCAAAGTCCAACACCGGACGTATAGCCCTCTCCTGCCTGCTCTTCTTCATGATTGTGCATATCCCGCAGCACTTCCATCACCGTCAAGAGCACAGTCGCATATTGGCTAGGAATCGTTTCTTTGTCTACAGCCTGCCTCGGGTATTCCAACGAGAATACGCGCCAAGGCCACGGACATACCTCATACTGCTTCACTTCCGGGTGGAGCAAAGAAGCGACGACGGTCGACTTGTAGTTCTGCCGATAATCGCTCCACGTATAGCGCGGATTGTCTTCGATTGGATCGTGCAAATACCACATTTCCCGCCCTGTGCCGCGTGTAAGCTCCTGCATATTGCCGTATTCGAGGTAAGCGGTCTCAAAAGTCCGCTCGCGGCGTACGCCTTGATACACATTCGCCGTCCGCGCCGTACCGGTCCAAATCTGCGCTATGAAGCCATCGCAAGACGGCATCGACACGAGCAGCGCCTCTGGGCTAATAATCCGCCACTGCGTATAGTTAATCAGGCTGTGCGTCGGCACATAGAAGCGAACGGTGCGGCCGTATGTCACGAGCGCATACTCCTTCATCTGGCTGCACAGCCGGTCCAGCGCCCGATAGTACATCTGCGCTTTCAGCTTCGATGCACGGTATTGCGCGTCAGGGGATGAATGCGGCGCAATCCATTCTTCGCCATAGAAGTTCAGCCATTCGCGTTTGAAAGCGTCCGAGTAGCCCGCTGCTGCCCAGAACTCCGGTTCTTCCATGTGGATCGCTTCGACGCCGCAATCAATCGCCTTCTTAATGAATGTCGCCAAATATTCGGCAAAAGAAATCGTCGGCACCATGTAAGGCACGTCCTTGCCATGGAGCAAATGGTTGCCCGCGCGATCCTTCTGCGCTTCATCCCAATGGTCGCGCCCGTCGAATCGACCGAACAGATAATCCTGATATTCGCCCCATGAGACACCAGTCATGAGATGGATCGTATAACCGGCTTTCTTCCAGCCTTCAATGCGGCTCGGCAAATCTTTTGAAATCCCGTACACCATGACAAAATCAGTCCGTAAATCATACTTCGGCCCATATGGACGTGACTCCTGAAAGCCGGTCCATTCGTTCCTCGCCTTCTTCAATTGCCTCATTCCTCCCTGGATCATCATCATTGCAGCTTCATTTTCGCACATCCGGTTAGTATATATTTAATATATATTAATTTCAGTAAAAATAATAGACTTAACCCCATTTTATCCACGATACTATTGAACTACTCGATAAATTTCGCTGTAACTTCTTGATAACCTTTGTCGAAATCATTGAAATTTTATATAGATTATATTAAATATATACTGTAGCTCAAAGCTCAGCCGACTGAGGAGGTGGACGAACGAGGCAAGAGCATTGGAGCTGCAAAATTCCGCTAAGATGAGGTGTGCAACTTGATCCGAAGAATCGTCTCAATTAGTCTTGCATTGCTATGTACCGTATCCTTATCGCTCGGCGCATCTGCCGCTGCCGGCAATCCGCAGCAACAGACAGCAAGTGATAAACCGTCCGCTTCCACCATCTCGTGGCCGAAGCAGCAAGAATTGCCTACCTTCGCCAAGGTGAAGCAGCTTGAAGTCGCCGATGTGTACGATGCGCCTGGAGATATTAAGCTTCTGATGGCTACGCTGCAAGGGATCGTGAACCGCACGGAGCCTCGGATTTATTTGATCGAAAATAAAGAAGAAGGCAAGTTCACTTGGCTGAACGACCTCGACGTGCCGTACAAGGTGCGCGACAATTACTGGGACATCGTCAAGAAGTTTGCCCATGAAGCAAAAGGCATTATCGTCTATGATCCGAAAGTAGCCGATTCCATCAACGTCGCAACGACAATGGCAGGGCTGAAAGGCGCTGTCGTGGCAAGTCCTGAGCTGGCTGCCAAATTAACTGCCGCTCCTTACAATTTGAAGGTGCTGGATGATCTTGGGGGCAAATTCAAGGATCGTCTGGATGCCTACACTTGGGCGTATGAGAACCTGTGGAGCCAAACATCGCACCGGATGCTGGTCGGCCTAAGCCCGGATACTTCCGTTAAGCTGCCTTCCACGCTTCCACCGTCGTTCAAGACGATTGCGCAAGACACGACGCAAGAGCGCGATGCGAAGAACCGCAAGGTGTACGATCTCGACCTGACGAGCTTCCTTGGAAACTCGGATGTGTACCTGCGCTTCGACGACGCGTTCACACAGGACGGCTGGGGTACGGCTGTGCATGAAGTGACGGTTCAGGCTGACGGCCAGACAATCGCGCACTTCATTCCGGGCACTGCTGACGAGGCACCTTTCCTCTATGATCCGCAGAGCTCGCAGCTCTCTTCCGGCAGCGGCGGTCATCGCTTCGCGGATAACGGACGCTATTTCGTGTACAAGTTCACGCCTCCTGCCGGCACGAAGCAGCTCACTGCGTCGGTGGATATGTGGAACCAGTACAAAGTAACTGCTGGCAGCGAACAGCCGGCAACCTCGCAACAGCGTGAGTCGTACGGCTATCTGCGCGATTATGCAGTCGCGAACAAAGCGATGGTCGTCTGGCTGGACTCGAACGTGCCTGAGCAAAAAGCGCTGTTCGAGCGTATATTGTCTAGCGTTGAGCCAGGCTCGCCTTACCTCGGCTGGTTCAGCAACGATGTCGATGGCGAATTCAGCGGCACCGAAGTGACGTCGAATCACAGCGTCTACGTGCTCGCGGCAGACTGGTTCAGCAATTTGACTGTGTTCTCCGGTGCAAAACCCGTTGCGGACAATGCGAAGCCAGCAGCAACTCCGAAGCTCGCGAACAAAATCTACGTCACCTACACATTCAGTGAAGGCGATAACTTCCAGTACAACCAGCACCGGATGCGCATTCTGTGGGATGATCCGAACCGCGGCAAAGTGCCGATCAACTGGACATCGAGCCCGCTTCTCTATGACGGCGCGCCTGCGATGCTCGACTACTACAAACGCACGGCAACTGCAAACGATTTGCTGATCGCAGGACCATCCGGCGCAGGCTACTTCTACCCGGATGCATGGCCGGAGAGCACGTTCTCTACGTTCATGAAGCAGTCGTATGCGTATTTGAAGAAGACCGGCATGACCATTCCTTACGTCCTGAACCGGGTGGATGGCCAGAACGTGCCGCTTAGCGAATCGAAAGCGAATTCCTACGTGAACGACCTGCATGTACAAGGGCTGTTCCAAAGCTGGGAAGGCAACTACGGCGTCAAGATCCAACAGGGCAAGCTGCCGGTTTCGACGATTCAAGGCATCAGCACCGCGCAAGATGGCAAGAACATCCTCGCAGCTGCAAAAGCGAATTGGGACGGCAAGTCGCCGCTCTTCGTCTCGCTCGGCCTGTTGGCATGGAGCATGACGCCTACAGATGTCGTAGAGATGAGCAAAGCGCTTGGTTCCGAATACCAAGTCGTACGCGCCGATCAGTACTTCTCCCTCGTTCGCGAAGCGAACGGTCTGTCGCACTAAGCATTCATGGAACAACAAAGAGGCTGGGAGCCGTCATTGGGATGACGGCTTCCAGCCTCTTTACTTTAAAACGCATGCTACTGGCGAAGCGGCGGCAGCTGCGTGAACAGCATCGCGACAGGCAGATATGCTCCGGAAGCGACGGTGAACACGATGTCGACCGCTTCCTCTGTATCTCCGGTCCGGTACAGGACGGTAGCCTGCGTATTGTTTCTCAGTGTTGACACCGTTACGAGCTGGCCGTTAACCATAAACGCGCCCGTATACAACCCGCCGCGCGGATTAAGCGAGATCAGCGTATGAGGAGCAACGTGTGCCATATGCATGCGGTACAACACCCCGTAATTCCCCTCGTTATACTCGAGATTTCCCGATGTCTCGTCAATTCCGTCGAGGAAAGGGTCAATGACTTTATCGCCAACCTTAACCACTTCCGGCTTATTACCGAGAATATCGTTAATTTCAATGTAACGGTCTGCATTGTAGAAGGTCCCTCTAACATGCCCGTCTCGCGGCATAGCAGGCAAATTCGGCAACTCCGCGACCGGGTCCTTGCCTACGGCAGTGACGACAACGGTGTACAGCAGCTCCTTGTCGGAGAAGATGTCCGCGTATGAGCTGAAGGATTCATTCGGTTTGAGCGGTACCTTGGCAATATCGGGCAGTATCTCCCTCGTCTCGCCTGGTGCAATCGCCGTCCAAACCGGCTCGGGATTGCTCGCGAGCGAGCTCAGGTAACGGGATGTGGACAGCTTGCCGGCAAGCTCGGGGGAAGCTGTCGGGCCGCCCATGCCGATTGCGGATTTACTCACTCGTGCAGTTGAATTGCCCATATTCGTCGCGAGCAGGTGAACCGTAACGGAATAACCGATTTTATTGACATTATGGAACATGAACCGCACTTTGCCCGTCATCTGAGCATGATACGCGACGCCTTCCTGCAGTAGCGTCTCCGGGCTGTTGCTCCGAACCATCTGGGCAGGCTCCGATTGGATCGTATATTTGTTCGCTGCATACGTCAGTGCAGCCGAGCCGTCAACCGTATAAATATCGCCTGGCGCCGTGAATAGCCGTCCATATTCATCCTTCGTGTAAAGCACTTCGTTCGTAATCGTAACCATCTTCGTAATCTGCGTCTTCATGCCATGCTTATCTTCGACTTCCAGCATGACGGCCTTGTCGCCCGGCTCGAAAAATGCTTTGTCGTTGCCTGTGAACGTACTGCGGACAATCGCATTCTCATCGTCGGAGCTGATGTCGGTGTAGGTAATATTTTCGCCAATCCGGTACTGCGTCTTATCTGTTGTGAAGTCCGCGACAGGCGGCAAGTTCGGCGCCTTGACCGTTACGGTAACGCTGTACGGATCACTCCAGACACCGTTGCTGTCCTCAACCTGTCTTGTGACGATATAAGTGCCAGCTGTTGGGAAGATGTCCATCCGGTTCTGCCATCGCTCGTCTACAAACGGCTGTCCTGTTGCATTTGTCCCATGATCTACATAGGTAACCGTTGTTTGCTCGGCATAGATCTCAGTAGGCAGCACCTCAAACTCTGCTGTTGGCTTCGGCGGGATAACGATGGACGACCATTTCAGTGTAATCTGCTTGCCAACGACTGCAATTGTGCTGTCTGCCATCTCGCCCCAGGAGCGAAGCGGGACCATCAAGTATCCCTTCGATACGAAGGTTGGACCCGTGAGCTTCGTCTGAACGCCATCTCTGGTCGCCACGTCGCTGCCGATCTTGAACACAAGCGTATGCTGAGTGCCTGTCGCGATGGACTCCTTCGTCTTCGCATTGTACGAGATTTTGTAGCCATAGCGAGCTGCGATTGAACTAAACGGGAGGAACGTTCTGCCGTTCAGACTAATGACAGGCTGAGCGGATTGATACGTGCTGCCGTTATGCAACATGTTCGTGCTTCCGATTGTCAAATCCAGTCTGTCCGTTTGCACGGGTACATTGATGCACGGAACTGGTGTTGTGCCTGGATCTGGCGTTGTTGTTCCTGGATCCGGTGTTGTTGTTGTGCCCGGATCTGGAGTTGTTGTTCCTGGATCTGTTGTTGTTGTGTTCGGATCTGTTGTTGTGTTCGGATCTGTTGTCGTGCCTGGGTCTATCGTTGTACACGGGACAGGCGTGCCCGTATTTGTGACGGACGTTGTGCCTGTGCTAGCCGTTCCCGCCGCAAAAGCATCCCCTGGTACTGTGGTGGCGATTGGCAATATTAAGAGTGATAAAATTGATAAGATCAACATCCATTTCAAAGATTTCATGCTCCGTCTCCTCTACTCGCTAAACTTCTTTCGAATGTGTTCCCCGCAAACGTGATTTGGAAATTCATAACCAGTACAGATCATTTGACGCAGCATCTGACTATTTAGTTGCAAAAAACTGGGAAGCGACATATTTTAGACACATTTTCAGATTTCCCCGTTGACAATGTTTGGCGGCCAATGATACAGTGGCACATATATTCGATGAACGGAAGGGAGGGTTACGACATGAGAAATCGGCGCACAGCACATATGATTGATTTTACTCGCAGTGCAAATTTCATAGTGGACGTAACCCTCGCGCAAACGGGCGTTAATTAAGCGAAGCATTCACGCTTGTTAACGGAAGTAGGTGCATGGTTACGGCAACGTAATCGTGCGCCTTTTTTATTTTGCATCAGGCTTAGCCGCGGCAGCTCTCACGCTGACACGCAGCCCTGCATGCAGGATGAGGCGTATCGCTTACGGCGGTAGGCCTCTTTTTTTGTATCGATCTAAGCTGGAAAGGTTGTTGATCTACGTGTTTGACGTATTAAAAAAATTAAGCTGGTTTTTCAAAATGCATTGGAAGCGTTACACGCTTGCTCTCGTGCTGCTTACGATCTGCGGTCTTTTTGAGGTTATCCCTCCGAGAATGATCGGCTTCGCCATCGATAGCATCGGCCAAGGCACGATGACGCGGCAGAAGCTGACGGAGCTGCTGCTCTACTGGGCAGGCCTCACTGTCATCGTTTATCTCATCACTTATGTCTGGTGGTCGCAGCTGTTCGGCTCCTCCTTCATCCTGGAGCGTAAACTCCGCTCGCGCCTCATGCGCCATCTGCTGAAGATGACGCCAACGTTCTATGAACGCAATCGCACCGGCGACCTGATGGCCCGGGCGACGAACGATATTGGCGCCGTATCGAATACGGCAGGCTTCGGCATTCTGACGCTGGTCGATTCCACCATCTGGATGGCGACCATTCTCGTTATGATGGCTGGCTTCATCAGCTGGAAGCTGACGCTTGCGGCGATGCTGCCGCTGCCGGTGCTCGCACTTGTTATGCAGCATTTTGGCAAAAAAATCCACGAACGGTTTACGATTCAACAGGACGCTTTCGGCAAGCTGAACGACCAAGTGCTTGAATCCGTCTCTGGCGTTCGGGTCATCCGTGCGTTCGTGCAGGAAGATGCGGATCGCAAACGGTTCAGCGACATGACCGATGAGGTGTTCCGCAAAAACATCGAAGTGACCAAGATTGATGCGCTGTTCGAGCCTTCACTCAAAATTCTCGTCGGCATCAGCTATTTGATCGGTCTCTGCTTTGGCGGATGGCTCGTGTTCCGGGGCGAGATTTCCCTTGGCGATATGGTGTCGTTCAACATGTTCCTAGGCATGCTGATTTGGCCGATGTTCGCTATCGGCGAGCTTATCAACATTATGCAGCGCGGCAACGCCTCGCTCGACCGGATCAATGAGACGCTGGGCGTGAAGCCGAACGTCGTGGATGCGAAGTCGCCCGTGCAGGTGCAAGTGCCGGAATCGATTGAGTCCGAAGGGCTCACCTTCCGCTATCCGTCCTCTTCCATCGACAACCTAGTCGATATTAATGTAAAGCTTACGCGCGGTCAAACGCTCGGCATCGTCGGCAGAACAGGCAGCGGCAAGACGACTTTGCTTCGTCAGCTGCTTCGCGAGTACCCGATGGGCCAAGGCAGCTTGAAGGCTAGCGGTGTCCCGATTACGAATATCGAGCTCGACCAGATTCGCAGCTGGGTCGGCTATGTGCCGCAGCAGCCGATTTTGTTCAGCAAGACGATCCGCGAAAATATCGCTTATGGCGTTACAGGCGGTTCGATGGACGATGAGCTGCTAGGCAAAGCACTGGAGCTGGCTGCTTTCCGCAAAGACGTGGCGTACCTGCCAGACGGTCTGGAAACACTCGTTGGGGAGAAAGGCGTTGCCCTCTCCGGCGGACAGAAGCAGCGGGTCAGCATTGCAAGAGCAGTCATCGCGAACCCGGAAATTCTTATGCTGGACGATGCTCTCTCGGCAGTCGATGCCAAGACAGAGACTGAGATTCTGGAAGGACTTCGCAGGGAACGAGCCGGCAAGACGACGCTCATTACGACGCACCGGCTCTCCGCCGTGCAGCATGCGGATTGGATTATCGTGCTGGACGAAGGACGAATCGCAGAAGAAGGCACGCATGAGCAGCTGCTTCTGAATAATGGCTGGTACAAAGAACAATACGATAGACAGCAGCTCGCTGCCGTGGTGGAAGAATAATGCGCGGAAGCGCCCCCGGCTGCAGACTTAAATGAGATATAAGGAAACGAAGGTGACACCTACAATGGGCAATAACGGAAAACGATTATTTCTATATGCATGGCATTACAAACGACCGATTCTGCTGGCGCTTCTGCTGCTTGCACTCGCCATCTCCGCGGAGCTGGTCGGACCTTTTCTCGCCAAACGGATGATTGATACGAACATTATGGGCATCGAGAAACCGTGGTACGAGAGCAAACAAGACGGACGCTATGACGTAGCGTACAACGGCAGTTATTATAAGCGTGCCGATCATTGGAAGGCTGGCGAGGCGAAGGGCCGCGAGGTGCGCGTGCTGCAGACGGGGCTTACGTATTATTTTGTCGATGCGGCTGGTGTGCCTGACAAGGGTGCGCGTAAGTTCGCCGACGGCAAGCTAACGCTTACTGCCGAGGATGGCAGCAAGCAGCAATATCCTGCTGTTCTGCTGAGCCGAGATGAGACGTATCACTTCTATCAGCCGGAGCTGAAGAGCATGATTACGCTGGCAGCTGGCTATGTCGGGATGCTGCTCATCGGGGCGGGGCTCGCTTACGGTCAGAAATTCCTGCTTCAAGTGTCGGCGAACCGCATTGTACGCAAGATGCGCAATGACGTATTCCGGCATATTCAGGAGCTGCCGGTTCAATACTTCGATAATCTGCCGGCAGGCAAAGTCGTCGCACGGGTGACGAATGACACAGAGGCAATCCGCGAGCTGTATGTATCGGTGCTCGCGAACTTCTTCTCCGGCATCATCTATATGACCGCGATCATGGGCGCACTCTTCCTGCTCGATACTCGGCTTGCTCTAATTGCTTTGCCGCTGCTGCCGATTCTGTACTTCTGGATCGTTATTTACCGCAAATATGCGGGTGGCTTCAACCATGTCATTCGCTCGCGACTGAGTGACATCAACGGCATGATTAACGAATCCATTCAAGGCATGCCGATCATCCAAGTTTTCCGCAAGCAAAAAGAAACAAAAGCGGAGTTCGACGTCATGAACGACGAGTACTTCAAGTATCAGAACAAAATGCTGCGTTTGAACTCGGTGACGAGTCACAATTTGCTGAACGTGTTTCGGAATGTGATTTTTCTCACGGTCATCTGGATGTTTGCGGGCGGCTGGTTCGGTACGGCTGTATCCGTCGGCGTCCTCTACGCGTTCATTGATTACATGAACCGGATGATGCAACCTATCGTCGGGATGGTGAATCAGCTGTCGAACCTCGAAGTAGCGCGGGTATCGGCGGAGCGCGTATTCGCACTGCTGGATGAGCCGGGCACTCCGGTTTCTGAACAGCGGATGGCGCGTTATAAGGGGAATGTTGCTTTCGAGGACGTCTCGTTCGGCTACAAGGAAGGCGAAGACGTGCTGAAGCATATTAGCTTTAACGCGAAGCAGGGCGAGACGGTCGCGCTTGTCGGTCACACCGGATCAGGCAAAAGCTCGATTCTGAACCTGCTCTTCCGCTTCTACGATATTGATCGCGGCGCCATCACAGTCGACGGCACTAACGTGCGCGACATGTCGAAGCAGCAGCTGCGCCAGCATATGGGCATTGTGCTGCAGGAGCCGTTCCTCTTCACCGGCACGATCGCCTCGAACATCAGTCTGGACGACCCGGCGATTACGCGGGAGAAGATCGAAGGAGCGCTCCGCGACGTCGGCGCGTACGACATGTTCATGCAGCTGCCTCACGGGCTTGATGAGCCTGTCATCGAGAAAGGAAGCACGCTGTCCGCCGGTCAGCGGCAGCTCATCTCCTTCGCGCGTGCGCTCGCCTTCGATCCGGCGATTCTGATCCTCGACGAAGCGACAGCGAGCATCGACACGGAGACCGAAGCGATCATCCAGCAAGCGCTTGATGTGCTGAAGCGCGGACGCACGACGTTCGTCATCGCGCACCGGCTCTCGACGATCCGCGCTGCGGATCAAATTCTCGTGCTCGACCGTGGCCGCATCGTAGAACGCGGCAATCACGACGAGCTGATGGCACATGGCGGCAAGTACTTCGCCATGTACCAGCTGCAGCAAGGCGCCGTGATTAGCGCCTTGGCTTAAGCTAGTTAGGGAAACAAAGGGAGAGCCCCAGTTGTTGTTGGGGCTCTCCCTTTGTTTGTACTTGTGAAAGTCCGGGGGAACCGGACTTCTCTGCCGAGCGCGAGAGAACGTATACGTTCTCTCAGCCACTCGTACGTGCGATTCTCGCGCTGAGAAATCATATATGTGCTCTCAGCTCTGAAACGCCAAGGTTTTGGGCATCTGCGGCACGCGAGAGCACGTATACGTTCTCTCAGCCACTCGCGTCGATTAATTCTAGTCGACTTCCCCTTCAGGTTCAGTTATCATGCCAGCGAGTCGAGTTTGACTGGAGTGTGGTAACAGCCCCGGCGCAAAGTGTCCAAATTGGATCGGTGAGAGAGGATTTTCCCGCTCTCAGCAGCCAAATTCGGGGCTCTCACCCGACTTAAAAACCCACCAACGGAAGCATGATCAAGAACACCGTCCCGCTCGCGCTCGTCTCCTTCACATCCATTCTGCCATCATGATCCTGGACAATCTTGTGTGATATCGACAAGCCGAGTCCCGTGCCATGCCCTTTCGTGGTGTAGAACGGTTCAAATAGTTTCTCCTTCGTAGCTTCGGACATCCCTGTCCCCGTATCTGACAATTCGATGCATGCCTGCTTATCCAGCTCATACACCTTGACCCCGATCTGCCCGAGATCCTCCATCGCATCAATCGAATTTTTGAACAAATTGACGAGCACCTGCACAATCTTGTCCTTATCCACTTTGACATATAACGGGGCTTCCGGGTATTCGCTATTAAGGCGATGCCCTCTCCGCTCAATTTCCGTACCCATGATGGAGATGGCACGCTCGGTGCAGGACTGAACGGATTCCACCTTCATTTGGGACAGATTCGGTCTCGAAAATTGCAAAAACTCAGAGGTGAGCTCGCTCACTCTTGTAATCTCGTCCATGATCATCGGGTGATATCTGTCGAACTCCTTATAATCGTTCCGATAAGCCAGCTGAAGAAACCCTTTAATGGTCGTAAGCGGGTTACGGATCTCATGAGCCATTCCCGCCGCGAGCTCTCCGATTACCTTCAATTTATCTGCGCGAAAGAAGTGCTCATCTCGCTTCATCCAAATTTCCTTCTTTTGCAGAAATAGCTGCTTTTCCACTTCCTCTATCGTCTCTTCCGTTGTGCATCCGTTCGAAAATGCATACGCGTAAATGATATCCAAACTGGATATCTGCTCAATGATTCGGATGATTGCCTGTTTTATATAGTCCTCCGTAGCCTCTGCATCCTTATAAGCCATCGCAATTGCGAATTCGCTCCCGCCATAACGCGATACAATAGCAGGGCTAAAGTGGCGTTCAAGCTGAACGGCAATATCCTTCAAGCTGCTGTTCGCTTGCTCATAGCCATGCTTGAAATTAATCACCCGCAAATCCTGGCAGCTCATAATGATTAAACCAAATTCGCTGCGCTCCTTCATCTTGCTTAGCTTCTTACGGAATTCATGATAGTTGAGCAGTCCTGTGAGCACGTCTTTTTTCAGAAGCTCATCGTTTAATTGTTCGAGGCTCTTCCTCTCGATTTCTTTGCTCTTAATGAGCCATACCACTGCCACAATGACGAGCGAACTAGCAAGGTCGGACAACGTAACGAGCACGGAGTAACCATTCGTTACCGAGTAGGAGAAGCGGACAACGCTGTACAGCGTCATAATGAGAAGCGCATGAAGAAGTGCTCGAAGCAAATTTTCGCTTCGTGTGATCTGCCTAATCAGCAATATCAAATACATCGTCAAGGACCAGTTCAGCTGGCTGAGCCAATGAAAGAGGACGAGCATCGCAATTTGGATGTAAATCTGCTTGTTGTTCGTTTGCTTGGCATTTAGCGACACATAAACAGCGACGCCTACCGCAATCATCAGATAGGGGTGACTTGTCCGATCGAGATAGATGGATGAAAGAGAAATAATGACGAGCAAGACAGGAAGCAATATTCGAAAAAGAATGGTGTTGGCCATGACGTTGTCACCTTTATCCTTAAAATGTTTACGTTAAACGAAAAAAGACAGCCGTTTGTTATGGACGGCTGCCTGTGCTGAGATGTGTTATCGTGTGTCCTAGTAGGTGAATAGAGCAAGGTATGCGAAAAGCTTTAGTGCTTTCATCTTATCATACTTTTCGTAAGTAAATATAGGTAAAAGAAAGAGAGCCATTGATGGCCCTCCTTTTTGGTATACCTCGGCTAACGGATCGTAACTTTATTGAGGCGAAAATAGCGCTCCACAAAATGTAACGGACCGCAGCGACGCTATTTGCCTCTTTTGCAGCCAATTCAAGCTCCTTAACCCGGAATAGCGTCGCTACGATCCGTTAGCCAGCACAAGCCCGCGATTTGAGCCCAATAACAACTCTGGAGACCGTTAGCGATCAGCCAGTATCGGCGACATCGGCAGCATCAACAGCTAAACAACCTCATTCAACCACTTCAAAATAACCTCGAACAGTTCCTGCCGCTTGCCCTCATACCCGTGATCGGTTGATTCAATAACTAGACTTTGCAGCTGAGACGTGCCCGTGCTCTGAAACGCTGAAACAAGCGGATCATGCATGAATTTCACAGGTGTCAGCATATCCTGAGCTGCTCCAACCAACAAGACTGGCTTGTCCGATAGACTCTGCGCACGGTCCGGTAGATTCCATTCCGATCCATGCGCCAAAATTTCTTCACTCATCATCTGGACGGTAAGTCCCGAGATATAAGACGCCGGTTCAGCGAACCCCGCCTCAAGCTGAGCTCTGCTCTTCGGCTCTCGAAGAAGCTGCGCCATCATGCCGAAATTTGCACCTGAGAGGGAGCAAACAGCCGCGACTCCGCTATCCGCCGCAGCCGACTGCAGGGCGATGAAGCCGCCAAAGCTATGTCCGACAAGCGCGATGCGCCCACGATCAATCTGATATTTTGCCGACGTGTCTGTTTGACGCAAGTAGGCGAGAACCGTCCTCGCATCCTCAAGGGCATGGGTAATCGAGAAACTACCTGTGCTTCCCCACAACCCCCGATAATGGAACACCACCGCTTGATAGCCAGCATGTTGGAATTGCGCTGCCAAATCATAATTTTGCTGAATGCCTGGAAACCCATGCAGAAGGATGACGGTAGGAAAAGGCCCTTGGCCTCCGGGGCTAAAAACTCTTGAGACAATATAACCTTCCGCAGCCGGAATTTGAATAGCGTTCAACTGTGGAGCTTGATGCTCATGTGTATGGGTCACAAATGATCACGTTCCTTCTTTATATTGAGTTTATAGTGGGCAATTACATTATCTTCATTAAGAATGTTCATCGGCTATTCGCATCGACTGATATATGCCTGCTTTTAAACGTAGAAATGGAAATCGATTTAATCCGATGAATCGGGTCATTGCCATCTTCCACTACTATTCGCTTTTCCCATCTCTGTTCCTCCCTCTCTCCATACCAAATCCCCAGTAATTCACTAAACATTAATTTGCACAATGCGACTATACTGGAAGGACAACACGATTTACTAGAATTGAGGTGTGCTATGAGCAGTACCACTACACGTACCTCTCCCAATTCCCCTCTTCTCGCTCAGCTATACAACGAGGAGACTGGATTGTACCACAGCGACTTGCTCACGTCGTTCATTCAATGGAAGCTAGCCGATATGCCGCGAGTTCGTACCAAATTCACGGTCGTGGCGATTGAAATAGACCAAACAAACGGGCTCCCTGCTCTGCTGCATACGAGCAAGCTGATCGCAAGCCATTTGCGCAATACGGATTACCTATTCGCGACCGAGGAGCCGCATCGTTTCATGGCGCTATTGATGCATACCGGCTTTCTCGAAGCAGAATATCTATTCCAGCGAATCTACACAGACTTCCAGACCTCATCTCAGGTGCAGCTTACAGCTGGCATGACGGAGGTCGTCTATTCGACGACAACCTACGAGGATATTCTAGATGCAACTTCGGTGGCGCTGACGTTGGCACGGGATAGAGGTCCTTTCCAGCTCAGAGCGGTACCTGTCGCCACCTTGCCTGATGTGAGCACCATTAAAGTCTCCATTATTGATGACTCGCCGATTGCGCAGAACATTCTCATTAACATGCTCCAAAATCTCTCGATACCGCATATGGAATTCCAAACTCACAGCTTCCATGATGGAGCCAGCTTCGCGGAATCGGACTGGCATCATTCCGGGCATATGCATCTCATCTTCCTAAGCGATATCCTGCCGCAGCGCGACGGCATTGAGGTGCTGCGCGATCTGCGCAGCATGCCGAATGCAAACAAGTACATTATCATTATGCTGGGAAGCCGCAACACGGAGCATGTGACCATCTACAGCATGGAACATGGCGCGGACTATTATATTGCAAAGCCGTTCAACATCAAGCTACTTGAGGCTAAGGTAAAGCGGCTTCTGGAAAGGCTGAAGTGAAGTAGATGTATACCAGTCACGCAGTAATTGCACTTGCTATATTCACGGCGTCGCTGCTCATTCTGAGCAGTCTCGTCCTCGTCTATATCACAATCGTTAAAGCACGCGACATGCGGCTTACGCGTTATATGAACAGCTTCGCGCAGAAGAATAGCACACTCATGTATGTATATATGACCCAAGGCAGGACCAGTCGGGCACTCGTGCCTCATAATGGACGAACGTTCGCCGCAGCGGAGAAGCTGCTGAGCGATTATTTGCAAATCGCGCATAGCGATGAGATTCAGCTTCGGGCGAAGCAATTCGCTGAGGCGCATTTTACAGACACTTATCGAGAGATGCTGAAAAGCCGCAAGTGGAGCATACGGATGAATGCACTCTACCATGCTTCTGTGTTCGGCATGGACAACCTGCTGGATGACATTACAAGGCTGATGAACAGTCCAAAATGTACCGCGCAGGAGCATTATCAAATCTGCAAGCTGCTCATCCATTCCCGGCACAGCAGCTTCATACAGAGCCTTATTCGTTTGCCAGGTGATCTGACGGCATTTAATTACCGCCAGCTGCTGTCCATGCTAACAAATGACCAGTTCGATGAAACACTAGCGCAGTTCTATATGCTGCCAGTGCCGATTCAGCACAGCCTCGTTGAGATGATCGGCATTCTGAACAAATATGAGCAGCTCGACTTTCTGGAGCAGCTTCTATTCTGCATTGCAGAACCAGCAGGCCAATCGTCTGAGCTTCGCATTAAGCTATTGAAATCCATCGCGCAGCTCGGCTTCACGGAGCGCGCGGAGCAATACAGCAAATTCGCCGCTTCCAACAGCTGGGAGGAGCGGGCGATGACCGCCAAGCTGTTCGGAGCACTAAGAAAGCCGGAGCTGGCAGCACCGCTTACTGAGCTGATCAAAGACCGCTCATGGTGGGTACGAACACAAGCAGCCGGCGCGCTGCTGAACATGAAGGAGGGGAAGCAATTGTTAATGCATATTGCTGAGCATGATCATGACCGGTTCGCCCGGGATATCGCCAAAGAAACGTTAGGACTTCATCCCGGATGAGTGCGCAGGCGCTTTGGATCGACGTTATCGGCATTTATGGCCGCTTCATTCTCTCCTTCATGCTCCTCGCGACCACCTTCTACCTGATCATGTTCCTGTTCTCCTTCATGTCCATGCGCCGAGAGTACAAGCTGAACAGGTTCCGCTCGCATGAAGCATTGCTCAACATCGCGTTCACGAAGCCCGTATCGGTCATCGTGCCTGCCCATAACGAGGAAGCGGGTATCGTAGAGAGCATCCGCTCCCTGATTGGACTGCAATATCCAGAGCTCGAAATTATTGTCGTGAACGACGGATCAGACGATGACACGCGTAAGCAGGTAATCGAGCATTTTCAGATGGTGCCTATTGAACGGAATGCTCAGCAGTTGATTGCTACGGAGGCCGTCACTGAGATCTATCAATCGCTGCTGCTGCCACATCTGTACATGCTGGACAAGCATAACGGCGGCAAAGCCGATGCCCTGAACGCTGGCATTAATTATGCCAAATATTCGTATTTTTGTTCCATTGATGGAGATTCTATTCTTGAACAAGATGCGCTAGTGAAGATCATGAAACCGATCATGACATCGAATGAGGACGTCATCGCCTCCGGCGGCTCGGTGCGAATCGCGAACGGCAATACGATTCAGATGGGCAGCGTGAAACAGATCAAGCTGTCTGCGAAGCCGCTTGTCATCTATCAGGTCGTTGAATATTTGCGTGCCTTCCTTGTCGGCAGAGTCGGTCTCAGCCGCTATAATTTGCTGCTCGTCATATCTGGAGCTTTCGGTGTCTTCTCGAAGGAGTGGGTCGTAGCTGCCGGCGGTTATTCCACGAAGACAGCCGGCGAGGATATGGAGCTTGTTGTAAGGCTGCAGCGGCTCATCAAAAAGCGGCAATCAAATAAACGGATTGCATTCACAGCCGATCCGGTATGCTGGACAGAAGCGCCCGAGACGGCAGCGGAATTGCGCAAACAACGCAACCGTTGGCATCGCGGTTTACTTGAGAGCTTATGGAGGCATCGGGGCATGACGCTGAATCCGAGGTATGGCTACATCGGGCTCATTGTGTTCCCTTACTTCTGGATCATCGAGCTGCTCGGTCCTGTTGTTGAGCTCTGCGGCTATATGTTCATCGTGCTGTCCCTGTTTATGGGCGGCATCTCCATTGAATTTGCATTCATGCTGTTCCTTGCTTTTCTGCTCTATGGCTCGTTAATCTCGCTTCTCGCGCTCATCTTGGAAGAATGGGGATTGCAGAAATACTCCAATAAGAAGGATGTCCTGAAGCTGTATCTCTATTCCTTGACCGAAATTATTTGGTACCGTCCATTAACGGTGCTCTGGCGCGTTGAAGGCATATTCCAATTCTTCCTTGGCTACTCCGCTTGGGGAGAAATGAAACGCAGAGGTATCTCATCATGAGGAAGCTGGACCTAATAAATCGCCGATGGCTCATGGCTGCTGCCGTGTCTATCGGCCTCTTGGTCGTCTCATCGCCGATCTGGAGCTGGTATTTGAAATCCGGGCATAAGCTTAATGTGCTGATTGTCGACAAAACGGTGCCGGACGTCTCTTACCGCAGTCACGCAGGACTGACCTGGATGCTGAACAATGCAAAATACGTGCAGCCTTCGGGCAAAGCCTATCGTCCTTCAAGCGACTACTTCGGCTTCAAGCCGCTCGGTGACGGGAAGTACCGCATTGACGCCGTTCCTGACCAGATCGACAGCTATGATCTGATCTATCTGGCGAGCATGTACGGCGTAGACAAAGAGGAATATACCGGCAAGCAGCCGGGACCGGCAGAGAGCAAAAGCTTATACGGCGGCATGACGAAAGCGGAATTCGAGCCGATTCGCAGCAAGCTGCTGACGAAGGGCGGCACGCTTATCGCCGAGCGTAATCTGTTTGGCAAGCCGACGACGCCTGAGCTGCGTGAAGATATGTACAGCCTGTTGAATCTGACTTGGGACGGCTGGTCCTATAAGTACGTGGCTGATCTCGCGGGCACAGAAGTTCCGGACAAGCTAAAGGCCAGTGCAGCAAAAGCTAACGGGAGCAGCTGGGCCTACAAGGGTGACGGCTATCTGTTCATGAATGAATTTACAGAGGAAAATCTCGTACTGACAGAAGCGGATTTGGCTGGCGGGGCTCCCTCCTTCTCTTACACAGCGAAAGGCGAGCAGCAGCTGGGACTTTCGGAGAAAGGGATAGGGACGGGGATGGGGAAACAACCGTATTTGGGTTGGGTGGATGTCATAAAGCCCGCAGATGAACAAGAGGTGCTGGCCAGCTATACACTTGCGCTCTCGCCTTCCGGGCAGGAGAAGCTCAGCCGCAGATACATCCCGCTGACGATGCCTGCCATTATTCATCATCAGAATGAGAGGTATGGCACGTATTATTTCAACGGGCAGTTCTCCCTCAATACGGACCTCCCTTCGATCTATCAAAGCCGGATTCAAACGGCGCTCCGTAAGCTGCCGACTTGGCACGAAGCCGAGGACGCGTTCTACTGGGATACCTATATACCGCTCATGAAGGCGATCATTGACCACGGTATGACCAAGCCGGCTGCACTGCCGCAGGTCGAGAAGCTCAGTGCCGGTGATACGTCGTATTCGGCTCGCGTGTTCGGTGATCATTTTCAAACGCTAATGAAAGGCAAATGGACGGACTTCACCGTAAAAGGCGTTAATATCGGAATGGGCAAGCCCGGCGCTTTCCCGGGAAATGCCGCCATCGGCCGCGATGAATATTATCGCTGGTTCCAGCAGATCGCGGCGATGAATGCGAATGCAATCCGCGTCTATACCCTGCAGCCGCCTGCATTCTATGAAGCGCTGTATGAGTTTAATCAGACGACGGACAAGCCGCTCTACTTGTTCCATGGCGCTTGGGTGCCCGAAGACGCGCTCGTCTCGTCTGGCAACGCCTTCTCGGATGCGGTGATGAAGCCGTTCCACGAGGAGATCGTGGATGTCGTGAACGCTGTGCACGGCAAGGCGAACTTGCCGAAGCGGGCCGGTCATGCCTATGGCAGCTACACCTACGACGTCTCCCCTTACCTGCTCGGCTGGATTCTCGGCATCGAATGGGATCCGCATGCGGTGGCGGACACGAATAAACAAATAGCGCATAAGCAACCTTTTGACGGACGGTATATGTATACGCAAGGTGCTTCCCCATTCGAAAATTGGCTCGCGCAGGGCATGGAATACATGGCGGCGTATGAGCAGGATCATTACCAGGTGCAGCATGCTCTCAGCTTCACCAACTGGCCGACGACCGATATGCTGAAGCATCCGCTGGAATCGTTCGCGGAAGAAGAGATGTCGGTGGTGAACCCGAACCATATTTATACGAAGGACAGCTTCTATCCGGGCTCCTTCGCTTCTTACCACATCTACCCGTACTATCCGGACTTCATGAACAATGAATATAAGGATTACGTGGACCGATCGGGTACGAAGAACAACTATGCCGGCTATTTGCACGCGCTGAAGGCGGTACACCGGCTGCCTATTCTGGTGGCGGAGTTCGGCATTCCAAGCTCGCGGGGCATGACGCATCGCAATGTGAGCGGTAAGGATCAGGGGCATCATTCGGAGCAGGAACAAGGGAAGCTTATCGCGGGACTGTACGAGGATATGCTGAATGAAGGGTACATGGGGGGAATGATTTTCTCCTGGCAGGATGAGTGGTTCAAGCGGACATGGAACACGATGGAGTACGATAATGCGCATCGCCGTCCATTCTGGTCGAACGTTCAAACGAACGAGCAATATTTCGGCCTGCTTTCCTTCGATCCCGGCGAGAATGTGGTGCCGATCGACGTCGATGGCGATACGCTTGATTGGGATGCGCTGCATCTAGCCCCCATCTACAAGTCTGCGGCAGACAGCAAGCAGAACTTGAAGTCGCTCTATATGACGAATGATTCGGAGTATGTGTACTTGCGCCTCGATTACAGAAAGTTGCCAGCGGACGACATCCATACGTCAATTATGCTCGATACGGTGCCTGGACAAGGAAATATAAAGCTGCCTAAAGACATCCCTCTTGCCAATAAAGTCGGGTTCGACTTCTATATCGACCTCGCAAGCGCGAGCTATGCGGAGACATTCGTGGACAGCTACTACGATACGTTCTATTACGATTACGCGTACTTGAAGAAGCTGATCCCTACGGTGGCTGGCGTGAGCACGAAGAACAATGGCATGTACAATCCGATTCGGCTTGTGCTGAATAAAGGATCTCGGACGGTGCTGCCAAATGGCAAGCTGCTGGACTACCCGTTCGCGTCGTATGCTACTGGATTGCTGCAGGAAGGCAATAGCAACACGAGGTCGGCAGACTACAACTCACTCGCCGACTACAAGGTGAATGAGCAGAATGGTGTGGTGGAGATGCGCATTCCATGGCTCATGCTGAATGCCAAGGACCCAAGCTTGCACGAAATTATGGGCGATCTGTGGACATCCGGCAAAGGCTATCAAGCAAGCGTGACGACGAAAGGGTTCCATCTGCTCGTTGTAGAGCAGAATGGCAGCGGCGGCAGCGGCAGCGGCAGCAAGGTGAGTACGCTGCCGGAGATGAAGACTGGCGAGCCAGTTACGCTCTCACAGCTGAAGCTCTTCCAGTGGGGCGAGTGGAACCTGCCCGCCTATCATGAGCGGCTGAAGCGGTCGTATGAGGTGCTGCAGAAGGAATATGCGAAATATTAACACAGGCGGGGGTGCACCTCGCCGAGCAGGCTACGCATACTTTCATCACTAATGAACGTTATGTGGGGTTATTCGCGTTTCGATACAAATCGTTTCTAGATTCACGAATAATGTGCCAAATTAGTGGGTTCTATATTGACACGATACAATTAGTATCATAATATATTTGTGTATACATTTTGTATCAAAACAATCGTTTTAATTGACATTATTCATTTTATGCATACTCACGCTTGAATGGAGGGTTAAGGTCTGTGTTACACCTCGGAAATACAATCGCTGAACTAAGAGAAGCAAGAGAGATAACGCAAGAAGAATTAGCGAGGACACTCGGCATTTCCAGATCAACCCTCTCACACTACGAGAAGAACAGAAGAAAGCCGCCATTAGACTTTATAGTCCTGCTTGCCAGTACATTCAATATCTCTATTGAACAAATTATTAATACCCCGAAAAGAGAAGAAACATAAGCGAACGGATAGGTTCCCGTCGGCGCGTTAATGTAGTATAACATAAGTGATAATAATTTACGGTAGGTGCTTCAAATGTTACTGTCGAATCGAGGCAAACAGCATAATTATGAACTGGTTCCATCGATGCTCCCCTACTAACTTGTTTTAAAAACCGCGTGTTTCTCTACGCTCTGGAGGTCTGCCTACAATTAGACAGACCTCTTTGCATGCTTCGACTTTCTATATCGTCCCCATCTTGCCAGCAAAATGAAAAGAAACAGAAATAACATGCCTCCGGATAGGTCAACGCCAACATCACGGATCGTGCTTGTTCGCCCCCCGGAGAATAGCTGGTTCCACTCATCCAATGAAGCGATACCAGCTACAATGAGCAATGAGGTAAGCACTCTGTACGGCAATTTCAGCCGCAACGAATTGAAAGCGAGATAGACTACAATCGCAAATACACCGTATATAACCATATGCGCGCTTTTACGAAATACGAATTCAATAAAACCGAACGGATCACTCTTTGCTGATTTATCGCTGTGCAAATAATGAACAGTCAAATCCGGCAGTAGTCCTCTTACCTTATCCTCGTTAAAATGCTGTTGAAGAAATGGAATAATCGTTTGCTTCTGATACGGTTCAGATGAGAAGTGAAAAATGAGCATCACCCATATTACGGCTGGTAAAACATAAATAATGGAGCGTAATTTAATTTCCTCCACCTCGCGATCTGTATAATTATTGATACGGTATGGATTAGGGACAATTATGCCTATCTTACCCTCTTTCGTATTGCTGTCGCCAAAATAACGCTCGGCCTTATCATCTACGAGCGGAACACCTTGATAAGGCGTCAACACCTCTTCCAGTCCCCAAGCGGATCCCAGATAATCCTCGGCGCCTGCTCGCCTTTTTCAACTGATACATCACTTCGGCATCCTCCCTATTAAAGCCTTCACCGCTATCATAATAGATTTAGGGAAATATTGGTACTAGAATCATTGTCATCTTAAAGGAGGAATGATATCTGATCCTGCCTTCACAACCAAATGCTTGTACTTTGCGGTCCGCGCCTTCGAGATTGGCACAGAGATATTGCCCGCTCCTTTGAAATACGCTTCATTACCGTACGGTCCCGCTTCAATCCGGTCGATAAGACGCACATTCACCAAGCAGGACGAATGGAACCGATCGAATCCAAGCGGCGACAGCACATCCTTATAGGCGCTTAGATTACCGAGCTGCAAGTACGTCCCGTCCCTCGTAACGAACATCGGAATACCCGCCTTATAGCTTGACTTTCCATTTAGCCGCGGCGTTACGCCCATATACAAAACCTCTGTTGTGATGTTCAAACTTCTGCATATGACGCGATCATTCTGGGGCTCTGTCTTCACGCAGTAGACATAGATCGGCGAGCGACTTTCGATTGGGCATCCGTTATGAGTCAATTCGTATGTTCACCTCCACGAGCTAGCTATACAGATCACTTTTCAGTATATAGTCGCATATGGTGATTATAAACATAAGTTAATCACATTAAGAGACCGACCAAAAACCCGCCATTCTGTTGTAAGATATAATATCAGTTGATTAGCGCTTTGCTGATGGAGGTGCACTTTGCGTACATTCGGAGAACGACTCGCATATTTGAGGTACAGAAAAGATATGTCCCAAGAGGAGTTTGCGAAACGGCTTAACATTGGGAAAAGCACCTTAGGCATGTACGAGACGAACAAGCGTGAACCCGGTCACGAGATGACGGCCCAAATCGCCGCTTACTTCGAGGTGAGCGTGGATTGGTTAACGACAGGCAAGGAATTCAAGCACAGACCGATGTCGGCCACACGAGAAGAAATGATTATTAAAGATCTCGTTGCACGTTACAACATTAATCTGACTAACCAGCGCACGAGAGAGAAGCTGGAGAAGATCATTCAGCTTGTTTTTGACGACCTGCAATAAGGAGCGCCTGAATGAGTTGAATCAACTCTTCGCTCGGCACATCGCGCAATTCAGGAATTTCCTTCATTAACTCTTCAACGGCTCTGCGCAGCTCATCCATCTTCTCGCTCGTCCCTTATCCGGAATTTTACTATCTATTACCAGTATAAGAATGAAGAATTAGATTTGATATATCGTTTTAAATCTCTGGAAAATGCTTGACAAACAAAGAAGACTGGTTCCTCCTGAGGAACCAGTCTTCTTCTCTTGTATCGGCGACATCGCTCGCTCCGCTAGATGCTAACTAGATCCGCGCTAGCAAAATCTCCCGCATCACAGCTTTGTCCAGCTGAACCGGACTCTGCTTATTATCTGACGCAGCAAGTACTGCATCCAAATTGTCTGCATTGACGCCGTATGCGCCAAGCTTCTGGATGTGCAGCGACTCCGTCCACGCCTCTAACGTCTCGACTAACCGTGCACGGCAGCCCTCCGCATCTTCCTTCGGATGTCCCGTTAGGAGTGCGCCGACAGCAGCGTACTTCGCCAAGCCTATAGCGGAAACAGCCGCTGCTTCCCCCTCTGCTAGACGCAAATACTCGATGTTGCGCTTCGTCACTTCCGCGAGCAGCGTTCCGCAGATGACGCCATGCGGAACCTTGAATTGTCCGCCGAGCGGCGCGGCAAAACCGTGAACTAGCCCAAGTCCCGCGTGCGCCAGCGTAATGCCTGACATCATGGAGGCGTAAGCCATCCGCTCGTGCAGCTCCACATTCTCGGCAGCACCAGTACAAATCGGCAGCAAGCTAGTGGCAGCCGCTTCGATACCCGATAAAGCAAGCGCATCCGTCATCGGCGAAGCCTTAGTCGATACGTACGATTCAATCAATTGCGTTAGCGCATCAAGACCGCTCGCGGCCTTCACCGATGCCTTGCAGCTCATGGTGAGGCTGCCATCCACGATGGCGACATCCGGAATAAACCGGTCATGGCGCAATGAGCGCTTGAACCCGCCCTTGATGGAGATTACGGCATTCTTCGTCATTTCGCTGCCGGTTCCGGACGCTGTCGGGACAGCGACGAAGAAGATTTTGCTCCCCTTGTGCGCTCGGAATGCCGGCTGCCCTTCCAAATAATGCAGCACCGTATCGCCTGGCTCTGTCGTCAGCATCGCGGATACCGCTTTTCCCGCATCCATCGCGCTCCCGCCGCCAATGGCGATGACCGCATCAAGCGGAGCTCCGATGCGGCAGCGTTCCACCGCCTCATCCACCCATTCCACCGTAGGTTCATGGCGGATATAGGCGATATCATAGGCGATGCTTGCGGCAGCAAACGAATCTGCAACCCGCTTCCACTGCTCCGCGTTCGACTGCCCAAAGCTGCCCATTACAAACAGAACGCGGCGCGTTCCCTCTGGCAACACATCAACCAGCTTATGCAGCGTGCCGCTGCCGAATATGATCTGAGGCGTTCCTGTAAATGTGAACGGAGCCGATTGCCAATTTACCGCCATTGCGAAGCCTCCGCAGGCGCTATGACCCGGTGCGGCGTACCAACACGTGCCTTCGCCATCCAAGGTGCCACCGTATCCCGCCATTTCAAATAATGGCTCGTTTCCTTATGCTTCGCTGCTGCTTCTTCGGATTCATAAGCCTCATACAGCGTGAACACGGACGGATCATCCCGATGCTGCAAAATATCAAACCGTAGATTACCGTCCTCTTGAACGGAAGCACGGTGATTATCCAGCGTTGCGGCGATGAATGCCTCGACATGCTCCTGCAGCACGAATACGTTTACAATCGTTACGATCATTCGCGGGTAACTCCTCTCACCTTAAGATTAGTTATAAGACCAGACGCAATCCTCCGGCCGTCGATAAGGCAAGAAGCCTCTAAAAGTTGTCGTATGCAGCTGATGCATCTCCGTCCGATCGAGGTAATCGATCCGGCAGCAAAGCCTCGGAACAATCCACTGAGTCCCAGATTGTCGATCCTTCTGCGTGTGGAGCTGCTCCGCAATAGCCATGAACGCCTGTCTATCCTCTGGGCTGATCCCTTCTCCCACAGTGCCGACAGGCTTATTCTTCATTGTGCGAAAATGCAGTCCAATCACAAGCGCGAATGGATCCGTCCGGTACCCGACAATAACAGCATCAATTGTCCGGACATGCTTAATCGACAGCCAATTGAGTGATCGCCGATCAAGCCGGTAGACAGAATCGCGCCGTTTGGCTACAATCCCTTCCATGCCTTTGTCCTTGGTCAAGGCGAATAGTGCCACGCCTTTCCCTTCTATATACAGCGTCTTCGAAAGCACAGGCGAATCCGCGACAATGCTGGCCAATCGTTCCTTCCTCTGCATGAGCGGCTCATCCATAATCGAACGTTCTCCTGAATAGAGCACATCAAAGGCAACGAAGGTCGCCGGATGCGACTTGGCCGCTTGTGCAATGGTAGCTGCTTTGCCAAGCCGCCCGCGATGATTGAAGTCATCGAATACGGGTCGTCCGTCTCGCAAGCAGATGCCTTCACAGTCTAGAATCACCGTGTCCGCTTTGATTGCATGAGCCGCTTCAAGGAGCTCCGGGAACTTGCTCGTGACGACATGCCCATACCGCGTATAAGCTTCTACGCGGTCGCGCTGCTTATGAAGAAGAAGACGCCCGCCGTCATATTGCGGCTCGAAGATAAAGCTATCATCATCGAACGCTTCCTTGCCCCTGCTTGCAAGCATAGGCTTCAATGGAGTAAAGAGCATCTTGAACATCCCTCCTACCCCCATTTTTGCCGCAATACGTTAGAGATAATCCGAAGTACGATCAGGCCGAACCCAGCTCATATCATCAATTTGCAATAGTTGCTTGAATTGATCAACCAAGTCATGCGGGCTCTCTAACCCCTCCAAATAACTGATGGTCATCATTTCCTTTAATCCCGCGATTGACTCCTCGCCAATATCAAATAAGCGGAACTGCTCCACCTGACAGTTGTCGAAAATACGGCTCAGACGCTGATCATACTCTTGATCTTGCTGCAGCTCTTCCATCAGTTCATCTCTAAGCCGATCGGAGTTCTCGCCTAGATACAGCAGCTCGATTGGATCTTCATCCGGAAACCGCTCCTGGACCATGTTCATCAGAAACAGCTCTTCCATTTCATAAGAGAGTTCGAACGTCGCTTTCACCTGCTGCTCATGAACAACCGAATAGCCCCAGCCATGATCCTCAGCATTAAAAAAGTAAAGAATCGGAATCTCATTCGACCCTGCAAAGATATCATCAGGCGGCGTTTCGCTTATATCCGTATTCGGCGTAAAAAACACCGCCCATTTCTCGTTCAGCTGTCCTTTATAGGTAGGGTTAAACTGTTCAAGCCGCTCCAAATGCTGGATAGAAACAAGGTTGCCTGCTGTAAATTCACTCATCGGTAGAAAATCCTCCTTTGTATTCGATAATAGAGCTTTCTTAGAACTTTAGAGCATTAAAGCTTCTTACTCGTTGGACTCTTTTTCGATCACGTATCCGTTCCTCGTAATATGATCCTCGAAGATGCGCTGAATGTTCGGGAACTCCTCGCGGCTGAGCCAAGTCTCAGCATCCCATACATCGGAGGTTTTGAGCGCCCGCGGGCAATGAATGAAGCATTCTTCTACCGTAACCTTGATTGCCAAATTCGGCTTCCTACCATTGAGCGCCATGCTTTCCAGCAGCGATTCATTAAGGATCATTTTGGCGCTGCCATTAATACGGAGCACCTCATTCATCCCTGGCAAAATGCAGATCATGCCAAGCCTTGGGTTGGACAGCAGATTGATCATCGAATCCACTCTTCTGTTTCCCATGCGTTCAGGGAATGCCAGCGTATGATCATCGAGCACCTGCACGAACCCCGGCCCGTCACCGCGTGGTGATACATCGCATTGTCCTTCTGCACTCGCTGTCGCCAGGAAGAACAGTGGACACTTCGCCAAATAGCCACGAACATGATCGTCGATATGGTCAATCGTCTTCTTCACAACCGCTTCGTGCGGCACGCCAACTAGCTCCCGCAATCGCTCAGCGGAATCAATAATTTCGTCTTCTTCGGGATTGTATTTCATCGTCGGAATAATTCCTTTCTTTCTTGAAATTGAGATGCTTTCATCCTACCCTTTGATGGGGGGAATGACAAGATTAAGCTGCTTTGAACATAATAAGAAAAAAAGCTTCCCACAAGTTCAACGAACTCGTGAGAAGCCTCCTTCATTACATTAAAGCTGCAATTGTATTTCCTTCCCTGCAGAGCGAAGCTCAATGCGACCCGCACCACTGCCATCGCCGACTCGGTCAGCCTGCCGTACGCCGGACAGTCCGAGCTTAAACGGATGACCATTAAACACATACCCGATCGTTTCCGGAGCCAGACGAATCTCCGGCAAGTCCAAGACGTCTCCCCATTCCATCAGGAGTCCCCAGTTCGGCACATCAGTGGAGATCGTAATTGCCTGTTCCGCGCAGCGAATGCGCAGTTCTTGCTCGCCTTCCAAGCGAGCTAGAATCGTAAGCTCGCCTTCCACCGTTTCATCGGTTTCGAGAGATTGTACCTTAACCATGACAGCATTTCCTTCGTTGTCATAGATAACAGGACGGAGTCCTGCAGACGTCTGCTCGTTGCTCCAACGGGCACTGTCAACAATAGGAAGCGTATCGTAATGAGCATTCTTGTCCGGGCATGTAGCTTCCAAATACCGCTCCACATAACGTTCATCAAAGCGGTGAATATCGCGGATCCAGAGCTCGCCGTCGTTATTCAGCAGGTTAAGTCTATAATTCCGATTGTTATACCATACCGATTGACGGCCTTCGTTCCGCCAATCCGTTAGTGCGCATATGGAGGCAGCTGGCGTAACGGGATATTGACGTCTGAACCAGCGACCTGATTCCGCCAGCGTTTCCACCTTCAGCACACCATCCGCTTGTTTCGCAGCAAGCAATTCGACCTGCTGGATAAGACCGTCCTTCATTGCTGCCCAGCCGAAGGAGTTTTCCTGACCGACCTGCGTATAGCCGAACGAGACCTGCTCCTGGCGGAAGTTAACGTCATAGAACCATTCCACCCACTCCGGAATACCGCCTCCGCCTTCTTTGCCCGAATAGACCGGCTCCAAAGTAATAACGGCCTGACCGTTACCGCCAAGCTTGGCGTCATATTGATAGATTGGATCGCTTCCCAACATGCGGAACACGGGAACCGGTATTTGATTTTCTTCGGTCTGTGCAGGCATGAACCCGTTCAGGCGACTTGGATAATACGCTTGGTTCCAATAGCCGCCCCATAGCGTGTAGCCGTCGGTGCCCCATTGGTCCTTGCAATTGCAGGAAGCCACGATCTGATAGCGGTCCGATAGATACCCCAGCAAATGCGCATCCATAAACCACGAGCCTACGGATTGCGGATAGTGACCGAACTTGGCGCGAAAATCCTCCATGAGCACATCCGCGAGACGCTCCCGCTCCTCTGGTGTATAGCCGACCGAGAAGGCGATATGCGAGTGCCAGTCCCAAGGAAAGCGGCCGCGCCAAGGGATGCCGGCCTTCTCCGTAAGCGGCTGCACAATTTCAAACCAAGCGCCGATTTCTTGCCCGGCATCCGCCTCGCTCACCAGCAAATCCGTAAAAGCGGGATCGATCAGCGCATCGTATTGGAGCAGCCATGTCGCCCGAAGACCGTGCTTCTGAACAAGCGCCAGCTGTTCTCTTACCGGCTCAACTAGATCGATCGGTTCCCGGGGCTCAACACCGCGGATGAAGTTTATGATATTGACATGATTCGGATAGACAGGCGATAAATGACTCAAAGTTTCACGCTCCAATTGTATTATTTTCCGACGATGACAGTGTTGTCATAAAGCGCTTTCATTCTAAGCTTTGGATAACTGTCAGGCTGTCTGATAGCAATAATGCTAGTTTATCAGATATTATTTGGGAGCGGAAGTTCAAAAGAAAGACTTCACAGAAGTTCATAGACGAACTTCCGTGAAGCCGCTTAACTACCTTAACCACTTAACGATTAATCAGCCGCTCTCCTTCTGCCTACGCAGCTTCTGAAAGACGAATACGAGTGGGACCAGCATAAACGCCGATAATACAATGGACACTCTGATCGTATAACGCACGCCAGCCCAGCCTATTACGGGTCCGCCTGCAGTTTGACCGATTGCGTTAGCTTGACTCAAGAATGACAACACGGTTGAGCGTGTGCCCGATTCAATATGCTGATTGAGCCAGGCCGAGTACAGCGGGTAAAAGACGGAGTTGAACATGCCGACCAGCCAAAAGCTTGCAAGCGCCCATACAAGATTGGAAGCAAGGCCAAACGCGATCACACAAATGATTTTCAATGTGACGAGTATCAGCATCAGATTCCGGACAACGGAACGGCTCTCTAGGTTTATTCTTCGGATGACGACCTCATTGGTCAATAAGCCCAGTAGCATCCCGCAAATTCCGAAAATACCAAACCATACGGCACTATTCCAACCATTGAAAGCAGGAAGTCCAATATCGGTAATGAAATGCGCTTCCCATAGCCGATCAAATCCTTCCGACGATGCGCCTGAGAATAGACTTACAATCAGAATAAGAAGGAGGACTGGCGATTTTTTAACGAAGCTTGAGCCTTCTTTGAAAGTAGCCCGCATCTGGCTCCAAGAATTGAGATCGTCCCGGGCAGCTGGGCGAAAGTTTGTTTCTTTCATCGCAATAAGCAGATAGACAGCCAGCCCAACATACAGTACCCCACCTATTACATAAGGCAGGTTTAGTGCGATCGTAGATACGACGACACTGAGGATAATTCCTGTAATCGAAGCGATTTGCTGAAATTGGCCTGCACGGACGAATAGTTTGCCTATTCTCTCTTCGCCAACCTCGTCCGTAATCCATGACTGCTGTGCGCCGCTTAGGAAGGTCTCACCGACTCCTCGGATCATTTCTGCTAGGACGACTAAGACGAACAGTGAAACTGCCCCTCGCAGAAGCCCATCCGAAATCAGCACAACATTCCCTTCAAGAATATAGGCGGCCCCCATGATGAAAAAGGCAATGATGACCGAGAGTCGTCGGCTATAGGTATCTGCGAACACTCCAGTAGGGATCTCAAGCAAGAAAATAACGAGCTCCAGAAACGTCCCGACCAATACAAGCTGAAAAGGATTGAGTCCTAATTCATTTACATAGTACAAGGCGTAAGTGGTGAACATGATCGAATTCGCGAGCGCCATGATAGCGCTCATCATATAAAATACTTTTTCGGATTGACGAATGTTCAGATAAATCTCCCTCTCTGGGCTATAAATTCGATTTATCGTCTGCGGAGAACACAAAAAAAAACCACAGACCGCGCGGGTCCCTGGCTGCAGATAAAAAGAATCGTATCCCTGAAGACGAATCGTACGAGAACAAAATAAAAACCACTGGCATGCACCAGTGGACATTGGTTTCGTAACAATCGTAGAAACGATTATTCTTACTAGAAGTCCATGCGAGGCCGCGCAAAATATTCATGTGCAGTTGTATCCATGACTTTGCTGGCTCCCATTGTTGGACCTCCTCATAATGATTTTTGAATTCGCTTACATTTGAAATGGTAGCAGACTTTAACTTGTGGTGTCAATACATTCTCCAAGGAGCTCAAAAGAAAGAGGCTGCTCACAAGTTCAGTGAACTCATGAAAAGCCTCTATAAACCGAATATCACCTTTTTGCTGACATTTCGCCTTGATAGTTTTGACGGGGTATTTTACCGCTCATAAGGTAACGTCCAAGTCGTATGGATGGCAGCTCGACATAACGATAGGACAGAGCGGCGAGTGCTAGGCTGAGGATAACAGTGCCAACTAGCAGCAAATAAGGCGAGATATAATATTGCTCATAATCGTCTGGGTATAGGGCGAATGATGGATTGGTGAGCAAGTTCATTAAAGCAATCAATACGACAAGGTGTACGAGATATAAGCTGTACGAGACACGTCCGACAAACGCGATCGGCCGCCAATGGAGAACACTTTTAAACTTCACCGATGCTAAAGCCGCGATAATAAAGAAGCCCGAAGTTAACATGGTAAACCAGTCTGACACAAGATTCCCTTTAAGTCCCCAGTGATCCCAGCCCAGATTGTTTCCCCATGTGTATACAATGAAGGCAACAATAACGAGCACAAGCTTTGTAACGATCCGGAGACTCTTGAAATAATCAACAAGGCGATGGCGGTGCTTCGCCATAATTGCGCCTACGACAAACATGAATACGTAATGCGCTGTATCATAATAATTCGTGAAGAAGTCGATGCTATCTTGATAGCGCAGATGCAGGAAAATCCCGCAGATAGATAGAACGAAACCGATCAAGAAGCTCCAGATCCAATTCGTCCTCATGACGAGCCAGATAATGAAAGGAAATAGAAGCGCTATGCGCATCTCCATAACAAGTGACCAGACGACCGGATTAAAATACTGCTGATGGAATTGATCAATCATGAAAACGTGCTGTAAAATCGGAACCCATCCGATCGGCCTGGACCACAGATCGTTAATCGGAACACGGTAACAAAGAAGGCGCAGCACGAGTCCAAATGCGAGAGAGACGATATAAGGCGGGTATAGCCGAATCAGACGCCGAAGCATGAAGTTGCCGTAACCACGTGTTTTCCCCTCGGCAAACGGCAAAGCCAACACAAATCCACTCAGAAGAAAGAAGAAAATCACGGCCTGATGGCCGGCCAACAAGATCTGAAGCGGTGAATGATACAGCCAAGGCAAAGCAGCCATTATTCCAAGAAGCGAGGCGGAATGATAAAGCACTACACTCATGGAAGCGATTCCACGAAGAGAGTCTAATTCACCCAGCCGCCCATTTTCAGCCATCCGATGTTCTCCCCCTCATATTAAAAGCGACATTTTAATAGAGCAACCTAGTTTAGCTAAAATATTACATAGAGTATACGGATTGTCAATCATTGAAATTATTAGCATCAGCTGGGCATGAAAAAAAAGAGGCATCCCACAAGTTCGGTGAACTCATGAGAAGCCTCTAGTTTTCTGCCGATGTTACCCTTTCGTTACCTCAGGACAACCTCGTACCTTCAACCCCTTATAAATCAGGGGTTTTGGGCATTTATTACATCATG
>NZ_JBVYOI010000012.1:0-120031 GCF_056120345.1 Paenibacillus sp. sgz302114
TCAGCCATGCAGCTGAATTGTTTATCCGGTATTAGCATCCGTTTCCGAATGTTATCCCGATCTTACAGGCAGGTTGCCTACGTGTTACTCACCCGTCCGCCGCTAACCTTGTCCCGAAGGACAAGATCCGCTCGACTTGCATGTATTAGGCACGCCGCCAGCGTTCGTCCTGAGCCAGGATCAAACTCTCCATAAAAGGCGAAATGGCGGAGCCATTCGCGCCAAATGAATTTGCTTGTTAGCTCATTCAAAAATCTAGCTCGTCAGAAACACTTTCACCAGATGGCGATCGACGTTTCGACGTATTTTAGACCTTTTGACAGGTCGCTCATTGTTCAGTTTTCAAAGAACAAACTTCTTTAATTCTCGTCCCAACCTCTCGGCCGGAATTAGAATATATCATACATCGAAACTTAATTGCAAGCTTTATTTTTTAACTTGTTTTCGTTTCGACCACCGTGTTTGGCTTACCTCTCAGCGGCGGAATGTAAGATTAACATGATATCAGCATACTCGTCCAGTGTTAAAATATTCCTGATCAATATCGGTCCCCATATAGGCTTTTATCGCATTCGTAAACCAGCGCTGCATATGTTCTTTGCAAAAGAAAAACTGCCCGAGTTGCCTCGGACAGCTTTCTGACGGTGATCGATCGATTAGAGTTGCTTCAAGTTCACAAAACACATCGGTTGGAACACTTGGTTACTGCCTTAACTTCCGTCTTTCAACGAAAAGCTATGCAGTTCATGTGACCTGCTCTGCGACACGTCGCCTCGCTTCCATGTAGTTAGGTGATTAACTAAAACCCTCTTGTAGCTCTTGCACCATTCGGTTCAACGGAACCACACCTCTCTTTGCACCGTCGAATATATCATGGACAGAAAACGCACTTCTTATACAAGGGTTTTAAGTTTTCGTAAAGAAGGGAACCAAACCATCCAAACTCCTGCGACAATAATGGTACCAATGCCGCCAATCAACGTTGCATTCACAGCTCCAACCATGCCTGCAAGCGTCCCCGACTCAAACTCGCCAAGCTGATTGGATGTTCCTATGAAGAGCGAATTAACCGCATTGACACGCCCGCGCATCTCATCCGGCGTTTGGAGCTGCACGAGCGATGAGCGAATGACGACGCTGATGACGTCCGAAGCACCGATCATAAGCAGCGCGAACAGCGACAAGACGAGATTCGTCGAAACGGCGAAGAGCATCGTTGCTAAGCCAAATATGGCGAGCGCGCCGAACAGAATCGGCCCGAGCGCTTTTTTAAGCGGATAATACACAAGGACGATGGACATCAGGAGTGCCCCCACCGCTGGCGCTGTACGCATTAAGCCAAGTCCCCAAGCCCCGGTAAACAAAATATCTTGTGCGAAAATCGGCAGCAACGCTGTTGCGCCGCCGAGCAGTACGGCGAACAAGTCGAGCGATATCGTGCCAAGGATAATCGGGTGACTCTTAACAAAGGTCAATCCTGAGAAGAAGGACTTGAGCGTTAGCGGAGCCGGCGTTCTTATGACGCGTTCCATCCGTATGAGAACGGTCAGAACCGATCCCACAAGCAATGCCGCTGCCGCTGTTCCATATACATAGACAGGACCAATAGCGACGAGAACGCCTCCAAGTGTCGGTCCTAGTATTTGCGACGTCTGTCCGGCTGATGTCGTCCATGCGATTGCTTTCTGCATGAGCTCCTTGGGCACAAGCATCGGCAGCAGCGCGGATGACGACGGCCCTTCGAAGGCTCGGCATGCGCCGAGTATCATCGCCGCAACGAGGATCTGCTCGCGCCCGAGCCAGTCTGCAAGATTGCCTACGAGCAGCAGTACAGCTATGCCGCTCTGGATAAGCTGGACGAGGAATACGATGATACGGCGATCGAAACGATCTGCGACATGACCGACGATCAGCGTCAGAAGCAGCATAGGCAGAAACTGAGCAAGACCGACGAGACCGAGACTGTAAGCGTCATGCGTCAGGTCGTACATTTGCCAACCGATGGCGACGGACATCATTTGAAAGGAGGTCGATGAAAACGTGCGTCCGATCCAAAACTTATGAAACGATGATTGCTTCAATGATGGTTCCGATAGTTGCTGCATGCTTTTGCGGGTCACTTCCTATCTTGTAATTGCGTTTCAACTGCATAAACTTGCGGCTCGATGCTGTCCCACCGATTCATACAATGGTACAAAATCATCTCAAGATCATTGGCGCGCTGCTCCGGATTCATATCTCTTACAAGCAGATTAAGCAGCCAATTCGTCAAATTGCGAAGATGATGTTGGTAGCAGTAGAACCGCAGCACATCCGTATTGATCTGAACCTCGCGGCCCAGTTCCTTCTCGTATGCGGACAAGTAAATACCAAACTCTTCCCCGATATATCCCCTAAGATCAAACTCGATCGGCGCAATCATAACAGATTCCCAGTCGATCAGAAATAAGCTCCCGTTCTCGCCGAGAATCAAGTTGCCACCCCACATATCGCCATGACATAGCACCATATCTCTCTCGTCTTCCTGAGACTTGACGCGCAAACGATGCAGCAAATTAACCATTTCGCTGATCCGCGCTTTCTGAGGCCGCATTGCAGCTTGTAGTTCAATCAGAATGGGATCTCCGCCCACTTCCGCTTCCTGGCATTCAAGCTGAGCTAGGCACTTCTCCATATCGGGTACGAACGAAAGATCGAATGTTTCCGTAGGCAGTGCCATCAATTGTCGGTCCAGAATTGGCGTCATTCGATGGACCTGCGCCGCCAGCTGTGCGATGTTGCCGACCGTTTCTGGAGAGAATGGGTAGGCGTCCGCGAGCGTCTCTCCTGCGATGTAGTTAAACAATACAATGGTACAGTCTTCAATCGTGATCCAGTAATCACCGCTGAGCGCCCGAATCGGCCAAGTAAGCTGTTCAAATTGACCCTCATGATGCAGCCGCCAAAGCAGAGGCAAGTAATAGCCGAGCTTTGCCGCTCCCCGCTTCTGACGGTCGTTATGATGGTCGAAAAGCTTGACGTAATAGCGAAGCCCTTCATGGCACAGCAGAAAATAAGAGTAAGCAGCATCCCCAACTGGAATAAACCGCAACGCTTCAGCCTTGATGCCATATGCATCGCTCAGCTTTGCAACAACCTTCTTCTCGTCGATCTCGAATTTGACCTTCACTTTAAGATTATCCTCCCAACAAAAAATCCGCGTTAGCCGCGGATTTCTGTCACCAGTTTATAACTGTACTTGCATCGTCCCTAACCCGCGGAATAGCATGTTCGGACGCCAATTTGGATATTCGTCTATGAAGCGCATCTCTGGAAATCTCTGCATGAGCACAGACAATGCGATCTCGCCTTCCATCCGCGCAAGCGGAGCACCGAGGCAGAAGTGAGCTCCCGTTGCAAAAGCAAGATGGCGGTTCGGAGTCCGCTCGATGAGGAAACGATCCGGCTCATTGAACTGTGCTGGGTCGCGATTAGCTGCGCCTAACATGACCGTGACAAATTGCCCCTGCTTGATCGTTTGACCTCCAATCGAATAATCAGCGGAAGCAAGACGAGAAGTCTGCTGCACAGGGCCTTCATAGCGAAGCGCTTCCTCAACTGCAGATGCGGTCAGACCCGGCTGGCTAAGTAGAAGCGCATGCTGCTCTGGATGCTCAAGCAGTGCCAGCATCGTATTACTAATCAGGTTCACTGTCGTTTCATGGCCGGCCACAAGCAGCAGAACGCACGTCGCGATAAGCTCCTGCTCCGTTAAGGCATCGGCTTGTTCTTTCGCGTGAATCAGATCGCTTATCATGTCTTCCTTCGGCGCTTTCTTGCGTTCACTTATCAGTTCACGGAAGTAGACGGAAATCTCCTCCGCCGCGCCAATCGCTTGCTGTGCAAAGTCCGGCGGTTGATCGCCGCCTTCCAGTATGCGCGCGAATGTATGCGACCAGCCCTTGAACAGCTCGCGATCTTCCGGCGGCACGCCAAGCATCTCCGCAATAACGATAACCGGCAGCGGGAAAGCAAATGCCGAGATGAGCTCAGCTTCCTTTCCTTCCTCCATCTGGTCAGCTAAATGCTCGGCAATGCTGCGGATATTCTGCCGGAGCCGCTCCATCGCACGAGGTGTAAAGGCTGGGCTGACCAGCCCTCTTAATCGAGTATGTACAGGTGCATCACGGAGCAGCATCCAGTTATCGAGCAGATCATTAACCGGTTTCCATTCGTTGACAACTTGTTGCGGCGGCTCTTCATATAGGCTCGGCATCGCATTGCGGTGCTCACGGACAAATACAGGATCCTTCAATATTCGATTGACGTCTTCATATCTTGATATCATCCAGAAACCGCTCTCTTCAATAAAGTGAACCGGTTCATGCTCAAGCAGATATGAATAGAACGGATAAGGATTGCGATGCGCCGACTCGGAATACTGCCGGAACCAGGAAGCGATATCAGGCTTCTCGGCGGATGACGATGACGATTGCGATTGCGAATGTGAATGCGTAGACACGGTAATCACACCTTTACGTTTGATCAGTCCGTGACTATTTCGTCATAAACAAGCCAATTCCTTCCAAAGCAGGTGCAAAAATCGACAACCTGCCTAATCTTCGATGATCTCAATGTCCATGCTGTAGAGCAGCGAGATCGCCTCCGGCAGCGAAAACTTCGCTTTGCTAATCCGATTAATGCTCGGATCGATCGCATAGTTCGTTGCGTGCGACAAGTCTGCGCCAGTCAAGTTCGTCTCGCCAAACAAGCTTTCAGAGAAATTAGTGCGACTCAAATTCGATTCTAGCAAATCCGCTTCGCGGAAATCGACATTTCGAGCTGTGCACCCTATCATCTCGCTCTTCCGCAGCGTAAGCCCGATAAAAGTGGAATGATTCAGCACACATTCATCGAAACGCAGCGTACCTGGCACTACGATCCGGGACCATGAAGCCTCTGTCCAATCGACGCCAACCAGCTTGCATTGCTTGAATGAGGCTTGTGAGATAGAGCTGTCCATCAGCTTGATCATGCTGAGATCACAAGATGTAAACGTACAGTCCGAGAACTTGCATTCATCAAACACCGTTTCGTTGAAAGCACACTTCGTAAACGTACAATCGTAAAATTTTACACCGATCAGTTCTTCTTTAGAGAACGCTAATTCCGCAAAATGTTCGTTATAGTACTCTTTCTCATGAAACAATACGAATCCCCCCTACTTCGATTGGGTATAAATCAATTCGCGTAGAAGCGCCGTCTCCCTCTCTGGAATTGAGAATCCTCGACCGCTATCAGCCAAATTGACGAGCAGGCCCTTACTACCCGCATCACGATCTACATTTAACACATAACTATTGTCTGCTCCGTCGCTAAACCTGACATTCATATCGAAATACACGCCATAATCAAGCTCTCCCATGATTTCCTTCGCTTTGCCGGACGCATCGAGAAAGATCTGAATGTCTTCAGGGCGTGTAAACTTCATCTCGGCTAACTTCTGCTTCTCATGGTGAATACATAAATCCGCGCAATCCAGCGTAATGCTCGCGATATCATGGCTACCATTGCCATTCATTTGAGCGGACGAATCACTTCCCGACTTGCAGCTAACGAGCATGCATAACAAAGCTATGATCACTATAACACGGTAAAAGCCATTCTTCATCTTGACTTCCCCTCCCACTGCTACTCGTAATTGATACGCTGCTTGTCCATTTTTGTTCCTATTCGCGGGATACAAAAAAGGCAGCCCGTCAGGCTGCCGTCTTCTAGTTATTCTGATTACGAAGAGAACTGTTGCGATACCCATATATGAAGTAAATCCCAAGTCCGATGATAAGCCAGACCCCAAAGCTCGCCCATGTGAATGCTTTGAGCTGCAGCATGAGATACAAGCAAGACGCCGCACCGAGAATCGGCGTATAAGGAACGAAAGGAACTTTGAAGCCGCGCTGCATGTTCGGCTGCGTCCGTCGCAGTACGATTACGCCAAGCGATACGACGAAGAATGCGAACAGTGTTCCAATGTTCGTTAATTCCGCAAGTCTGTGAAGCGGCACTAGACCTGCGAAAGTACCCGCAAGCAGTGCTGTCAGCCAGCTCCCGATAATCGGAGTTTGACGCTTCGGATTCACTATCGACAGCGCCTTCGGCAGCAAGCCATCACGGCTCATCGCATAGAACAGACGCGTCTGCCCGAAGAGCAGCACGAGCAGTACCGTTGTAATCCCTGTAATCGCACCAACCGAGATGAACCCGGCTATCCAATCTTGACCGATATAATCGAGCGCGAACGCGACTGGATTGCTGACGTTAAGCTGATCATACGGAACGATTCCCGTTAGGATGAGCGATACGACAATATAAAGCACCGTACAAATCGCAAGCGATACGATAATGCCGATCGGCATGGCGCGCTGCGGATCCCGAACCTCTTCTGCTGCGGTTGATACCGCGTCAAATCCGATGTAAGCGAAGAAGATTGTAGCCGCGCCAGCGGTTACGCCATCGAATCCGAATGGCATGAATGGCGTCCAATTCTCCGGCTTGACATACCAGACACCGACGCCAATGAAAAGCAAGACGACCGTTACTTTGATAATAACCATGACCATGTTCATTCGTGCAGATTCTTTTACGCCGCGTGTCAGAACGAGTGTAATCAAGAAAATGATAAGCATCGCTGGCAAATCAATGATCGTCCCATTATCCAAGTTGATTGCACTGGATAATGCCTTGGGCAGATGTAAGCCGAAGCCGTCCAGCAGCCCTTGAAAATACCCCGACCATCCGCTCGCGACCGCAGAGCTGGCAAGCCCATATTCGAGAATAAGCGCCCAGCCGAGTATCCAAGCGATAAATTCTCCAAATGCAGCATAGCTGTACGTATATGCGCTGCCTGATACCGGTACACTTGACGCGAATTCGGCATAACACAAGGCTGTAAAGACACATGCAATACCTGCGAGGATGAAGGAGATGACGAGCGCAGGTCCCGCATATGTCGCGGCTGCCACTCCCGTGAGTACGAAAATCCCGGTTCCAATAATAGCGCCGACACCTAGCATTGTAAGGTCAAATGCACCAAGCGCTTTCTTGAGGCCGCTCCCGCTCTTTGACTGGTCAGCCAATAAAGAGGAAATGGATTTTTTTCGAAAAAGATTCATGCTGCGTTCCACCTTTGATTCATGATGCGATTACTGTTAAAAAAGACACAGAAAAATATAGTACTATAAAGCTTTGTGGCGGTAAAGCAACAATATGTGGAATACTGGGATTTTCTCTTAGGTAGTATGCAGTATTTTCGAATGACGTATCACAGAAAAAAAAGAGCAAAGGCTTATTCAGCCCTTACTCTTCATTATTGTCTCAACCTATTCAGTTACAGGCTCCAAGTCACACTCTTCGAGCTTCAACAGCTTCGACTTATGCTTCCACTTATAGCCGAGCCAGATCACGAGGAATAATGGAATCCCGATATACGATGCAAGCACGAAACTCCAGTCCACTTGCCCGTCTGAATAAGCGCTCATGCTCTGTCCGATGATGACGATCATACACATGACCCCTGCCAGAATTGGACCAAATGGGAACCATAGCGAACGGTATGGGAGATCTGCGATGCTGCGGCCTTGCGCCACATATGCTTTGCGGAACCGGTAATGGCTGATTGCAATACCGAGCCAAGCAATGAAGCCCGACATGCCAGATGCATTCAGCAGCCAGATATACACCTGACCGTCGCCGAAGAAGGAAGCAAGAAACGCCAGCATACCAATGGCAGCAGTTGCAAGCAGCGCATACACCGGAATGCCATGCTTGTTCAGCTTGGCGAACAGCTTCGGCGCCTTGCCTTCTTTGGCAAGCACCCATAGCATCCTTGTCGATGCATACATACCCGAGTTGCCTGCGGAGAGCACCGAGCTTAAGATAACTGCGTTCATCACGGAAGCGGCTACGCTTAGTCCCGCTTTCTCAAATACAATCGTGAACGGACTTGCTGCTACACTGTCGCTCGCCAGCGTATCCGTTGTGAACGGAATGAGCATGCCAACGACGAAGATCGCCAGAATGTAGAAGAGCAGAATCCGCCAGAACACGCTGCGGATGGCACGAGGAACGCTCACGCGCGGATTCTCGGATTCGCCTGCCGCGATGCCGACGAGCTCCGTCCCTTGGAACGAGAAGCCGGCAGCCATACATACGCCGAGTACGGCCAGCCAGCCGCCGGAGATCGGCGCGTCGCCAGCTGTAAAGTTGCTGAAGCCGACAGCGTCACCGCGCCAGATGCCAACGATCATGAGCAAGCCGATGCCGATGAAGACGATGACGGTGACGATCTTGATCATCGCGAACCAGTATTCGGATTCGCCGTAGCCTTTTACCGACAATAGATTAAGTCCGACCATGAGCGCCAGGAACAGCGCACTCCATAGGAAGGACGGGCTGTCCGGCAGCCAGAATTTGATGATCAACGTTGCGGCAGATAATTCTGCGGCGATCGTAATCGCCCAGTTATACCAATAGTTCCAGCCAAGCGCGAAGCCGAAGGATGGATCTACGAATTTCGTTGCATACGTACTAAATGTACCCGATACCGGCATATATGTAGCCATTTCTCCCAAGCTTGTAACGAGGAAATAGACCATGATGCCGATGAGGAGATAAGCTAGCAGTGCTCCTCCGGGTCCAGCAGAGTGAATCGCTCCGCCGCTTGCCAGGAACAGCCCTGTTCCAATTGATCCGCCTAGAGAAATCATTGCCATGTGGCGAGATTTCAAGCCTCTGCGCAGTTTGTTCTCATTCACTTTCGATACGCTCCCTTTACTGTTTATCCGTCAAAATAAACACAAAAAAGCTGCCCTCTTAATCGCATAAGCAAGGCAGCCTTCAACTCCCTCAATCATCCCTGTAACAAGATAGCTCAACATACTGTTCCTAGGAAGAACAGCATGACAGTTCCGCTCCTTTCGGAAACGGCCCCAGCAAGCACGGCTAGTATGGCGCGCTTACTTCGGCGAAGTTGCCTTTTCACCCGGAATCAACAGTCTATACTGGACTTCCCCCGGAGGTACTCTTCAACATCGCGACCTCTACCTCATCACAAACAATCATGAGGCATTTGTATTTAATTTTTATAACAGTTTCCTATCATATAGAGCCTTCTCGGAAAAAGCAATGGTTATTTGGCCCAGCGACACTTGATTCCCGCTACTCTATATCACCGCCGCGGTAAGCTTTCTCATGATATTTGGTAATGAAGTTGAACAGAGATCGGCCATTCTCTTCCTCCGGAGTAAACGACGAGTCAAGCGGCAAGTACATCGCATGATACGTCTCTGGAACCCAGATATACGGATGCACATAGCTTGTCAGCTGAAAGCCAGTCTTCTGCCAAAATCGGATACGCCCCGCATTCTCTTCCGTCTGCTCAGCTTCGACTTCGATGATGAGCGCGCTGCAGGACTGGGTTGTCGCCGCCCACTGGCTAATCGCTTCGACGCAATGTCGGCCAAGACCGCTCCCTCTACGATTCGCGCGCACCGCGAGGTAATCGAGCACGAGCACATGAGCATTGCGATCTATTGATGTCAGCGCCATCGCAAGAACAACGCCCGCTTCACTCCAAATATGCAGCTCGCTGAGCTTGCGCTCGAACATACGGCGGATAACGCCTACGCTCTTGCCTCTATGTTCAGGGAATGCTTCTCTGTACACCGGCTCGACCTTTCGCCACAAGCTCTCATCCCATTCTGATGCGACAAGGTAGTCTAGGGTCATCTTAGAGGTGAGCGATGAGCTTCTGAACGAATTGCTCTAGATACTTCTGATCCAGCTCGTCGAACCGGTTCAATTCGGGACTGTCGATGTCCAGTACGCCGAGCAGCTCACCGTCTTTCGTAATCGGGATGACGATCTCGGATTGCGAAGCTGCATCACACGCAATATGGCCAGGAAATTCATGAACGTTCTCGACGCGAACAGTCTCTCTTGTGCTTGCTGCTTTGCCGCAAACGCCTCGCGAGAACGGAATGCGTACGCATGCCGGCAGTCCTTGGAATGGTCCAAGCACAAGCTCCCCGCCTCGGTTAATGTAGAATCCAACCCAATTAATACGATCAAGAAATTGATTCAGTAGTGCCGATGCGTTGGAAAGATTCGCGATTTGATCAGTTTCCCCTTCAAGCAGCGCTCCAAGCTGGCTGATGACTAACTCGTAATTCTTCTCACGTGATTCTGTATATGCCTCTGTGTAAAACATGTGTTTGCGCTCCTTTACTTGCTTGAAATAATTAAGATATTCCCTATATTGTATCTTAGCTGGATGTGCCGTTCAATTCATCCTGGTGGAAGGGATCAGCAACCTCTTGGCCTGCTGTGTCCAGAATGAGTTTCCCTTGACCGTCCACGAATTCCCAGTAGAGCTTATGATTGATCTCGAAGAGATGGAGGTTCCAACGGCTCGCCTCGGAAGAGAGATCGAATCCCCGCTGCTGCACCATACGCGTGATTGACTCATAAGTAACGGTCAGCTGAACAGTCTTCGTTGTCTCGTCATCCCCGAATATAACTGCGGATTGCCGCCCCGCTTCATCTTCAGCTACAACGATGAACGGACTGTGGAAATACGGTAAAGCTGCCACTTCCGCAAGCTTCATAGCTGCCAGCTTCTCTTTGTAATGATCAGCGATATACAATTGATCTCCCGTAAACGGCTCTTGCTCGTTAATGCTTTGCTTATTAATCGCGCATCCAACCGATAAACCTGCCATAACGATGAATAATAATACAACCCAAATCTTGTTCATTTCAACCGCCCCCGAGTTCTATCTTCTGCTGATGCTTCTCGTAACTGTTGACGGTCGTTCGTGAGTAAAGGTTGCTAATCCATCTCCATGACTCCGATATAGAACCAATTCGCCGGCTGGAAGATTTGAGTGCAGAAGACACGCAGCTCGCCGTCGTATATGCTTGCATCCGAATGCCAATTATTCGCGACCTGGAAGCCCATGTGATAGAGATACTCCTGCTTGAAGCTCGCCTTCACGCTTGTTCCGTTGTTAGGGGTAATGACATATTGTACAGTCTCAATGTCGGTGTAACCTCCACTGCGATGATTGAATAAGTAGTAGATTCGTCCTTTGTCGTATACGATATTGCTGATCTTCGCTCCTTTTGGAATCGTCGCGTTGAATTTATTAGGCTTGCCACTGCTGTCGCTCGTCAAATTACCGTTAAGGTCATAGATGGATAACTGCTCGTCTTTCACCTTAGCAAGACTGCCACCCGCTCCGTCGTAGATCCAGAAATTCGCGTCAGTCGATAGCTCCTTGTCCAATGTAATCGGGTGCTCCAATTCATCGAACAGGTATAGCACAGACTTGCCATCGCCGCGATTGTACACGACTCCTCTACCGCCTTCGCTTGTTCGAAGCGATGTGACCGACTCTTTCGTGAGCATAGTAGATTTGAATAAATATTCATCTCGTCTTACCGAACCATCCGCTGCAAAATCGATGAATCGCAATCCCTGCTTGTCCCTCACTACGAGCGTATTGCCCTGTAAAATCTTGATCGGCTTCACTTCGCCTAGCAATGAATCCGTTGTGGCGATTTCCTTATCGCGGACCCGCCATTTCAAACCTTTCATGATCGAGGCGTTGATATGATCGACCTTACCAACAGTTTCAGTCCAATAAACGAAGACATTTCCCTCTTGGTCCTCGCCGGCATAATCGGTGAAATGCGGCTTGCTGCTGAAGCCGCGGTCCGGCTCCGGATACTCGTCCGTCAAGAACCACATGCCTGATTTGTTACGAATAATTATGGAATTGCCAACAGGCGTAACGTCTTTATTCGTCGCTTCCGCAACGAAACGCAGTGGAACAAAGGTCGTACCAGCTTGCATAACCGGCGCTGTCCGCAGCTGCAGCTCCTTGCCATTCACTTGCGCTGCCTTGTTGCCGATCTGCAGCATAATTGCGACGTCATGCCGCGTTCCGACAATCGTCTGATTCTCCTGATTGAACGAAACTTCGAACCCAAGTGCATCGAATAAATCCCGAAACGGAACCAACGTAACGCCATCAAGCTTTATCGGCGCAACCGGCATCGCAATCGGCTTCTCGTTCAGCATCACTTGGACGGGCTTCGCGGCTGCCCTTGTTCCGCTACTGGCGCTCACAGGCTCTAATGAAGGTTGAAATGTGCTTGCGATTAATACAAACAATGCAGCGGTTATTATGCTCGACCATTTTGCCCGTCTCATCTTCGTCCGCCCCCTCATATTGCGGCTATTATTAAATTGGATTCCAACCGATTAACAGCTCCGGCAGTTCCTCATTGCCGATGCGAATGTCCTGCTGGTCAATAATTTGTCCGCCTTGTGCTAGATAGAAAGTCAATGACGGATTGTCCGCGAGCACCCACAGCATCATGGAGGAACGGTCCGTATTCCGCAAGGCATCCCTAACATGACGAAACAGCTGCTTGCCTATGCCTGCTCGCTGATATTGCTCGAGCAAGTAAATCGCATACAACTCACCGTCATAGCCCCGTTCTGGTTCACGGCATCCCCCGCCATTGGCAAAACCAACAATGCGGCCGTTATCCGCCACTGCGACGAAGATGCAATCCTGCATGTTCATATTGTTGAACGTCCACTTCCAATTTCTAATCCTCTGATCTACGGATAAACTGTCCAGATAATCTTCGGCAATAATGCCGCGATATGTGGTTTGCCAGCTCTTCACGTGAACGCTTGCAATTTGCACCGCATCGGCAATCGTCGCTTCTCTTATCAACACCGAACATCACCGTCCTCTCACCCAAATATTCCACAAAAATTACCATATACCTCCAACTGATGATTTCTTTTTCACTGTAAAATAGATAAAGCTGCCAGTCTCTAACGACCAGCAGCCTCTATACACATTCAGTTTTTATTCCCTGTCAAACTATGCTCGAACATATTGATGATCTCTAGGAAATGCTCCGCTTCACGATACACATGATCGGCAAGCAGTGGATGGATAATGCTCTTAATCCGGCAAGCCTCAATGAGATCACGAGCGGTTTTCTTAAAGTCACGAAGGGCGACAACGGATACACGGTTCTGATCCAGAAACTGGTCCAGCAGAGGAACCGTCTGTGATTGCGGGCGCATCGAATCGAGATCGACGGCTTGATAGAGCAGCTGGTCGAAGTCGTGGCTGAATTCGTTCGCTTGGTCGACCAGCTTCCGTTCGGAAGGATCTAACAGATGGCTGATGAATTTAGCATGATCAGCCATTATCCGAAGGAAGAACACATTTTCGTTAATAATGGCATCTGGCAGTGGGTCCAGCCTTCCGGCATTAAGCTCCGCGAGCCGATTCCGGAAATAATTCGCTTCTCTGCTCGTATGATCCACTAGCAGGGGGAAATTGTTCGCTCCAGGCAGCTGGCAGGTAAGTATAAGCTGAAGGATTTTGCGCTTAAACAGCCAGATATGCGAAACAGCGTTGTGAACCTCTTCATTGAACCTCCGGATCACATTCGGATCTGTGCCAACCGTAAATTGGTTCGCCCTGCTCTCGATATTTTCGAAGATGGAGTAGAACTGATTCGCTTCATTAATGAGTGTCGTATCCTCACAACGGAATCCAAGCTTTAGAAATAATGAATGCTCTTTCATAATCCGCGACCAAAATCGAATCTCCTCTAATGAGCGAGCTACGAACGCATCCGGCAACTCGAATTCCTCCCTCAACTTCTTGTGTCATCTCTATAGCGTATGGGCGCACAGCTTGGCTATATAACATCTGAAGGCAGGATTGACGTTGATAAAGTACCAAATATTTTCCATACGTCTCGAAACTATTCCAGCGTAAGGCGCGTAATAAGAGCAAAGCTACTGTTCTCACAAACGATGAAACGGGGAAATTACGATGCCGAATGATTTAAGCGCACAGCTGCTTGAGGCTAAGGAACGGTTGCACCGGTTGAACAAGGCGGAGCGCAGACGTGAAGAGCTGCTGAGACGAACTCGCAATCAAGAACAAATCATAATTCAGTATGAGGTTCAGCTGGAGAAGGAAGAGGCTGATGTCGAGAAGCTGACGAAGCTGAGCTTAACGAACTTATTTCATACCATTCTGCGCAGCAAAGAAGAACAGCTTGAGGTTGAGCGCCAAGAGGCGCTGGCAGTAACGCTGAAACTGCAGGAGGAGAAGCAACGACTATTGAGCACGCAAGAGGACTTGAGGCTTCTCGGTGACGAGCTCGCCCAATATCAAGGTGCTGATCAAGAGTATAATCGTTTGCTAGCAGCCAAAGAAGCTGCACTTCGAGTTGCATCTTCGCATGCGAGCGAGCTTATTGCGATGGATGATCAGATCGCAGACCAGACGATTCAGCTGAAAGAGATTCAAGAAGCTTTGATAGCAGGCAATCGTGTGGTTGCTGCACTGGAGGATGCGTCTAGTAGTCTCGAGAAAGCGGAGAACTGGGGAGCGTGGGACACTTGGGGCGGCGGCGGTTTAATCAGTACGTCCATCAAACATGAGCATGTCGATGATGCCAAACAGCATATTCAAAATGCGAATCATCTGCTTCACAACTTCCGCGATGAGCTGAATGATCTGAACCAAACCATTGATATTCGCATTGATATCAGCAGCTCGCTCAAGATGGCCGATTATTGGTTCGACGGCCTCATTACGGACTGGATTGTACAAGGGCGTATTGAGAATTCTCAGCAGCAAACGCTTGATGCGCTGGGCAATATTCGCCCCGTCGTTCGAGAGCTGCAAAGCAAGCAAGCCTCCGGCCAAGCTGCCCTCATAGCTCTGCAAACGAAGCGGCAAGCATGGATTGAGATGACGAATCTCGAGTAGATTGGTAAAAAAAGAAGGCATATGCTTAGGTGCATATGCCTTCTGCTATTCGGGGATTTGGGGCGTGATCTCTGCCGATTTGGGCTAAGCAAAACCTTAGCTTATTTCTTATTCCACGTATCTTTAAGCGGTACGATCCGATTGAACACGAGGCGCTCAGCGGAGCTATGCTTCGAATCGGTACAGAAATAACCGTGACGGAACAGTTGAAACTTCCGCTCTACGCAAGCATCACGAATGTACGGCTCAACCATCGCATTGCGTACATTCGTTAGAGACTTCGGATTCAGCCGCTCTGACCAGTCCTCGTTATCTTCCGGCAAAGAGTCCGATTGGAGCAGCTTATCGTAGAGATGCACATCAACCGGTACGGCATGTTTCACGGATACCCAGTGGATCGTTCCCTTCACTTTCCGCTCACTGAAGCCCGAACCGCTCTTCGTTCTCGGATCATAGGTGCAGTGAAGCTCTAGGATCTCGCCGGTCGCCGCATCTTTAATCACATGCTCGCAACGGATGAAATACGCCCCCTTCAGCCGAACTTCGGCTCCAGGACTAAGCCGGTGGAACCCCGCAGGCGGCGACTCCATGAAGTCATCCTTCTCCACATAGATCGTCCGCGAGAACGGCACTTCCCTAGTCCCAAGCTCCGGGCTCTCGCTATTGTTCTCTATAGTTAGCAGCTCCGTTTGACCCTCGGGATAATTGGTGATAACCACCTTTAACGGGCGGAGCACTCCCATCACACTGACCGTAGTCCCCTTCAGCTCTTGGCGAAGACAGTGATCAAGCAGCGAAATATCGACTGTGCTTTGCGCTCGTATGCTGCCGATCTCTGTAATGAACCGGCGAATACTCTCTGAAGTAAATCCCCTCCGCCGAAGTCCGCGCAGCGTGGGGAGTCTCGGATCATCCCAGCCATCCACGTGCCCGCCTTCAACGAGTTGCCTTAGAAATCTTTTGCTCGTGACAACGCCTGTCAAGCTGAGTCGACCGAACTCCCGTTGGCGCGGGGGCGATGCTAGCTCCAGCTCGCGAAGCACCCAGTCGTACAGCGGACGATGGTCCTTGAATTCAATTGAACAGAGTGAATACGTAATGCCTTCAACGGCATCTTGAATCGGATGGGCAAAATCATACATCGGGTAGATGCACCATGCATCTCCCGTCCGGTAATGTTCAGCATGAATGATCCGGTACAGCACGGGATCGCGCATGTTCATGTTAGGCGAGCTCATATCAATCCGGGCACGAAGTACTTTCGCAGACGCTGGGTACACGCCTGCTTTCATCTCCGCAAACAGCTTCAAATTCTCCTCCACACTCCGGTCTCGATACGGACTGTTCTTCCCCGGCTCGGTTAGCGTCCCGCGAAACGCCGTCATCTCGCTCGGCGATAGATCGCACACATACGCCTTCCCGTCTTCGATCAGCTTCACCGCGCTGCGGTATATGGCATCCGAGTAATCAGAGCCGTAGTAAATATGCTCCTTCGGATCGTAGCCGAGCCACTTGATATCTTCGATGATCGCATTCACATAGGTGATATCTTCTTTGAGCGGGTTCGTATCGTCAAACCTTAGATGAAACTTGCCGCCGAAGCTTTCCGCAACCATGTAGTTCGTATGAATCGCATAAGCGCTGCCAATATGCAGGTATCCGTTCGGTTCTGGCGGAAACCGTGTGCACATAGCTCTACTGAAAGGCTCCACTGCGAGCTCTTCCTCAATTAACTTCAGCATAAAATTATCGTTGTTCATCGTCTTCGGCTCCTCCTAATGAGCAAATGTCGTGGCTTAGATCGCAAAAATAAAAAAAAACTCCACCTCCAAGACTTGTTGGTCTTGGGGACGAAGTTATTCGCGGTGCCACCCCAGCTTCATTAATATGTCGCCATATTAACCTTTTCAAGTACGGCACTCCCGAAGTAGAGAGTGGTTATACTCTAGCTCTGTAACGGGAGCTCCCGTCATGCCATCACGATAAGCTTGGATCCGGCATGCTGCTCAGAGGCTTGGTTCGCGAAACAGATCCCTTGCTCCTTCTCAGCACCCGGAGCTCTCTGTACAGGTTCTTATTCCCTACTCTTCTCTTCACTGCATTTTGTAAAATATTTCAAACATCATAACAGATCCTATACCGCATTGTAAATGGGTAACTCACCTTAATTAGTTATGGCAAGCGATACCACGCAAAAGGTTTCCCGTAACGATATGTATCGCTAATCTCATTCAGCTGCTCACTGACTTGATTACTAAGCTTCAGCGTAACGCTATTCAAATTATCTTCCAATTGACTGGTACTCGTCGCGCCGACGATGACGGTGGACACGGCTGGGCAGTTCATGAGCCAAGCAAGCGACAATACACTTGCTGTACATCCGTTCGCTTCTGCGATGCTGCTCACTTGCTGGCCAAGCGTGATTCTGCCTTCATCCATAAAACGTGCGAAGTTCGGGTCGGTCACCACTCGAGAATTCGATGGCGCTTCACCGCTCAAGCTATACTTGCCGCTTAATATACCGCCGGCGAGCGGGAAGTACGGAATAATCCCAACACCTTGGTCAAGGCACACCGGCGCAAGCTCCTGCTCCGGCGTCCGATCCGCTAGCGAATAGCTGACTTGCGTAGAAACGTAGCGCGGGAACCCTTTTGCCTCACTAATCGCTAGTGCTTTCATAAGCTCCCATGCGAAATAATTGGATGCGCCAATATAGCGAATCTTGCCGGCACGCACCATATCATCGAGAAAACGAAGTGTCTCCTCCAGCGGCGTGCTCGGATCGAATGTATGGATTTGATAGAGGTCGACATAATCGGTTTTCAGTCGTATCAGACTATCCTCCAACTCTTGCTGAAGATGAAACCGGGAGGATCCGCTCTCATTCGGCCCGCTTCCCCGCGGGAGTCCGCCTTTCGTCGCGAGCACCACTTTGCTGCGCTTGCCTTGGAGTGCTTCTCCAATAATCCGCTCCGATTCTGTGCCCGCGTAAATATTAGCGGTATCAATAAAGTTGATGCCCCGCTCAATGGCGAAGTCGATAATGCGAATGGAAGCTTCGCGGTCGGCACGTTTGCCGAATGCGTTCGTGCCGAGTCCAAGCTCGGATACGCGAAGACCGCTATTACCTAGTCGGCGATAGTTCATTGTCGATTATTCCTCCTTACAAGCTGTATTGATATGAATATTACCTTATTTCGGTAATGAGACGCCACTTTCCGCTTCCATGCCATTTACCGAATCCGATTCATAAAATCTGTCATCGCATGGGAAATCCATTTCTTGGGATGCTTCAGTAGATATAGCTTCAACCGAATCTCAGGGTGTGCGAATGGCAGAACCGTGAGCTCGCCTCTACGGATCTCATCTTCTGCCGCCATGCGAGGCAGGAGCGCGATGCCATCGCTAGTCATAACGCAACGTTTGATTGCTTCTGGATTGCCAAGCTCCAAACCGACTCGGTATACGAATCCATTCACACGAAGCACCTTTTCAAGCATGATGCGGTAATTACAGCTCTCTTCGCTCATGAACCATTCCACGCCAGCAAGATCCGGCAGCCCCACCTTATCCAGAGCAGTAAGCCGGTGGCTCGGATTCGCGATGAGCACTAGCGGCTCTTCCCGTATCATCTGCCATTCTAGCGCCGAATCGGACGGACTACTCGCCAAAATAAACCCTAAATCAATATCGCCATCCCTGAGTTTATTTAAGATGGACTCTTCACGATCCGAATGCAGCCGAATTGCAAGCTCAGGATAATCACGTCGCAGCTGCTGAATAGAGGGCGGAAGAAAATAAGAGGCAATGGAATCTATCGTTCCGATCGAGAGCGTTCCTCCACCTTGACGAGCCAGCTTTTCCTTGGTTTCCTGGTATAGATCCAGCATTTGCACGGCGACTCGGAGCAATTCCTCACCAGCCGATGTTAAGCGCAGCCCACGACCGAACCTCTCGAACAGCTCCACGCCATACGCCTTCTCCAGCTTCTGAATTTGCGCCGTCACGCTCGACTGTGCGTAGCCTAACTCCTCAGCCGCCCTCGTGAAGCTCTGGCGATGTGCCACCTCGCGAAAAGTTTGCAAGTAGATCAGTTCCATTTTCCCGCAACAACTCCATCATTAATTTCGATTTCCCTTATCACTTATTATAGATAACTCTGATGGCAATTCCTATGGTACTGTTAGACTATAAACATGACTTCGGAGGTGCAGAGATGTTAATGAAAGAGATGCTACGAGGGATTTTTGTACCGGTCGTGACGCCATTCTCGCTGGACGGTTCACTAGATGAAATATCGTACGACCGCTACTTGATGGATCTGCTGAATCATGACATTCAAGGACTCGTCATCAATGGAACGACCGGAGAATCACCAACCGTTTCGTGGGAGGAAGTGTGCGAGCTTGTTCAAAGAACGAAAGCGATCATGACAACCTGCGGGAAATCGATACCCATTATTGTCGGTACGGGTACGAACGATACGCATTCGACCGTAAACCGAACCAAGCTAGCTGGGGCACTCGGTGCGGACGCCGCTCTCGTCGTTGTTCCGTACTATAGCAGGCCATCGCAAGCTGGCATTCTCGAACACTTCAGGCTCGTTGCGCAAACGGGGGTTCCTATTATCGCGTATGAGGTTCCATACCGTACTGGAGTACGGTTAAGCGCAGACACAGCTGCAGCAATTCTGGCACTGGAAGGGATCATCGGATTGAAGGATAGCTCAGGAGGTATCGAACTGATTTCGGCCTTGAATCGGCTTCATATCGCGAAGCCCGTCTTATGCGGAGAAGATGCTTATTTTCTCACATATTTGAATCATGGCGCTGCAGGAGGCATACTGGCAGCCGCTAATATGAGGACGGAGTTGTTCATTGAGACGTATCGGCAGCACCGAGACGGCAATTCAACTGAAGCGGCGAAGGCATTCGATTCACTGAGACCGCTAATTGAACTGCTGTTTCGGGAATCGAACCCCGCCCCCCTCAAATGGCTGCTTTCGCGTCAAGGCATCCTCGCATCGGCTACACTTCGGCTGCCAATGACGCCAATATCAGAAGGATTACAACAGCAGCTCGCGAAGGAAACGGGATAGGAGGACTGGATAGCTTCCTATTCTTCTTGAACGAGCCGCTCGAAAATAATTTCAAAATCTCCTGGTTTCCCATGACCGTCGTAGTTTGTTCCTAGTACCTGAACTAAACGCCAGCCGGCCTTTGCATACTCATCTATCGTTTCTCTATGCTTTGGTGCGGAGAAGAATCCGCCGAGTGAAGTCTCTACGTATTTGTATTCGTACAATGCCATTACGAGATCAATCCCTTCATTCTATTCTAATATTTGAGGAAACCCCATAAGAGCAAGATCGGAATTGCTGCAAGGAAACAAGCCAATGCGGCATTCTCCCGTTGCTTCTTGTCGATGGGGTCCTCATTGCTGTAATTTGCTCTAGCACGGTCACCCGATACCATCGCTCCGCCTGTAATTATCGCGCCAATGAATAAAACCAACCCAATTAATCCGGACACGCGTTGAATGGTGGAGCTATTCATAAATATCGTCAACGCCAACAGAACGAGTGAAACGATCAATCCAAAGAGAAATGAGTATTTTGCCAGCTTCATGCTACTGCCCCCCTCCATAAACCTCCTAATTATTCCATATGATGCTATTACGTGTCGGGGTAGACAAAAGTTGCGATAACGGTTCCATTCGACTACGACATGAGAAAAGAAAATAGAAGCTGATCCAATTGACCAGCTTCCACTGTCTAATACGATTTGAAGATATCATCACGCTCAAGAGTAAGATGCTATTAAACCGAACCGCTCCGGCGAGAACGCCCGCTTGCGCTCTGCCGTCTGCTTCCCGTCCAGGCAATCTGCAACGAACATCGCTGTAGCCGGGCTTAGCAGAATGCCATTGCGGTAATGACCTGCTGCCATGATTACGCGGTCTGATGCGCTAAGCGGACCGAGCAGCGGATATCCATCCTGCGTGGAAGGACGCAAGCCAGCCCAGCGATGGAACGGAACACGATGCTCTAAATCAGGTATGAGCTGCTTGTTCCACTTCCGCAGCCGTTCGATGCCCCTGTCTGTAACCGAGGTATCGAAGCCCGCTACATCCTCTGAAGCGCCGCAGACGAGGGTGCCATTCTCCTTCGCAACTAAGTACCCCTGATTGCAAAATACCATGTGCTTTACCGGCTGAGCACTATCCGCCTCATATGCGCATATTTGTCCGCGAATCGGGTATACAGGAATCCGGATTCCGAACGTCTCCTCCAACTCTTGAGCCCATGCGCCTGAGCATACAACTAGCCGGTCGCCGCCGAACACGCGTCCGTCCTCCGCAGCTACGCGAACTTCATGCTGCCACTCCGTCACAGCGAGCTGCTCTAACTGTTCATGAATCTGCACGCCCATGAGACGACATGCTTCCTCAAGCGCTTTCACATAATGCGGCGCGTAGAGATGACTCTCTTCTGGCGTATATAACGCCGCTCGCACATTCTTTGCGAGATGCGGCTCAAGCTGCTGCAGCTCGGCGCCTTCTACGATGCGTCCCGTAGAGCCGTGCTTTCGCTGCCAATGCAGTCTGCCTTCAAGAACGAGTAAGTCTGCATCGTGGTAAGCGGCATAGAGGCTCCCCGAGTTCGTATATTCGAACGATTGGCCTGATGCCTTCTTCACGTCAGCCTGCCATTCTGGATAGAGCCGCAAGCTCTCTAGACATAGCCAAAAAAAAGCATCGGGTCCTTCTACGTTCTCGGAATATGGCGCAAGCATACCAGCAGCTGCACCAGACGCTTGCCCGCCGCAGCGGTTGATTTCCAGCACGGTCACCTCGCAGCCTCGCCGTCGCAGCTCAAACGCACAGGATAAGCCGATGACGCCTCCGCCCATAACGATTACTTGTTCTTTCATCCGAAACCTCTTCTCTCATCCGCGATGGGAGTCGCCTGATTAGCTCAGCTTGAACGCTTCGTAACCGCTGCTCGCCGATGCATACTTCTTCTTCTCAATTCGCCCTGCCAAATACGAGAGTCGGCCGGCTTCAATCGCAAGCTTCATCGCCTGCGCCATTCTTACCGGGTCCTTCGCTTTAGCTACAGGCGTATTCATCAGCACAGCGGACACGCCGAGTTCCATCGCCTGCGCGACATCGCTGACAGAGCCAAGACCCGCATCGACGATAATCGGGACGTTCGCATCCTCCACGATGAGTCCTAGATGGTACGGGTTGAGAATGCCAAGCCCCGTCCCTATCGGAGCTGCACCAGGCATTACCGCTGCTGCGCCGGCTTCTTCAAGACGTTTGCACATAATCGGGTCATCCGTGATATAAGGAAGCACCGTGAACCCTTCCTTGACCAATATTTCCGTCGCCTTCAGCGTCTCAATCGGATCAGGCAGCAGTGTGCGCTCGTTGGCGCTAATCTCTACCTTCACCCAGTCGCTAAGCCCCGATGCGCGAGCAAGCCGAGCAATGCGTACGGCCTCATCGGCTGTCCGTGCTCCTGATGTATTCGGTAAATAGACGTAGGATTCATCCTGCACATGCTGCAAAATCGAATCGTCTTCCGTAGACTCCAGGTTAATCCGGCGTATGGCGAAAGTAAGCACCTGTGCGCCGGAAGCTCTAATCGCTTCCTTCTGCACATATGGATTCGGAAACAGCCCCGTTCCGATAAAGAAACGCGAGCTTAACGTCGTGCCGCCAATTTGAAAACCATCACTCATTTTCCGTTAGCCCCCTCCGACAAAATGAACCAATTCGATCTGCATATGAGGATGTACCGCTGCCGACGCCCACTGCTCAGCAGTCAACACGGCGCCGCCAGCTTCCACGACAAGCGGTTTACCTGTCAAACCGTAATGCGCTACGACATCCGCAATCGTCTGGACGCCTTCAAGCTCATGCTCAGCTCCGTTAATAACCAGTTTCATCGCGCAGCCTCTCCCTTGTTATCCAGCTTGGCGAGGAAAGCTCTGCAAGTACCGCTCACATCATTGCTGCCAACAATTTCGCTCACCGCGCATATCCGAGTTGCGCCTGCCGCGATGACTTCATCCACATTGTTCAGCTTGATGCCGCCAATGGCAACGAACGGAATCCCGATCTCCGCAGCCACTTCGCTCACGTACGAGACGCTAACGGGATCGACGACATCCGCCTTTGTCGCTGTACGAAACACAGGCCCGACTCCGATATAATCCGCGCCTTGCGCTTGTGCAAGACGCGCTTCCTCAATTGCATGGGTCGAGATGCCGATGATTTTGTCGCCGACAAGCTTGCGAGCTTCTTCCAGAGAAAGATCGTTCTGGCCCAAATGAATGCCGTCTGCATCCACCTCCAGCGCAATATCGATATGGTCATTGACGATAAAAGTAACGCCATGCTTGCGCGTCAGCTCCCGAAGCGCCTGCGCCTTGCGGAGCAGCTCTTCTCTGCCGCTTGTTTTATCCCGCAGCTGAATAATATCCGCACCGCCGATAATCGCTTCTTCCATGACCTCTACTAAATCCCGATTCGGGTGAAACTGCTCGGCTGTGATGGCATATAGACGAAAATCTTTCATTTTCAATAGCCTCCCTTGTTTTACGCTCCGATATATCTCGCATACAATGTTTTGGCACGAACAATATCGTCAGTTCCTTGCACGAACACGCGACCATCCGGGAACAGCACCAAACGCTCCCCCTCCGGCAGCTCGGCGCGAACCAGATATGCATTCGCACTCCGACCGCAGGCGCCAAGCGCTCGCTCCATAGAGATAGATCAAGCGGAGCGCTTCCCGCGAGCTGAACCGTCTCCCGCCCGCATAACGACACGGCAGCTTCCGGCTGCGCTGGATCAAGCGCTGGGTACTGCTTTAACTGGCAGCAAGGACAATTGGCAGCAGGCGCCCCATGCTTCATCTCATAATGCCGGTTATGCCACAGGTCGAACGTCACGAGAGTGTTTCTGCGCTTGTCGCCAGCGCCAACCAAATACTTCAGCGCCTCAACCGCCTGATAGGAAGCGACCATATCGATGACCGGCGCAATAACGCCGATCGTGTCGCATGTCTGACCGCTCGCATCAGCGGATTGAATGAAGCAGCGCAGACATGGCGTCTGCCCCGGTACAAGCATCGCGCTCATGCCGTGTGCGCTGACGGCACCGCCATAGGTGAACGGAATTCCTTTGCTGAAGCAAGCATCGTTCAATAGAAACCGTGTTTGGAAATTATCTGTTCCATCGAGTACGAGATCCATTCCATCCAGCAGTTCGTCGATATTGTGAACGGTAGCATCTGCGACAATTGCTTCGAGCCGAACAGAGGAATTAATTCTCGCAAGCTTCCTCTCCGCTGCAACCGCCTTCGGATAACCGCTTTGCACATCGTCTTCGTCGTACAGCATTTGACGCTGCAGATTGCTCAGCTCCACGTAGTCGCGGTCGACCAGCCGCACGAAACCGACGCCTGCCCTAACCATATGGTTGGCAAGCACGGTGCCGAGCGCCCCCATGCCAACAATGCACACAGCGCTTTGTCCCAGCTTTCGCTGACCCGCTTCGCCAATTGGCGCAAATAACATCTGTCTTGAATAGCGTGTGTCCATTGGATGAGCCTCCTACTATAGATTGCGGAACAACTCGTCAGCTTTAACTTCCTTCGATAATTGGCCATGCTCCTTCAACCAATTAATAACATCGCTCCACGACTGAGCGGATTGACTCATGAAAGGCTCTTTCCCTGCATCCATAAGCGGCAAAAGAATAGCCAAGCTTTGCTTCTCAACTTCAGCATCCAGCGGGAAATCAGCACTTTGTTGATCAAGCAGCAGCTTCAGCGCTTCATCCTGATGGCTTACGGTGTAGGCTTGCCCCTTGCCGGCAGCTTCGATAAACCGTTTAATTGCATCGCCGTTCTTCTCCACGCCGGACTCGCTAGCAGTGAGAACCAGCTCGTAGTAATCGGGAACTCCGAACTTGGACGGGTCGAATACGGTTAGTTTCTGGCCTTCTTTCTCCAGCAGCAGCTTCTCATGATTGATGTATCCACCGATGATGCCATCCACTTTCTTCGTCGTCATCGACGGAATCAGATCCCATCCAACGTCCACGTATTTCACTTTGGACGGATCGCCGCCATCCGATTTCACCATCGTATTGATCAGCTCCTCATCGAGCGGAAGCGATGGATAACCAACCGTTCTGCCCTCTAAGTCCTTAGGGCTTTGCACGCCATCCGAATCACGGACAAACAGCTGATTCAGCGGATGGCGAACGATCGCGCCGACAGAGACAATCGGAATATCCTCTGCTCGCGCTACCGCAACCTGCATCTGATAGCTGAATGCCAAATCTGCTTTGCCCGTCGACACCAGCTTCAGTGCATCATTCGTATCGGCAGGCGTCTCCAGCTTGACCTTGAGGCCAGCATCCTTGAAATAGCCTTGCGATTCCGCCGCATATAGGAACGTATGAACCGCATTCGGGTACCAGTCGAGCAGAACCGTCAGCTCCGTCTCCCCTTCCCCCGATTGTTTCTTAGAGGCACAGCCCGCTGCAGCGGCAATCATAAGCGTTACGGCTAGAACCAGCTTCGCGCTTTTTCTCCAATTACGTAGCATCATTTTCAATCCAGTCTCCCTCATATCATCTATTTATAACTATTCTTTACGATGGCTCAGTACCAGCTTCTCCAACAATTGAACGGCAAGAAACATCAGAATGCCCATTGCCGACAGCAAAAGAACACCCGAGAACACCGCTTCACCACGAAGCATATTCGACGCCCGCTTCGTATACATGCCAAGTCCATTCTCCCCGCCAAGCCACTCGCCAAGCGTTGCGCCTCCGACGCTGATCGCGGCAGCCAGCTTAAGGCCGGTAAAAAATCCAGGCAACGCGGATGGCAGCTTCCATTTCGTAAATAACGCGCGTTTGCCGGCTCCCATCGTCCTGAGCAGCTCTCCGATACCGGCATCGGCGGTGCGGAAGCCATCTGCAGTATTCACTGCAATCGGGAAGAATGTAAACAGAACAACAACGGCGACTTTACTCCATATTTCATACCCGAACCACATCACCATAATCGGTGACAATGCGATAATCGGAATGGTCTGGGAAGCGACGATGAGCGGGTAGATCGTCCGTTTCGCGAGACGCGAGACGTCGATAATGATCGCAGACGCCACACCGAGAATGGTCGAGATGAACAGACCAAGCAGCGATTCCCACAGCGTGACCCCGAGATGCTTCGTTAATACCCCGCGGTTTTCCCACAGCGACAGAAGCACGTCAGACAGCTTAGGAATAATGTAATGCGGAAAATGAAAAATTCGCGCACTCGCTTCCCAAAGAACCGCAATCAACAGCAGGAACGCTGCCTCAGGGACATAAGCGGTTATTTTAGCTCTCATGTCCGTCACCTTCCTTCCGAATATCCGCACCTTGCTCCAGCATGGTTAGCAACTGTCGCTTCAAATGGATGAATGGTTCATCGAGCGCGAGCTTATGGCTTCGCGGACGAGGTAGACTGACTTGCAGCTCGCTCAATGCCGAAATCGGAGAAGTCGCAGCTACGAGAACTCGGTCGGACAAGAAAAGCGCTTCATCAACATCGTGCGTAATGAAAAGCACCGTCGTGCGGTGCCGCTCACATATTTGCAGCAGCCACTCCTGCATACTGATGCGTGTTATCGCATCTAAAGCGCTGAACGGTTCGTCGAGCAGCAGCAGCTCGCCTCCGCCAAGCAAAGCACGCAGAAATGAGACGCGCTGGCGCATGCCGCCAGACAGCTCGTGCGGATATTTCCGCTCCGTCTCCGCTAGCCCGAATTCGGGCAGAAGCTCCAGCACCTGGCGCTTCGCTTCGCGTTTGCCGACTCCGCGAAGTTCGAGACCTAGCGCGGCATTGTCCAGCACAGTACGCCACGGCATCAAACAATCCCGCTGCGGCATATAGCCGATTCGGCCTCGTTTTGCCGCCTCCGCGGCTGGCTCGCGGTTTGCTCCAATCGCGATCGTCCCCGTATCCTGCGCGAGTAGACCCGCCACCAGCCGGAACAGTGTTGTCTTGCCGATACCGCTCGCGGCGAGCATGCTGACGAACTCGCCCTTCCGGATGTTGAAATCAAGACCGCTGAATAGCGCAGGCTCTCCTGCAAAAGCAAAATGAAGATCGCTGACAGACAGCGCAATCGGTCCAAGCTCTGCATGCGTAATACTCACACTGGCCACTCCTCTAACCGGTAAGCCATATCCCAGAACATATACTCCAGCTTTGAAGCAACGATGAACCGCTCCTCCAGCTTTGAGAGCTCAGCCTCGGGCAGTCCCTCCGCCAGTTCATCCATCAACCCAATGCACCAATCCGTCAGCTCGCCAAATTCAACAGATCCGTACATCAGAATCCACTCACGGTAGAGCGGATGGTCCAACGCGCCAGGATGGTTCATGAACGAAACCCCGATTTCACGATAGCTCCACATGCACGGCAGCAGCGCAGCGACAACTTCAGCCAGGGAGCCATGTACAGCGGTATCCATCAAATATTTCGTATAAGCCACAGTCGTCGGTGAAGGAACCGTCTGTTCAAGCTGCTCACGGCTTACGCCGAACTTTTCCGTATATTGGCGGTGCAGCTCCATTTCCACATTGAGCGTGTTATGCAGCAGCTCTGCAAACTTCGCCATCGTCTGCACATCCCGTGCTTTCACGCTGCCGAGCGCAAACAATTTGGCATAATCGATCAAATAGACATAATCTTGCTTGAGATAATAGATGAATCGATCGTGATCGAGCGTCCCTGCACGCAACTCCGTCAGAAACGGATGCTCGTGGCACTTCGCCCATATCGACTCTGCAGCACCGTACAATCTCTCAGTAAATCGACTCGAACTCATATTTCAACAGCTCCTTTAGTTACAGGCAACAGGGGCACGGAACGCAAAAAAAACCATTCGAGAATATACGAATGGTTTGCGAATTAATACAATTCGATACGTTCTCTACGCCAGCATTACCTGGTTCAGATTAACGGTCAGGGAAATACGTTCCCAATCTCAGCCAGACTCCATCTAGCCCCCGCACATAGTTATTCAATTGCTTTTACTATAAGCGATTAACCAGTAATTCACAATAGGAGATTTCAAACATATCTTTACGCTTTCCTGCTCACAACTAAATCAAATAACGAAGCGCCATAATCGAAATAATGCCGACAACGACCGTTCCTAATAAGCTGCGCGTGAAGATCGCCGTTAAGAAAGTCGGTAACGCGGCGAACAATTCGACGTTGTTTCGAAGTGGAGAGAGCTCACCATTCTGTATGAACAATTCTTGTCCGACCAGGGCAGCCATAACTGCGATGGGTACATAATTTAACCAGCGCATGCCCCAATCAGGAATTTGAATGCGGCTTAGAAGAATAAGCGGCAGCACGCGCGGAATGAATGTGACGATGGATGACCCCATAATAACGAGCAGAATATCCCATCTTATTTCCATTTTTCCACCACCATTCCGACTGTTGCTGCAATCACTGTGCCCACGATGACGCCAACACTTGCAGATGACACCAACGTAACTCCTACAACCACGACAACAGCGCTAATTGCAACGATAACATCTCTTACAAACTTCCCCCGGCTCACCATCAATAGAACCAGAAGCCCAATGAACATGGCTGGCAATGCAAAATCGAGGCCAAACTTCTGAGGATTCGTAATCCACTGTCCCAAATATGCTCCAGCTATGTTGGCTGCAATCCAGTTCAGGTAAGCGGTTATGTTGAGTCCATGCATCCATTTTTCGCTCAGTCGTTGCTTATTCACCGTCTGATTAATGGCAACACCGAACGTTTCATCAGTAAGCAATGAACCTACGAGCATGTTCACTAAAGGCCTAAGATGGCGAAAATAAGGCGACAAAGCCGCGCTCAGCAACAAATGGCGCAGATTCACGAAGAAAATCGTTACAATAATTGCCGCTACCGAGCCCTGAGCTGCAATCATCCCGGCAATGATAAACTGGGCGGATCCCGCATAGATGAGGACGCTCATCAGAGTAATTTCAATTATGCTGAGGCCCGATGTCTTCTCAACAACCCCAGCGGCAAATCCTATACTTAAGTAGCCGAGCAAGGTGGGTATGCAATCTTTCACGCCTTGGATGAAGTCCCCGGTACTTACAGCTCCTTGACTCTTTATGTTTGTGTTCTCTTGCATGGCTTGACCCTCTCCGTGTAACTTTTTCTTTATGTCAGGTTTGTTTATTATAATACACACCTGTGTGTTATACCACACAGAAATTGCAATAAAAAACTGCCATCTTTGCGATGCCAGTTTGGATGAAAATTTAGTTATTTTATATTGCGTTTCGTGGTGTTAACGTAGTTAACCAAGCACATTCCTTCTCTACGACCAAACGAACAAGGTGTTCATGAAGAATCTGCGGCAACACATGATGTTTTTTCAAACTATCCGATGTTAGCTCTATCCAATAAAACTCCAAATGACCTTCTTCGGAGGTAGGTATCATATGAGATTGTAATTGCTCCGAGCTTGCTTCAAAGAGATGACTAACTTCATGCTGAGTAATTCCTTTCTCGTCAGTCCTTCTCGTCTCAACTACACCAAGAAATCGCCCTATTGTACATTCGACACCTAACTCCTCGCCCAATTCTCTCTTTAAAGCTTGTTGTGCGCCTTCCCCTAGCTCAATACTACCACCAGGCAGAAAAGAGTGCGCCCCTTTTAAACGAGCGATTAGTATTTTCTTGTTATGTACAATGACTGCGCGTGCGATATGCCGGAATTTGATGTTTGGCAGAAAATAGTCCGAAGGGATCTCGCCATTAGAGTAATACCGAACTACCTTCCCCGCTGCCTCCGCATACTCGATCTCTCTTCTCGTACTCGTTCCGATGTAGCCGCCAACGTCGATCACGAATATTTCGTCTGATAGATTAATCTTTCGCAAATGCAGCTCACCTAGTAATTCTGCTTGATGCTCTGACAGCTCAAAGCCCTCACTTTGCTCGAAGAAAGCAAGACTAATTACAATATGTCCTTGAAGGGTAAGGAATGCGTTCATTTGATTGAACTTCTCCTTGAATTTAGTCGAGCCACATAAGGTTATTACGCTCATTAACTTCTCTCCATCTGTTTAAATTCTGGCTTTCTAGACATCTCACAATCCACTTAGATTTACGGGCAATCGATACAGAATCGCTGCCTGTTTTAATTTAATCAATGCAACCTCAACCGAAGTTTCGATATATCCAAGGATTTGATCGAACGTGAATACATGAAGCTTCTCAGAGATTACTGCGGGGGGGATAATTCATATCTTCTATAACATGGGGAATAAGCGCTTCGACATCTGCGGACTTCACCTCAACGAGATCAATAACATCGTTGCTATGAATCAACAACCTGTTCAACTCATCTTTCAAACCGTAATGCTCCAGCAATTGCCCGTTTAACAAGCGAAATTCTTTGTGATATTGATTGTATAGCTCTTTATTTGCTTCCATCCGATTACGCAGCCAAGATAGATTGAAGCCTTTTAACCAGATGTCATCAGCGACCAGATGTGTAAAGTAGCCTAGAATATACGCGCTTGCAGCGTGTGTTTGGTATTTATATAGAAACCCTGCGTAATCAACGCTTCGCGAAAAGTCATGTAAGTGTCATGTAAGTCGCCTTGAAAGAAATGCGATTCATTCTTGGTGGAGACAGCATCCGGAGCGATACCTCCTAGCAGAAATAGCGTACGATCTTCTAACGAGAGACTCTCTGCAATTCGAATCGCTATAATCGCATGCATGATTCTTGAACCCATTTTGACTCCTCCTAACTAGTCTCAATTGCAACAAATCTCTCGATTGCAGCAGCAACACCATCATTATCATTGGATTCGGTTATGTGGGCTGCGCAATTCTTTAGTTCAATTATTGCATTATCCATGGCGATCGGAAATCCGGACATCTGGAATAACCCGACATCATTAAAATCATCCCCGAATACCATAACGTTTTCTGATTTCACTCCAATATCGCTTAACACCCATTGCACGGCTTTTTCCTTAGAGGCTATTTTATGCATGATTTGGACCAATACTCCTTCATCGGTTGCGATAACGTTTACAACTTCACTGAATTGTTCGCTTATATCGATCCAGTTGCTGCAGCCTAGAACCAATATTTTGGTCGGGGAAAGTGAACTCATATGCTCTTTATCAACAACCTGCGGCTTCGGATCATTCGGGCGGATACCCAGTTGAGCTCCTCGGGAATCTGGAACTGGGCTGCACGTATACCATAAATCATTCACCTCGTAGGAGATCATCGCTTGAGGTTCCCTTAACTCGATGAAGTTGTTAATCTGCCTGCTAATCTCCATTGGAATGCTAATGTGCCGCTCATTTTGTTTTGATTTGCAAGTGACTAAAGCTCCGTTGTAATAAACCATGTAGTCTACAAAAGGGAACTTCATCACAAATTGATTAGCCGCTCTAGGCGGGCGCGCCGTGGCAATAATAATATGTATTCCAGCATCAAAACATCTTTTAACAGCCTCATGATTTCTAGGAGATATCGTTTTATCACTACCGAGCAAGGTTCCGTCCAAGTCTAGTACAATTGCTTGAATATTAGACAGCTGTATCTCCCCCTACAAAATACGTAAATTGGTAAAATAATACTAGCAAATAAAGATGTCGTCAACCTAAATATTCAGAAAATTCAGTTGAAATTATTCTCTTCCCCGTCTTATAATAGTCAATAAATAAACGGGATGCGTAACTGGCGAGAACGTAGATCACTACGGGGGAGCGTATCTTTCAAACTAGCCGTTCGCCTGGGCAAAGCATTTGGTTAACTCTAACCAGATGCTTTTCTATTTTCTAAGGAGAGTGCCAGGATGTTGTCAGTCAAAAATGTTGCCGTAATCGTGTATGACCATGTGGATGCGCTAGATGTGACCGGCCCGTTCGACACGTTCGCTATTGCTAGTAATTGGGGACAGGACTTCCGCGTTTATACGGTTGCCCTGGAGTCTAAAGATGCTATCCGAACCATTAGCGGCTTAACGATTCAGCCAGACTTCGCTTCTTGGGATTGCCCGGATCCAGACATTCTCGTCGTGCCGGGAGGCTGGGGATCCCGCAAAGAGATGTATAACGAGAAGCTGACCAGCTGGATCTACGAAACCTCAAAGCGGGCTTCGTTTACTCTGTCTGTTTGCACAGGGGCACTATTGCTCGCCAAAGCCGGACTTCTCGTTGGATTGCGCGCGACTACCAACAGACGTGCCATGGATTTGCTCAGGGAGGCAGCGCCGGCTAGCACAACGCTGGTCGAGAACGTCCGTTACGTGGATAACGGTCGGCTTATTACATCAGCTGGCGTTACAGCGGGCATTGATGCGGCGCTGCATCTTGTCGCCAAGCTTCTCGGAGAAGAGCGTGCGCTCGAAACGGCATCTAGGCTGGAGCATGATTGGCGGCGCGAGCCTTCCGAATTGCTTTCTTTTCGCAGGGCAACAGATGAAGACGTAGATGGTATCCGTCCCCTGTTTATTGATGCAGCGCAATGGATTCATGCGACGCACGGCTTGTGGCAGTGGAGAGCTGAACATTTCAATCGCGGGATGGTCGAAGCTTTTGTCCGAGATCAGGAAGTGTTTGTCGCCACTCTGGGGAATGAGGTTGTCGGTTGCTTCTCCATGCACTGGCGAGATGAGGAAATATGGGGAGAGAAATTTCACGAGGATGCGGGATATGTTCATCGGTTATGCGTATCGCGCAAACGAAAGGGAGAAGGAATCGGCCGCGAGCTCATCCGCTATGCAGAAAGTTATATTCGGTCGAGAGGTAAACGCTGGCTCCGGCTAGACTGTATGTCCAACAATCCGAGTCTGAACGCCTATTATGTCCATTCAGGATTTAGCTATAAGGGCCTCTATGACGCTGGCATGTGGAGTGCGAATTTATATGAGCGGGAGATAAAAGATAAGCCACCGGCGCGCTAGTATGACTCACTCCAGTATTTTGGATCGAAGCATGCCTGAGGAATTCTAGCGGTTGCCTCAGAGCTTATTCACACACATTTAAACATTCTTGACATCTAACGGTTGCCCAGACTTACAGCGGCAGGCTCCTATCCGAGTCAATTCTTGTTCAGAACTACAATTTCTCCCTCGGGAATGATAGAACAGGCAGCTGTTCTTCCGCCTTGTAACCCATACATTTTGACAATTGCACATCAATAAAATCACGATCTCGTTCATGAAGTCGAATCGACTTACACTCATATACGATCTTGTTCTTATTATTAGGAAACCAAGCATCTCTTGAATGATCAACGGTCCACTTGACTTCCCTCCCGTTCGTAATGACATCATGGATGACCGGACCACTGTCCATACCTGGTTCAATAATCATTAAGTTGTCACCATGACCCTCATTGAATCGACTCACCATTTCTTCAAGCCGATCCAGATCCGCTTTGTCATAATTAATGATAACTGCATTATTGGTTGTTCTGTTCGTCTCAGGCTTTACGATAAGGATTGATATGACACCGAGCAAAGCAACAATGATTAGGGTCTGCAGTATTACAATAGTTCTACTAATTCTGATATCAGTTCCTCCTAGATAAAGTGATCAGTATCCGAGATATTCGCTAATAATTGGCAGTTATCCTGCCCTTAAGCTATTTCGTTAGATTAAAAAAGCAACCAATCCAATAGGTTGGTTGCTGGTTACCACTATCTCGGAATAAATGCAAATGTCCATTTATCTTGGGCCACTCACTGCTATTCAGCGAAATAAGGTGGGGATTTCCACTTTCGAAGCACAAACCTACTCTGGCATGCCTTTTGCTCCATAACGCCTTTACCTCTCAATCAACTCCAACGCATTCAACAGCCCCTGCATATACCCGACGGCATGAGCGCGTGCTCGATGGCCCCATGGGGAATCATTTATGACGCTTGGCACGTGATCGTCCATCAGGAAGCCTGTAAATCCTGACCGTTTCAGCTCCAGCAGCACTTCAGCGGGATGATAGTTTCCTTCGCCGAGGAAGCACTCTTGGAACTTCGGCATCGTGCCTTGTACATCTCGGAAATGCACATAACAGATTTTGTTCCGCGGGCCAAAATATCGAATCATCTCCATCACATTCGCAGCGCCATAGACCATCTCCGAGCAGCAGCCGAGGCATAGATTCAAGCCCCAAGCATCACTATTTGCAATCGCTTCCGCCCTCTTGAAATTATCCACTTTATAGAAAATCCTCGCCGTTCCATCAAGCATAGCAACCGGTGGATCGTCAGGGTGTAGCGCCAGCCGGACGCCAGCCTCTTCGGCTACTGGAATGACAGCCTTTAGGAAATATGCATAATTGTCCCACATGACCGACTCATCTGGTATTCTCACTTCCCGATTCGCAGCATACTTCACTTGATTGATGCCGCTTGCTGCCGCTTCAAGATCGAACGCCGTACATAAAGCCCCTCCCCGACCCGGCTCCGAGGACGTCCGCCATACGAAATTCGGCATGAAGTGGTGACCAAGGACAGGGATTCCAGCACGGCCCATATACCGGATAATGGTGCTATAGTTCTCAATTTGCTCATCCCTGCCGGGCAGTCCTAGCATGATTTTATCGTAGAAACGAATCGGAACATTCTCAATAGACTCCAAGAACAGTCCATTGTCATCGCATGTCTTCTTAATCGCATTCAGATCCTCGTAAGTCCAACACGCAACACCTGGAATATTCGGGGTGTTCAACTGGACACTCGTTACTCCAAGCTGCTTGGCAAAAGTCATCGTTTCCTGAGTCAGCTCTTGCATTTGACCTAAGGCAATGCGTATGTTCCGCTTCACTACTAATCACCGTCCAACTCCGAATTTGGATTCAAAAGCTTGACCTATTCTCTCCTCTTCCAATATATGTTTGCTAGGTAACACTATGTATCTCAAACGTAATCGCAATCTGATTCTTCTCTTGTACCCACTCCGCAAAGGTTGCAATATTCTTCCAAACACCATCACTTCACGATCCGCATCATCTCCACGACCGGTCGGCTGTCGCCATGCAGCACCATCTCCGCCGCTTGCATCTGGGACGAGCCGTCCCCATCTAGAAAAACACCATCAACCAGCTGCATACTGCCCAACTGCTCGGTTATTGCCGAACGAAAATCTGCCAGCGTCCCCTTCGTGCTGCTAACGATGAGGTAGAGCTTCCCTTGCCGATCATAGACCGCTGCGCTGCGAAGATGACTGTTATCCATGAGCGGTGCATTTTCCAGCATCGCGCGTCCTAGCCACAGGTCATCCTGACCAAGGCTCATGCTGATGCCGCCCTGCGCCCAGAAGTGGAGCGGATCGCTCACTTCCAGCTCTGAAGATTTGCTCACGATCTGCACGGACAACTTATTGCTCGCGCCGTCCCAGACGAGCGTGCCGCGCGGGTATTTGGCATTCTCATCCCCCGCCCCGTATTGCCCCTTCGCACCGCCGACCGGCTGCCCGTTCATGACCGCCATGCTAAGCAAGCTCGTATCGTAGAAGAACCCTCCATTTACGCCGTAATAATCGGATACAGCTAGATTTTGCCGAATGACTTCAAGCGATATATTCGAAGGATCGGTCTGCAGCACATGCAGCTTGAATCCATTCGCAGCCTCTTTCTCCATATATTGATACTCCTGCGCCGGAAAGCGTGCCACATGAGGGCTTGAATGGCTATTTAGCATTTTCAACATGACCACCAGCAGAATTGCTAGCACGAGCAGAATCCCGCCGGTTATGACTGCAACTCTCACGATACGAACCCGATCCGACACTTCATTTCCCCTTTTCTTAACATACATTCTTCACTTACTAGCGAGTCTAGTATATCGAATTCGGCTATAATCTACAAAAAGATAGAAATGGAAACTTTTAGTGTAACAATTCTCGATCTTCCATCGTCTATATCGGCAGTTAGTCCGAATTACGAAGAAGGTCAGGTGAATATACGTTGAAAATATCGCTAAAGCCGCGCCGCACTCTGCTATGCGCACTCACTGCTTTATCCATCCTATTGCCCGCAGCAGGAGCTGGTACAGGAAAGACCGTCCATGCTGAAGGTATCCAGCTGAACTCTTTTCCAAGCTATCTCGAGAAGACACCTGTTACGAAGCCACTTTGGTCCGCTAAGATCGATCATGAGCTGTATATGCAGAACGGCTCTTCATTTGCAGTAGAAGGCAACATCCTCGTCTATTTGCAGAACAAGCATCTCGTCTCTTCCGATGTAACAAGCGGACATGTAATGTGGACGAGCAAAACAAACTACTCAACTACCTTATTCCTTCACAATGGCATCATCTATGCGCTGGGCGAAGATCGCGTGCTCTATGCATTTAATGCCCAGACCGGGAAGAAGATCTGGATAGCCCCGCTCGGCAAGAGCAATCTTGTTCAGGTGAAATTTGATGCCAAACGAGTCTATATAAGCTGCAGAGATGCGCTATTCGCTCTGGATCTGGCAACTGGCAAGAAGCTCTGGATGGTGGATAAGACAGAGGCCTACGCAGTTGATGATTTGACTCTTGTCGGCGATACGGTTGTTCAATCGTACATCGAGCAAGGAGCGATCTCTCACGATAATTTATACGGGTATGACGCTGCTACCGGCAAGGAGAAGTTCGGCTTCGGTTGGGCATCGAATCCCCTTCTTGTGGAAGGCAATCAGCTGTGGGTTAGCTCCTACAATTTCATGGCAGAAGACCCGCTCACGACGCATGTGCTTCAGATCAACACGGACACCGGGAAGCTAGTCAAAGACCAAATCTATGATGTGAGCAAAATCAATGCCGAAATATCCACTTCTTCGCCAAACAGTCCCTATACGAGAATTACGAAGCTGGCGATGGACGGTAATTGGCTCTATATTGGCGTCAATGACGTGGTCTACCGGTATCATCGGGATGCAGATCCGACGAAAGGGGCGCCTTTTGTCTATAACCATCTGTTCCAAGGGACGCTCGGGAAGTGGATTCTAGGCCCAAGTGACGGCTACATGCAGTTTGAAGGGTTTGCTGGCATGAGCTCGCTCTCGATGTTCGACCTGACCAAACCGGAAATCAATTACTGGGGCAATGGCGGTATCTCACGTGTTGACCGCATTGGCGGCGGCATGTTCATCGGGCTGCAAAATGGTCATTTCCTCATCTCGCAGTTAAGCACAGGCAAGACGCTCCTACATGGACAAACATCAGCTTGGATGTTCAACCGCTTCGCGGTTGCCGGCAACATCGTAATCGTTCAAGCGGAGCATCAATTGCTCGCCTACCCGCTGCCTGCTGCAGCCAAGTTCGCACCGACCCACAATCTGATCATCAAAGATGAGAAAGCAGATATTGTCGTCGATGGCGTCAAACATTCGATTTCGCCGGATGCAGCTTTCGTGAACAATCAAGTGTTTGTCCCGTTCCGCGCGATGTTCAGCTTATTCAATGGGACGATCAGCTATGATGCTGCAACCAAATCCGTTACTGCCTCTGCGCTAGGCAAGAAGATTCAACTCACCTCGGGCAATGCGCTCGTGACATTAGATGGCGCCAAGATCGGGCTGAGCGAAGCGCCTCTTGTGTATCGCAACACCGTATACGTCCCGCTTCGCGACATCAGCACGATGCTAGGAACCACTGTCACATGGAAGAACCACACCGTCTTTATTACAACAAAGCCAGCAGCGGCAGCCAAGTAGAGATACAACAAAAGGGAAGCTGGGCATCAGCCTAGCTTCCCTTCCTTCGTCTTATGAATGAAATGATCTCCAGAACTCGCCATTCGTATCAATAATGCTGCGAATCTCGGCAAAAGGGATCGTGAACGTCGGGAATCCCGCAGCATACGGTCCAATATCGTAGGGATTGAAGTAAAGATGCAGCGCATTCTCGGTCACGAAGAACGGCTGATCAGGACTAATGCCTTTGTACGAGTCTGGGAATACATACGAATATTGCGGATCCTCTTTAATCTGCTTGCCAACGATATCGCTGAGCACCTTTACATAATTGCTGCCCGGCTTGAACAAATCCTTGAGCGCAAACATATGCCCTGACACCAAATTCAGAATCGCATAGACTTGCGTAGGCATCCCGTGTGCAGCGCCGAACGGGAAGTTGTAGCCGGTAAGCTCCAGCTGCAGCAATTGATGCTTGAAGAACGAGACGTCGAAATCGCCGGTATACGAATAATCTAGCCGCTCATTCGCTGGAATCGGCTTCACCTGAGACATATCTCTCAGCTTCGCATTCACGTTTCTCATCGCAGCTTGATCGGCCATCCCATCGACCTGCGGATAATAAACGAGATAGTCTGGATTCGGATTGTACTTCACTTCTTTGACGACATAAGGTGGTGCAAGCGGAATGACTACATTTTGCTGCCATATCATTCGTCCTGCACGATTGCGATAAGAGAGCCGCTGATCGACAAAGGCTTTGATAAGATTGCCTTCTTCTACCGTCAGCGAACCTCGGCCTGGCACTCGCGGATAGCCTGAAGCGGCTTTCCCCGTGCGGTCAATGAGGAATGTGTGCTTCGTATCCGACACCGATGCAAGACCGTTCTGATATTCCGATACATCATTGTAGACGAAATCAGAGAGCCGCTTGCCGTTCCAATCCGCGATCGCATACATGGAGCCGATGAACGGCTGCTCCTTATCGATCGCATTCCCGAGCGCGAACCGCTCCTCGCCTAAGCTTCGCACATCGTTATAGATCGGCTCTACGATATATGCGCCTTTCCTATTGATAACGCCGTACTCGGAGCGGAAGTCTGCGGACGTATTCACAACTGCACGGCCCCGCTCGAATGGCATAGCGGCGTAATACGTCGGCTGGATGATGATTTTGCCGCCCTCGTCGATATATCCGTATTTGCCGCTTAGTTCCCGTTGGAACGCGAGCAGCCCATCTCCATACGGGCCGACGTAAGCAAACGGATAAGTCGCTAGCCGCCTGCCACTTGGATTAATGAGCGCATATTCGTTTTCCTTAACCTTCACGACTGCGCGGCCGTTCGTGAAATCCGTCGCATCCTCGTACTGCGCAGGTATCGCTTCATTGCCATTCGCGTCAAGATAACCATATAAGGATTGCCCCGAGCCATCCGGCGAATCCTTAGTGATATAGAAGAGCGACCGACCCCCATGCATATCTGCTATGTACGGATACGCGCGCTTCGTTAGCACCTGCCCGCTCTCGTTGATCATATGAAATCCTTTCTCGTCGATAGCCGCAGCTCGCCGCTCCGAGAACGGATAAATCGAATCATAGATCGGCTGAACAACATATTGCGCCGAGGCGTTAATGAGCCCGGTTTTCCCTTTCTCCGACACAATCGCAAGCCCATTCTTCTGAAAATCATGCGCATCGTCGAATCGAACCGGAATTTCCATTCTGCCATTGCTATTGATATAACCCCATTTGGTTCCGCCAATTCGTTTTATTGATGCCGGAAACAAGGCAACCGCCCGCGACATGCTCGCCCGGTACTGTGCGTCAGCGAGATACTCCCAGTAGAGAGGGGCGCTCGGATAACGCCTTGTCAGCTGTTCGTAATACCTTGCTATATTCGGATAGTAGTCGGCGAATGCATCCGGCGCTTCTACAAATCTATTGCCATTCCACTTCACGACATCAACCCGATAAGCCTCGCCGGACTCATAGGACCAGAGTGCAAAACAGAGCGAGTCAACCTTTTCATTCAGCTCGTTAGCGCGCGTTTCGGGGAGCGGTTCCAAGTAGCTGTAATACATGTCCGCAGGCGCCATATCGACCAAGCCATCATCGGTCCACTCATAGACGGACAGCTTCGAATATTCAGGGCTGACCTGCCAGCCGATGACCAAGTTGTTCGAGCTCGCGCGCGTAATCGGCATGGAAGTCATGAGCGTCACGCCATAGCCAGGCGCCTTCAAGCCTGTTGCCCGCTCCCATGCGCCATCCTTGTAGCGGAGTTCAAGCAAATGGAGCTCCCCGTACAATCGGAACACCAGGACCGTCTCGGGGATGTGATCTTCGTTCATATCAACTGCGCAAATCGCTGCTCGCGGTACCGTGCTCTCGATAAACTCCAGCTCCGCGCCATACGGCAAAAAAGCGCTGGCAAACTGGATAAGCTGCTCGTTATATAGAGACATTTTCGCAGCATCCTCCCTTTGTCTTACGCATGCTTCGCCTTAATCGTATGCAGCAGCAGGGCAACTTAGTAACATTTTAGGGGAATTGGTCTTGTGCAACATAGTTGGCTTGTCTAAACGATCTTGACCCCGTTAAACTGTGCTTACCCGGAGCAACACTGTTTCTCTAGACCCACACGAATTTCGTTCTATATAATAAGGTCTCATACAATCATGGGTCGGGGGAGAAGTAGTGGATACAGGGTTACGGAACAAAACAGCCGAATATGGCGCATGGATCAGCATTGGTGTATATATCGTGCTCTCCTTGCTCAAGATTGGAGCAGGCTGGCTCGGAAATTCAGAGGCGCTGCTAGCTGACGGCCTGAACAATACATCGGATATTTTCGCATCGCTTGCGGTGCTAATTGGTCTTCGGATCTCAAATAAGCCTGCGGATGCCGACCACCAGTACGGTCACTCACGTGCCGAAACGATTGCCTCGATGGTCGCTTCCTTCGTCATGTTCGGCGCTGGCGTTGAAGTGCTTAGAAGCGCTATTGCGAAAATTATGGAGAAAGACATCGCTTCACCGGATATGTTTGCGGCTTGGGTAGCTGTATTCTCTGCTGTCGTGATGTATGTGGTCTATCGCGTTAATAGTCGGCTGGCTCAGCGGACACGGAGCCACGCCCTGAAAGCAGCTGCACTCGATAACCGCTCCGATGCCTTCGTAAGCTTGGGCACATTCATCGGCGTCATCGGCGCGGTCAACGGCCTTCCTTGGCTGGATGCAGCGACCGCTATAATCGTTGGCTTGCTGATCTGGAAGACGGCATGGGAGATCTTCCGCGAAGCGACGCATATGCTTACCGACGGCTTCGATGAGAATGAACTGGAGAAGTTCAAGGACACGGTTCTCGCGCTGGACGGCGTTGAAGGAGTAAAAGATATTAAGGGTCGCGTGCACGGCAATCAAATCTTCGTGGATGTTATCATTGAAGTGGATCACGAGATGAATGTGCTGGAGAGCCATGAAATTACGGAGCATGTGGAGAGCGAGCTGCTTGAGAAGCATCAGGTCATGCAGGTGCATGTGCATATTGAGCCGTTTATCCAGAGTATGCAGAGCGAAAGACTAAGTAAGGATTAAAAAAAAAGAGAAACTCGCCGTTTAGATAAAACGCTAGTTTCTCCACAATCTGAACGAGAGACTAAGCATCGCTGCTTAGTCTCTCGTTTTATAAATGAAGCTAATGACTATTCGCTAAATACTTTTCGCTTCAACAATAGCGTTGTCTCGCGTAAACTCTTCCAGAAACGTGCCGAAGTTATAGCTCGGCGCATAGCCAAGCTCCTGCTTCTCACGGGAAAGATCGGCAGGATGGATTGCATCCGGTAGATGGAATCCATACTTTTCGATAATCGCTTGCGCACCTGGATAGAGCTTCTCCCACGCTTCTACTCGGTTACCTTGCGCATAGGCAATGACATCGGCTTCAGTGAAATGATCCTCGCGAACAATATGGTAAGCGCCGAAGCGCTGCTCACACGTTGTCGCTTTCACAACCGCTTGAATGACATCGCGGCGATCGACTCCGCCATGCAGCAGCCGCTCCCCGTAATGCTTGATTGAGCGGAACGGCGTGAAGTCAGCAGGACGCAGCATGATCACTTCGATGCCGTGCTTGCGATGATAAAATTCGCATAGCTGCTCGCCAAGCTTCTTCGTATACGCATAGAAGTCGTCACCGAAGAAGGACATGCTGGACAGCCAGACAATGCGGCGCACGTTATTGCGCACAGCAGTTTGGAACATCTCGAACGTGCCGGTGACATTGAGGTCGTAGAACTCTTTTTCCGTAAAGGTGCCCATATGTATGCCATGATAAGCTGGCGTGTGAATGATGACATCCACGCCTTGCGCTGCCTCATCAAGCGCATGCGGCTCCCTCACATCTGCTGTAAAGAACGGCTGCGGCGCAGCTCCACTAGGCGAGGCGATATCCGACAGCCGAATGTCATCTTTCTGTGGCAGCGCTTCCAAAACACCTGTACCAACATTTCCGGTTGCCCCTGTAATGAGGATTTTCATACGAATCGCTCAGCCTCCCTCACATTATTAAACGAGATTCAACTTCATCGTCCATGACGTTCCTTCCGCCGCCTCGCAGCGCTCGAACCCGAGTCGTTGATACAATTGAACGGCACGCGTATTCGCCGGGTCTACGCTAAGCGAAAGCGCTCGATAACCATCTGCCCGCGTAAGTTCAATAATCGCTTGCATGAGCGCGTAGCCAATACCGCGTCCTCGATAACCCGGTGCAATCGCAATGCCAAGCTCCGGCGTCTCGGCGTCGACATAGCCATAGCCTTTATTAACCTCATTAAACAATCGTATCCAGACAGCTCCTACAAGCTTCCCATCCAATTCGGCAAGTAAAGCTGCATCTCCTGCTCTGCCCCAGCCTTCGTTGTACTTCCGAATTGCCGGCGCGTTCAGCAGTTCTTCCTTCGACGGCTTATTCTCTACAATATGAATGGATTCGTAATGCATCTCCATACAAAAATCAAACTCAGAGAGCTGCATCGGCCGTATGTGTAGCATCGACTATCACATCCTTCGTTATTGCTCGAGGCTATCTACATATTAGCAGAAGCTCATAACTTATCAAGTCGATATTGAGGTTACTTTGCTGCGAAGCATGGTGTTCTCGGCTGCGAGAGAGGCTTTTCCCTCTCTTAGCTTACACTCCCGCTCGGTTTTGGCTTTTTCCGCTCACGAGAGATCATATATGATCTCTCAGCCAGCGAAACACTTCTTTTTCGAGCTGAGAGAACGTATACGTTCCCTCGCGTGCCGCAGATGCACGAAACCTCTGAATCTCGGAGTTGAGAGATCATAAATGATCTCATTACCAGCGAAACCCTTCTTTCTCGAGCTGAGAGAACATATTTGTTCTCCCCCCTCAGCGAGACAGCCTCTCGCATACATTTAACCTCATTAACTAACAACCGGCTTCAACGGCTCTCCCGAAGTCATGCGCAGCTGCACAGTCGCAACTCCTGCAGCTTCATCATAAACCACCTTCGCCGACTCATCGTTCAAATAAACGATCGGCCGGTGTGCGGCTTCAAGCACGAGCCGGCACATGCCTGCCCCTTGCAGTTCGGCGCGAATAACGCCCTGCTCGAAGATGTAGCCCGTCATCGTAATGCCGTTTATCAAAGAGGCACCATCCGAACAAAGTGACTATTCCGCACATTTGCGGTCTAATCCGGCATAACGATCAACACCGAACATATTCGGACACCTTTATTTGCAATACGCGCTAGTGGCTGCTTAGCCTTTGCTTTATAGTGAAAGTAAGCCATCCTAAGGAGGGAATCTATTGTCATGCTAGTAGAAGCAGCCGGTTTATTTCAATATCGTTTGGAGAATAATGCCGAAGACGCAAGCCCCTTTCATGCCGAACTCACCGTAGAGCCGTCAAACGAGCCAGGCATCGAGCTAGTCCATATCCGAATCCATTCCGACAATGCAGCCGTCCCAGCACCGATTCGCCTCGAGTGGCGGATGCCGATTGTGGATGTTCAAGGGCAATGGCATCCGACTGCCATCTATAACAAAGGACTGCGCGCCGATTGGTCGCAGCCATTCGAGTCGAAGTCAACGTACTCAGCTCCGGTAATCAGTCTCTTTAGCGGGGATGGCGGCAATCGGCTTACTTTTGCATTCTCCGATGTACTTAATGTCATTAAATATGATGCTGGCGTAAATGAGGAATCTGCTTGCTTCCACTGCTACATCGCCATGTTCGACACCCCAACGACGCCAATCTCCCGCTATGAAGCAATACTAAGAATCGACACGCGCAGCCACATCCCCTACTACGAAGCGCTCCAGCAGGTAAGCGATTGGTGGAGCGCCTTCCCGGAGAACAAGCCTTCCCAGGTACCGCCTGCGGCTACTCAGCCGATGTATTCGACATGGTATAGCTTCCATCAGAAGCTCTCGCCAGAGGCGATCGAGGAGCAATGCGCAGCGGCGAGCAAGCTGGGCTGTGAAACGGTCATCGTCGATGACGGCTGGCAGACGGCGGATAATGCGCGCGGCTACGCTTATTGCGGGGATTGGCAAGTATGCACGGAAAAGATTCCGGATATGCGGGCACATGTCGAGAACGTTCATAAGCTCGGCATGAAATACATCCTTTGGTATTCGGTGCCGTTCGTCGGGAAGCATAGCGAAGCATGGGGCCGATACGAGAATAAGCTGCTCTATACGATCGACTACTTGGATGCCGGGGTCCTCGATCCGAGATATCCGGAGGTTCGCAGCTACTTAATGGAAGTTTACGAGAAAGCGCTGCTAGATTGGGATCTCGACGGGTTCAAGCTCGATTTCGTCGATGTATTCCACCAGCCGGAGAAAGAGAATCCCAGCAATGATGATGGCCGTGACGACATCTCGGTTGCGCAGGCTGTGGATTTGCTCCTCAGCGAGGTCATTGCAAGGTTAAGCGTAATCAAGCCGGACATCATGCTCGAATTCCGGCAGAACTATATTAGTCCGCTCATGCGCAAATACGGCAATCTGTTCCGGGCAGCGGATTGCCCGAATGATGCCGTTCAGAATAGGATGCGCACAATTGATATTCGTCTGCTTTGCGGCAGCACAGCCGCTCATGCCGACATGATTATGTGGCATGCCGATGAGCCGGTCGAGAGCGCGGCACTGCAAATCATCAACGTGCTGTTCGCCGTTCCGCAAATCTCCGTGCGCCTCACGGCTCTGCCGGAGCAGCACGCCGAGATGGTCGCTTTCTGGCTCGCGTTCTGGAAGGAGCACCGCAGCACGCTGCTAGACGGCAAGCTTGCGCCGCATCACCCGGAGCTGCTCTACCCGCTCGTAACGGCAACAGGCAGCAATACGTATATTGCTGCCGCTTATCAAGAGAACCTTATTATCCAGCTGTCAGAAAGCCAGCCTCTTCCATCGCAGACCATACTGATCAATGGCACACGCACAAGCAGGCTCGTCATCGAAATCCCGCAGCAGCAATGCACCACAGCAACGGTGACTATCAAGAACTGCCTCGGTCACATTGTCTCCGAGTACGCTCTGAGCAGCACGCCGGGCATTCAAGCGATTCCTGTACCGGCAGCCGGACTCGCAATCATCACAGCCAGCTAATGTCATTTTACTCCGTAATGCTTTTCAGCCCTTCCCGCTTCCGGAAGTCGCTCGGCGTGAAGCCGGTATAATCTTTGAAGATCCGATAGAACGCTCTCGGGGTGGTATAACCAAGCCGCTCCGAGATATTCCCGACTTTATCGTCACTGTGAACGAGCAAGCTCTTCGCCTTATTAATCTTGGCGAGCACAATTTGCTCTCCTAAGCTGAGCCCTGTCACCGTCTTGCAGATTCGGCTGAGGTAAGCAGGATGCATATACACCTTCTCCGCAATCGACTCCAGCGTAATATTTTCCTCAATATGCTCCTCAATATAGTGCAGCAGCTGCTCAATCATCTCCGTATGGATATGCGTCTTCTTTTCTCCCAGCATCTCATAGAGCCGCTTCGCCATCGTCGTCATCTGCAGCTTCAACTCTTCCATTGTAGACAGTGTTGCCGCACTCTCGTTAATATAGAAATGCTTGCCGAACACGTCCGACAGCTGCAGCGAAAACTCCACGCACAGGTCTGAGAGACTCGCTACGTATTGCAAGAAAATATATTGCACATCCGACTTTGTAATGCCGATGTACGATACTTTATGGATCATCTCGGTCAATGTAGCCTCGATTCGGTCCCACTCATTCATGCGGAAGTGTATCTTAATCTGCTCCTTGACCTCGTTCCATTGAATCGAATTCGAATCGAACAGGAGATGATTATCCATCTGCGCGACGCTCGGATAGTGGATGATACTGCTTTTGCCAAAATAGACATTATACGAAATCGCCCGAATCGCCTGATCGTAGCAGGATTTGATCGCGTGGATATCGCTTGCCGGCTCGCTGATGCCGATGCTGACCGACAGATGCAAGTAGCCGACGATCTGGTTCTTCAGCTGCTTGCACAGCTCAATATGCTGCTCGTGATCGGTGCGCTCCGAGCTGTAATTGAAGACGACAGCCAGCCGGTAAGGCTCAAGATGTCCGGCCACCGCTGATCCCTGCTCCCCAAGCACTTCCTCCGTAATATTCTCCACTGCAAAATATAACAGCTGCTGCTCAAGCTGCGTATACTTCGCCTTGAACGCAGTCACATCTTCGATCTCGACCGTCATCACAAGGAAGCGGTCATGCGGGAATTGCAGACGAAGCTTGCTCGGAACTTCGAGCGACTGATAGCCTGCTATATCTCCAGTTAGCAGCAACGCCAGCTGACGCTGCTTGAACACATTTTGGTTGCTGCGAATCATATTGAGGTAGGTCTTATTCTCCTGGTTCATGCGTGTGAACGCCTGCTCCAAGTAATTGATTTCGTTCATATTCGGCGCCGTCGCCAGCGAATCGCCATTCATGCCGCGGATATAGCCAAGCAAGTTCCTGAGAGGCGTATAAATATTTTTCGAGCTCAGCCATGCTGCAAGCGCACCAAGCACGACTAGCCCTAAGCTGATGAACAGAATACTGTTCAATACGCGATCACTGCTCTTCGTCAGAGCATGCTTCGGTATGACGTAATCATATTGCAGGCTGGAAGATGCTGATCGCTGCGAAATAACGACATAATCGCTTCTCGTGCTTGGATCTTGGCTCGCCTGGAACATGCTCAAGTTCTGATCGGACAGCATCAGCCCTTTGGAATTGCGAACGAATAAGCTGCCGTAATCGCCTTCCTGCTCCGGATGCGTAATGCTGCTCGCATCGACGTCAACGGCAATGAACCCTTTAACGTCCGCGGCAGGACCGTATTTGAAAATATATGTCAGCACCTTCTGATTGTCGCCGGTCGGACGCAGTACGAGCTCGTTGGACAGCGACTTATCATCCTTCTCCGTCACCATCTGCATCAGGTTCTTATCGACTTGACTTCGATATTCATCCATCCCGTAGATCGAGATTCCGCCTACCGAGGTAATGACCTTCTTGGAAGCGAGATCAATAATGGCGAAGTTCTTAATATGCTTCTGATAAGCCTGCCGCTTCCGATCGAGCGCGATGCGAACGTCAAGAAAAGCTGCAGAGTATGGCGTCTTTTCCATCACATCGCTGTAGTAGCTGAAATTGATCATAATTTCATATATGAAAGAGCGCATCTGCTCGAAAGTAATATCGTTGCTATTCGCAATTTGTGTCAGCAGCTGCTCGCTGTAATTCTCGCTCTGATGTTTCGCATTCGTAATCGAAATTTGATAAGAGAACACACTGGAAATAAGAGAAGGGATAATCGCGATGCTCAGTAGAATAAGAAGCAGCTTGGCGTATATATTTTGGAACCAACGGGACTTAAGCTTCATGATCAGACCCCTTCCATATCTATACTTTGTCCGTATAAACAGCTATAGGAAGACCGACTGAAGCGTCGATCTCCCCACCGCTTTGAACCAAGAAACTAACCTTTTAACGATCCGAGCGTAACCCCTTTGACAAAATATTTTTGAATAAACGGATAAATAAGCAGCGTCGGCAGAATGCCCACCAGAATAACGGTTGAACGGACTTGGCTTGGCAGCACCTGCTGGTTCGTCGCTTTCACAAATCCGGATAAGCCGTCTATTTCGCTATTCACCACGTACTTCTTCAGGATAAGCGGCAGCGTGTACTTATCCGTATCATTTAAATATAGGTAGGGCGTGAACCAATCATTCCAGAACATGACCGCGAGGAAGAGCGCCACCGTTGCAAGGACAGGCTTCGAGAGAGGCAGCACGATGCGTGTGAATATGGCAAAGTCCGATGCTCCGTCGATGACTGCAGCCTCTCTGACCTCGCTTGGAATCTGCTTGAAGAAATTGATGAGCAGAATAATATTGAAGGCGGCGACAAGTCCTGGAACCCAAAGGGGAATCCATGTATTCATGAGGTGGAGATCCTTCGTCAGCAAGTAGCTTGGAATGATCCCGCCTGAGAAGAACATCGTGAAGACGATGAACATCGTGAAGAAACGGCGGAACGGATAATGCGGCAGCGATAAAACATAAGAAGCGCAGGAGGTGAGGAATAAGCATCCGACGACCCCGATTGCCGTTACGGCTGCGATATTCAAGTAACTGCGCCAGAATAGCGTATCTTTAAGCAATCCCTTATACGTATCAAGTTGGAAGCCTCGCGGCCAAAGCATGAATCCGCCTTTACTCGCCTCGATCGGATCACTGAAGGATAAGGAGAATGTATGCAGGAACGGGTAAATCATGGTTAAGCAGAGCAGAGTCATAAACAGATAGTTCAAATAATCCAAGACATTCATCTTCTTGTTCAGCATCGCCTCATCCCTCCTCCTACCAAAGCGAGTTCTCCGAATCGCTCGTCTTCCGAATAATATAGTTGCTGAGAATGATAAGGATGAAGCCGACTACGCCTTTAAACAGCCCCATCGCGGTTGTGATGCTGTACTGCATCTGCGTAACGCCCATACGAACGACGAAGGTGTCGATAACATCCGCCACTTTGTACACTTGCGCGTTGTACATGTTATAAATTTGATCGAAGTTCGATGACATCAGTCCCCCAACCTGCAAAATAAACGTAATGCCGATAACCGGAGCAATGGACGGGATTGTTATCGAAACGATGCGCTGCATGCGGGATGCGCCATCAATGTGCGCGGCTTCATATAGCTGCGGATTCACACCGGCGATTGCAGCGAGATAGATAATGGAGCTCCACCCCATTCCTTTCCAGATCGCCGAGCCGATTAGCAGTTGGATAAACGATGCATTGTTGGTGAGGAAGTTCTTAGGATCGAGACCGAAGTAATCGACCAATACATTATTAATAAGGCCGTCGACCGAGAACAGCAGCAGGATGAAACCGGCCATAATGGTCCAAGGGATAAAATACGGCAAGTACGTCAATGTCTGCACCGTTCTTTTAAAAGCAGAATGTTTGATTTCATTGAGCAGCAGAGCGAATAGGATCGCTGCCGGGAAGCCGAAGCCAAGATTAAGCAAACTAATGAACACGGTATTGCGAATGAGCTGAATCATATCGGGATAGGTGAAGATCATATGGAAATGCTTCCAGCCAACCCACGGACTGCCCCATAATCCTTTGCCGATGTTATAGTCCTTGAATGCGATTAGGAGCCACAGGAGCGGAAAATAACTGAAAATGAGAAATGCGGCAACGACGGGAAGCAGCATTAAGCTCAGCTGCCAATGCTTCACTAGGCTTCGAAGCGAATGCAAGAATGTCGGTTTGGAGCGAATGGCCTTCGCTTTGGTTGCTGCCTTGTACTCTTTTGCAATTTCCATGTCCTGCTCCTTTCCTTGAACACGTTAGTCGCGCGAAGGGAAGACAGGAAGACTTCGCCTTGAAGCGCCGGGAAGTCTTCCTGCTTGCTTCTTATTTCTTGAAGCTTGCTGTGTACAGATCGTTCGCTTCTTTCGTCAGCTGCTTGCCGCCGTTTGAGTCGAACCACTTCAGGAAGTCGTCGTAAGCGGTGATTGGCGCTTCGCCAATTACGATCTTAATGAACGTTTCATTCCATTTGTCTTGAATCCGTTGATCCGTGCTTGCCGTCGATGGCAGCGGCAGCATGAACAGAACGTCCGGCTTGCCGGCATAGTAGGTTTGCCAAGCGTCAACCATTTGCGGATTCGTAAACTTCTTCACGAGATCGATCGATCCGAATGGTCCGAACAGACCGCCGTTAGGACCGCCAGTTCCGAGCGCGTTGGATTCAGGCGATTTATCGTTGTCATAGGGAGGAATAACAACAGGAATGCCGTTATCAAGCTTGTAGGATTTGCCTTCTTCACCATAGTGCGTTGTCAAGAAGAGGCTGTCATCTGTTGCGACTGCGTTCATAATTTCAAGAATTTTATTTACTTTCTCAGGCTGATCCTTCAGCTTCGCAGAGAATGCAATGAAGTTTTGACGCTTGCCCCACGACCAAACACCTTGCTGGCCGTTATCGCCTGTCGGTGCTTTTGTGAAGTCATACTGTACATCCGGATTTACCTTCTGGAGCGAGTCCGGGTTCGGACTTGTAATACCGTCAATCCCTTTAGTCGTCAACGCATAAGCGCCTTGTGCATATTTTGCATCCATTTGGTCACCCTTGTCTGTTACGAAGGCAGGGTCGATGTAGCCGGCTTTGTACCATTCATTGAGCTTAATCAGCGCATCTCTCGTACCAGGCAGCGTCTCGGCACGTGCAATATTACCGTTTGCATCTAGCTGCCATGTGCCAGGCATCGAGCCGTAAGCGCCGAACAACCAGGTGTAGGCATTCCATGGATATTGAATATCAGCGCCGCTGAACATGTAGAGCTTCTTGGACGTTGCTTTTGTAGCCTTGAGAATATCCTTCTCCTTGGACTTGATCGACTTGAATGCGCTGTCATAATCAGCAATAGATTGAGGAACTGTTGTGATTCCTGCATCTGCAAGCACATCCTTGCGCCAAGCCATGCCTGTATCCCAAGGAACAACAGCGAGGTATTGCGGAATTGCGTAGTTTGTGCCGTTCACGTTCGTCAAGCCCCAGAGACCTGGATCAACCTTATCGATCGAGCTCGTTACGTCAGGCATCTCTTTGGAGAGCAGATCCTTCGGAAGCTCAAGCAAAACGCCAGAGCTGCCCAGCGCTGCGACATCCTTCGGATCGGCAATACGCATGACGTCCGGAAGATCGCCGGAGGCTGCGAGCAGGTTGAGTTTGTCCATCTTCGCAGAAACGAAGTTAATTTTGACATTGAATTTCTCTTCAATAATCTTCTGTACGTAGCTATCCGGAAGAAGCGAATCTAATTGGAAGTTACCATGCCAGTTGATTTCCATTGGAGGCTCAGTCGTCGTTGCGGAGGAGTTGTCAGTCGTTGCAGTATCATTCGTGGATGTCGAATCATTCGTTGTTGCGGTCGTGTTGTCATTCGTTGTTTTGTTACTTGAGGCGGCGTTATTAGTACTCGTATTATTGTTCGAACTCGAGCAGCCAACAAGAGCGAGTATCAGAATAGCCATGACTATTGTTGATCCTTTCTTGATCACTCTCGATCTCTTCACATGATTGGAATTACGCAACATGTGAACCCCCCTTAAGCAATGTTCAGGTGACCCTGACATCTGCAATGTAGCATGCGTCCCTTAAGATTCGATATAGACTTTTCATGCAGGTTCGTGCGTAAAAGCTGAATTGGACCGTATTTATTGTTAAAAGAGACATTTGTGCGGCAATGAGCACCTGCTTCGGGCAGTGGATGCGGACTGGAAAAGGTTGGATGGATCGTGTGTGTGACGAGGATGTGGTTTCTTATTATTTCGATTATAGGTGCGCTCGGTCCTGCTTCATTTACTTCGTTTGTCCGTACAGGCTATACTACGTGCAGAGGAATTCAATGGAAAGGATTGAATCGCATGCTGCTCGCAATTGCTTTATTTCTCCTAGCGGGACTGGCCGAAATCGGCGGCGGATACTTGGTCTGGCAATGGCTGCGGGAATCTCGTTCGTGGTCCTTCGGCTTGGCGGGGAGTATTATTCTTGTTTTGTACGGCATCATTCCGACGCGGCAGAGCTTCCCTTCGTTTGGGCGGGTCTATGCAGCCTACGGCGGCGTATTCATTATACTTGCCGTGCTGTGGGGCTGGCTCGTCGATCGAAAATCGCCTGACTTCTATGATTGGCTTGGTTCGGGGATTTGTATCATTGGCGTGTCCGTCATGTTGTGGGCGCCTAGAGGATGAGCATGAGGATGATTATGGGGATGGGAAAACCCGGCAGCTTGTGGGCTTACCGGGTTTGTTACGTGAATGTACGGCTTTTTCACACGTTAGGTGCTACGACCAGTTCCAGAAGATAAGCAATAGCATCGTGAACCGAACCACTTCATACGATGTATCGACTGCAACGACCGTCCAACTCTTGAACTGCCACACTTTCTTGCCAACAGTGAAAGGCAGCGTGAAGCCTGCTGCCAATAGCATTGTAAACCAGAACGCGTGCGCGAAGCTGTCGCCATCATAGCTGAAAGCTTGTCCGCCTGAACGGAATAGCTCCAAACATACCGCATAAGCGATCGACGTGACGAACGAGACTAGAATGTACAGTACGAAGGATTGAATCATGCCCGCCTTGGAGGGCTTCGGCGTCGAAGTGCGATCAGCTGTGTTGCCATACATGTCGCGCTGGTACGGTTTCTTCCAAATGACCGCCATCCATAGAAATCCCAACACTAATGATAGAATGCCTGTAACTACAACTGCTCCGTAATTAATGGAATCGAGCAACATTTAAATATCCCCTTTTCGGCTGAAAATAGTGAATTCCAATACGAAACCTTTTGGTTTCGCTTTGTATTATATAAAACCATTTGGTTTGCTGTCAAGCAAGTGAAAACGGCTGTATTCGTCCTTTAGTCAAAAGCTTACGTTTCGCGGAAATAAAAAAAACGCCCATCCCCTCGAGCTAGCTCAAGGTTCTGGACGCTTGTGTTTAAAGGTAAGTTATCGAGGCCATCTCTTGCTTGTTGGCAAGAGCTGAGGGAATGGCGTGTGCGGCTCCATCTGGTACCAATACGCCACGGACGAAATATCGTCGGCACGCTCGAACAGCTTCGTATGGTCATGTCCAATCTGTTGGATCGTAACGCGAAGATCCTTCTCGAATCGGATCGGATCAAGCATATGCCAGCGGTACATGCCGTGCATCGGCACATTGTGGCCGTACCAAGCATCGATCTCCGTCGTCTCTTTATAGAACTTGTATCCGAGGTACGGAGTCGAGTATGATTCCGGCTCATTCGTCTTCGAATTGTTGAAGCACCATGCACCGCCAACGTAATCTTCAGTACCTGTTCCACAGATGGTCGGCCATTCTTCATCGCCATCCATAAAGAACTTGATCTCGCCTTCGCCCCACCAATTGCGCTCCAGCGCAGCCCATGCGAGATAGGTTCCGATATATTGCCCTGCACCTTTCACTTCATCCAGAATCGTGAAGTCTTGAGCGATATCGGTCACATGCTCGCGGCGCCATTGTGCATGGAAGTAAGCCGCATTGTCCGGCAGCTCGTCCACTAGGGAGTAATTGAATGTATAGAAGAATCCATCAATATCGACGGCGTGCTGGTTCTCAATCGTAATCTTCGCCGATTTGCGGAACGGCATCGGGATATAGCAGTTCATGCCGCCTGTCGGCACGACTGAAATCGGCAGCGAGTTCACATTCGTGCGCACGCCAAAGCCGTTGCAGAAGAAGTCGCCAAGCGGTACTTCAACGGACGGCGTTGCCTCATCGTCCCAGAACATACGCAGCACAAGATCACGAAGCACAAATTGCTGTGCGTGGCCTTTGCCTGTTTTATCGGTAACGGTAATCCAGAAGTGCTGGATAATACCTGGACCTTGAATATCGACTAGTGTCGCGATTTCGCCCTGCTTGAGAGTGATACAAGGTCTGCCTTTGCGAGCAATACCAAGATTGCTTGCTTCTTTGCCGCCTTGACCTTTCTCGCCTTTCGGATTCTCAGCCGAAATCGAGCGGGTCCGTGCGTTTGTGACGAGTGGAGCGGAAGCGAGTCCTAGTCCGAGACCGTTATTTTGCAGCATGCCCATTCACCTCATGTATCATATATTGTGTTAAGATGAACTCATTATATAATGTCTTGTTTGGATTTCCGATAGCAGTTATTGTTTAGTTATTTATCAAATATTGTTGAGGTGTTGCGGATGACGCTGCGGATTGATAAGCTCTCCCCTTATATTCGGGTGGCCATTGATAGTGTGCTGGACGAGACTTGGACGGTAGATGAACGGATCATTTGGGATTATGAGCTGCTCTATTTGATGGAAGGACAGCTGCTTGTGACGGTGGAGGATCAGGTGTATCACGGAACTGCAGGGGATTTCTTCTTCTTCAAGCCAGGACAGCGGCATTCGATACGAAATGTCGGCGGAACTCGCGTACGCCAGCCGCATGTGCATTTCGATCTGTACACGGATGCGCTGAGCGCCGAGATTGGCGTGTCGTTCAAGCCGCTTGAAGCGATGACGACGAAGGAGCGAAGCTGGCTGAGAGTGAATGAGCTGGATGCGCCTCCTCACTTTATACCGAATTTCTTTCGACCGAGCGATGCGCTGCCGATTGCCCAGTCGTTGTTCGAGCTCATTCGGGAATTCGAGACGAAGCCTCCGTTCTATGAGCTGCGGATGAAGGGAACGTTGTTGAGCATCTTGGCACAAATGATGCGCGAGCAATATTGGGGCAGCATGACCTCAAGCGACGGACATATGGAGCTGCTGGCTGAGGTGCGCAGCTACATCGACCAGAACGCACATCGTATCGTAAAGCTGGACGAGCTGTCCGAACGCTTCCATCTGAGTAAATTCTATCTCATTAATCTGTTCAAAACGATGTTTCAGATGACCCCAATCCAATACCATCAGCACATCCGAATCGAGAAAGCGAAAAACATGATCCAGTACACGCATCTTTCGATGCAAGACATCGCCGACCAGCTCGGTTATGCGAACATTCACGCGTTCAGCCGCGCCTTCAAATCCAGCGCGGGGCGCTGCCCGTCGGATTTCCGGCGGGGGCGGTAGTTTGTTGGATTGGCAATAGCAATAGTCGGGGATTTCGATATGCGCGATGAATTTGCAGCTTAGCTAGGGTTGAGAGATCCTATTTGATCTCTCGATAGTATTCGCGATATATTTTGGAGCCGAAAGCTCGTATAGGGCCTTTCAACAGCATTTTCGCCAAATATTGGCCAATGATGACCCCGAGAGATCGTATTCGATCTCTCGGCTGCTTTTTACATCAATATCGTTTCCCCAGCTGAGAGACCCTATATGATTTCTTAGCATTACTCTCCAGTTCAATTTAATCAACTACCATCCTTCCACTCTCCTCGCTCTCTCGAAATCGCAAGCACTGCCATCTCCATAAAACCCGCTGCGAACTACTCCATTTATGAACGCATCCATCCAATCAAACACGTAATATCTGTAATACTATGTAATGCATTAGTTCGTTTTCATAGATCAAGGGGGTTTTCATATGGCGGATTGTAACGCCCAGGCAACCGGCGAATGCTCGGAAGCCGAGGGCAAGGATACTACCGCAAGCGGCATAGCCTCTCATGCGGAGGGATATCAAACGACGGCGAGCGGATATTCCGCGCATGCCGAAGGCTACGCTACGCAAGCGCTTGGTCCCGCATCGCATGCAGAGGGCGGCGCTTCGACGGCGCTTGGGCTTTATGCCCATGCGGAAGGACGCGACACCAATGCGGCGGGCGAAGCTGCCCACGCCGAAGGTTATCTCACGGCAGCGGTCGGTGCCGATTCCCATGCCGAAGGATTCGGAACGCAGGCGCTCTTCCCGCAATCGCACGCCGAAGGACGCGGCAGCATCGCAGCGGACGAAGTCGCCCACGCCGAGGGCTACGTCACGGCAGCGTCGGGGTTCGCCGCACATGCCGAAGGATACGCCGCGCAAGCACACGGCCCAGCTTCGCACGCCGAAGGCGGTGCCACGCTGGCTAATGCCCTCTATGCGCACGCAGAAGGCGAACTCACTAAGGCACTTGACATGCGAACTCACGCCGAAGGGCAGCAGACGACAGCCAGTGCCCCTAATGCACATGCAGAGGGTAGCCAAACTGTGGCGAGCGGCCAGAATTCGCATGCAGAAGGCGACAAAACAACAGCGAGCGTATGGGGTTCGCATGCAGAAGGCGGCAACACGATCGCAAGCAATTACGCTGCCCATGCGGAAGGCGACACCACTATCGCAAGCGGATGGGCCTCCCATGCGGAAGGCACAGATACCATCGCGAGCGGCAATGCTGCCCATGCGGAAGGTTCGAGATCACAGGCAACCGGCGCTTTTACCCATGCCGAAGGCTATTTCACCAAAGCGAGCGGCTCATACGCACACGCCGAAGGTTCTACGACAACAGCCAGCGGGAACTACGCTCACTCGCAAGGCCTTGAAACCACAGCAGATGGCTACTTTTCGCACGCGGAAGGGCATATCACTTCAACGAACATGCTGGACGGGGTACACATTATGGGTAGGTGCGGCAACGCGAATATGTTGCCCTACTCCTGGTACCTAGCCAACGGCATTACTCCCGATTTGCCTGGCCTTGCGGCCGCAATATTAACCACCGGAGACGTCAAGATCGACGGCGCAGTTAGCAGCCCCGCTGCCGACTATGCGGAAATGTTCGAGACGCTTGATGGCAAGCCTATCGAGCCTGGATACTTCATCGCTTTAGCAGGCAGCAAAGTTCGAATTGCAACGGCAGCCGATCCTTTTATCGTCGGCATCTCCAGCGCCAAGCCCGCGTTCCTATCCGGTAATGCCGAACTGAGCTGGCCGAAGAAATACCTCACCGACGAATGGGGACGGACGCTCTACCACGATGTTACCGTTCCTGCCCAACACGGCCAGGACGGAGATGTACTTGTACCCGAGCATATCGAGTGCCAACCGCAGCTGAACCCAGATTGGGATCCGGGCAAGAAATACATGCCTAGATTTGGCCGCCTGGAATGGGTCGCAGTCGGCATGATTGGCAAGCTGCTCGTTCGTGATGATGGTTCTTGCCAGCCCGGCGCCCTGTGCAAGCCGGGCGACAACGGTTATGCCACTGCGGCAACAGCACCGGGCAGCGGTTACTATGTCTTAGAACGGAACGCACCGAACCGGGTGCTCGTCCTGTTTGGATCCCGCTTCTACTTGTGAAAATATCTAAACAGCTTCGATATTCATAGATTCAAGGAGGAATGCATATGGCAGAATGTAACGCCCAGGCAACCGGCGGCTGCTCGGAAGCCGAAGGCTCTGACACCACCGCGAGCGGAACCGCTTCTCACGCGGAGGGCTTTCAAACGACGGCGAGCGCCTTCGCCTCGCACGCTGAAGGCTACGCCACTCAGGCAATTGGCCCTGCTTCGCATGCGGAGGGCGGCGCCTCGGTGGCGCATGGGCTGTACGGCCACGCCGAAGGCCGCAACACCGACGCGGCGAACGAGGCCGCCCACGCGTAGGGCTACCTATCGGCGGCAGGCGGGTTCGCCGCTCACGCCGAAGGCTACGCTACGCAGGCGATCGGCCCTGCTTCGCACGCGGAAGGCGGCGCTGCGATAGCACGAGGCCTCTACGCGCACGCAGAAGGCGAACTCACGCTCGCGCAAGGCGATAGCTCCCACGCGGAAGGCCAACTGACTTTGGCAAGCGGGCTTAACGCGCATGCCGAAGGTGAACTGACCCAAGCGACGGGGCTCAACTCCCACGCCGAAGGTCTAGAAACGGTTGCTAGCGGTCAGACCTCGCACACCGAAGGCGTATCCAACACCGCAAGCGGACGAGCTTCGCATGCCGAAGGCAATCTTACCGCCGCGACCGGCATCGCCGCCCACGCGGAGGGACAGCGGTCGCAAGCAACGGGCGATCTCTCGCATGCCGAAGGCAACCAATCGATCGCTAGCGGCCAATCCTCACACGCCGAAGGCGCGGTTGCAATAGCCAGTGGCTTCGCTTCGCATGCTCAAGGAGTCAACACTGTCGCAGATAGCTCCTTCTCGCACGCGGAAGGTCTAGGCACATCGACGAACATGCTTGACGGCGTCCACATCATGGGCCAATTCGGTGCTGCGAACTCGCTCTCTTACTCCTGGTACCTAGCCAACGGCAGCAGTGCCGCATCGCCCGGGCTTGCAGCAGCGATATTGAGCACCGGCGACGTCAAGATCCATGGGTCAGTCAGCAGCCCAGCCGCCGACTATGCCGAAATGTTTGAAACAGAGGACGGTAATCCCATTGAACCAGGCTATTTCCTTGCACTGGTCGGCGATAAGGTTCGCATTGCAACAGCAGCGGATCCCTTCATCGTCGGCATATCCAGCCGCAAGCCTGCTTTCCTCTCCGGCAATGCAGAGCTGAATTGGCCTAGCAAATTCCTCACCGACGAATGGGGAGGGACTTTCTACCACGACGTGAACGTACCTGCCCTTCTCGATCGGAACGGACATGTACTCGTGCCCGCGCATACGGAACGACAGCCGCAGCTTAACCCTACATGGGACCCTAGCCAGCCATACATTCCGCGAATAAGCCGGCCCGAATGGGTTGCTGTTGGCATGCTTGGCAAGCTGCTCATTCGAGACGATGGGTCCTGCCAACCGGGCGCACTGTGTCGTCCAGCCAACAACGGCCAAGCAACCGCGGCACCATTACCTGGCAGCGGATATTATGTGCTTAAGCGGACAGCTCCGAACCAAGTGCTCATCCTATTCGGAACACGATTCACCGTCTAAACAAAAAAAGCCGCGAGCATATACTCGCGGCTTTCCCTACTATACATCCACACTCGCCGCCGACGGCGAAATCGCCCGCCGCTTCATATTGCTAAGCGCAACGCCAGCGAGAATCAGCACTCCTCCAGCGATCTGCGCGGGCTTGATTGAATCCCCAAGCACAAAATAACTGACGATAATCGCAACGAACGGCGGAATGTTCATGAACATCGAGCTCACGGAAGCGCCAACGACGGCGATGCCTCGGTTCCACCAGAAGCCGGTTATCCCTTGACCAATGACCGCTACAGAAATCAGCAGCAGCCAAGTCATCGCATAGTGGCTTCCGTGCAGATGACCAGCGATTCCTTCATACGCAACCGCCGGCGTCATCAGAATCGTGCCAATAACGGTAGAATAGATCGTTACTTCATAAGACGACATTGCGATAGTCAGTTTGCGGATGAATAACAGACTGACGGACATGCCCAGCATCGCGAGCAATAAGTAAATATCCCCTACTGAAATTCCAAGCTCCTTGCCGCCAAACAGCACGATGCAAATGACACCAGTCAACGCAACGACCGCACCTGCCAGCTTCGGCAAAGTAAACTCTTCTTTCAGAAACATCCGTGCCAGCAGAGTTGTCGCTATCGGAGACAGCGCAATAATTAAAGCTGCATTGCCGGCAGTCGAATGCTGCAAGCCTTTGAAATAGAACAGCTGGTTAATCAATGTGCCCGAAATGCCTGCAAACAGCAGAAGTCCCCACTCCCGCTTATTCGGCCAACGCATCGAGCGATTGACGGACGCTACGGACAATAGAAACAACGACATGACGACAAGACGTGCAAACGATAAGAAAATCGGCGAGAAATCGCGCAGCATATAAGCGCTTGCCACATAATTGCAGCCCCATAAGAGCGATACAGCCCACAATTTCAAATATACGGATCGATCCGGCATTTCAATAAAATCTCCTTCTGCGAACTGCTTAACTTTCCTTTCTTACTCACTTACTTCGGATGAACCGACTGACCCAAACCATGCGACCGCTTGTTTGAACGCATATACGACATTACCGCAGCAAGCGCCATTAACGCAGCCATGAACCAGAATACGGCATGCAAGCCGCTGATAAATCCGTCAAGCGACGACTTGTCGCCGTTCATGCCAACCTGCGTCCCCGAGAAAATCGCCAGCATCGCATCATGCGGAATGCTATGCGTCACGATCGGCATGGAGAACGCGATGCTGAGCATCATGCCCATGTTCGTTGTGAGCGAGCGGATCCCGGAAGCTTCGCCGCGATATTTGGCCCCGGCTGCATTCATAATGCTACTGGAGTTCGGCGAGTTGAACAACCCTGATCCGATACTAATTATTGTCATATAAACTGCGAGATGCCAGAACGGCGTCGACATTCCGGTATCAAGCGCCAGACCTACCAGTCCGAAGATGCTCAGGAACAAGCCAAGCGTCGCCGGCATCGTCTCGCCGTATTTATCTCCAAGGCTGCCGGCAAGCGGCGAAACGACGAGCATTCCAGCAGCAAGCGGAATGGTCATAATCCCAGCAATGAGTGCATCCTTCTCAAGCGCGCCTTGAAAATAGAAGATCAACATAAACATCACAGCCATCCGGGCAATCGCGTTCAGTGTTGCGGATACGATCCCGAACGAGAAGATTCGGTTCGTAAACAAAGGCAGATGCAAGAGCGCATTCGGATGCTTTTTCTCACAGATCAGGAAGACCGGGAACAACACGATGAAGGTAGCGCCGGAAATCCAGACCACTGGCGAAGTCCAGCTTTGAATCGGCCCCCAAGTCAGTGCGATCAAGAGACCGGTAACCGAGATAACATACGTAATAACGCCGCCGCGATCAAGCCCGCCAGCCTTCGGAGCAGCAATCTTATCGTCCTTCACACCCATGACACGCATGCCCCACACGACGCCGATAATACCGAAAGGAACGTTGAACCAGAAGGTCCACTCCCAACCGAACGCGGTCGTCAGCCAGCCGCCGAGCACAGGTCCGATAATCTGGCCGACTGCGATAACCATGATATTAATGCCAAGCGCCTTGCCAAGTTCCTCCTTCGGAAAAGCATCCGCGACAATCGCGGTACTATTCGCCATTACCATCGCTCCGCCGACCCCTTGCAGAATCCGAAGGATGATCAGCAGCGGAGCGTTATCTGCAAAACCGCACACGAACGAAACAACCGTAAACAACATCATGCCTGCGATATAGATCCGTTTGCGACCGAACCGGTCAGCAAGTGAACCCGCCATAAGCACCATAACGGTCTGCGCAACCATATAAGACAGCATCACCCACATCGCTTGCAGCAGCGAGGCGTGCAGCCCTTTGAGCAAATCCGGCAGCGCAATGATGAGTGTGCTGAAATTGAGTGCGGATAGTAAGGAACCCAGACTCGTTACGGACAAAATCCACCATTTTCGCGATTGATCCATTCGTACTCTCCCTCTTCCTGCTTGCTTACTCAGATTTCTGCTTTAACCTGGTAGCTCGTTCTAGCCGGCCGCTGAAGCCTTGCCTAAGCGTCTGAAGCTTCTCGAGCTTCTCGTCAATGTGCGTAATGATCTCCCGCAACCGCAGCGCAGCTTCGTCAAGCAGCCGATCCTTCTCTTCATCCGACGCCCCATCACTGTAGTACGTCGCCCGAATTTGGTCCAGCTCTTCCTCCGCTTGCATAATTTCGCGGATTTCAACCAATGACGCCCCAAGCACCTGCTTCAGCTTCAAAATATGCTCAATCCGCTGCAGCATCGCCTCATCGAATAAGCGATGGCGCCCTCCGGACCGAGTCACGGCAGGCAATAAGCCGATTTCTTCGTAATAATGCAGCGTTCGCGCCGTAATGCCAAGACGCTCGGTCACTTCTTCCATCGTATATTTGTGCGACTCATTCATCATCCGTCCCTCGCTTCTCCTTTCCACTAGTCATATTCCTTATCATAACAAAAATTACTCACGTTAACGTAAGTTTATGCTAATTTATTACCAGTTTCATCTCAGACCTGCATAGAGTAATAATGGATACGGCATTTGACTAGGGTTCAGAGGAGATGAGAAGCATGAACGCGGGGAAAGCAGCACGGTTACTGTTGCTCGGTTTCGTTATTGCTGTCGTTGCCATCGGTCTATTGCCATTTCTGATCATCTACAGCTGGAGTGACTTGTATGGCCTGTCTGATCTGGATCCTTCTTCCACGCCAATCGCTTTTCTGCAGAAGATGTTGAAGTAGTCACAATATTTGAAAAGGCACTCCGCGAGAGGAGTGCCTTCTTGTTGCCTAGAGAAGCTTTAATCCAATTTAAGGCTGAAGCAGCCACCGGTGCACATCAGGGAACAGCTTGCTCCCAGCGGATTCGTGATGCGTTCCGCCGGGAAGTCAATTGCAGCCGGACATGATACTTTCGCGACAACAAAAAACAAGTCACCTCTAAGAGGAGACCTGTCTTCAACAATGGCTGATACCTTGCCCGGGCGCTTACTATCTCGACTTCCCTCGCCCTTGCACTTCCCAGAACGCCTCGATCTCTTCACCTCGGACCGCCGCAACTTCGTCAACCATGTTCATGACAGCGCAGCAATGAACGGGTACGATCTCAAGTGTGTCGCCAATTGCGAGCGACCGATCATTATCGCCTAGCTCCAGCATGCCGTGCTCCTCTGACATCCAAGCCAGCTTGATGCCGGGGTGACCGACGACATATCCTTTACCCGTCCCGATCGGCGAAGCGGCTCCATCTGATGTGAACACTTTAGTCCCTGCATCGATGACCGCTCTGCCAGGTTCAGGCCTGCTGACGACCGTCACCTTCACGGTTAACGCGCAATCCTCCAGTAACTGAGCCCCAAGCGCTACTTGCATGAGATCGCCGAAAATATACGTTCCCGGCCGTATCTCCGTCACTCCTTGCACGAGTGCCGTGTATGGCGAGCCTGGTGACGAACCAGCGCTCACGATATCTGCAGCAATTCCCTCATCGTTCAGCAGCTCTGCCGTATCGGCAGCCGCCTGCCCTTCCTCCCGCCCGATTCGGCGCAGCTCTGATTCATCGGCAGCTTGATACGCTTGCCCGCCGAAGGTCATGATGCCCTTGATCTCGATGCCAGGCAGTTGAACGAGCTGCATCGCAAGCTCCAACACCGGCTCGCCGGCTTCAAGCCCCACACGACGAAATCCGCAATCGAACTCGAGGAGAACGCCGATCGTCATATTCGCTTCCATCGCCGCAACCGAGATGGCTTCTGCTGCTGCAAAGCTGTCCACCGCAACCGTAACATTGACATGCTTGGCTAGTCGAATAAGCCGTTCGAGCTTCTGCTTCCCGACAATCGGATACGCAATCAGAATATCGCGGACACCGCCTGCCGCCATCACTTCCGCCTCTCCGAGCTTCGCAACGGTTACGCCGACTGCGCCAGCTTCTATTTGCTTGTGGGCAAGAACCGGTAGCTTGTGCGTCTTCGCGTGCGGACGAAGCGATACGCCGGCACGGTCAGCAATATCCTGCATTCTCGCAATGTTGCGATCCACGGCATCAAGATCAATAAGCACATAAGGCGTATCAAGCTCGCTTTTGTTCATAGCAACGTCACCGAAGCCTTTCTTTGAGCAACTGGAATGCACTATTTGAAAATAACCTGGAGCCCCAGCCTCGCCTCTATCTCCTTGCGAAAAGCTTGAAACACCTTGGATTCCTTCTGTTTGATGAGAAAGACCAGATGCGGATGAGATGAATCCCGATCATCGAAGTAGAGATCCGTCTGTGCGTTAAATTCCGCTTCGTTCCCGCTATAGTATTTCTTCACGAGCTCCTCCAGTATAGGTTCGACTTGCTGCTGGAAAGGGACGCTCTGATCCTGTTCTATGCTGAATGCCTCTGCCTGCTTAGCGGCAGTAGTCGGCGCTGCTGCATTCCCACAAGCTGTAAGCATCATCAAGCATATGGAAGCTGCTCCAATTACTGATTTATTCATGACCTATCCCCACTGCTTTACTTTTCTTTGTATGGTGTGAAGACGAACATTCGGTCAAAAAGTTGCGGGGAGACCACAATTTTTTGGGCGTGTGTCTGCTCTATACAAGCTCCGGCTGATGCTCCTTCAGCCAAGTCCGCAGCGGCACATCTTCGTCCGACGGCGAGTAGAAGCCGTTGCAATTTACCCCGGCTCCAAGCAGCTGTCGGCGAACCGGATCGCTCTGCTCCCATAGATGCGAGACGGTCATGTCATCCTTCGTGCGGAGCCATCGATAGCCGTAACCGTAGAACAGCACTTTGCGAGTCAGCTCTGTCGACCAGTTCGGAGTGCCTGCATGCCATAGCCGCCGATCGAAGAATACGGCTGATCCGGGCTTTACGCATACCGGAATCGCCCCTTCCGGCTGACCATGGCGATCAATAGGAATGTCGATTTCATCGCGAAGATGGCTTCCCGGCACGACCCAGAAGTTGCCGCGGTCCGGCTCAGAGACGTCGGATAAGAAATAAGCGACTTTGAGCGACAGCCTCGGACGCGGATGAGTCTCGATCTCTTTGTTTACTCTGCCGCTGTCTTGATGCCAACCGAATGTGCCATCATTTTTGGTCTGACCCGACGGCGGCGTTGATATCATATGGGCATGGTACAAGTATATATTCCAGCCGAGAATGCCCCACACCTTCGGCAGTACTTTCTCATAATCAACGAGCGATAGGAACGATTCATGATCGGGAATGAAATTGGGATAGAATAACGCCGTCTTCGGGTCATGTCCCTCGCTGAGCTTACGCTCATAGATGCGGTCAAATTCCGTAGTCAGCTCGGTGATTTGTTCCGGTGATAGCGCGTCTTCCACAATGAGATAACCTGTTTCTTCGAATGTCTTCCGTTCCTCAGCGGTGAGTGCGTAGTTCAAACACGATTGGTTCAACTTCGATTCCCTCCTGCCAATAATGGATTGTACCCCTTTACTATAAACCGTTTTGGTTGCGCTTACGAGCATTAAATCTCACTTATTTCCATCTTTATGGTAACTCACCCTTCACCCTTTCTAGGCGCATGCATAGCATGAAACTACATTTAAAGATATTGCCTGGAGGGATCAGATTGAAAAAAGCGTTTATCGTGCTGACTGCCATCGCTGTAATGATCACGTTATTACTGGCAGGCTGCAGCGGGAAGAAAACAGAAGCGACCAAGATTCGCATCGGCGAAGTGACTCGCTCCGTCTTCTACGCACCGCAATATGTAGCCATTACGAATGGGTTCTTTAAGGATGAAGGGCTTGATGTCGAGCTGACGACGACGCCAGGCGGAGACAAAACAATGACGGCGCTGCTTAGCGGCAACATCGATGTAGCGCTTGTCGGTTCCGAGACGTCAATCTACGTTTCCCTGCAAGGCTCGGATGACCCGGTCATCAACTTCGCTCAGCTAACACAAACAGACGGCACGTTCCTCATCTCGCGCACACCGATTGACAACTTTACTTGGGATATGCTGAAGGGGTCCAAATTTCTCGGCCAGCGCAAAGGCGGCATGCCGCAGATGGCAGGCGAGTTCGTGCTGAAGAAGCATGGCATCGATCCGCAGAAAGATCTAGAGCTTATCCAGAACGTCGAATTCGCGAATATCGTTCCTGCTTTCACCTCCGGCGATGAGCAATTCGTGCAGTTATTCGAGCCATCCGCAACGATGCTGGAGCAGCAAGGCAAAGGTTATGTTGTCGCATCTTTCGGCACCGAGAGCGGACACCTGCCTTATACGGCTTACATGACAAAGAGCAGCTATATGAAGAAAAATGCTGATGCTGTCCAAAAGTTCACGAACGCCGTGTACAGAGGCCAGCTCTGGGTGCAAGAGCATAGTGTAAACGAGATTGCCGATGCCGTCGCTCCGTTCTTCCCTGATACCGACATAGGCCTCATTCGCAGTGTAGTACAGCGGTATAAGGATCAAGGCTCCTATGCTGCCGATCCGATCATTGACAGTGAGGAATGGGCGAATCTGCAAGATATTATGACGCAAGCCGGCGAGCTGAAACAGCCTGCCGAATACAGCAAGCTCGTCGATAATTCGTACGCAGAGAAAGCGATCAAAGAAGTCAAATAATGCAGTTTCATGTGGAAGATGCTTTAGCCGCCTGCTGCTTGCCAGCGCGGCTTCTTTCCACATTTTGAAGGAGTGACAGGCATGACAATTGCTGTAGAAGTCAATCATGTATCGCATGTTTATGTGAATGAACATGGAGCCAAGCTCGCCCTGAAGCAGATTCAGCTCGGCGTGGAAGCTGGCGAGTTCGTATCGCTCGTCGGCCCGAGCGGCTGCGGCAAGACGACGCTTCTGTCCATCATCGCAGGCTTGATTGCTCCGTCGGAAGGAAACGTGCGGCTGTTCGGACAACCGGTGAGCGGGCCAACACCGAGAGTCGGCTACATGCTGCAGCAGGACTATCTGTTTCCATGGCGGACAATCCGCGAGAACATTATGATCGGACTCGAGCTGATGAGACAGCTGACGCCGGCGAAGCGCGAATATGCGCTCCATCTGCTCGATGAGATGGGCTTAAGCTCTCACGCGGACAGTTATCCGAGCGAGCTGTCAGGCGGGATGCGGCAGCGGGTTGCCCTTGTGCGCACGCTCGCGACGGAGCCGGATGTTCTGTTCCTGGATGAACCATTCTCCGCGCTTGATTTTCAGACGAAGCTGCAGCTGGAGAATTTGATCTACGAGACGCTGCGGAAGCATCGCAAAACATCGCTGCTGGTCACCCACGACATCGCGGAAGCGATTGCGATGAGCGACCGGGTCATCATTCTTGCGCCGAATCCGGGGACCATCTACAAGGAAGTGGATATTCCTTCGAGCCTCGCTCATTTGCTGCCAACTCAGGCGCGTGAGCAGGACGGATTTCAACCATTTTTCCGCCTCGTATGGCAAGCCTTCGAACAAATGGAAAGGAGCAAACAGCCGCTATGAATCATTGGAATCATGAGCCTCATCGAGTCACAACGGATCCTGCGCAACTCTATCAAGCCTATAAGAAAGCACGCAACAAAGAGAAGCTCTACGTACTTATTGCCCGCATCCTGCTGCTCGTTCTCTTCCTTGGATCTTGGGAATGCGCGGGACGGCTCAAATGGATTGACGTCTTCTTGTTTAGTTATCCGAGCAAAATCCTCCGCCTGCTGTACGACAAAGCCATCGACGGCTCTCTTCTTCCCCATATCGGCGTCACGGTTGCGGAGACTATCGCCGGTTTTGTTCTAGGGACGCTGAGCGGACTTATTCTCGCAACGCTGATCTGGTGGAGCCCCTTCCTCGCCAAAGTGCTCGATCCGTATCTCGTTGTCCTCAATTCGCTGCCGAAGGTGGCGCTTGGACCGCTGTTCATCGTCGCGCTCGGCTCCGGCATACTCTCGATAATCGCAACCATTCTATCCATCACGGTCATTATTACGACACTTGTCATCTATACCGCCTTTAAGGAGGTCGACCCGAATTATGTGAAGGTCGTTCTGATCTTCGGTGCGACGAGAAGGCAGTCCTTCTTGAAAGTCATCCTACCCGCTTCCTTCCCAGCGATCATCTCCACATTGAAAGTTAATGTCGGTCTTGCTTGGGTCGGGGTTATCGTTGGGGAGTTTCTCGTTGCCAAAGAAGGGTTAGGCTACTTAATCATCTATGGCTTTCAAGTGTTCAATTTTACGTTAGTCATCAGCAGTCTGTTCATTATTGCGGCGGTGGCTACGATCATGTATCAGGTTGTTGCTTATATCGAGTCGAGAATTGTGAAGAAGCGCTAAAAAAGGCGTCTGTACCCGCTAGATACGCCAATGCTTCTGCAAGAGTACGAGCATATTCCTAGAGTATGCGAGTGAAAAACTCTTGAAGAAGGACGTTGGTTACTGTGCCATTCTGCTGGATTGGGAAAGTCGTCATCGTGAAAAACGAAGGCATCGTGTTCATCGGGGATGCGGTTGAGATCCAGGAGATTTCGGACTTAAACGAGAAAGCGAGCGAACAGAGTACGGATACGGACGCAGCCGGAACTGGAACTGGAACTGGAACTGGAACCGGAGCCGATAGCGGGGTCGATAACGGGATCTCAACTGCGACTGCAAAGCGGAAGGGCAAAGCGAAGGGTAAAATGAAAGAGAAAGCAAAAAGTGCCGAAATTAGGCATGGTGCCACCAGCATGCGGCGGAAGAAGTGCAAATAGAGGAATTGCTTGATTTTGCGGTAGGCTGCCCTTCAAGGGCGGCTTATTTTGATTGGGCTTGTACATGGAGGTAATTTTCCTTATAACCAGCGTCGTAAGTTTACATTTTTTTCCCGCCATTCGCCTAACGAACTCAGCAGCGCTTATTTGCCTGAAAGTTGCCCTTTTCCCGTTTTAAAGAACTATAGTGACCTTATTTCACCTATTCCCACCGAAATCAGGCTCAATTTGGCGTAATAGAATGTCTGGGGTTCCTTAGAATTTCAACCACGGCAATTTGGAGCGAATAGCCTCTGTGGAGTTCCTTAGAGTATCATCTGCCGTATTATGCCAGCACAATGTTCACAAGCTCCTCCAGATCGTCAATGACAGCATCAGCATCGGCTTCATCAACCAGCTCAAACTGACTATTTCGCATCCAAACCGCCTTCATTCCTACTGCACGGCTCGCCCGAATATCGTTATTAGGATGATCTCCAACGAAGAGAGCATTCTCGGCTGCTACCCCAAGTTTGGTCAACGCACGATGAAATATGGCTTTGTCAGGCTTCCGAAGTCCTTCCCACTCGGAGATGAGAACCTCATCGAATAAGGGTTCCACCTGCAGCGCCTTGAAGTTATCATACTGGAATTGACCGAAGCCGTTGGAGACCAAAGCCAATTTAATGTGCTGTTCCTTCAACTGCTGAAGCATGCTTAACAGGCTCGGAAACCCTATACAATGGTTTTGGAAGCTGTGGATGTAATCATCGAGCAGTAAAGTCCAGTCCAAGTTTGTAATCGAAAACTCCTCAAGCAACTGCTGATACACCTTGTCTTTCCATACATAGCCATAATTATCTAGCTTAATAAAGCGCTTAACGAAGCTCTGTTTGTCAACGATTTGCAACTCGGAATATCGCTGCCATTGGTCACTCACAAATTCTAATAGCGAAGAGTGACGGTCAAGCAATGTTCCGTCCAAATCAAATAGAACAGCTTGGATTGTCATCTGAATCATTCCTTTTTCATTCGATCTACTCTTCTTCCATCAGCTCCCGCAGCATGCGGTCCTTATTGTTCAGAAACTCTTTCATAATGATGTAATGGTCGGTCTGCTCTAGCGTTCGCGTCTCGATGCCGTCCGTCGTCAAGTAGTAAATGATAGAGTCCGGGTAAGCCATCAGAATAGGAGAATGGGTCGAAATAATAAACTGCGAGTTCCGCTGAATCAGCTCATGCATATTCGATAGCATCGCCATTTGCCGAAACGGCGACAACGCCGCTTCCGGCTCGTCCAAGATATAGAGTCCGTTACCACCGAAACGGTTCATGAAGGTTGCGAAGAACGATTCGCCATGCGACTGCTCGTGCAGCGACTTCCCACCATAAGAGTCGATCAGCGATGGACCCGATCCCGGCTCTTTATCTAACTCATCAATGTTGCTCGCCAAGTTGTAGTAACTCTCCGCACGGAAGAAGAAGCCATCTCTTGCCTTCTTAAGCCCGCGCACAAGCCGAATGTACTCGAACAAATTCGAATGCGATGCATGTGTCGAGAACGTGAAGTTCTTCGTTCCCCCCTCCGGATTGAAGCCCCACGCAACGGCAATTGCCTCCATCAAGGTCGACTTGCCCATTCCGTTCTCACCGACGATATACGTTACCTTGGGATGAAACTCCAACCGTTCGAGGCGCTGAATCGCCCCGAGATGAAACGGATATTCGGCAAAAGCAGGCACGCGCTCCCGCTCTAGCTCGATCGAACGAAGAAACATATCCTGCGCATAAATACGAGAAGGCATGCCCATCATCCCCCTTACGTGTGAAGTGATTTATGCGAATACATTATCACACCTGGTATTTATTTGAAAATCATCCTTCATGCATGCATCACTGCTTGCCGCTTAATCTGATCTTCGAGAACAAGACATGCCATCGCTTCTACAACGGGTACAATTCTTGGGCAGATACATGGATCATGCCTGCCCTTTGTAACGATGATCTGTTCCTCCCCGTTCTCCCCAATCGTTTGCTGAGGGACCGAAATCGAGGAGGTCGGCTTGACCGCAACTCGGAAAATAATGTCCGCTCCCGTGCTAATACCGCCAAGAATCCCCCCAGCATGATTGCTCATGAATCCAGACTGGCTCATCGGATCGTTATGCTCGCTGCCTTGCATTCTCGCTGCTTCGAACCCCGAGCCGAACTCGATCCCTTTTACAGCGCCGATGGATATCATTGCTCGAGCTAGTTCGGCATCGAGCTTATCAAAGACAGGCTCGCCAATACCGGGTGCAAGCCCCCGAATTCTGCACTCGACAATGCCTCCGCAGCTATCGCCAATGGATGCTAAATGTTCAATTCGCTCAATCATTCTCTTTGCAGCAATTGGATCTGCCGCTCTGACCGGATTTCTCTCAATCTCTTCCTCTGAGAAAGTGCCGCATTCAATGCCACCGACTTCTTTGGTATACGCAACTACGGAGACACCTCTCTGTTCAAGGAGTTTGCGCGCAACAGCACCTGCTGCTACTCTAGCCGCCGTCTCCCGTCCAGATGCCCGGCCGCTGCCCCGGTGATCACGAAGCCCGTATTTCTGCATATACGTGAAGTCCGCATGTCCAGGCCGGTAACTATGCTTAATATCGTCATAAGCTTCTGGACGCATATCTTTGTTATACAAAATGATGGTGAGCGGTGTCCCCGTCGCTTTTCCTTCATAAACACCAGATACAATATGGACATGATCATATTCCTTGCGCGGTGACGTCACGGACGATTGCCCCGGCTTTCTCCGGTCCATCTGAATTTGAATGTATGCCTCATTGATTTCCAAGCCTGGCGTCACGCCGTCAACGATTACACCAACCGCTTCACCGTGAGATTCGCCAAAAGTCGTAATTCTGAACCGCTCTCCAAACGAATTCGCTGCCATCTCTCTCTCCCCTTGCTATCCCATGTATCGTTTTCATTAGTTTAGCTCTATAATTGAAATAAAAGAAATTGAAATATCCGAGCTTTGTCATAGAGAGGAACTATGTCAACGATGATTAATACAGAGTGGTACCGCATCTTCCTGTACGCAGCTCAATTCGGCAATGTAACAAAGGCCGCACAGAAGCTGCACATTACGCAGCCTTCAGCCAGCTATGCCATCAAACAGTTAGAAGAAGCGCTGAACGTTGTTTTGTTCGATCGAATGTCCAAAGGCGTGAAGCTAACCTATGAAGGAACGCTTCTGCTGGCATATATAGATCGAGCGTTCTCCCAATTCGATCAAGGCGAGAATGAGCTGCAGCTTGTGAAGCAGTTCAAGTCCGGGCTGCTTCGCATCGGCGCGAGCGGTACGATATTGAAAGAGAAGGTTCTTCCGGCTCTGGATCAATTCCATGCCGATTTCCCAGAGGTTCGTATACGCTTAGTTGCGGAGCAATCGAAGGAGCTTGTGAATCAGCTTAAGAATCGAACACTAGAAATCGCATTTGTTCATCTCCCGGTCCATGATCCCGAGATTGAGATCAGGCCACTTGCTGCCATCCGCAACTGTTTTGTTGTGAGCAATGCGTTCCAATCGTTTCTTGAAGCGCCGGTATCGACGGAAGATCTGCTCAAGCTGCCGCTCCTCATGCTATCGCCAAGCAGTGCGACAAGGCGAATCGTAGAGCAGTGGTTCACTAGTCAAGGGTTTACAGCGAATAGCGATATCGAATTAAACAGCATTGATCTACTGATTGAATTTGCTAGACGAGGCTATGGAGCAGCGTTCGTCCCTCATCCGTCTGTCAGCACTCTCATTGAAGCTGGAGCATTATTGGAGCTGAAGACGCTTGCGCCCTTGCCCGAAGGCGAGATTGGAGTTGCCACGATGAGCAGCCGGGCCATGACGGCTGCAGCGACGGCTTTCATTAATCGAATTGAAGACTCGCCAAAATAAAACAAGCAGACCTCCCCTCCTTCACGGAGAAGAGCATCTGCTTGCTCTGCGTTGTGCAATATGAATAGGTTAGTATGAACCGCGCAGCGCCTTAGAGCGCCGTATCATCCACGCTGTCCAGCCAGCCCTCGATGCTTCCGATGACCGACGACACGCAGCCGTCTTCGAACGGCGAGATAAGACCCGCCACCTTCACGAGCTCCGTGAAGGAAAGGCTGCCGCCTTGTCGGCATAGGTTCACGTAAGCATCCCACGCCGCTGTGCGATCCTCGTTCATCTGCTTCCAGAACTGGAACGCGCAGATTTGCGCAAGCGTGTAGTCGATGTAGTAGAACGGCGAGCCAAAGATATGGCCCTGCTTATGCCAGAAACCGCCGCGCTCTAAGTACTCGTTGTCCGCATAGTCGCGGTGCGGCAAGTACTTGCGCTCGATGTCGCGCCATGCTTGCTTCCGCTCTGTTGGCGTCGCATCCGGGTTCTCATAGACAAAATGCTGGAATTCATCGACTGTCACGCCGTACGGAATGAACAGCAAGCCGCTGCCGAGGTGCTCGAAGCGGTATTTGTCCGCATCCTCCTCGAAGAACAGGTTCATCCACGGCCATGTGAAGAACTCCATGCTCATGGAATGGATCTCGCACGCCTCATAGGTCGGGAAGCTGTACTCCGGCACCGCGAAGCTGCGGCTCTCGTACACTTGGAAAGCATGGCCCGCTTCATGCGTCAATACATCAATATCGCCTGAAGTACCGTTGAAGTTGGAGAAAATAAACGGTGCGCCATACTCGCTAATGTACGTGCAATAGCCCCCACCCTGCTTACCCTTCTTGCTCACCAGGTCCATCAGGCCATTGTCCTGCATGAAACGGAAGAATGCATCCGTCTCCGGCGACAGCTCGGCGTACATCTTCGCTCCGCCCGCTACGATCCAATCCGGATCGCCCTTCGGTTTCGCATTGCCGCTCTTGAAGCTGAAATTCTCATCATAATAGCGCAGCTCATCTACGCCGATCCGGTTCTGCTGACGCTGACGCAGCTTCGTTGCCGCAGGCACGATATTCTCGAGCACCTGCTTACGGAAGTTAACGACCATCTCCGCATTGTAGTCGGTACGGCTCATGCGCGCGTAACCAAGCTCAACAAAGTTCTTGAAGCCAAGCTTCTTCGCGATATTCGTGCGCACCTTCACGAGCTCGTCATAGATGCGGTCGAAGTTCGCTTCGTTCTCCGCCATGAAGCCAGAGGATGCTTCAAGCGCCCTTTTCCGCATATCACGGTTTGTCGACTGCTGGAATGGACCGAGCTGCGAGAGCGTGCGCTCTTCGCCTTCGAACATGATTTTCGCAGAAGCGATGAGCTTCGAATATTCCGTAGACAGCTTGTTCTCAAGTTGCAAATCTTCAATAATGTCCGGGCTGAACGTCTTCAGCGCAAGCTCGGCGAGGGAGAACAGCTGCTTGCCCCACTTCTGCTCCAGCTGTGCACGAAACTTCGAATCGACCAGCGCACGGTAGTAATCGGTTATGTATTCCTGGACGATCGGACCGTTCTCATCGAAGAAGTCCTGCTCCGCTTTATAGAAGTCATCGTTCGTGTCAATGGAGTGCCGAATGCTCGCCAATTGCTGCTGAGTGTCGAACTCGCTGCGCAGCTTGTTGATCTCAGCCATTACCAGATCCTGTTCTTCATAGCTCACGGCTGACTGAAACTTCGTCAACTCTTCCTTGAACTTCGCCTCGAATAAAGCCACATCCGGGCGTTCGTACCGGTACTCGCTGAATTTCATGACGACATACCTACCTTTCGCTAAATAATGAAATAAAATGGACGGGCGACTATCCAATTATATCCTATCCATGCCATTTTCGTGAAGGAGCGCGTGCGTGAACAATCGAAGAAGCCCCCCGTTATTCGGAGGGCTGCTCGGCTGCTGCTGGCTTAAACCGTTTGATGTTATGGTTTCAACCCGATGTCAGCTAATGGTGCAATCCGTTTTCTCTATTCCTCCAACATGGATGTATTCCTTGTATAAATTCCAACGGCGCGCTATTATCCAACAGATGAAAAGCATAAGTATATCGAAACCGTTGTGGGGTATACATCCGCTTCCCCTTTACTTCGAGCAACTGATTGCTTACGTTCGTAACGGTTCGTCAGTTTCGACATACGGCGAGCAGGATAACTCTTCGTAACAATGAGCACTTTACATGAATCCTCACGGTCCTTGACGTATCAGTTAAACCAGATAGCGAGTTTGGAGGAATTGGAGAGTACACCTTAAACCTATATGTACACCTCTTAATGCTTGAAATTACACTGAGAGAACCAAAGATGGGCAAACGCATTCCTAAATTTCTATCGCGCAGGCTAATAGTGGCAGATCCTCCCCTCAGAAAGAAAATTCTCTACCGCTTTTCTTTCTGGCTTCAACTTCATGCGATCAACGCACCACTTAATTTACTTAACCCCTAGTTTGTTACTTAAATCATAAGTTTGCCTCATTGGCAGGCTTATGCTTACAAATTAAAAAGGCAAACTTATGCTTCCAATACAATGTTCATTTAAGTGATTTTCTATAATTATTAAACTGCAAAATTTCAGTATCCGTCAGGAGCGGTTGTATTTCGCAAACTACCACATGATTCACCTCCCTATTAGTCAACAGGGGATTAGAGCACCTTAAAAGTAACGCCGATATAGTTCTCTCCGACGTTCTCCCCGTAATTGGGCATAAATCTGTGTTGTTGAAGCTTTATCGTGACCTAACATTCCCTGAATAAACTCTAGGGGAGCGCCATTATCCAACAAGTGACAAGCATATGTATGACGAAACCTGTGTGGGTATACATTCGCATTCACTTGACTTCGAGCAGCTAATTGCTTAAGTTCATAACGGATCGTCGAGATCGACATACGGCGAATAGGAAAACTCTTCGTTACAAAGAGCGCTTTACAGGAATCCTCACGGTCCTTGACATATCTCTTTAGCCAGATTTTGCATTCCGTTGTAAAATACACTTCTCGTTGTTTAGAACCTTTCCCGTTCACAACTGCAGAGCAGTTATCCCAGTTTATGTCCTCAATATTTAGTGAATATGCCTCCAACGTATATGGACTGAAGCCCAAAATACGCTTATTTGCCTCATACAACAACCATAATTCACTCATCTTCATAGTAAAACCTCCCAAGGTCTAATTATTATTAGCTTCGCATTATTTAGGAGGTTTAATCTGTATATTATGTTTTTATACAAGTGTTTACCGTCGTTCAATGAACTACCACGTAGTTGAGTTAGCTACCTGAATAATGTAAATTGGATCTTATTACATCTTTGGAGGAACTATGCCTAAACTTCGACCAATTATTACTCATTCGGATTTCGAAAGAATGAGGATTTTCACACGACCAGTTGACGTAGGGCTGCAAGGGGAGCTTCTTGATAAAGGAATTACCATCAAGTCACATGATGATGATAAAGTCACCTCAACTAAAAATGATCATTATTTAAAATCGACCTGCTTATTTTTTTATGGTTCAACTCACCCTAAATAAGATTATGGTTAGTCTGGCTTCTGACTCAGTGTTTTTAACTGTTGCTCCCCTCTAAGTAGACTAATGGCGGTACACCGCGGATCGGGCCTAAAGGTACCTTCGTCGTATGCGTCAACTGTCTTCACAACGAGAGCCATGCATGGTTGAAAAGGCTGCATGGCTCGATATATCCTCTGCTTTTGGTGCTACGATGCATCACAAAGTATCGATCCTTGTGAAGATGATCAATCCGTTTGAGGATCTGACCGCTGAGGCGTAGTCGAGTGTGTATCAGGAGCTAAGGAGCTTTAAGATTGATGGGGAATGGTTAGCCGCAGTCGATAATTAAATGAAAGACTTCATCAAGCAGCAAAAACTAAATGAGAAAACTTAGTTTTTCTGAAGTAAGTCCGTGAAATATTCGGATGACAACCATCTTCGCATATGAAGATGGTGTTTTCACTGTTCAAGATAAAGTTCTTGTCATGTATGATATCAAGCTTTACGATACTTCAACTACAAACAGGCTGAATTGAAAAGAAAACCACCTCATATAGGGTGGTTTTTCGAGTAAGTAACGCCCTCTCTTCTGGTAAGACACCTTTATTTCGTTAATCAGTTGATAAAGAACAAATGTTCGCATATACTACCACAGAGGTGATATATGTGATCTCAACGCCAGAAGAACTTGTGATGATCAAAGAGTGCTGCCTGCTGCCGTTAATGCTGGATATGGTGGAAAAGCAAATGTGCATGGTCATGACAAACCCGGAAATACGGGCTTTGCACCGTCATAACGTAGAAGACAAGAAATTGAAGAAAATGAAGTCCATCATGAAACTTTGCAGTAAAGTAGCTCGTTTGCTAGTCAGCTTGGCAAAGAGCAACGAGACCTACGATTCAACTCGAGTTTTCCGGCTGGCAGCTTAAGATCGAACGATCCTCACCAGCTCAAGCATTCGCAGGATGACAAGTAGCTCGGAGTATCGGGATATGTTCAACAAAAGGGCTCGGACCCGTTCCGTTAGAAAGACCGACCTCCACCCCGTAGTTAGATGTGACGAAGGAATGAAAGGGCTATGACCCGTTGAGACATGGGAGTGAGAATCGCTAGGGCGAAGTGGAGACGTGCACATATGGAACAATATGGGTGATAAGCGATTCACCTTTATTCCCGCATGCCCAATTCACAATTCCCAGCCGCCGGCTACTCTCCCATCCCCTTCTCCCCCTCTAACTACTGGATGAGATCCTGCGAATTCATGAGTCTGAGTGAGGAAACTGAATTATTTCGAGGGAGTTGAATAAATCCTTAACACTTAACATTCCTTCGTTGGTCAATAGCCATTCAATGTAAGGTTTCTGTGTTTTCATTTGTTGTTTTAGTTCCTGAACTGGGTCTGAGACGAACGAAGCAGTACATATAAAAAATAGACTAGCCCTTGCAATAGCAATGGGCAACATTTCAATTTCTACTGATGATAACGGGGCGTAACCATTTAAAAAGCTCCGTCCTAGTTCTTTATAACTTTCAAAATCCCGAATTGACCAAAGAAAGTAAGCAACATCGTGGATACGCTCACCTTTCTGGAGAAAGTCAAAATCTAGAACAAACTTGATTTTTGAATTTTCATCAAATAAAACATTCCACGGATGCCAGTCAGCATGAATAATCGTTTTTATTAACTCATCCTCTTTAGGCATCCAACTTTCCATCACTTTTTGATAAAGGTAGTCAACATCATTTATCATCAAAGAATCATGCATATGCCCTTGTTCAAGTTTCATTTTTTCCATACCTTCTTGCAGTATTGTATGGGATGGATAGTTTGACCAAAATGGAATAGGCACTTCTTCTTCATCCATTAAAGTATCATGCAATTTTCGCAACATTTTTCCACATTCATAAGCTTGTTCTTTGGAGTATTCAAATAATATGCCTTTAATGAATGGAGTAACTTGCAGAAAACGGCTATGTAGTGATAAGAAATTACCGTTCGTTTTTGTATATAAAGGCACTAATGCAGGAACCCCACATTTCGTTAATTTACGTAACAATACTGCTTCAGCATCAATGTGGTTTTGACGACTTAAACCAGAATGCACTCGTACTACATACTGCCCTGATTTAGTGGTGATTTTTAAATTAACATTGAATAGCCCTCCTAATTCACCGTCTATATTCACTAACTCACCAATTTGAAATGCATCGCAGATTTTTTGAAGTTCAGACATTCTTGGCACATAACGTATCATTGGATTCGCACTTAATTTATCAACTGAAATATCCATCATCTCTCTCCTTCCAGCATAGGGTTACTTCTACTTTCTTTACGTTATTCTGCCCGTTAGCGGAATAGGCCACCGATTAAACGGCAGCCTGTTCTTCGTTGGGCTATGGGGCTATGGTACCTGTTAACTTAACACTCAGCTCGCCTCATTCTCATAACCACTTTCGCCTTACAATGAGAGCATATCAAATACCTTTCAAAGTCCAATGGATTTAACGGGAGTCAACGTCAACAACCTCTAATGCGTGAATATCACACTTAGGGCAATTGAAGTTAAATAGGCTGCCGGTTCGCGCCGACAGCCTGGTGTGTTGGACTATCGTGCCTGTTAGTTCAATAGTTCTTCTTTAGAAAATCAAGAAAATCATCCAGTGCTTTCTTCGCCAATCGAAAATGCTCCGTCACTAACTGTGTGTACAATATAAGTTCTAAATCAGTTGGAATAGCGCGGTGTTCCCGGATTAGCGTTATCGTTCCAGCGGTTACCGAGATAGGAGAGCGCTTGCCACTGGATACCATCTTTCCATCCCGCATCGGGAAGCTGAACAAAGTCCCCTTGCTCTCCCGCCGTATAATCCTGGGCGTCGGAAAGCTTGTTGAACATGAGTCCTTGATTAAATGCGACGATCGCATCCGCATTGCCGTGCTTGGCTGCAGACGCGAACGTGTTAAAGTTGTGCGCCTGACTGTAATTGCTGTAAGCGCTCGGCGTATATACACCATCGAACCACCAACCGGCAATTTTGCTGCCATAACGATCCGACCATTCCTGAGTGACCGCTTCCCATTTAGCTTGGAATGCCTGCGATACGTTCGAATCGCTATACCCGAGAGCGGTACGCGCCTGCGCGTCGTCTGCCGGTCCGCCGGAAGGCAAGTACAGCATCAGCTTGATGCCTTGGAAATGTTTTCTGATACATTATTAATTTGACTTGGCAATTGTCCAAGCTAACAAAGTTGCAAAGCAGGACCAAATTAAATACGGAACCAAGAGCCAAGCAGCCAATTTAGAATAAGGAATGGTTGCGTAAATAAGAAGGAATGTCGAAATCGTGACTATGAATGTATCTAATAAGGCTAAATTAAGATTTTTTATTTTAAAGAATAAATAAGAAAATGCTTGATTTGCCATATAATTGATAATCAGAATAATGAGATAAAACGGCGAGACTTCTTCAAAACAGGATGTCTTCATAAACACAATTGTAATGGAAAGGGCTATCAGCGCATATAGGATTCCCCAGACAATCCCAAACCATTTTCTCGGTGGATTCCAGCTCGGTTTTCTAAGAGTGTCATAGTAAGATATATCCGTTGGAAACAAGATACCTGACAGAGAATATAAACCATAGACTGCCAAAAATACGATGATAGCCGTCGCCAATGCTCATACCTCCCCCATAGTTGTCCAATAGTCTATCTTATTCTAGTTATAAAGTGGTTATGATTCATGCCTACGGCATCCTTCTAGAACTGAGAATAAGGAGCTGCCACGGCAGCTCCTTCGTAATGGGAGGTATTTTTGCTGTCTATATTATATTTCCCAAACTCGTAATTCCCTATCGCAGCCCTCTCCGGAAGCCCGATGCCGGAATGCCCATTTCCTCGCGGTATTTGGCAATTGTTCGCCTTGAAATCGCGATCCCCTCTCCTCCCAGGCATTCCGCTAGTTGTTGATCGGAGTATGGACGGGATTTATTCTCTTCTCCGATAAGCTGCTTGATCCGATACTTTGCGCTCGTAATGGAAGTCAGCTCTCCGCTATCCGTCTGCAGCCCGGCAGAGAAGAAATACTTAAGCTCGAATACGCCATGCGGGGTCTGTATATACTTGCCCTGAATGGCTCGGCTTATGGTTGATTCATGCATACCAAGCTGATCGGCTATGTTTCGCAGCACGAGCGGCTTCAGAGCACTCGGTCCGAAGAGCAAGAACTCGTGCTGCACTTCCATAACGCTTTGAATGACTCTTGTTATGGTCAATCTTCGCTGCTCGACGCATCGAATAACCCACGATGCCGCTTTAACCTTCTCCCTCAGATACTCTCCTGCCTCGCCAGGCAACTCTTTCATCCAAGTTGCATATTTAGGATGAATCGTTATCTTTGGCGCGCAGAAAGCAGTCATTGTAAGGACATATCCCTCTTCTTCTTTGTGCAGGATAGCCTCCGGCATGACGAAATCCTTCTCGTTTACAGGCTGGTAAGCAAGGCCCGGACGCGGATCCAGTGTCTTCAAGAAGACTGCTGCTTCTCTTACGGCATCTATTGGTTGCTTCATTCTGTGAGCGATCTCTTTCAGCCTCCCTTGAGCAAGCAGCGGCAGATAAGCCGCCGCAAGCTGCGCCGCATGCTTCGGCACTGCAGGATTCCTGCCGATCTGGGCTAATAGACATTCCCTTAGACTACGCGCTCCAACGCCAGGAGGATCCATTGCTTGCAATGCGTTCACCGCCGCTTCGGCAAGCTCTCTCTTATAACCAAGTTCAATGCATGCCTCCTCTGCATCGAGCGTCAAATAACCGTTCTCATCAAGATTCCCGGCCAAATATTCAGCTATTCTTCTTACTCCGCAAGGTAGGCTGCTTAATCTTAATTGCTCAATAAGCGATTGCTCAAGCGATTGTTCAGGCGCTTTAAGATTCAGAATAGGATCCCAATTAACGGATGAGTCCGATAATCGTTTTCTTTCCCCTCCATGAGGAATCTCCCATGCCTCGAATTCAAGGGCCGGGTTTTCCCGCGATTGCTCCTGGAGATAATCAAGCAGCTCATGGCCGGAAAGCTTGAGAATATGAATGGATTGCTTTAACTGGGTGGTCATAGCTAGCTTCATATGCTGTGTTTGATGAGCGCGCAAGCTTTGATTCATGGAGTCACCTTCCTTCATCCCTGCATTTTTCGACAAAGACCATGCCTAATTCCTGCTGGATTCAATTAGCCACAGCTGATTTCAAGCTCATTCGTTGTATTCTATCAAGCAAAATCCATGCCAATGCATGCAGGAAGATTACGAAAATCGCGATTTAGCAATAAATGGACAAACTGTCCTGCAAATTTCATGTTATGGCATGCTTCTTGCTTATTCAGTTATAGCACATAAACATAGCATCATATGTCTACTTGAAAGAAGGTAATTAGATGGCTAAAGAACAATTGGCCTCGTTCATCGACGCCAAACGCGAAGAGTGGTTTCATTGCTCCGACTATATATGGAGCCGCCCCGAACTGGGCCATGAAGAATTTCAGGCATCAGCGCTTCTGGTATCCGTCACCGAACAGTACGGATTCAAAGTCGAACAAGGAACAGCCGGACTGCCTACCGCATTCCGAGCCGTTTACGATTCAGGAAAGCCGGGTCCCGTCATTGCCTATCTCGCGGAATACGATGCCCTTCCCGAGATCGGTCACGCATGCGGACATAACTTGATAGGGGTCATGAGCTTGGCAGCCGCTATCTCACTGCGAATGGCAGCGGAAGAGCTGGGCGGCACGGTCATCCTATTCGGCACGCCTGCGGAAGAGACCAGCGGCGGCAAAGTTACCATGGCCGAGCTGGGTTATTTCGATGATGTCGATGCTGCACTCATGGCTCACCCTTCCCAGCATTATGAGAGGAGCGGCGTATCTATGGCCATGGAGGCGCTGCAATTTGATTTCTTCGGGCGGACGGCCCATGCTGCTTCAAGTCCCCAGCACGGAATCAATGCACTTGACGGCGTCATTCAGTCCTTCAATGCCATAAATGCATTGCGGCAGCATCTTCCTGCAGACGTTCGCGTTCACGGTATTATTACAAGAGGCGGGGTCGCCGCGAATGTCGTTCCAGACCGCGGCCAAGCCCAATTCTATGTACGTTCGCGGAGCAGCGCGACGCTTGGCGATGTCGTGAAGAAAGTGAAGGCCTGCGCGGAAGCGGCCGCTCTGGCTACAGGTTGCCGATTGGAGATTTCGAATTACGAACTCGGTTATGAGAATCTGATAACGAATACGGCGCTATCTGATATTTTTACGGCTAATTTGATTCAGCTTGGCGTCGAGCCTAATGCGATCAAGAGCGGGCTTGATCACGGTTCTATCGACATGGGAAACGTCAGCCACCGGACTGCTGCCATACATCCCTATATTCGCATTCCAGACTGCAACCATGGCGGGCATACCATCGGCTTTCGGGACGCATCGGGCGATGAACGCGGCCGTCAAGCGCTGCTTATAGGCGCGAAGGCACTCGCCTATACCGGCTATGATCTATTAAGCGACCTCAATCTGATGAGTGGGGTCAGGGCTGAATTCGCGCAAAGGAAGGAACAAGAATAATTTGCGAAACGGAGGTTATCGGAATGAGTCAAGGATCCATATTCCTCGGCGGCGGCTCCCTGTCAGCCCATAACGAGAAGATATGGCAAGCACTCCATCGCGCTGCCGGCAGGGGAACTCCGACTATTGCGGTCATATGCTCAGCCGCCGAGAATATCGCTCAGGCTGGGCAAGCTTACTATGAGGATGATGGAGAGTTCTGGGGGTATCAGAAGCTTTTCCGTCATTATGGTTTTTATCCCATATGGATTCCAGTTGCTATTGATGTCTACGAAGAAGCGGCCTATGATGCCGGCCTTGCAGACCTCGTCAAAGGCGTTTCGGCCGTCTGGTTTAATGGAGGCGATCAAGCCAAACACGCGCGTTGTTTGCTTCGTGACGATGGCAGCGATTCGCCTCTGCTGGCTTCGGTTCGCGAAGTATTCAGCAGAGGAGGCGTCGTTGCCGGTTCCAGCGCAGGCGCAGCCATTCAAGGCACGTTCACGTATGGAGAAGGCAACAGCGATGGGTATCGGTCAAGCAGGAAATTGATTGAGAAGTCTATATCGGATATTTCTCTTCATGATCCGAGTGACCCGAATAACGGGGGTTTCACGCAAGGGTTCGGTTTCCTGGCACATTTGAATGCTTGCGTTGATACTCACTTTAGTCAGCGCAGGCGTGAAGGGCGGTTGGCTGTTGCGGTCGAATGCTTAATGACCAATTATGGCATAGGAATAGATGAGAATACGGTCATTCATATTCAAGGCGCGTTTGGCTCCGTATACGGGCAACATCACGTCATGGTTCTTCCTAATCCAATGCTTGCCTTAAATAATGTGCAGGAAGATGTTGTATCTGCGTATGTGCTGAGCGAAGGCGACCGAATCGATTTCAGTTCCTCGCGTGCATGGACCAAGAACGGCCAATCCATTGAGCTCGTCAACTTGAAGCCCGCCAACTAGAGACCAAAGAAGAGAAGAACCTGTACAGCGGATAGTATCCACGTACAGGTTCTTCTGTTTTTTATATGAGACCGGGGACGGCTTCGATCTTAAAAACCGGCTCGATGCTGCCGACTTTCTCATGCCGCCTGTTATAGATGTCCGGAAAGTGATAGTGGAGCAGTTCCTCCTTAGTATTCTCGTCCAGAATTCCGAGCTGGGCTAGTGTTTCAAGCGCCACAGGATAGGCAGCCCGTGCATTGCCATCGTTGATTTTTATGGCGATGCCAATTCCATGTTCCAACGATCCGATGCAATAGACGCCTTCGGCCCCTCCTTTGGCGATGATCCTCCCTTTCAAGGCGTTCATTAAGTCGCTGCACAGTACCTCCGTGCCTCCTACCATATCCGGATACTCCATCATGGCTTGACTGACACATTGCACGGCATTTCGAAGCGAATGCGGAACGATTGCATCGTGGGACGCCAGCATGGCGTAGATATGCGCGAGTTTCTGAAGAGGAAGCCCGAACGTTGGAATACCGCAGCCATCTATTGCGATAGCCGTTTCTTCCGGATAAATGCCGGTCAACTCGCACAGCGTGTCGAGTACCCGCTGCTGCACGGGATGATCGGCTTCATGATAACGGCCGATATCGCTTTGCAGATGAAGGGCCAGCGCAAGCATGCCGGCATGCTTGCCCGAGCAATTGTTATGGATTCCCCGCGGAGCTAAGCCTGCAGCCAGCATCTCCGCGTGGCTCTTCGCATGATAAGGAGCATGCGCGCCGCATTGCAGATGCTCCTCTTCCAAACCCAAACGCCCTAACAGCACGCTAACGGTCTGCACATGGGTCGGTTCGCCGTTGTGCGAACCGCAGCAGATGGCCAGTTCCTTGCCGCTCATGAGGAAGCGTTCAGCGGCGCCCGATTGAACGAGCGGAATGGCTTGCACCGGCTTCAGCGCCGATCTAGCGAAGGTTAGCCTGCTTGGATCCCCTGCGGTATAGATTATTTTCCCCAAGGCATCCACTACGGCGATGTGCCCGGTATGTTCACTCTCGATATATGCGCCTCGTCTAACGACCACCAGCTTCTGTCCCAACCGTATCTCTCCTCTTGTCGTCATTCTCATAGCATATTCGCCTCAATCAAATGGCAGGCCACCCAGTGGTCCGGCGTTGCTTCCCTAAGCTCGGGACGTTCGCGCCGGCAACGCTCCTCCGCCAGTGGGCAACGGGTCGAGAATGCGCACCCGGATGGCGGATTGGCAGGCGAAGGAACGTCGCCGCGCAGAATGATTCGCTCCCTCTTTATTCTGGGATTCGATCTTGGAATAGCCGATAGCAGCGTCTGCGTATACGGATGGAGCGGAGTCGCGTAGAGTCTGTCCACAGGTGCGATTTCCGCCATGCGACCGAGATACATAACGCCGACACGGTTGCACAGATGCTTCACAACGCCGAGATCGTGAGAGATAAACAGGTAAGTTAGCTTGAGTTCATCCTGCAAGTCCTGCATCAGATTGAGAATTTGCGATTGAATGGAAACGTCGAGCGCGGACACCGGCTCGTCGGCAACGATAAGCTTAGGCTTTAGAATGAGCGCTCGGGCAATACAGATCCGCTGCCGCTGCCCACCGGAGAATTCATGCGCATACCGCTGCATGTAAGTTCGGCTAAGACCGCATAGCTCCATCGTCTCGGCAATGAGCCGTTTCCGTTCTTCCTTGGTTCCGATGCGGTGCGCGTGCAGCGGCTCGTGAAGAATCCGCTCCACGGTCAATCTTGGATTGAGCGAGGAATAGGGGTCTTGAAACACCATCTGCATATGCTGACGTTGCTTGCGCATCTCTGCAGCATTTAATCCCATTAGATCGCTGTCCGCGAATGTAATGGTACCCGACGTGGGCTCAATCAGACGCAGAAGGGCCCTGCCTGTCGTGGATTTGCCGCAGCCCGATTCCCCTACGATGCCCAAGGTCTCCCCTTCCTCAATGGAGAACGAAACATCATCGACCGCCTTTACGAATGTATGGGCTTGCCGGAGCAGACCGTCTTTGACCGGAAAATGTACCTTTAAATTTGAAACCTTCAGCAATGTACGGGTCATCTCTACGCCTCCTTCAAGGCCATTAAGCACCGGCAGCGATGGTCAGGCTTAACTTCAATTAATTGCGGATTCTCCTCGCGGCAGCGATCGTCAGCTTGAGAGCAGCGGTCGATGAACCGACAGCCGGCAACAATGGAACCGGCAGGAGGAACTTGCCCGGGAATGGCGAACAGTCGGCGGCGCTTCTCCTCAAGATTGGGAATCGACTGCAGAAGGCCACGGGTGTAAGGATGTTTGGGATCGTTAAACAGCACATCCACCTCCGCTTCCTCCACAATCTCCCCCGCATACATAACAATGACGCGATCGCACATTTCGGCGACTACGCCCAAGTCATGCGTGATGAACATGATCGCCGCACCTGTCTTTGCTTTCAATTCCTTCATTAAGTCCAAAATTTGCGCCTGGATGGTGACATCCAGGGCGGTTGTCGGCTCATCCGCAATAAGCAGTTTGGGCTCGCAAGCCAGCCCCATCGCAATCATGACGCGTTGTCGCATACCGCCTGACAATTCAAACGGATAGCTCTCATACACGCGCTCAGCGTTAGCAATGCCCACAGTATGCAGCATCTCAATCGAGCGCTGCCTCGCGCCCTGCCAAGATAAGACGGTATGCAGGAGAATCGCTTCATCCAGCTGCTTGCCGACCTTGAAGACCGGATTAAGCGACGTCATGGGCTCTTGAAAAATCATCGAAATTTCATTGCCTCGAATGTGACGAAGCTGTTTCTTCTTCATGCGAAGCAGGTCCGTTCCCCCGAAAATGATTTCTCCGCCCGCAATACGGCCCGGCGGTGACGGGACAAGTCCCATAATGGATAGAGAGGTAATGCTTTTACCGCAGCCGGATTCTCCGACGATGCCGAGTGTCTCCCCGGGCTTAATCGAGAAAGATACGCCATTCACAACGGAAATTTCCCTGCCGCCGCTTGCTTTGAAATGGACGCGCAAGTCCTTCACTTCTAGTAAGTTTTCGCTCATCGCCGTCTTCCTCTATTCTTTAAGTTTCGGATCAAGCGCATCCCGCAGACCATCCCCAAGCAAATTGAAGCTCAGCACGGTGACGACGATCGCGGCTCCCGGGAAAAAGACCGGGAAAAACTCCGACATACTGTTGTTTTTCGCCGCGCTTAACATCGAGCCCCACTCCGGAGCTGTTACATCGCCGCCGAGCCCAAGGTAGCTTAGTCCGGCCCCAATCAGAATCGCGCTGCCTACCCGCATGGTCAGGTAAATCAGAATGACCGGAATTGTCCCCGGGAATATATGTCTGACGAGAATGAAGTAATCGGATACGCCGATGGAACGGGCAGCCTCTACATAGGTCATCTCTCTTAGAGATAGCACGCTGCCGCGCACAATACGGGTAAAAATCGGAACCGTAAAGGTGGCAACGGCCAATATAATATTGAGAAGACCAGGTCCCGCCACAGCAACAACGAAGATGGCGAGCAGAATGCCCGGAAACGACAGCAGAATATCCGAACCCCGCGAAATCAGCATATCCGGCAAGCGTCCGTAGTAGCCGGCAATTAATCCGAAAGTGATTCCGAAGAATGCACCGATGAATACGGATACGAAGCCAATTATCAGCGTTTGCCTCGTACCTGCGATAATGCGGCTGAAAATATCTCGGTTCGCATGATCCGTACCGAACCAATGCAGCGATGACGGTCGTTGATGCTTATAAACATCCTCCAGTTGAATACTGAGCTTGGAAGGGATAAGCCTGACGATTGCATCGGACTCACCAACCAGAGCAGCGTCCCCTACAGGTAATACCGCAACTGTAGAGACACTTCCTACCGCTACTTTCACAAGTCCCAAACCTTCGCGAAGAGGGGTCACCGTCCCATCTCCAGTTATCTTCAAGATGTCTGGCGTGAGGGACTCATAGCTCAAGGCAGAGGTGCTTTTCTTCGAGTCAGTCGATGTAACAAAGCCGTTATCCGAATGCTCTGCTTTGCCGGCATGCGCCTCCGCATACGCCGCTACAGCTTTCTTATCTGGGAGCTTGTCTCCGTTCGTCTTAACGCCGGTTATGGCCAGGCCGCCGGTGTCACCTACTGCGAGCGCTTTCACTTCTGGCTTGGCTTCAAGATAAGCGAGCACTGGTTCTGCCGCGCTGCTTGAGACGCCAACTTGCAGCACAGAAGACACCTGACCGCTCTTTAGCACAATAGTTGCCGCGCCTTTTGACACGGCTGTAATACTCACACCTTTCGATGTGACAGCAGCCTTCGCTACTTCGATGTGCTCGCTCTCCCAGGACAGATCCGGAATCGCTGACTCAGAAACCTGCTTTCCGCTGGCATCCGTAACGAGAACCTGAATATCGGTCTGTTTTACATTCGGTCTTGCAATGCCCTTCGCAGCATATTGCTCATCAACCGGCTTATTCGGATCAAAAGGAACGAAGTACGGTCCGAAGATACCTACAAGCACAATAAGAGCGACCAATACGCCTGCTGCGACGGCTACTCGCTGCCGTCCGAACTTATACAGAAACATGCGGATAGGAGAGACCTGCTTAACCCCATTGATGTGCACCTGCGATCCCCCTTACTTATAACGGATTTGCGGATTAAGCAAACCGTAGCTGATATCAACGAGCAGATTCACAACGAGAAACTGAAAGGAGAACAACAATATTAAAGCCTGGACTACCGGGTAGTCCCGCGTCGTTATCGAATCAATCATAAAAGCTCCGAGACCTGGATAGTTAAATACGCTTTCTACAACAGAAGCGCCGCCGATCAAGAAGCCGAACTGTAAGCCCGTCATGGTGACAACGGGAATCAACGCATTGCGGAGAACATGCGTAACGATGATGACGCTCTCCCGCTGTCCTTTCGCTCTTGCGGTGCGCACATAATCCTCCCCCATGACCTCGAGAATGCTGGAACGCGTGAATCGAGCAATGACCGCAGCCACGCCGATGCCAAGCGTCAGCGATGGAAGCAGCAAATGCGAGAAGCCTCCCGCGCCGCCCGAAGGCAGCCAGCGAAGCTGTACGGCAAAAATCTCCATAAGCACGAGGCCGAACCAAAACTCAGGGATACTGAGAAAAGTAACAGCTGCGATCATACCTAACCGGTCATAGAAGGAGTTTCGCTTTACGGCAGATATAATGCCGACAAGCAGACCGAGCAGAACCGCCCAAGCCATTGCGGTGAAAGTTAAAGCGGTGGTCATCTTCAGACGTTCCCAGATTTCTCCCGATACGTCCGTCTTCGTGATATATGACTTGCCGAAGCTGCCATGCGCAACAATATCCCACATATAATGCGCGTATTGCAGGTAAAGCGGATCGTTAAAGCCTTCCATTTCCTTGTACTTCTCGTAGGTTGCCTTGCTAAGCTCATTCCCGTACAGAATTCGGATCGGATCTGACGGGGTCAAATGAATGAGGGTGAATGATATGACGGATACAATCACCAATATCGGAATAATGCCCAGGGTTCTCCGAATGAGATATCGAATCAAGCTGCCCCCTACTTTCTGATTTGTGGTTCTTTCGCTTCACGTCAAGGAAGGATGGTCCTTGGCGAATGGCCAAGGACCTCGTAGCTTATTCCTTCGTCGCGTTATTGACGTCAACGTAGCCTGTCGGGAGAAGCACGACATTGCTAACATTCTTACGCTTGGCAACGATCGATTCGGGCGACATCAGATACAGCCATGCAGCATCTTCATAGACAATCTTCTGCACCTTGTCGTAAGCCTCTTGCGCCTTGGCCTTGTCTGCTGTTTGCAGTGCTTCGTCCAACAGCTTGTCGACTTCATGGTTGATATAGAACGTATCATTGTTGTAGCTAGGCGGGATACGCGTCGAGTGAAAGTTCGGCCGAAGACCCCAATCCGCTTCACCCGTCCCAGGCGACCAGCGGCCGATATACATATCAATGTCCTTCCCGGCATCAAGCTTATCGAACAAAGTACCCGATTCCATCGGGACGACCTTCGCTTTGATACCGATTTTAGCGAGCTGAATGGAGACGTTCTCGGCGATGGCAACGAACTCCGTATCATTCCGTGTCCAGAGCGTCGCATTAAAGCCGTTCTCATAGCCGCCCTTCTTCATCAGTTCTTTGGCTTTTGCAAGATCGAACTCATATAGCTTCTGAGCCGAGTAACCAACAACGTTGGGTGCAATCGCCGAATCAGCGATACGGCCGTAGCCGTTCTCGACCTGAGCAATCAACTGCTCCTTATCAAGTGCATAGTTCATTGCTTGACGAACGTCGAGGTTATATTGCTTCAGCTTATTGTTAGCGCCAACGTAGAACACGTCCATGCTTGGCGTTTTACTGAGATCGAGCGAAGCATCATCCGTCAGCTCCTTCGCGCTTTGGGACGGCACGTTCTTTACGATATCCAGCTCTCCGGTCTTAATCATGTTCACTCGGGTGCTGGCTTCCTTGACAGGAACGTAGGTGATGCTCTCAAGCTTGGCTTTATGTTCGGTATCCCAATAATCGTCAAACGGAACAACCTTTACGTATTGACCGTCCTTCCATTCCGCAAATTTGTACGGTCCTGTACCGACTGGATTGCGGTCTAGATTGAAGCTTTTGTCGGCTTTCGCTTTCTTGATTATTTCCGGAGAGAGTATCGAAGCTGCAGAATGCGTCATATAAGCCGCCATAGCAGAGTTCGGTTCTTTGGACGTGATGGTCACATGCTGATCATCCGAAACGGTGATGTTGTCGATGAAGGAGAAGAAGCTTGCACGAGACAGTTCGTTTGCTTCGTCCCGAACGTAATCCAAACTGTCTTTGACGGCTTGAGCGGTTAGCACCGAGCCATCATGAAACTTCACATTCGGACGAATCGTGAACGTAATGGATTTGGCATCTGGGCTTAGTTGGTACTCCGTTGCCAGCGAAGGTTGAATGTTCATATCCGGGTCCAGCTTAAGCAAGCTCTCGAACATGCTGCCTTGAACGCCTGTCGAATTGCCATCCGTTGCATTGTACGGATCCATAGACTTGGGCTCCGCTTCAATACCAACTCTAAGCGGCTGCAAGGTGGCAGGTGCTGTCTCTGCATCTGATGCCGTTTCCGGCGTCGTCGTCGAGCTTGAGTTCGAACTCGAGTTCGAAGCTGCATTCGTTTGGAGGTTGTTCTCTTTGTTTCCTGTTGGTTTGTCGCTATTACCGTTGTTGCTGCCGCATGCGGCCAAGACGCTGAGACATAGTACGATCACGCAAACCAAGCTCCATGCTTTAAATGACTTTCTCACCACAATCTCCCCTTCTCCTTCGTTTAATGTCAATAATTCTAACTCAATGGTGTGAGATAATAACGTTCTATCCCCGCCTTTTATGTACTAGCAAACTCCGTGCCAGAATGATTGGTATTCAACAAATCTTTTTTAAATTATCGTTAAAAAGAGATTAGCTGCTTTAAAGACGAATGGCAAATCGTCTCTAAGCATTGTTTTTCCGGTATTGGTTCTTTAATGGTTCTTGTTGGTTGTTTAATGTGGCGATATAATTGTATAAATGGAGGGGTTCAATTGAAGAAGGAGATCATTCTACTAGCCGGCACGAAGGGTACGCGGATTGCGCTTGTCGCACAGTTAATAGACATCATTGGAGATTTTATTGAAATCCACAGTTACTCGTTGGAAGAAAACATGCCACCCTTACTCGAGAATAAGCTGATTATCGTTACTTCGTATCTCTTGAAGGAAGAAGTAGCCCCCTTTATCGGAGACCACTGCAAAGTATTTGTCGTCAAACGGATCGTCAACTACGAATCTTTTGAGAAACTGCTCAACCTGCCAACCGGAACCAAAGCGCTGTATGTCAACGATAATGCCCAGAATTGCTTAGACTCGATTGCGATGTTGAAGCAACTTGGCATTAATCATATCGATTACATCCCTTATTACCCTGGTCGGTCCAAGGTAGAGCCCATCCCGCTTGCCATTACGCCGGGTGAAAGCGAGCTCATTCCTGCATTCGTAGAAGAGGTTATCGATATTGGTCCGCGACTAATCGACATTACGAGCATTATGGAAATTCTCGCTTACTTCGATGTGCTTGGCGAACGCGGCGGCATCATCGCCACAAGCTACACACGCAAGATTATTGAGCTTACGAAGAAGCTTGCGCAAACCAATCGCGAAACCGAGAAGCTCAACAAACATATTAAACGCGTTCTCGACGGCGTAGATGAAGGTATTTTGGCCGTAGATGCAGAAGGTCGAATTACGGTCTTTAACGAAATTCTAGAATCCGTTCTGAAGGTCTCTGCGAGGAATGCCATTGGCCGCATGCTGAAGGATGTCTTGCCAAGCGGTGAACTGGTGCGATTCATTACGAGTGACAGCAGCGACGACAGTCAATGCTTCACCTTAATGCAGAACGAATTTATCGTACAGCGGCTTGCTCTCAAAACTGAAAATTCCATTGTAGCCACATTCAAAAATTTGAATGAGACCATTAAGATGGAACGCACGCTCCGCAGAGAGCTCGTTAAGAAAGGCTTCGTCGCCAAGCATGCATTTTCGGATATTATTGGCTCCAGCAACGCATTAGTGCATACGAAGACAGTAGCAGAAAAGCTCGCTAAGACAGACTTGTCCATCCTCATTGAAGGCGAGAGCGGCAGCGGCAAGGAGTTGTTTGCAAGCGCCATCCACCTTGCTTCCTATCGCAGCAACGGTCCCTTCCTAGCCATTAATTTCAGTTCCCTTCCGGAAGACCTTATGGAGAGCGAGTTGTTCGGTTACGAAGACGGAGCCTTTACCGGTGCTAAGAAAGGCGGCAAAACCGGTCTATTTGAGCAAGCCAACGGAGGAACCATTTTTCTAGATGAGATTGGAGACATTAGCTTGAAGCTCCAGGCCCGGCTACTGCGCGTACTTCAAGAGAAAGAAATTATGCGAATTGGAGGCGGCAAAATCATTCCGATCGACGTTCGAATCATCGCTGCAACCAATAAAGACCTGCTGGCCATGATTGATATGGGAAAGTTCCGAGAGGACTTGTACCATCGGCTGAAGGTTCTATATCTCCATCTGCCTGAACTGCGACGTCGCAAGGAGGATATTCCGCAGCTCATTCGGTATTTCATTCAAATGAATGGAAGAAACAGCGTCAAACTTCTGCCCGAGGCCATGAGAAAACTAGAAGAGCAGCCGTGGTATGGCAATGTCCGCGAACTAAAGAATACGATCGATTATATGCTTGCCGTCTGCGAAGATCAGACAATAACGATGAGCGATCTGCCTGATACAAGTTACTCCCCTCGCCGAACAAGCGCCGTGAAAGGAGAATTGGTCTATCGAATTAACGATGGTCTGCCCCCCTCGGCTCCCCTCCAGCTGCCAACCTCCGGTGCGGTGGATGAAGAGGAACTGCAGCTTATCCTGCAATCGGTATATCGCTTTAACTTGGAAGGCGAGCCGGCGGGCAGGAAGAGGATTGCAGAGTTGTCCAGCACTTGGAGAAAATCGTTTACAGAGCAACAGATTCGCCATCGGTTTGATATGCTTGAGCAGCGGGGTTTCTTGATCTGTTCACGCGGGAGAACCGGTGCCAGAGTGACACCGGCCGGGCTTGAGTGGTTAAATAAGTAAGGGAATTGAGCGTGGACAAGTCGGTGCTTAACCGATTGCAAGACCTATTCAATACAGCTTTCGCATTGTTTTACTTTGATGATACGGAGAGCAGCGGACGATCTGGCAAATAGAGTTTTAAATCAGGACTACTGCCTGTGACAATATCATCTCTTATAAGTTTTGATAAGAGTTGGCTGTATACAGTACCGTTGTCGCCAACTGCAAATAGGAAATAACAGCAAGGATACTGATCATAAACGCCAATGATGGGAAGACCGTCCACCGATCCGCCGTAAAAGGCGGCCAGGTAGTATTCGGGTACTACGTTGATATCAGGAAATAGCTTATTAAATTCCTCGATTAGCTTTTCCTTCTTATGCATTAACTTGCTGTCCCGGTCCTCCGGATAGGTCGTATTGTCATCTAAACCTCCTATAATGATGCGGTTATCTGCGGTTGTACGCATAAATAAATAAGGACGAGCGGTCTCCCATAGCAGTGTGCGGTTATACCAAGTGGAGAAATCATCCACTGGATTCGTGGTTACGGTGTAGGTGCTTACAAATGAAACCATCTTCTCCTTTCTAATGTCCATTCCTTCATAACCTGCAGCGAAAATAACCTTGCGTGCTGTAATGGAATATCCCCCTTTTATAGAAATTTTCATGCAGTCTATCTCTGCATCATAATGATGTCCATTCATTTCAGTATTTTCGAATATATGAATATTTCGCTTAACGGCATAGTCAAACAATGCATGAGTGAACTTATAAGGATTAACTTCTCCATCATCGTATGAATAAATGGCAGCTTCTCTGCTAAAAGGGTAATTACGTTCAATATCCTCTTGGGTCCAAAAAGAAAGTTCAAACCCATGCTTTTTTAATAACTCATACTCCTTCTGCAACCGGACGATATCTTCTTGGCAACTGGCAGCATATAAAGTATCTCTTCTTGTAAATTCGCAATCGATATCCACCGTATTTGCAGCCATTTCAATTTCATTGATTGCTTGTCGCAATAATTGCAAATGACGGCCAATGTAGCCCTCACCAAAGGTATGAATTAAATCGGTGAACATTTTCTCCCCGGAATATTGAATCAGTGCAGTATTCGATTTTGTACTGCCATGTCCAATTTTACCCTTTTCAATAACAACGACATCTAGGCCAGAATCAGCCAGATAATACGCACATTGTGCAGCGGAGCTCCCTCCACCTATAATTAAGACGTCACACTTCAGGTTTCCCTTTAAGGCAGGGTATGAGGGAGCATCGAGAAATGTAGTCGGCCAGTAGTACGTTCCACTTTGTAAGTTCATCGCTTCCTCCTGTTATTTACAGTTCTAAAAAGGATCGAGTATGTACATACATTGAGATATCCCCAACACCTTTTTTTATATTTTGTGATTATTTCTGGATTTTACTCGAGAACAATCAATCTAAAGAGGTCGCGTGTAAACCATTCGTAGAAAAATACAACTTTGTAAGCAACTGTTGATTTAACGAAAAAAGGGTAACCTATAATCAAGCAACAATATTTCGTAATTTCAGGAGGAATTTGGAACAGTGAAGGAGCTTTATTCCACAAGCGTTAAAGCGATTGGAGGCAGGAACGGCAGGCTGGAGTCGAGCGATGGCATGCTGCTCCTGAATGTAGTACATCCGAAGGAGCTCGGAGGACCGGGAGGGGCAACCAATCCCGAGCAGCTGTTTGCGGGCGGATACGCGGCATGCTTCGAGAGTGCGCTGAATGTGGTGTGTCGGGAGCGGAAAGTGAACCCCGACCGTACAGAGGTGACAGCGCACGTAACACTGGGCAAAGATGAAACAGACCATTTCAAACTTGCGGTCAAGCTCGACATCGCCTTGGCTGGCGTGGACCAAAATACTGCTCAGGAACTCGCCAAAGCAGCTCATGATGTATGTCCGTATTCCAGAGCGATTCGCGGCAATATTGACGTTCAATTAAACGTGGTGTAAAAACATCGAGATAACAGATGCGCTGCACATCGCACATTGACGAATAACAAAGGCATCCGGCCGAATAGGTACGGGTGCCTTTCATTTTCTGATTTAGGTTGCATTCTTCATAACTTGGATTAAGAAAAGTGTGGTTGTACGAGCGGCATTACACATCGATTTTACGGCCTTTCCAGCTTACCGAATGCAGAACATGTGCCCGGAATAGGGAATATAGGTGTATGGCCGAGAAAAATAAAAACAATAACGGATAAAATAAGAATATCCATCGATTGAAATTGCCGCATCTGTGTGCAAATCGCATCATCTGTAAAGCATACGCCGCGTACAACAGACCACTGAGCACCATGGCACCTGAATTGAATGCCGTAATGGAGGAAATGAGGGCTGCAGTACTCATAAAGCCGCCGGTAATCCAAAGGATGGTCATTGCCATCACAACCGGATGGGTGGATTTTGAACCAACGGCAAAGCTTTTGCACCATCCTTCGACAAGACTGCGCAAACCTTCCGGGTACATGCGAAAATCTATTACACCGCTCCCCCCCATACAGTAAACAGGAAGGTTATTATCCATGAAGGCCTGCCCCAGTGCCAGATCATCCATCACGGCGCCCAGGATTTTGTGATGCCCCCCTGTCAACAAATAATCCTTTTTATTGCACACGATGCACGGACCAAAAGAGCCTGCCGCTTTAAAAGCTGGCCCCCAGATTGTAAATACATTCATGCCGACAAACACAATTACGTTAAAAATGGCCGATAGATTCTCATATAATTTATGCACGGTATGATGGGGCTGCAGGGATAAAATCCCCCTAGCGCCTTTTCGATGATAGAATTCCAATATCTTGAACAGGCTGTCAGAATCCGTGAAAGCAGTATCCGCATCCAAGAACAGAAGCCATTGCCCTTTCGCATGCTGAGCACCGTGCCAACAGGCCGTAGATTTGCCTGATCCTGAGTCCACTGCCTTGTTCTGGAGAACCTTGGCACCGAAACTTCGGGCAATTGCGGCAGTATCATCTGTCGAATGATCGTCAACAATCAGAACCTCGAATGACCGGTAATGCTGCTCTTGCAATGAACGCAACAGCGGGGAAATCCGACCGGCCTCGTTTCGGGCAGGAATGATGATGGATAGCAGCGGGAACAATTGACCGTTTTTCTCAATTGTCTTGATAATTGGGAACGTCCAGAACATGAAAATTCCCACTAGAAGAGCCAGTGAACCGATGATAAGATTGATCTCTTCTGAAACGGTCATAGCCATTTCCTCCTCAAAATAAATGAATGGCATTCATGCCGCTTCACTTCACGCTATAATCGAATACAATTCCTTGATCATCCTGCATCAGTTCCTGTGCGGCAATTCTAGCCGATAGTAGCACAATTGGAACACCAGCGCCCGGATGCGTGCTGCTGCCGGTAAAGTACAGATTGTCGCAATGTTTCGCCTTGCTCTGCGGTCGCATATGGTTGCTCTGAGACAAGATCGGCATCAGACCGAAAGCGGCGCCGTTATAGGCGTTGAACTTTGACTCGAAGTCGCGCGGCGTGATGCAAGTTTCAGTGACGATTTCCTGTTGTATATTCTCAAACCCGCGAATTTTCGTTAATGTGTTTAGAATGTAGGTTCGGTAATCCTGAATCGTTTCCTCGTTCCATTCATAACTAGCCGAGGCAACATGGGAAACCGGCATCAGAATGTATAAACCGTCTTTACCCTCGGGGGCAAGCGAAGGGTCCATTTTGGAGGCGATATAAACATAAAACGACCCATTGGTCAGTTTGTTCCCTGCAAAAATATCATGCAGATTTTTTTTCAGATCCTCGGTAAAAATAAAATTATGAACATGCTCGATTTCCTCGTACTTTCGGTTCATGCCCAAATAGAGCAGAAAACAAGAGCAAGAGTATTTCATTTTATCGATCTTTTTATCCGTAAATTTACCTTTCGTTACTCTGTCTTTGACTAGATGTTTCATGGCGTATGGGAAATCTGCATTGCATACTACAAAATCCGCAGAAGCCCTCTCCCCGTCTACGATGATGCCGGCCGCTCTGCGATTATGAATGTCTATTTCCTGCACGCTTTTGTTATAGTGAATGGTCCCGCCCAGCTCTTTGAACAGCTTTTCCATAGCTTGAGCCATGGTATACATACCTCCCTTGATAAACCATACTCCATACATAAATTGGATCATAGGGATCATGGTGTAAAACGACGGGCTTTTAAAAGGTGAGATGCCAATGTACAAGGTCTGAAAGCTGATCATCTGTTTTAGCCGTTCATTCTTCATATATTTGCTCGTAAACCGGTCAGCCGTATCGAACGTCTTCAGTTTCAAGGCTTTCCTCAGCATGGAGAAGTTATAGAAATCTCGTGATTTACGGAAGGGTCTTTGGATAATGTTGTGTTTGGCGACCATAAAGCGTTTATAAATTTCGTGCAGATAGAGAAAGAAGCCCTCCATATCCTCTTCGCTGATCTTTTCAATCGTCTTTGTCAGTTCCGCAAGATCGGAGGAAATGTCGAAAGGCTCATCTGGAATATCCTTGTAATAAACCCGGTACATCGGGTCCAATCTCTCCATGGGAATGTAATCATTCGGATTGCGGCCGCAAAGCTCGAAAATTTCCCTGTACAGCTCCGGCATCATGACGATCGTTGGCCCCAAATCAAACTTGAACCCCCCCGTCTCGATCCGATTCATTTTCCCGCCCGGCGAGGCTTCTTTCTCAAAGATTTCAACCTGATACCCCGCATGCTGCAGTCTTATAGCGCTGGCAAGCCCGGCGACGCCTGCGCCAATAACAATAACCTTCTTGCTCATGTGAATAATCCCGCTCCCATTCTATTCGTTCTTGCTGTAATCGCATCGATGCGCCCGCGATTGTATCTCTGCACAATGATAAATGGCAAGTTGAACATCACCGCATACAGGACCATGACCCAACCCGCCCATAAGGGGTTCCATAAGAAAAACAACGGTGCAGGCACCATAGACAGCCAGTGGGTCAGCTCCGCACGTTTCGTTTCCGCTGCAAATATAACCAAGTCGTTTGCTACGGTACCATGCAATTTCTTCTTGCCATAACCTTTTTTCAGAATCGCGGTCCCGTCTATCAGATGCCCTTTCCATCTTTTTACGCGAAATAACTGCTGCCAAAGCTTACCTGATTTCTCCCATGCAAGGAGCCGAAACCAGACACTGTCTTGCAGAAAATACGCCAAAGGAAGCTTCAAGCAACAGACGGAAACAATGACATGAAAAAAAGCCCAAGCGAATATGTCGATGCTAACGGTCCAATAGACAGGAAACGATAATGGCGGCACATGGAATCCTCCTAATGATCTCTATTGTTTCCTTACAACAGCCATTTTCTAAACTTACGCACGATAGCCATATCCTGATCGGTATAGGGCGGAAATTTCTCGGATACATGCAAGTAGCGATACGCGTTGTACTCGGTCTTCTCATATCCGAAAGCTAGAAAACCCGCCTTGCCGTGATAGCTGCCGTGTCCGCTGCGCCCAACTCCGCCGAACGCAATACGGGGATTGGCGCCATGATGGATGACTTGATTGATGCTGACCGTGGTCGATCGCATGTATTTTTCGATCAGTCTAATGTGCTGCTCGTTCTTGCTAAACATATAAGCGACCAGTGCATCCCGCTGAATTATCTTTTGATCTAGTAAGGCTTCCAGGTTGCTATAGGGAATGACGGGAAGAATAGGACCAAAAATCTCCTCCTGCAGAATGGAGCTGCCTGGCTGAATATCTGTTATTACGGTTGGGGAGATGAATAAATCATCCGCATCGTAAGCACCCCCTTGCCGAACTTTGCCCTGCTCCATAAAATGCAGCAGTTTTTGAAAGTGCCGGTCATGTGAAATGCTCGCATAGTCCTTGCTATCCTTGGGAAATTTCCCGTAAAACTCGACAAGCGCAGCACCAATTTCCAATAACGTTCTTTCATAGACCGCTTCATGCACGAATAGCGTGTCCGGCGCAATGCAGGTCTGGCCTGCATTGAGAAATTTGCCCCAGACGATTTCCCGGATAGTTTCAGGCGAAAAACCCGTCTCATCCAAAATGCAAGCGTTCTTGCCGCCGAGTTCCAATATGACGGGAATAAGCTGCTTGGCAGCCTGCTGCGATACGGCCTTTCCTGTCTCCCCGCTCCCTGTAAAAAAAATGAGGTCAAATGGAAGGGTCGTCAATAATTTCGCAATTTGCCTATCCCCTGTCACAACGGATAGGATTTCAGGCGGAAACGTTTGGCTGACAACCTTTTGCAGCAGTTCGCTTGTTGCTGCCGCATGCTCGGATGGTTTGATGACGCAACGGTTTCCCGCTGCAAGCGCGCTGATGGCCGGCATCAATGCGAGTTGCAGCGGATAATTCCATGGGCCAATGATAAGAACACTGCCGTAAGGACTTCTCTTTGAGCGAATCGCTTCTATGTAGCCGAATTTGAATTGATAGGATCGCTGAGGTTTCATCCAATTCCTCAACGACCCGCATACATGCTCAATCTCATTCAACAGAAGTGCAATTTCGAAAGAAAATGCTTCAAAAGCAGGTCTTCGCATATCGGAAACAAGCGCTTTGATGAATTCCGCCTCATGGTCAATCAGCATTTGTTTCAAGCGCAGAAGCGTGCTTCTCCTCTCATTCACTGAAGGGACAGCACGCCGGAGAATATCGTCCTGCTGATTTTCCAATAACGCACGCAGCGCAATACTCTGCTGATCAACCATGGGTCGCATCCCTTTGCACGATTTTATCCCGTACCTGCTGACCGCTTAATGTCACCATAGGCATGCCGCCTCCCGGGTTTACCGTTCCACCGACAAAGTAAAGATTGTCGTACCTCGTGCTATGCTTCGGATGCTTAAACCCTTTATTTTTCTTGCGATCGGATAATGTACCGTAGATGGCTCCCCGGTCGGATCCATAGATTCGTTTGATATCTTCCGGGGTCCATACATCCTTGGTCACGATGTTATCGCGCAGTCCCTCCAGACCCATTCTTTCTAATTTCATCAGCACCAATTCGGCAAAACGATCGTAGTCCTGCTGAGTAAGCGGTTTATCCTGAATATAGGGTATATGCGGCAGGACCTTTAGATTCTCATATCCTTCGCTTGTCTGCGCGGGATCTGTTTTGTTGACGTTCACCAGATAGATGATCGGGTCGTCCGGCAGCTCGTGGCGGTGAAAGATTTTATCCATTTGCCGCTTCATATTTTCAGCAAAGAAGAAATTGTGATGTGCTAGCTGCGGGTATGTTTTCTTCACGCCGAGGTGCATGACAAGACCCGAGCTTGCCGGTTCATATTTCTTTTTCAATTTATGGATGAAAGGCTTCTCTTCCTGAAGCAGATGCTCGTAGAACGGGATGACCTCCATATTGGAAATGTAGTAGTCGGCCGACAGTTCTGTCCCGTCTTCCAAAAAGGCCCTGGTGATTTGACCATCCTTTTTCTCGAGCCCGACAATACGTTTGCCCGTATGAATCGACACGCCTGTTTCCTCTGCAAGCTTCACCAAGCCGCTGGCGAGCAGGTGCATCCCGCCAGGGACGTACCACAAGCCTTGCTCATGCTGCATATAGATCATCATGTTCAGAACAGCCGGCGCATCGTAAGGAGAAGAACCGACGTATTTGATGAAATAAGAGAGCATATCTCGCAGATCCGGGTTGCTTATTCGTTTCGCAATAGACTTATGTACCGTGGAAAACAAGTCGAAGTTCTTGAGCGCATTAAGCGCGCCATTATATCGAGCGATATCTTTGGTGTTGTCAGCTCCATGCTTGAAGTAGCCTTGTTCAGTCATCTCGTATAATTTTTTGGAGTATTGGAGCAGCTTACCGTACTCTAACATATCCTTCTCATTCAATGAGGGATTCTTCGCTTTCATCTCTTCAATATCTTCATAGAGATCCACAATATTGCCATTCGGGAAAAAGGATCGCCACTGATGGTTCAATTTTACAGTCGGGACGTAATCCATCATCTTCTTACCGCTTGCAGCAAATAGCTTTTCAAAGATTTGCGGCATCGTCAGAATGGATGGCCCGAGATCAAAGCCAAAGCCATCTTGCTCTAGCCGATTTAATTTGCCGCCTATATGATTGTTCTGTTCGTATAAAGAAACGCTATAGCCGCTTTGGCTGAGCGATATGGCAGCAGACAGTCCGCCAAGTCCCCCGCCGATAATCAATACGCTTTTTTGATTCGACAATTCAAACAACACCTTTCACACAATCTGGGAGAAGCTGCTAATGTCAGCGCCGATCTTGGCCATCTTTTCTTTCGATACATAGTTGCGCTTGGAGAAACAATCATAATTGCTGCCTCTTACGGCATCCAATATGCTTCTGTACACGCCTACAGACAAAGAAAGAGGCAGCCTGCTGTCAGCATCAAAGAGATTTATGCTCCTATTGAAATCGTCGTATAAGGATTCTGCATGTTTAGCTAGACTCTCCCACAATCGAATAAAACTTTCCGTAATGAGACCATGGCGTAAATCCGCTTGCGTATACCGGAAGCGTTCCATTTCTTCTTCGGGCAAATAAATCCGTTGCTTGCTATGTAAATCTTCGCCAATGTCCCGCAGGATATTTGTTATTTGCATAGCGATGCCTAAATGAATCGCGGATGGACGCAAATCGGCAGTCGCTTTGGAAGCCAGGACTGGTAATAGCATCAAACCTACCGAGCCTGCAACATAATAACTGTACCGTTCAAGCTCATGCATGGTTTTCGGAACGGAAAAATTCAAATCCATCCACTGTCCCGTTAACTGATCGTAGAATGGTTGAATGTCCATTTCATAGGCAGTAAAAACGCTTCTGAGCGAGCGCCACAGGGGATGATCTACCTCCGCCCGATCCCTGAATAAATCGAGCTCTTCCTTTAACCGCTTTAGCGCCGCGAGCTTCTCCGTATGCGGTTGACTCGAATCCACACAATCGTCTGCCGTTCTGCAAAAAGCATAAATGGCGTAGACAGCATTGGCTTTTTCCGGCGGAAGCTGCGAAAAAGCATAATAAAAGCTTTTAGAATGTTTTTTGATAATGGTTTCACAATAGGCAAAATCAGCTTGCATTTGCTCTGTGTCCATAACGACCCTCTCCTGACCCTGGGGGTACTCAATAATCTTTTCAGTAAAGCAGTGTTGCGAGTAAGTGTCGCATTATTCGGACGATTATAAAGAGAGTAGAGCTATCTCTTCGGTAAATAAGTAAACGGCACCATTATGTATATTTTTTCGAGTTTTTATACCTCATTCGGCCTGAATAAGGCGTATGGTCTCCCTAAGCTCCGGGATATTCGCAGCGCCAATTCCGAACATCGCGATTCTTATCTCCAGTTCAGCTTGTTCGAAAACAAACTCCAGTCTCTCCTCAGATTCTTGAGCGGCCTCCAGCAACCCTCGTCCGAATCCGACAAAATTCGCTCCCAATGCCAATCCTTTGGATGCCTGGATGCCTGAAGTCCGTTGGTAATGCCGCCACTCCCGATTAAGCACATGCCAGGCAATACAGAACGTACATCCTGTATGCACTATGCTGTCTGAATTCCCCACTCGGAGAATGTTTCCGCTGCCGCTCTTTTCATCGTGATCACTAGAGCGCAGTCTTTCTACTTGGCTCCAAGAGTTCCTCCTGCACCTGCAACGTCAATGAACTGAACACCTGCGTCAGATAGCTTCCGAGCTGTTTACCCGTCAATTGTCCAGCCACTTCTTTCACCCCAACTGGAACGGTAACCAGACGACACACTCCCCAATTTGTCGCAACAGTCCGCTGAAGTCCGTATTACCGCCAGTCTGAATAACTTCTTGAAGGGAATTGAGATGCAAGACAAGACCATCCGCTTCCACAATGTCTATCGCTTGGCTGCACTTCTCTGCATCGAAGCCATAATTAAGCTGCACCGCGCCAATATTGGCAATAAGGGGAATATCCGGCACAAGTTCACGAACGCGGAAGGATTGAGCCGCTTCATGATTTTCAATAGTTGCTTTTAGCTGCTCTTAGCGATCCAAGCCTCATCGCCCATCCCTTGACCCCGGCAACCGCCGCCAGACGACGGTTGATTTCACCTGCCCTGGGCGTCCCCCCGGTCATAGAACTAACGATAAATGGCATTCTCAGCTTCCGACTCAAAAATTCTGTGGAAGTGTCGATCGAAGAATAATCCAGCTCAGGTAGGGCATTATGGCGGAATCGATAACGGTCGAAGCCTGACCCCGTGCATCCCTGAACATCTTCATCCAGACAAATATCCAGATGCTATCTTCGCGCCTAAGCGTATTTGCTCTTTCTTTCGTAGGATCGATCGTCAGCTTGCTCATCCCCCTATCTCGTCGCTCCTTGAGAAATAATAGAACCTGCTCCAAATGCCTCCTCCTGTTGAAAGCTTGGCGGAAATCCCGGCTTGCCGAACAAGTAGCCTTGGAATAATAGGTATCCCCGCTTTTTCAGCCAATCGAAGTCCTCCCTTGATTCAACTCCTTCTGCAAGAGGTACCGCTCCGACCTTTAAAGCCGCTTCGAGTAAAAGTTCGGCCGTTCGCTGTTTTGATTCATCTTCTGCAACGCCCAGAACATATGTCCGATCCAACTTCATATAATGAGGCTCGAGTTCTGTAAATACTTCCGCCGTACTGAAGTCCTCGCCGACATCGTCAAGCGCATATTGAAATCCTTTTCTCTTATAGAAATCCAGGATACGTTTTAAATGCGACAAATCCTCTGTTTCCTCGGTTTCGACCACTTCAAAAACGAACAGTGCAGGCTCAATATTCAATCTTGTCGCTAATTCTACTGTAGACTTCAAGCAATATTGGGGCGAATAAATAGAAGTTGGTATAAAATTAATAAACGTCTTCGCTTGAAGAGGCGCTGCCGCCTCACCGCTTTCATTCTGCATAGCCTATCTAGTGCGTAAAGCCGGCCTCGTGCCTTCGCAGCTGAGAAGACTTGATCTGGATATAGCAAGACCCCGTCTTCGCTTATGAATCTAGCTAAAGCTTCAAAGGCATAAATTCGCTCATCAACGTCTACAATCGGTTGAAACTGGATAACCGTCCTTTGTTCGTCTATTAAGTTATCGACCCAGTGCGTTTCGAGAACCGTGAGAAGTTCAGACATCTCCCTCCATTCTCCTCCCTTTAGCCGAAAAAGAAGCTTCTCTCTATACAGATGATCGTGATAAAAATCTGCAAGCTCTCGGGCTTCGAACTCTTTAAGTGTTATCGTAACTTCGTCCGTTTGTTTCAGAGCGGTGCTCCTACTCATAAATCCGGGTACGTCGCGTAATAATTTGAGAAGCTGTGTACCTTCGGCCTTGAAGTCAAATTGCAACTCATTCATTCTGCATCCCTGGCAGCTCATGAACTTCCCTCCACTGGTTGCCTTTGGCTATCAATTCGTATCAGCTTGGTTTCGTTTTCCTTTTTATGACTATGTATAGGTTTTGAAAATGATTATACAAAAACTATACAATAATCACAAGAGATGTTCCAAACAAATAATTTCCGCTGTATAACTCTCCTCATTTTGTATCGATTATGTATAATTGCATTAAGGAGGGATCGAAGTATGTATAGCATGAAGAGGGCATCGGAGCTTCTAGGCATCCCTGTGGTCACAATCCGTGCCTGGGAGAACCGTTACGGGGTAATCTCCCCAAACCGTAGCAGTGGCGGACATCGTTCGCTAAGCGATGAGGATCTAACCAAACTCAACTTTCTTAAAGACCAAATTCAAAAGAATGGTTTGAAGATCAGCGAAGCGGTGAAGCTGCTGCAGCAAAGAGAGTCTGTCCCTCCGGAACAGACGGAAAAAAAACCGGTGACAGGCCAGTCGTACGATAATTTGGTCGACAAGCTATACACCGATTTAATGGATTTCAACTCCCAGCAAGCGGATAAAACAATAGATCTGGCATTTGCATTGTACGACTTTGAGGATACGTTTCGCCACCTCATCGTTCCCGTTCTCTACCGTGTCGGAGCGGAGTGGGAAGCGGGCAAAATCTCCGTTGTTCAGGAGCATTTCGCTTCGGAAACAATACTGCGGAGATTGTCAGCACTATTTAGGGTTTATCCTATCAACCCGAGTCTGCCGGTCGTGTTGGCTTTTTGCCCCGAAGGAGAGCGTCATCATCTTGGACTCATGTCATTCAGCCTTTTCTTGCGCAAACAAGGCGCGAATGTATTGTACTTAGGTCCTGACACTCCTTTTAAGGAGTTAGAAGGGCTCATAAACAGGCAGAATGTATCGTTCATCGCCGTTTCCGTTACAGATTCTCGTTATGTAGACAAGCTTATGGAATGGATTCAAACCGCGGTACGGAGAAATTCCGGATTACGGTTCCTTTTAGGAGGAGCCGCTTTCGACAACCGGGAAGAAAGGCGTACTGTTAAAGCTAATGTACGTTATCTGTCTGTCGATGAATGGGAAGATTGGCACCACGCTTAAAGACTTTCGGTTCACCGCTTATCATACGGTGAACCGATTCCAGATAGGAAAAAAATTTCAACTTGTCTGCTCTAAGTTTCCTCCCTTACATGGAATTCTCCTTTGGCAACGAAAGAAGACGGCTGAACAAAAAAAACAACCTGCCCAGTATTTCCTGGACAGGCTAATATTGTTTACCGTGAGGAATGCGGAATCAAGCAGCAGCGAGCAGCTTACTTCCACAGCTCCACTTTCGCCTTGCAGTTGGCGGTATATACCTTCTCAAGATCACTCAGCACATTCTTCTCCATGTCCGCAATCATCGCATTGTACATTTGTTCGACCTCGGCTTCAGAGCCAATTACAATTCCCCAGCTCCCTTACTAGAGATGTGACAGCTCAATGGAATGTCTTAATTACCAATACATATTAATACTGATATCTAAATAATCACGCAACAGAAAATCCCATTTACATCAGGTAGTGCATACTCATTGGTTATTCCATATCGAAAATACATTTTTGACTCTTCTTCCGTAATTTCTATCCCTGTAGACTCTCCGTAAACTGTATCCGTACACTTCATTAAATTAAGCTTTGCTGTGAATTCTTGAGTAAAAAAGAATATATCTGCTATTTGCCCGATTCCTCATTCCCAATGATCTCCCATTCGCCTTTTTTAATCGCATTATCATAACACCAAACAATTAAATATGGCTTTTTAGACTTCACCGAGTCATATATAAATTCCAGTTTGTTAAACATCGGATTTATATCAAATACCTCTAGAAGTACAGAACCACCATCCTTCTTGAGAATTCTCCCCTACTAATTTGAGTTCTTTTCGTTCGGCAACTGGGATAAGAATCAAGTCACCAATTGTGTATTTTATCCTTTTAGCCATAGATACAATCCTTTCATCTATAATACTTTCCTAAAAATTGACCAGCTTTCTCGAGATAATAAGCTGGTTCTTAAACTTTTGACTACCACCTCATGGGGGTAATATGAAACTTTTTCATAATTTCGTTCTCCGTTGTCAGCTGCGGCAACCATGTGTGACATCACACCGTTATTAGACACCTATTGTACTTCAAATCTCACCAACTAGACTTAAAGACAGGTTTCTCTCTTGTTTTATTGTGGATAGCTGTCCTTTAGCTTAATGAAAATAGAGCAGCTGCATATGCAAACTGCTCCATTGTGCCCGTTAGTTTAATGAATTAAGTTATCTCAGTTCTTCATTTTTCGTTTCGGAACCAAGAATCTTTCCTGTCTTGTCCATGTAAAGTTTCGTCATCATACCGTACTTGTTCTGCCCAACTACTCCAAAAAACAAGGCATGGTGATCTTTTCTAACGTTGAAATGATATCCTTTAGCCCATCCTTCCCCTGGTTTGACACCGTTTTTAACCGCAATCTGCACCATATTAGTTGAATCAAGTATGAGATCTTTTTGCGGGATAATTTCAAAGTCTTGAATATCTTCTCGAACAGTCCGCGTAATCGCAATCTTACCTTTTTTTATGTTAATGATTAAAGTTTCGTTTCTTTGACCATTGCTGAACAACAAATTCCAAACTTCTCTTTTGCCATCATTACCGAGAGTAGATGGTGGTGCTGGACCTGTATCACCAACACTCGTTATCAAGGTTAGACTCGCCTGGGCATCCCATTTTCTTGCTTCAGTCAGACCGATCTGGAAAGCGTCTATTAATGTACTCCCCGAACTGGTGGAGGCTGTGGCTTTACTCATTACATTAATGCAGCTTAACAAGATTATGAAAATCACAACGCCTCTCACTAACATGGACAGATTCCCCCGTAAAAGTTTGGGTTATTGTCCGCATAAATGGTTAAATTATTCTGCCCCGTTACTTCAATGAAAAACGGCAGTTGCGAATTAACCCAGCTGCCGTCGTGTTATATTGAGCGATAGTGCCCGATAGCTCAATCAAAATAAATCAAACATTTTCTTAATGTCTGCGGTTGCCTGTGCTGGATACATCAAACTTGCATCCATTTCAATAATATTGATTCTTACTTGATCGTCTACCTTGATAGCATCGAAATCATCTTTGCTCACAGAAAGCCAAAGCGCATCAGGTGCAGCATCTTTCAATATTTCGTCAATGCGCACAACTCCTGCGAAGGAGTGAGATGGCATGAACAACAACGCGGCGAAAAATTCTGAGTTTTCTTCCATCGGGTAAGTACCGAGTCAAGCAACAGTAGTATTAGGGAGTCGCATCCTATTTATTACTAACGTGCAAACTCACACGTCAATAACAAAAACAGGCTCAAACGTTTTTTCATCCTTAATCTCCTTTAACCTCTAAAATTAAGAGTAAAAAAATACCAAATTTTTACCGCGTCTATGCAGAAAAAAAATTAGTTCCTATGAAACTATTAGAGAAGAACATTAGATTGTATTCTTAACGCCTGAAGTACATAAAATCCAAATTAGGCATAATTAGTAGAATTGCTTAAAATTATTTTCATTTACTTCTGAGGAGGAATATTGCTTGAAAAAGTTGTTTCAAAAAGATTATATTCATTTTTTAATTTTCCCTGTTGTCTGCATAATTGCATTTGCATTTTCATCAAGCACAGTTCATGCAGAACCATATGGATGGAAATGGGAGAGTGCTGAAATACAAAATGGAAAAGTTGTTATTAAAGCCAATGGGGATAATTTAAATAGTGCTTACCACACCTATATACAAAATGCCATGTCAGCTTGGAATTCATCCGGAGCACATGCGTACGTGTCTGGCTACGGTGCCTCCAGTTCTTTGGTTGATCTGAACTCTGTTGATAGTTCGGTATGGGATCATAATGGTTGGGGATCTTCATGTAATGCTTGGACTCAAGCTTATAAGACCAGCGGCACACCTTGTAATTTGGATTTCACGTATACTGATTGCGGTACAGGTGACGTTATTAATTATGCAGCTATTTACCTAAATAACGGATTAGTTCCATCCGATGGAGCTAAAAAACAAGCAGTACTCACACATGAATTAGGTCATTCAATAGGATTAGCTCATGCTCGTTTTCTATCAGGTACAATTATGGAAGCCGAACTAAACTATGGATATGCCATAACTGCGTTTGATGTATCTTGTGTAAATCAAATTTATCCTTAAACGAAAGCGATGTGAGTGTACTTTATGAAGAAATCTAAAATATTAATTCCTCTGTATTCACTTGGTATTGTCTCTGCAATTTTACTTGGATCTTATTTTGGGGTTCAGGGATTACATAATACTGAACAAAATCAGACTGAAGCCGTTGACATCACTTCAAGTAAAAATATTGAAGAGGCTCTTTATGGTGTAGATCTGATAGTTGAAGGAACAGTTCAAAAAGTAGACCTCCCAGAAATGCGTGATAGTGGCAAGGTTGGGAATACGTCTTTCCAGTATGACGTGACACCAGCTGAAGTAAATATTGAAAATGTCCTTTATGGTCAAGCACCAGATAGCTCAACAATTACTTTTTTACAGCATGGCACTGAGAAAGAAGCAAAAGGAAATAATGATTATGTGCATGAAGGTGATAAAGTAATTCTCCTGCTAGTCAAGACTGATGACAATAAGTATTGGTCGTATAATTTTAATGATGGTGTTTGGAAAAATATAAATGGGAAATTAAAGTCGAAGACGGATAACTCGATCTTAAGCAAACTTGATGGAGATGATCTTAAATCTTTTAAAGAACTAATTAAAGAAAAAGCAAAACTGCAGGTAACCCAGAAAGGTGGGGATGGTAAAATAAAATAATTAAATAAGTTCTTATCATCTTTTCCCATAATGTTATTAGAACTAATCCAACAGCAATTATAGCCAACCAAATGCTATATTTCTTGAATGCGTTCAAAGTGGTTCTCCTACCTTTGATTGCGCGTACAATAAAAAAGCTGCCGACTCTTGTCGGCAGCTTCTCAACTCTCTTTCCACACTCCATTAAGCACATCAATCTTCCACTCAAGTTGCTTCATATATTCAATCATAAGGTCCAGCGTTTGCTGCGTAACAACCCCCGGACTCCTCTTCTGAATGTTTATAATTTCTTGAAAAACCGCACTACTCTTCTCAATTAACTGGCAACGTGAATTCTTATATTTCAACACTAGTTTTAATATCGTTTCCCAATCGCGCAGTTCAATGTGCAATCTGAGTAGCCTATAATAATGAGTTATGTCTGTCGGGTGAGCAAAATCACGATAATTCTCATTTCTTACAATGCTATGTTTAATTACAGCAACCTTGCTTTCAATCTGCTTCAATAGCTCTTCCAAGAATGCTCACCCTTCATGAGATTGATCTTTACTTCGCTGTGAGAACACGATTAATTGTCCTGTAATTATTGATTGCTGTCCCTTATTCAGAGCATCTTGCTCGTTCCGTAATGAATCTAAAGGACCAATTGCACTAATATGGATGTTCGCTCCCTCACACCTAATCAGTAATTCATGAACAAGAGATTGGATTATATGTCTCTTGTCTCCGTACGTTAAGCTGCTGCCTTTGGTCAGAATAAACTCGTTTATTTTATCCAAGGCCAACTGGTTCTCTTCCATAGAAGCTACTTCCGTTTTCATTAAGCGCATCTGCTCTTGACATGAATCAAGGCGCTGCTGTATTTCAGACATTTCATTCTTTACTGTCCTGAACTCGCGCTCCATTTCTTGTTCATCAATCAAGTCCTTTTTGAACATGATTTTAACCTTTTCCATTTCCTTTTCCTTTGTCGATATCAACTTATGAAGCGACTCGGATGTTAATTCTAACTCGGTAATTATTGTCTCCTTATTGCTATTTAGCCTCTCCATAAATTCCTGAGGAACAGATACCAATTCGATAACCAACCCCCACACATAATCATCAAGAACTTCAGTTCGAATGGAGCTAGTGGGGCATGGCTTTACGGATTTGCCATATTGGCTCGGATATCTGTTAGGACACCTATAACAAATATATTTCTCCTTTATCCCCGTGGACTTGTTTATTCGTCCTAAATATGTAGTCCCCTCCCATTTACGGCCACAATGTCCGCACCTTAAAAGAGATCGGAGTAGAAACTCTGATTTGTGATTGCCAGCATTTGCTCTGTTCTTCGCACGCCGCTCTTGAGCTAACTGAAATATACTATCATCAATAATCGCTGGTATTTCTACATGAATCCAATCGCTCTTATTCCGATAGGTTACAGTTCTCTTTGGTGCTCCCTTCTTCGTACGTTCTCCTTTAGCCCTCTGAGTGCATCTTCGATTGTAGTAATAATTACCAATATAAATTTCACTTTGTAATATACGTTTTAGCGTGCTGGCATTCCAAATATTCCTTTCAGCTCTCTTCGGTTCTGCCCCTATCTCAACTAGCCGGTTTCCGATCTCCTTTATCGAGAAGTTATCATGCGCATACCATTGATAGACAAGTTTCACAAACCTTGCCTCGTTCTCATTTATCACTAGCCTGCTGTCGATTAAGTCATAGCCATACGGTGGAACACGCATCGGCATTATCTTTTTATCTTTCTCTACGGCATTTAGACGTCCTCGAACAGTTCTCTTCTTTATCAATGACAACTCATACTGAGCAATCACACTGATCAAATTAAAAAAGAGCAGGCCTTCCGGCGTATTCTTATACTCCGTGTCCACGAACATCAACTGAACATGTTTGGCCTCGAACTCACGACAAATGAGTAACTTGTCAGTAAGGTCGCGTGACAATCTGTCAGGATGAGTAATTATGATTTTAGAGATAAGCCCTGCTAATATATCCTGTCTTAGCTGGTTCATAGCAGGGCGGTCGATATCCTCACCGCTAACCCCCTCTTCGCGATACATTTTAACATTAGAAGCAGCGATGTTTAGCTCTTTAGCTTTCTTCATACATAGCTCCAATTGACCATCCAAACTGGTTCCTTCTAGCGCTTGCATGCCAGTCGATACCCTTACATAGACCGCTGTGTACATCAGTTTTACTTCCTCCTTTTACACGACTTATTATTCGGGGTCTCGTTTGAGAAAAACTTGTTTCATTCTCTCCATCTGCTTGTAATAAGCATCTAAAGCCTCAGGTGGGAATGTGTCATGGCTGATTCGTGAGCACCATTCAAAGCCTACATTAGTAATGAGGAACCCTTCCTCAATGTTGTTTGAATTAACACAAAACTCAACTTCAATCGGGGCAGAATCAACCACTTTCATAAACCACTGCTCCTTGACTGCCAGGGAACAGGTATATATATGATCATCCACTTCTATACCCCTTCGAGTAATAAATGCTTTTCTCGATTGCAGTCCCAAACTAAACACACCACCAAATGAGAACATTTGTTCGTATATTGTTAGCGTGTCCTTTTTCACAAAAAATAAACCGACTGAACAAGCTTCAGCCGGTTTTTATCATGATCTGTTTTAGGATGTAGTCAATGACTCTCCATTTGGCTACAATAGCTGCTGCATCGATGCTCGACGGCTCAGTATTTTGCTTGTTCTCTTCAGCTTTAGCCTCAGATACATACGTGAACATATACGTCTTATGCATCAAACCACCTCAATACTGATGTATTCGAATAGTGGCTTGACTTAGTCCAGTTCACTTGGTTTCCAATCAACCTGCTCGTCTGCTGTAGCTTGTCGTCCCCCATTTTCTTTTTCTATTCGCAGCTCTTCATCCTTCAACCACTGTTCTATTAATTTAAGTGCGCGTTTCCGATTTTCATTCAATAAAAAAACCTCCTAACAAGACTTCGTTAGAAGGTTTTCCTCCACAAGACTATTTACCAGTATATAGCGATTTGGCTTCATCTGTATAAAATTCAATGGGAGGAGAAATACTATTACGTTGCTCTAAGTTATTACAGAACAATGCTCTATAATTCCGATTAGGGATAACTGTCCGCATATACCCAGGAAAGCACTGAGATGCTTCTAAGGAATTTTTAAAAATATTTAGCTCTATATCAGAAATAAAATCGTGATAGAACTCAATTAATAATACTCCATCTGATAAAACTTCAACACGAACCCTATAGTAACTGGAATTCATCATGACTCTAATGCCGTAAACAGCACGTGGAGCTTTACAAACTTTATTCAGATATGGTCTCAAACTATCCAAGTGTAGTTCTGGAATATTCGGATGAAGCAAATGTTCATTATCCCAAATATCAATACAAGAACTATGCGTTAACCAATGTGATGGTACACGGCAATATAAACTTATTAACGTTAGAAAACTACAAGATGTATCCTCATCTTTTTTTGTTTTCCATACGAACGAACTTGCCAACTCGTTTACTGGAGACTCCTGCCTTCTCAAGCTCGTCCCTCGTAAAACCCGTGGAGTAAGCATCCAATAATATTGGCAGTCTGTTTTCCAATGAAAGGGTCCTTACGAACGTTGCGTATTTATCATAGTTCTTCTTCAGGAGTCGGATTTCAAAATGATGTTTCGAGTTTTGTTCACCGTGGTACTCTTCCCAATCACTTTCAGTGATGTCACCATTTATAAGAGAAATAGCTTTTTTGTAATACTCCCCAATCCATAAGCCTTCACCGGACTTCATATCCATTTTCATCACCGAGAAAAGTATAGGTTTCTCGGAAGTCTCCTAGGGCGACGAGGCCAATTGGCTTTATTGCCCTAGGAAAAACAGAGTAGAGGTACAATACTTCTTATATCCATTTAACAAATACTCTTGAAAAAGTGCGGCACGTACCAAGCAACGTCTAACCGTAATTTCAAAGCCATTGTAAACACAGAAATTACCATAATGTATGATCATCCCACACACCTCCTTCATAAAATTGAGTAACGTTTGTTAAATAAATTAAATAAGAGCAGCTGGATTTTCTTGTACTTTGCATAGAAGCTGATGATGTAAGAAATACAAATGAACAGAAAAAGCCTTGTTCGATTTCGAACAAGGCTTTATCACAAAAATATTCACTTTTACGATCATAGCCCTTACTCCAATATCTTTTTGAATTGATTGGTTCAAGAATTGATCGGGAAAGAGAGGTGAAGTGACGCTTAAAAAAAATTAAGCGTCACTTCACTCCAAATATTACCAATCCCCATTCTACCTCTCCAATTCAAATCCGAATTAAAGAAACCCAACAGTAAGAATTAAGAATCTTATCTCCATTTTTTTAGGACATGACAAATAAATCTTCCTTAATTATCTATGCGGACCATCCGCATCCCCCTTCTTCGCTAGGAAAAAACTCAACTATCGAGCCAACTACGAAGAATAATCTACCAAGATTATAGCATCCTATAAATCTGGTAACAATACTACTAGACTACAAATGAAGGTGGATTTTATGGAACAACTCAACAAAATGAACATGCCTTATGAAGCTGTGGATCAAAAGGAGGCAAACAAGCAATTCATGCTTTTAAAGAAGCCTAATTACCCCCAAAAACCAGATGATGTTGTGGCAAACAATTTATATCTCCAGCTATACTTAAGCGAATTTTTGCATAACAAAGGATCAGTGACGATACAAACCGCCTATAAAAAAATCGGATATTTTTTACGATATTTGCACGCTAACCACAAAATTCAAGATCTAAAATTGCTAACACTTGAATTAGTCCAAGCATTCGAAAATCATGTGATGATGCGAGTTGAAAACAAGGAAATTAAGCGAGGAACGGCATACAAACATTGTGAGGTACGTCATGCACTTTCTCAACTACTTGTGTAGGACAGATGTTATTGATTTTAGCTATCGTATCCCTCAACGGTTCAAGGGGGCCCCTATCGATCAAGATAACGAGTACGTGTCCAATCATGACCGATTAGCATTTCTCAACACGATTATTCAGTACAACGGAATGTACTTTAGCAGAGATATGGCGATCTGCTTATATCTAATTGATACTGGTTGCAGACCGATTGAACTGGCCGGATTAACTGTGACCGATTTTAACGCGACTGAACAAACAATAATACTTTATTGCGAGAAATCGGGTCAACGAAAATTAAAAATACATCCATTTGTTTGCGAATTCGTGAAACAATACTTGTATGATAGGCTGGAGATTCACGGGGATTCGCTTTTTTTACTCTCCTATGGAGAACCAATCAACTCCATGCGTATCACAAATATGGTTCGTCGCTATGCACAAATAACTTTTGGGGAACCACGGTTCTCAGCAAAATCTCTACGGCATACTTGCATTACAAATCAATTAAACAATCGAAACAATATGCGTGACGTTGCAGAGGCAGCTGGCCACAAGTATCTAATCTCCACACTGCATTATTTTTATAGAGACGTGGAAATGTTACTTAAGCAAACCTTATCACACAACCCAATGGAAGGAGTCGATGAACATAATGAACTTTGATCATACATCTTCATACGATTACAAAGGGATGTGTTCCGAACTAGGGATAGAATATAGCGCCTTCATTGCTTTTTTAAACAGCAATAATTCCAGCAGCCTTATTACTACAGTAACAACCGACAAGCCGCTATTTGAAGCAATTGATATCTTTCTCTCCCATCAAAACCAATTACTGCGATTACAAAAAATTTCACTACAAACACAAAAGTTATACGAAGGGGTCCTGATACGCTTTAAAGCATATTTATCAGACCTTGAGCAAAAACACACTATTTCATCGCTAAATGAAGTTGTGTTTGGTGAGTTTTTACTTTTTTGCAAAGAAGGTAATGAGCGCGCTCTAAGTGATCGGACACAGAACACTTACACCGCAGTGCTTAGATCCTTTTTAGGATATTGTTATCGAATGGAATTTACAAGTAGGGATCATCGCCACAAATTTAGTTTCCAATCAGTCGGTTTACTTCCTCGATATTTACCTGACGAGCGTTTAAAAGCATTTTTAGCTGAAACTATTCAACGTAGAAACGGTTACTTGTGGCATACTGTGTTCAGTTTTTTAGTTGGGACTGGTTGTCGGGTAAGTGAACTAGTTAATCTCCGCGTTTGTGATGTAGATCTTGGTAGCAAGATTCTCACAATTTATAAGGGAAAAGGGAAGAAGGACAGGGTTGTGCCCTTGTATCCTCAAGTTATACAAAGTGTGATAGGTTATTTGAACATGACTGGTATAAAACAGTGGAGTCGAAGTGAAAGAGGCTATTTGTTTACTCATGGATATGGGCAAGATCGCAGTAAGAAAATATCGGTACGCAGCATTGAGCGAATGGTTACCGCCATATGCAAGAAGTTAAAGTTTACTGATACCTACACGGTTCATTCATTTCGACACACCTTCGCTGTTCGATGCCTAATGGCTGGAATGAAAATTGAATATCTATGTCAGATTCTTGGGCATGTTGATCCAAAAACAACATATGTGTATCTACAGCTCATTCCGGCTGATCTTCAAAAGGAGATAACTGAGAAGTACCCCTTTGCCTTTGAACCCATGGCCGATTGTACGTTTAATCTTAAAGCGTTTAAGCCTCGTAAACGACCAATTCGTATACTATCTCGCCACGACTACCTTCGATTCTTTCATTGTCTTGTGCAGCATAGTGAAACTCTTGAACGAGACCTGGTGTTGTTTTGTTTATTGGCCTCATCAGGTTGTCGTATATCTGAGATCCTCACTTTACACTCCCCAGAACGAAATCAAGAAGACCGCAAGTAGTAGTACTTCGACAAGGTATAGGTAAGACACTTCAGATCTATTGTGACTTGTTTTCGCTTAAAGAGAGTGAACTTCTCTTCACGGTAGATGGTCAACAGATGAGTTACAATCAGGTGGTGCGGGTATTTAATAAATATCTACAACTGTCAAAAATACCCAAGGTGAATATCCATAGTACCAGGCATTCCTTTGCCACATTTCTATTTGAAAATGGGGCAGACATATCAGTTATCCAACAGTTACTCCGCCATAGTGATCTGCAAATTACGATGAACTATGTTCAAAGTAATGCGATTAAAAATAAGGGCATGAAAAATAGTCAAAATGATGAGCTATATAAGATGTTGGATAGTTAATTATGCATCCGTGAAAGCTCCGTTTAATAACGGAGCTTTTTCGAATCTAATCGCAGAGTCGATCGAGAAGTCTTCTACTCACCCATTATCGAAAGCAATTATGAAGAAGATTGATTAGAAAGGAATCGGGGAGCCCACACCTGATGAGACAAAGCTGCGCAAGCAAAATGCATTCAGTGGTTCCCACAAAGACTGAGAAAAAGCATAATTTTTGACGTTAGAACCAAAATTGTCTGCTGCGTGACAAATAAAGCAATCGTCGTTGTGAATCACCTGGCATAACGAACTGCTCTCCCTCAGCTTACTAAAACACTTTCATTCAAATGACATCGGGTTTTGTTCGCAACCTCTTAATAATGTCCATCACATACTTGATGATGACGGATGCTCCACCTAAGAAGAAGAGCACGATGAGCGTGTACTCCGTCGGATCAATCGGTATCATGGAGAGAATAAAGTTCAGCGGAAGCACATAGTAGAGGATATCTTTCAAATAGCCAAGAAATGTTGTATCGAAAGTCCCTTTCCAGAACGAAGGGATAAATGCAGTTAGGAAGTCGAGGATCATGAAGCCGAATACGGCCCACATCGTGTACGTAACCCAAGCGACAAGCGTAAATTCCATTTCGTAATCACCACCTTCATACACAGTATGCTGGGTTATCGCCCTGGTGAGTTTTTTTCGCGCATTGCGTCCGAATATTTTGCATACCGTTTCTCATAGGGACGTATCGGAACAGCTGTCAGTTCCATGCTTCGTCCAGGCGGAGGCGAGTGCGGCGGTGCTAGGGCGAAATGATTCCGTTTCCAAATATTTCGAGAAGCTGCTTAATACAATCGACGTCGGCGTGCATTTCATCGACCAAGGCGGCAACACCGTTTTCTATAATGACAAAATGGCGGAGATCGATGGGCTGAACCGCGAACAGGTGCTGGGGCAAAATATTTTGCATCTCTATCCCTCCCTCACGCTTGAGACGAGTACGCTGGAGAAGGTGTTGCAGACTGGGCAGCAGCTCCCTGCACGAATACAGACTTATTTCAACGTCGATGGCAAACGGATCATGACGATCAACAGCACTTATCCGCTCTATGACAATAGCCGGCTAGTCGGTGCGCTTGAAGTGGCAAAGGATATTACGAGCATCGTCCATCTGCATGATCAGATTCTGGATCTCAGACAGCAGCTGTACCAGCCGAAGCAGAAGGATCCGAAGAGCAAAGCCTCTGCACGCTATGAGTTCAGCGATCTTATTGGACAGAGCAAGCCTTTTCAGGAAGTGCTGCAGCTGGCGAAGAAGACGTCGCGCACCAATTCGCCTGTGCTCATCTACGGTGCGACAGGAACCGGCAAAGAGCTGTTCGCTCAAAGTATTCATAACGCAGGCGTGCGCCGCAGCCGCCCTTTCATCGCGCAGAACTGTGCCGCTGTACCAGCCGATCTGCTGGAAGGAATCATGTTCGGCACGACGCGCGGCGCATTCACTGGCGCAGTCGATCGGGCAGGCCTGTTCGAGCAAGCGAGCGGCGGCACACTGTTCCTCGACGAACTGAATAGCCTTGATATTTACTTGCAAGCGAAGCTGCTGCGCGTGCTGCAAGATGGCATGGTGCGCCGGATTGGCGGCACGACCGAGCTCCAAGCGGATGTGCGCGTCATTACCGCGATGAATATGGACCCGGTGAAAGCGCTCGATGAGGGGCGTTTGCGAGGCGATCTCTATTTTCGGCTAAGTGTCGTGAAGCTGGAGCTGCCGCTGCTCAAAGATCGGATAGAGGATATTCCGCTGCTGGTCGATCATTTCATTGAGCAAATGAATGGCGTGTTCGGGATGCAGCTGACTGGCATTGCACCTGCAGCGCTCACTCGGTTGACCTCCTATTCGTGGCCAGGCAATGTACGGGAGCTCAGCCATGCGATTGAGTCGGCGTTCAACATGGTGGAGATCGACGATACGCGAATTGACGAGCATCATCTTCCGGCAAATCTGAAGGGAGAGCGTCAAGATCGGAGCAGCTCGCTGCCTGCCCCGCAAGCGCCGGAGGACGAAAAGCTGACCAATCGCATTAAACAAATGGAGCGTGAAGCGATACTAGAGGCGCTGCAACGGAATTCGTTCAACATAAGCCTTACAGCTCAGGAGCTCGGAATAAAACGGCAAGCGCTGCAATATAAGCTAAAGCGGCATGGCATTGCGAAGCAGGCGGCTGACTGAGAAGATGAATGAGTAGATGAATGAGTAGATGAATGAGCAGTCGAATGAGCAGTCGAATGAGCAATTGAATGAGCAGTCGAATGAGCAACTGAATCTGAGATACGTGTAAAATGGGCTCCCTCGCTGGAGCTCTTTTTTTATTAATTCAGCGCTGTTGGCACACTCTTTGCTTCTTATTCGAGTAGATAGGTAATCTCATGGAGGTGCGAGAGCAGATGAATATGGCTAGCAATGGCGGAAAGGACAAGGTGCCTCTTAGCAGCAACCGGCATTGGAAAGAGGTCCCGCTCTGGAAGGATGTCACGGATGAACAGTGGAACGATTGGCTGTGGCAGCTCACGCACACAATCAAGACGCTCGATGAATTGAAGCAGGTTGTCAATCTGACACCGGATGAAGAAGTAGGCGTGCAGATATCGACTCAGACGATCCCGCTCAATATTACGCCTTACTACGCTTCCCTCATGCATCCTGACGACCCAAGGTGCCCGATCAGGCTGCAATCGGTTCCGATCTCGGCAGAGCTGCTCAAGACTAAATACGACTTGGAAGATCCGCTGTACGAGGATGAAGATTCGCCGACTCCCGGCCTTACGCATCGCTACCCAGACCGTGTGCTGTTCCTCGTGACGAACCAATGCTCCATGTACTGCCGCTATTGCACGCGCAGGCGTTTCTCCGGCCAAGTCGGCATGGGCGTGCCGAAGAAGCAGATGGACGATGCGATCGCCTATATCCGCAACACGCCGGAAGTGCGTGACGTGCTGCTCTCTGGCGGCGACGGGCTGCTAATTAACGATACGATTCTTGAATATATTTTGAAAAATTTGCGGGAGATCCCCCATGTTGAGATCATTCGGATCGGCACGCGCGCGCCTGTCGTGTTTCCTCAGCGAATTACCGAGAATCTGTGCAAAATGCTGCGCAAATACCATCCGATCTGGCTCAATACGCATTTCAATCACCCGCTTGAGATGACGGACGAAGCGAAGAAAGCTTGCGAGATGCTCGCAGACGCCGGCGTGCCGCTCGGCAACCAAGCTGTTATACTAGCAGGCATCAACGATAGCACGCACATCATGAAGAAGCTGATGCATGAACTCGTCAAAATCCGCGTCCGTCCGTATTACATCTACCAATGCGACTTGTCCGAAGGTATCGGGCACTTCCGGGCGCCGGTGTCGAAGGGGCTTGAAATTATCGAAGCGCTGCGCGGACATACGAGCGGGTATGCTGTTCCAACCTTCGTCGTTGATGCTCCTGGCGGCGGCGGAAAAATCTCTCTGCAGCCGAACTACCTCATCTCTCAAAGCCAAGATAAGGTTATTTTGCGCAACTATGAAGGGGTCATCGTTGGCTATCCAGAGCCGAAGAACTACGTCCCTGGCCGCGCCGACGAGTATTTCAATGAAATCTACAAGATCGATAAACAGCCAGAGACGACCGGCATCATCTCGCTCATCAAGGATGAAAATTTCAACCTGGTGCCAGAAAATTTGCGGCGGATCGGCAGGCGGAAGCTCTACGAGCAGACGCCAGACCACCACTCGCTCAAGGACAAACGAGAGAAACGCGACGAGATGAAGCAGAAGCTTATGAAGGCTCGGCAAGGCGGCGGCGATGGAGAAAAAGCGACGGTTGCTCCGGGACCACAGCAGACAACAGCTCCGAAAGCTCCGTCGGAACTAGAGGCAAGCGGAGAAGCTCCTACGAAGCCCGCTTCAGACATCGCGACGGATTCCGCGAGCGAGTAAGAAGACAATAGCTTGATATAGAAAAGAAAAAAGCCTTACTTCCTTCTATGGGACTGACCCCGTAGCGTGAGACAAATTAAAACACCTTCAAGTGAAAGGCCCCATGTCGTAAGATGTGGAGGACAACTTGGAGGTGTTTTTGCGTTGGCAACAAGAGTTAGCTATCCCGTTGAAGTGAAAATGAAAGCAA
>NZ_JBVYOI010000013.1:0-118228 GCF_056120345.1 Paenibacillus sp. sgz302114
TTTGCGCCAAATGAATTTGCTTGTTAGCTCATTCAAAAAACTAGCTCGTCAGAAACACTTTCGCCAGATGGCGATCGTCGTTTCGACGTATTTTTATAACCTTTTGACAGGTCGCTCATTGTTCAGTTTTCAAGGAACAAACTTGCTTATTTCTCGTCCCAGCCTCGCGACCGGAATTAGAATATATCATGTATAGAAACTCAATTGCAAGCTTTATTTTTCAACTTGTTTTCGTTTCGACCACCGCGCTTGGCTTATCTCTCAGCGGCAGAATGAAATATTAACATGATATCTACGAACTAGTCCAGTGTTAAAATATTCCTGCTGTTTGTCGCTCTCCATAGGCTTTTGTGGCATTCGCATGCTAGCACGGCGATATATTCGATGGCAAAAAGAAAAACTGCCTGATTTAGTTTTGTTAACTCCTCTTTTTGATTGTTATTAATAGTTGTCGTTGGATAGCCAGTGTAGGTAGGATACTTTGAAAAATATCGATATAAGTTCCATAAATCATTTTCTTGGCTCTATGAAATGAATCCAGAATCTTTGCCTGTAACCATCAAGTAATTAATATCTTCTCTGATATCTTCTATTTTTTCGAGAACCCTATTTCCTTCCTGCCAGTCAAATAGAGAAAAGAAGGGTAGCGATTAAGCTATCCTTCTTTTCATTTGAGTGATGCTTATACGGATAAGCTTGGATCTTCAAATCGGATTTACTTCGACTCCTTCAGCATATTGTTCACAGACTTGCTTAGCTGGTTGAAAATAAACTTCGGAGCAATCCGGTTCATAAGCTTCAAGGCGTTACTTTGCCCAGGCCTGATTTCGAAGTTATCCTGCTCCATGCCCCGAACTGCAATCCCAACCATTTTGGACACGCTCATCGCTTTGGAGCCTGCTAGATCTGCTGGCTCGAACGTGTCCACCAGCGGAGTTTCTGTCAACGGAGGCGCTAGCTCAAATACTTTTACTTTCGTATTTTTGAGCTGCACTCTCAACGACTGCGTATAAGAATGTAATCCTGCTTTTGCTGCACAATACACCGGTGAGATAGGCAGCGGGACGTAAGCAAGTCCTGACGATACATTCATGATCGCGGCCGACTCTTGCGTTTTTAAATGTTCCAGGAATTGTTTTGTCATCCTAATTGGTCCGCTTAAATTCGTTTCGATCTCGCGATTGAGATCCTCCAGATCGATGTCCTGGTCATGAAGATTAATCCTACGCATGAATCCTGCATTATTGATTAGGACGTTTAGTTTAGGGAATTGCTTCACCACGGTTTCAAACAAATCGGCTATCGCTTTAGGATCCGCTGCATCGCTCTGTAACGTATGTACTGTCGGAAGTTTTTTCTTCGCAGCATCCAGCCTCGCCAGATCTCGACCAGTAATAATAACGGTATTCCCTAACTTAAGCAGTTGTGCTGCAAATTCGAAGCCGATGCCAGATGTGCCTCCTGTGATAAGAACGGTGTTACCACTCATTTTCATACGGTTTCCTAACCTTCCTTAGTTATGAGTACGAAGCTACTACTCAGTATAGTAGCACACAAAAGAAATAAACTACCCGTTACTTCAACCAAAAAAAGAGACCCTCAGCAGAGCTGCGGATCTAACCTCTAAATTTAATAGTCCTCATTTCATTGCAAGCCAGTATAGATTTGAATTTCTTCTATAAACAAATCGTTAAGTGAGCTGACAGTGCCGTCTTTCTCCACCTGATATAAATCCAGCTTCTAAAACTGCTATAATCTATCGATATCTTTCCCTCTCGTTAGTAGATTATACTTAGTTTCATCTGTAAACACTGATTTGTACCTTAACAAACTCTCGATTTACACCATTTATTCACCTAAATCGATCTTTTCTATTAAACCATGCAGTTCTTTTTCATATCGTTACTGGTTGGGGTCACTTGTTATGCTTCAATATAAAATCCACGATCGGCTTGGGATCCGGCAGTCCGTGCGGATGGTGCCCGCCCCTTCTTTGCCGTTAAGTCGGCAGCCTTCAACAATTCGATTATTTTGTAATTGATACAAGCTCTCCGCTTTTTGAGAGCATATAATGCTGCAGTGTGGGCTCGTCATAAACCCCTTTCTTCTCGTATAAGTCCAATTGTACTTTCCCCGTATTTGAAGTCTTTATATCCCAGTCGGCTAAAATCAATTTATATTCCTTAGTGATATCTATATCTACAAACTTTCCTTCTCTAAACTGCAAAATATGCGGCCATCTTTCAACGTGCTCTGGCTGAGGATAGTCTATGGAGTAACCAATTTCAACAATATTATTGGCATCTAAATCTCCAATACGAATCTTGAAATTATCTTTAGTCAAATCAATGGGAGCTACATCCAATGCTATCCGTTGAAACATTTTATTAGGATCCGTTCGATATTCTAAATATACAGGTGCGGTGAAGTAGGCTGGATTATTCTCGTAATGACTTGTGATTATTCTTATTTCGTCATTAATTCCATCCTTGTTTAAATCTATTGAATATTCATGGAGTACAGTCAAATGATCGAGCTCAACATACTCAAGGATAGGTGGTATGTCATATTTAACATTGGGTTTGACTGTTAGGGTCTTACTCTTATTGATCCACTCTATATTGTTCCCGTAGTAAAGAGCAACGGCTTTAATCGGAACAAAAATTCTCCCGTTAATTAGAAGTATTTTAGAATTCAAAGGTACTTTTTCTCCATGATCCATAAAATAATCCTTACCGGTTTGGAATTTCAAATGTTCTTCCTCATCCCCGAGGTCTGTATCGTAAGAAACAGTCTTCGAATCTGGGTCCCACATGACTTCTTTGGAATTGAGGAGAAAAGGCAAACAATTTTGAAGACCTACTGAATCTACATACATATGACCCTTTATCAGCTTTCCTGCAAACGTCTTGTCCCCTCCAACCAAGGAATGTATTGTTCCTTCATTCTCTAAGACTTTACTTGCACTAGCAGGAATACTTAACGTTACGCACAAAATAGATATAAACACCATCGATAAGGTTAATCTTTTCATTGGCATAAACCCTCCTCTCGGGATTTATTGAATACATATATTAATAGACGTTAGATACAGTGCTAAGTTGCAATTTCATAACTAATTGCCGGAGGTTTCAAGTTTCAAGTTCCTCTAGTGAAGGTGGCTCGAAAATTTGTATCCACTCTTTAAGTTTATCTTTGGGTATGAAAAAGGTTCCCTCTCGATTCATCTCATTTCTAGCTTCTAATCGTTCAAACAACACCTCTTCAGGCACATCAACAAAATGAATTTTAAAGTCAGCCCCTAGATTATTAGCTCGAGTACGAAACTCGTCTCGTTGACTTCGAACCCAGCATCCAAAATCCAGAATAACATCAACACCAAGAATTAAAACTCTTGCCGCCACTTCCCACATCAGGGACTCCACAGAATCATGTCTGGAATCATGCTCTGTTTCCTCAGATTTCGTCATGTTATCCCCGAAATCATGCCCAAATAGATGGATATGCCATTCATCAGGAGTAAGGCGAAGTGCAGAGTATTTCGTTTCGAGTTGACGGGCCAAAGTAGTCTTACCGCTACAAGGAAGGCCAACCATTAAATGTAAGGACGCCACGAGATTCCATCTCCTTTTTCAACCTATATACAGCCACTTTGTTCGAATTCCTCCGAGCGGAACACACATCGCCTTATATCGGCTTCACCATGCGGCGATAGTCGCTATCTCCGATGCGCAGCGTGCCGGTTTCGGTATAGCCGCTTGCCGCGTAGAGCTTGTACGCTCTATCGTTATAGGCTTCCACGATTAGCGCCGTGCGGTCGAACCCGAGCTCGGCTGCACGCTGCTCGGCCGCAGTCATAAGCCGCTTCGCAATGCCCTGCCCGCGATAAGGCTCCGCGACAGCCAGCGCATCCAAATAGTATTCACCGTCCTGGGCCTCCCTGACGATTGCGCTTTCCGCCATCGACGGAGACCGGCGGCGCTGCTGCGCCAGAAAAGGCTCGTCCAGCAGATGCGCATCATTGCCGGAGTAAGCGACGAGCATGCCCGCGACCTGCCCGTCTTGTTCAGCGACGAGGACGTGGTCGCAGCTGATCCGATTGCCTGGCTGATTGTAGAAGCCTGCCAGCCGTTCAGCCGCCTCAGCCTCATCGGAAGCTCCAGTAAGCAAATACGCGATGTCCCCGATCGCTTCGAGCAGCAGCGGAATGACCGCCGGCGCGTCGTCTCTTGTCGCCATACGCGTTAACACGGCAATTCGCCTCCAATTCTTATTCTAATTCTGCTTCTTCCTATGTTACCGACTTCACTGAAAGTTATCTACGCACATTATATCCACTTGCCGAATGAGGCAAAACAGCCCTTTTACGTAGAAACACTACATTAAGTTTGCTTGTTAGTTCGAATTGCTGTAGCATAAGAGGCTAGATGAACGTTAAAAGATAAAGTGCTTAGTTATACGATCAATATCGCGGGGTGGAGCAGCTCGGTAGCTCGTCGGGCTCATAACCCGAAGGCCGCAGGTTCAAATCCTGCCCCCGCAACCAACCTACATGATTTGCTCGACATATATGAAAATGCCTCCAATCCACGTTCAGTGGATTGGAGGCATTTTTGCATAACTAGTTTTCACGCATTATTTTTCAAGTAACGCACTGAATCAGACAAGCTCTTGCTCCGTTCTCCTGACAAGCCGCATTCCAAAGATAAAAAGCCTTCATAACGCAGCTCCTTCAATTTGGCAAAAGGCTGACGGAAGTCCAGATGGCCAGTACCTGGTTCCTTCCGCGCGCTGTCGGCGAGGTGGAAGTAGCCGATGTTGCTGTAATGCTGTTCAATCACTGCGGTAATATCGGCTTCCTCAATGTTCATGTGGAAGAAGTCAGCCATTACTTTAATGTGCGAGCTTCCAGTCCGCTGAATGAGCGATACGGCCTGCTCGACCCGGTTAATCATATGATCCTCGTAACGATTAAGCGGCTCCAGCAATAGATACACGCCAAGCTGCTCTGCTTTCTCCGCGATTCTCGATAAGGAATCTAGCAACGCTTCCTCATCGCCTGCGGAATCGCGCGGCAGTGGGACGCCTCTCGTTACGATGCCAAAAGCAGCGGGAGCTATCAGGCCTTGCGCCCCGATTCGCCGAATTTGTTCCAGCGACAGACCGATTCCGGCTACTGCTTCGAGACGCTGCTCGCGGTCAAAATCTCCGATCCAATGTTTATAACCGCCGCATACGGCGCTCGCCGGAATTCCCGAACGCTCCGAAGCGAGTATAATTTCATCTGCTGTTTGCTCTGCTAAGGACGCTCCATGATGCGTAATCTCCACGCCGTCATATCCCAATTGTCTAGCTTCCGCGAAGATATCGCTGTAGCCGCTCTTTCCGGTCAATCTGTCCTGCAATGCGAACCTCACCGGGCATGACTCCTTTACTTGGATAAGTTGTTGTTCATGTATGGAAGCCGAAAGGCTTGTTGAGCTCCCGATATTGAGATGGCGGGACGCCAACATAGGATTTGAATAATCGGCTGAATGTCGGGATACCGCTGAAGCCTGCCGCAAGCGCGATTTCGCCGATGGATAGGTCGCTTGTTTGAAGCAGCGTCTTCGCTTTGAGTACTCGCATCTCGCGGTGAACCTGGATTGGAGACTTCCCGAACAATTCTTTGAAGCGATTGCTGACATACGTCGGGTGCATCTGTATTTTCTGAGCTAATTTGCCTAGTGACAATTCCTGCTCTGGATGCTGAATAATTTGCGCTAATATTTCCAGAAAGCTGTTGGAATGCTGATCTGGGCGATTAACCGCGTTCTCATTCATCGCCGAAACGAGGATCTGATACAGCAATTCCAGCGATTTGGCTTTCTCCAGAATACGGGTCGGTAGAAAACCAGGCGCAGCATTGCGGGAAATCGCGGAGTTCTGAAATTGGAGGAACGCTTGCTCGAATTCGGACGTATTCTCCAGCTTGAATATAAGAGGAAGCTGAAACAACCGGAACACGTCAATTAAACCAGCGATTTGGAACGTAAAATGCCACCACAGAAAGACGGATTCCTCATTCGTGTCCTTGTAATGATCATGCTCGATATTGGGAGGAATAAGGACGACATGCCCTGTGTCGATCGGATAAATGACGTCACCAATCCGCAATGTCGCCTTGCCTTCTTTATGGTAAGACATGACATAATAGGGAAGGACGCGACCGAGCACCTTCAGCTCTCTTCGGCTATGAATGTCGAATTGATGGATATGCAGCGACGCATGCTCGAGCAGCATGTTCAAGCTTTCACTCACGTTTCTTCCCTCCCTAGCCGAACATTTATTAGAAAGTCACACCAAGCTTGACGCTTCTCTCCGGATGCTGATCGACGAATTCCTCATAGCCTTCCGCACATTCAAGGAACGGGATGACCGGGTTAATGATTTCTTCGCAATTGATTCGATTCCCCTGCAGGATCGTCCAGCATTCGTTCTCGACTCTTCTCCAGCTCCATCTCGGATGGTCAGGGTTCGGATCGCTGCATGCGCGCGAGAAGATAATCTTCGCGTTATTGAAATGTGCTTCCCGGCCAAAATCAAGTCCGCCCTTGAAGGCGCGAGCCCATCCGACGTATGCGATTGTCCCGCCGTAGGCCAACCCGCGTAGAGAGGATTGGAGCGCCTGCTCATTCGCGCTTGTTTCAATGATGACATCGACGCCGAGCTTGCCCGTTGCCTTCTTCAATTCGAGGCCAATATCTTGCGTGAGCGGATCGAACGCAGCATCAGCTCCTGCCCGAAGCGCTGCTTCCCGCCGCTTGGCGATAGGGTCGATGACCGCCACGTAGCTCGCTCCGCCGAGGCGTGCCAATTGCGCCGCAATCGCGCCAATGGCTCCGAGTCCGAATACCGCTACCGTATCTCCAACTCGCATCCCGCTGTCCCGAATTCCGCTGAGCGCGAACTGGGCAGGATCGAAGCATAGCGCATTTTTCCATGGCATCGTGTCCGGCATCTTGAGCAAATAATAGTTATCGACTGCATTGACGATATGCGTTTCACGAATGCCCCCGTAACTGCACACCCGATCGCCCACTTTGTAATCAGTGACGTCGCTACCCGCTTCCACAATAACGCCGACCCATTGGTTGCCCAAGTTCCATTTGCCAAATTTATCGGACCTGTTCGTCTCATCCCTCGGAATAAACGCCTGCCACTCTTCATTATAGTAATCGTTCACATGCGGGCTCTCTCCACGGAACTCAGCGAGCTCGGAGCCATGTTTCGGTGAAGCATACTGAATTTGGACCTTCACTTGTTGCGCCTGAACGACCTCATCCTCATATGGAACCAAGGCTGCTTTTCTAGGAGAAACCGCTATCAATTTCTGCATCATATTATTCATGCTCCTTTGATCTTCTATGGTTTCGCAGTAAGCGCTTACGACGACTTAGCCCTAATTATAATGACATCTGCAGAACCCGTATATAGCCGTAATAAATAGATATATAACCGTTTTACAGGGCATGAAGCTAAACTATCACCTCTAGTAATTATGTACAAATTTGCTGCTTTGCTAAAAATAAAAATGACCCGCAGGATAGACACTTTGCATAAAATGTCTATCTTACAGGTCTAGGCTCAGATCTTGTTACGCCAGCGACTTCAGATCTGCAATGTAGCGTTCGAAGCTTACCGTCTCTCCTGTCAAACGCGACTGCTCAGCGGCAAAAACGAGCAAATGGCTGTGCGCGGATTCTAGCCCTGAGCTTACGCCGCTCGTCTCCGTCTCCACCTGCCTGACGAAGCTCTGCATGAGCACCGAATCCGCTCCGCTGTGCGAGCCTTCCTGCTGCTCTGGTCGAATGATCTCCGTCTTGCCGGAGAAATGGCGTATTTCAATTTCATTCGTGCCGGAATGGCCGAGCAGCTCGCCGGTCGTACCCATGATTTTGAAGGAACGGCTCGTGTCACGGGTAAATGCCGTCATCGTGAAAGCGACCGTCACCTCGTTATCGAACAGCATATTAACGACTTGATGATCGACGACATCGTTATCGCAGCGGAACACGCATCTGCCGTACGGTCCGTGCTTTAAAGCGTGCAGACGCGCTTCGATTGTCGGGGCGAGCGAGACGACATTTTGCGGCCACTCATCCTTCTCGTTCAGATACAGCTTAATCGCCGAAACTGGACATTCATGCTCCACCTTGCAGCCATCGGTGCAGCGGGCCGTTGACCCTTCGGGCGCATTCTCCTCTCGGAAATACGACAAACTGCCGTAGGAGGAAACACTCTTGCAATTGCCGCCGATGATCCACTTCAAGTAATCAAGATCATGGCAGCACTTCTGCAGCAGCATCGGGCTGGACAAGGTGCTATTGCGCCAATTGCCTCGAACGAAGCTGTGCGCTTGATGCGCGAAGCCGACGTTCTCCGTCCAATGAATCGTCATCAGCCTGCCGACGGCGCCTTGATCAAGCAGCCGCTTCACGGTGCTGAAATAGTTCGAGTATCGCATGCTGTGGCAGATTGTGAGTATCCGATTGCGGCGCTCCGCCTCCTCAGCCATAAGCAGCGCTTCCTTCGGATTCGGCGACATCGGCTTCTCTAGCAGGATATGATAACCGACCTCAAGCGCCTTCATCGTCGGCTCGTAATGCTCTTGGTCCATCGTGCAGATGAGCAGCGCTTCACAAAGCTTGGGCTGATTAAGCAGCTCCTCCCAGCTTGCGAACTGTTTATCAGGCGCGATGCCGTACATCTCGGCGAACTTCAGTCTGCGCTCGTCATTTGGCTCCGCCACAGCAACGAACTTGATCTCATGCGGCTTGCGCAGTGCGTAAGAACCGAGACCGAACATGCCCCGATTGCCTGCCCCTATTACTGCAGCGTGAATCATTGCTCCATCCTCCTATTTTATGAAAATATTAGAGGTCCGTAATAACGCCAGTGACCCCGTCGTATGGAATGATCGTGAACAGCGCCGACTTCTGCAGCTTCGTCTGGTCATAGACTGCGTACACCTGGCTTGACCGTGCGATGAACAACTGAGCGATGCGGGCTTCCAGCTCGGAATGCGTCGTAAAACCGTGCTCGCGAGAGACCCCGTCGACACCGAGGAACATCTTCGCAATGTTCAGCTTCTCGATAACGCTCTCCGCCAGCGGCCCAATCAGCTCGTAGCTTTTATGCCGCATGACACCACCGGATACGACAACCTGGACGCCCTCTGCATCAAATAATTCTGCTGCAATATTAACGGCGTTCGTGACGACCGTAATGTTCTGATGCTCCTTCAACGCCTTGGCAATGAGGAAAGTTGTCGTGCCGCCTGTCAGGCAGATGACATCGCCTTCTTCAACGAGCGCGGCAGCGTCGGCAGCGATACGCTCCTTGCCTTCCTTACTGACGGATCGTTTATCGGCAAAAGCAAGCTCTGCTGCGTTATTCCGGCTGCTGCCTTCATCATAGACCGCCCCTCCAATGGTGCGGATGATGAGATTCGATTGCTCCAGCGCCTCTAGATCGCGGCGGACCGTGGCGATTGAGCTGTCGGTAATGTCCATCAGCTCACTAATTGACGCTTTGCCAGATTGTTTAATGCGCTCTAGCATTTTCGTTCGGCGCAGTTCACCCTTTGATTGCATAATCACTCTTGCCTCCAGCTTAACGTTGTTGGATATGAGCAGCCTTGCCTATGCAGCCACAGAGCTGCATCTTCTCGATGGCGAGCTGCTTGACGGCTTTCTTCGCCGGTACCATGTAGGTTCGTGGATCGTTCTCGTTCGGCCGCTCCGCGAACACCTGCTTAATCGCATTCGAGAATGCAATCCGAAGCTCTGTCGCAATATTCATCTTCGCCATGCCGAGCGAAACGGCGAGCTTCACCTGCTCGGCCGGGATGCCGGAACCGCCATGCAGTACGAGAGGCGCTGTCACCAGTTCTGCAATTGCAGCGATCCGCTTGAAATCAATGTTCGGCGTTCCTTTGTAGATGCCATGCGCCGTGCCGATCGCAGGCGCCAGTGTATGGACGCCGGTTCGAGCCATGAATGCGACGCATTCATCCGGGTCGGCGAGCAGCGCATCTTGTTCTGCCACGACGATGTCATCTTCGACGCCGCCTACTTTGCCAAGCTCTGCTTCGACGTTCACGCCAGCGGCGTACGCCACTTCCATCACCTTCTTCGTGCGAGATACATTCTCCTCAAAAGGAAACATCGATGCATCAATCATAACGGAAGTATAGCCTGCGCGGATGCATTTGACGATGATGTCGAAATCCGTGCAATGGTCAAGATGCAGAGCAATTGGCAAGCCAGTCCGGTTCGCAGCAACTGTAGTAGCGGCGGCGATATAGTCCGCTCCGAGATGTTTCACCGTCCCTACGGTCGATTGGATGATGAGCGGTGACTGCATCTCCTCAGCAGCCTCTGTTACGGCTTGAAGCATCTCCAACGTATGAACATTGAACGCGGCGACGGCATAACGGCCTTCTCTTGCTTTGTGAAGCATGTCGGTAGATGAAATGAGCGGCATTCGACCTTCTCCTCCCCATGCTGAACCTTATAGTTTTATCATAGCTGTGCTTTGTGATCTTTACAATCATTATTTGATCGAAAAGTTCAAATTGTGATTGATAGCATCAGCGAAACGATCTATGATGGATATAGAAGAGATTGGCTTATTCGGAGGAGGAGTTCATTAATGAGCTTGACCTATGAGGAAATCAAACAGCAATACGCCGCTTTGCAGCAAACCTACGACTATATGCTGGAACGCCGCACTGCGATTACCGAGTTCGTCCGTGCACAGGGGAAGAGCTCGGTGACTTTCATTGGCTGCGGCTCCAGCTACACGTTAAGCGCATCAGCCGCATTCTCGTTCCGCCTGCGGACAGAATTTCCCGCATCCGCACTAGCCGGCGGCGATCTGCTGCTGAACGCCGATGCCTATGCGCCGATGCTTCGCGATACGCTGCTTATCGCCCCTTCCCGCTCGGGCTCGACTAGCGAGATCGTCGAAGCGGTTCGCCTGCTGAAAGCTCCGGGTGGCGATGGCGGCAATGGCGAGTCTTCTGTACCCGTACTCGCACTTTCTTGCGTTGTCGATTCGGCGCTCGCAGAAATCGCCGATTTCACCTTGACCCTGCCGTGGGCATTCGATCACAGTGTGTGCCAGACGAGGACCGTGACTAATCTGTTCACTGCGAATCTCATGCTCGCGGCATTTCTAGGCGATGAGGAAGAGGTCATCGCAGATATTGGTCTAGCGATTGCACAAGGCGAAGCCTACATGAGCCGCGTCGAAGCATCCATTCGGGCTGTGAGCGATTATGCATGGAAGAACGCCGTCATTCTCGCCGACGGTGAGTTGAACGGACTTGCAGCTGAGGGTGCGATTGCACTGACGGAAATCGCCAAAGTGCAGGCACATGCCTATCATCTGCTCGACGTCCGCCACGGCCCGATGGTGACGATTGGTCCCGATACGCTTGTCATTGCGCATCTGACTGGCCGAGGCGCCGAGCATCAGCGCAAGCTCATGCAGGATATTCGCGCGCGCGGTGCTAGAGTCATCGCATTCGGAGATGCGACATTGACGACCGGGCAGCCGGATGTCGATCTCGCCCTTACTGCGGCGTCACCGCTCGCGATTCCGGCGCAAGGCATCCCGTTCCTGTTCATCCCGCAGATCGTTGCCTTCGGCAGCGCGGAGCGGCAGGGCTTCAACCCGGATCAGCCGGATGGGCTGACCGCTTGGGTGAAGCTGTAGTTTTATATGGAAAAAGGCAGCTTACCCCTTATTCACGGGAAAGATGCCTTTCGAGCATGAGAGAGCATATTTGATCTCTCAGCTCTAAAAGCAGCTCAAGTCCGGTCATTTGCTGAAGTGAGAGTGCCGAATTTGCACTCTCAGCTGCGAAATGAGAGAGTTTCGTGCATGAGAGATCATATTGGATCTCTCAGCTCCAAGGACGGCTCGACTCGAGAGAGGAAAAAGCCTCTCTCGGCTGCAAAAACACCAAAAAATCTACTCGAGAGCGGGAAAAACCCGCTCTCAGAATTTAACGCGAATAAATGGCATGGTCACCGGCTCCCGCCAGCACAAACCCACAAGCATCGCTCTAATAAATAAAAAATCCCTCTCACCGAATTCGTGAGAGGGATTTTGTGATCTCGCTCAATCTTGAGAGGGAATTTATGATCTCGCTCGATCTTGAGAGGAATCTTATAATCTCACTTGATCCTGAGAGGAGTTGTATCTCGCTCGATCCTGAGAGGAGTTTAAATATCGCTTGATCTTGAGAGCGGATTTATAATCTCGCTTGTTCTTCAGAGGAAAATTATAATCTCGCTTCAACGTGAGAGGGGATTCTATGATCTCCCTTACTGCAGTGGATAATGGCATGCGACCTGCCGCTCATCCGCCATGCTCTGAAGCTGCGGCTCCTCCGCCTTGCAGCGGTCCTGCACGAACGGGCAGCGGGGGTGGAACCGGCAGCCGGAGGGCGGGTTCGCCGGCGATGGTACGTCACCTTGCAAAATAATTCGCTCTTCCCGATGCTCCGTCGTCGGCTTCGGAATGGCGGACAGCAGCACCGAGGTGTATGGATGAAGCGGCTTCGCGAACAACTCCTCCGTCTTGCCTACTTCGACCATTTTCCCCAAATACATGACGCCAACACGATCCGAAATATGTCGAACGACGTTCAGGCCATGCGCGATGAACAAGTACGTTAAGCCGAGCTCCTTTTGCAGCTTCATCATCAGGTTCAGTACTTGCGACTGCACGGAAACGTCCAGCGCCGACACCGCTTCGTCCGCTACGATGAACTTCGGATTAAGTGATATTGCCCGGGCAATACCGATGCGCTGGCGCTGTCCCCCCGAGAATTCATGCGGATATCGGTTGCGCCTCTCGGCATCAAGTCCGACCAGCTCCATCAATTCGACAACACGATTATCCAGCTCACGCTCGCTCATTCGACGATGTATGCGCAGCGGCTCCCCGATCAAATCCTTCACAAGAAACCGCGGATTAAGCGAGCCGAACGGATCTTGGAATATAATCTGCATCTCCTCGCGCAGCTTGCGAAGCTCCCGGCTTCCCGCAGTCAGAATGTTCTTCCCTGCATATTTGATCTCACCGTCCGTGGCACTCTTCAGGTTCAGCAGCACACGGGCGAGCGTCGACTTTCCACAGCCGGATTCGCCGACAAGGCCGAACGTCTCTCCTGCCCGAATGCCGAAGGAGACGTCATCAACCGCCTTCACATGTCCGATCACCCGATTCAACAGCCCCGTCTTGATCGGAAAATACTTCTTTACATGATTTGCTTCCACCAAATATCCGCTGCTGCTCATAACTCCACCTCCGTCTTGCTGCTGATCGTCACTTTCAGCGCGTGGCTGTTCGCAGCCGATTCCGCCTCTGCTGTACCTTTCAGCGCAGGCTCATCAAGCCAGCAAGCCGCTTTATGCCCTGACGGCGACGCGAGAAGCGCAGGCTCTCGCTGCTTGCAGACCTCCATTACATGCGGGCAGCGCGGATGGAACCGACAGCCAGACGGGAGCTGGCTAATCGGCGGGATAACGCCTTTGATCGTATATAGCTCGCCACCTCGCTCGCCTTCGAGGCCAGGGATCGACTTCAGCAGCCCAATCGTGTACGGATGACGCGGCTGCTCGAAGATCTCCTTCACGGTCCCTTCTTCCACGACCGTGCCTGCATACATTACAGCGATGCGGTCGGCAACCTCCGCCGCTACGCCCATATCATGCGTGATGAGCAGCATCGACATGCCGAATTCTTGCTTCAGCTGCCGCAGCAAATCGAGAATTTGCGCCTGCACCGTTACGTCGAGCGCCGTCGTCGGCTCATCGGCGATGAGCAGCTCGGGATTACACGCAAGCGCCATCGCGATGACAACCCGCTGGCACATTCCGCCGGACATCTCATGCGGATACTGCTTCGCGCGCATGCCAGGGTCTGGGATACCAACACGGCGCAGCATCTCAAGCGCTAATTGCCATGCGTCCTTCTTGCTCATCCGTTTGTGGATGATCAGCGCTTCGGCAATCTGATCCCCTACCGAGAAGACAGGATTCAGCGCCGACATCGGATCCTGGAATATCATCGTGATACGATTGCCGCGAATCTTCAGCATCTCCTGCTGCCTCTTCTTCACAAGGTCGCTGCCGCTGAACAGCACCTCCCCGCCTTCAATGAAGCCACCGGCATAATCAATAAGCCGCATAACCGACATGGCGGTGACGCTCTTGCCGCTGCCGGACTCGCCAACGACGCATAACGTCTGTCCCCGATCAAGCTCAAGCGTGACGCGATCGGTCGCTTTGACGAACCCTTTTTCCGTCAGGAAGCCTGCCGTTAAATTCCGGATTTGGAGAACTTTTTCCGCCATTGCGTCACCCTCCTTCGAGGAATTGTCGTCATCCTTGGATCGAGCCCGTCACGAATGCCATCGCCGATAAAATTCACAGCGAGCACGACGATAAGGATGCATAAGCCAGGGTAGAGTGCTTGCAGCGGATCGGTCAGCATGAACTCCTGAGCGTTGCTCAGCATCAGTCCCCAGCTCGTATCCGGCGTCTGCACGCCTAGTCCTAAGTAGGACAACGCAGATTCGCTGAGAATTGCACCGCCAACCATCAACGTCGCCGTCACGATAATTGGAGCGGTCGCATTGCGAAGCAAATGGCGAAAAATAATGCCGAGATGAGAGACGCCAATCGCCTTCGCCGCCTCCACATACTGCATCTCGCGCAGCTGCAGATACGTCCCCCGAACGAGGCGCGCGACGCCCATCCAGCTCGTGAAGGCGAGTACGAGAATCATATAGGAAATTTTGGAGCCGAAAATCGCTAGAATGAGTATGTTCAGAAACAGAGATGGAATCGAGTTCATCACATCGACGAAGCGCATCGCAATCGTATCTACCCAGCCGCCGTAATAACCAGAGAACGCGCCGACAATCGTCCCGATGAAGACGGAAACGAAGGCGACCGCGAAGCCAACCGTCAGCGAGATCCGGCTGCTGTACAGGAGGCGGGATAGAATGTCGCGACCGAGCTCATCGGTACCGAGCGGATGCCCGCTTGCCCCAGCATGGAGATTCGGTAACATCATATCGATGCGCGTCGGATCGTAAGGCGAGATCCAGCTGGCACACACAGCTGCAATGATAAAGATGGATAGAATGACAAGCCCAATAACTGCGAACGGATTCTGCACGAACTTCTTCCATGCGGTCCGCCAAGGTCCCGGCGGACGCTTCCCTGCAGGCGTCTTAACATCAGCCGAAGGGATCTTCACAGCCTTCACTTGCTCAAGCTTCAGCCCGCTCATCGCGCCACGCTCCCTTTGCCGCCAAGCTGCACGCGTGGATCAACGATAGCATACAGAATGTCCGCGATCAGGTTCCCGACAACGACAATGACCGAAACGACGAGCGTAATAGACATCAATACGGAATATTCCCGGGCAACCGCCATATCGACGAACAGCCGCCCCATCCCCGGCCAGTTGAATACCCGCTCAGTAAGCGCTGCTCCCCCAACAAGAATCGGGAGGTCTAGCCCTAGTATCGTTATGATCGGAATTAATGCATTGCGAAGCGCGTGACGGAAGATGACCCGGCCTTCACGAAGCCCTTTTGCCCGAGCTGTACGAATATAATCCTGCCCTAGCACCTCAAGCATGCTCGCCTTCGCATACTTCGTGTAGGAAGCAAGAAAGCCAAGCGTCAGCACCGATACGGGTAAAATGAGATGCATAAACAAATCGCCGATATTGCCCTCCTTGCCCATCGTATACATGTCGGATAAGGGGAGCCAATCGTGCTTTAGCGAGAAATATTCCTGTAATAGGATACCGAACCAGAACGTCGGCATCGCGAATCCAATATAGGATATGAAGGATGAGGTCTGATCGGAGAAGCCGTACTGAGACGTACTGTTGTAGATCCCCCACGGGATAGCAATAAGGAGCGAGAACAGCCAGGCAGCGCCCATGAGCACCATCGTGTTCTTCACCGTCGGCCATAGAATATCGCCAACCGGGATATGATTCTTGAACGTGTAGCCAAGGTCGCCTGTCAGCAGATGGCCGAGCCAGATCGAATATTGAACGAAGACAGGGCGGTCCAGCCCTAAGTTATGTGCTTGAATCTTCGCTGCTTCCGGTGAAAGTCCAGGCGCGAGAAACACCTGCGTCGGGCCGCCGGGAGCCGCATGAATCATCGCAAAGGTAAGGATGGAGATAAAGAATAGCACGACTACAGATTGGAATAAACGGCGTATTAAGTATTCGGTCATTCGGAACTAGCCCCCCCTTTATTCCTGAATACAGGAGAAGAGCCCCTCGGCTCTTCTCCTGATCAGACTGCGATATTTGAATATTCCTTATTTCTTGTCGGACCACCAGTTAATCGCATGGAACAGATAGCCATAGCCAAGCGATGATTCCGGCTTATCAGCATCCGCCCAGTGCAGCGTCGACTGATCGATGACTTGCGGCAAGCCATATTGGTACAAGAATACATAAGGAAGATCAGTCGAGATCTCTTTGCCGATTTGGTGATAGACTTCTGCGCGCGCAGCTTGGTCGGTTGTCGTCTGACCTTTCGTCCAGAGCGCGTCGATCGTTTCATTCTTATACCAGCCGCCATTCTGACCAGCAGGCGGGTAGTACTTGGAAGAGAAGATGCTCTCCGCATCTGGATCCGGGTTAGACAGCGACCAGGAGAGCAGAATCGCAGGGAATTTACCCGGTGTAATGTTCTGGTCAATCCATGTTGCGAAGTCGATGCCCTTCGGCGTCACTTCGATGCCGACATCCTTCAAGTTCTGTTGAATAACGGCAGCTACCTGTTCGCGGCGGCTGTTGCCTGCGTTGTACTGGAGCTCGAAGGAGAAGCGATGGCCGTCCTTCACGAGAATGCCGTCTTTGCCAGCTACCCAGCCGTCTTCCGCGAGCAAGCTCTTCGCTTTCTCTGGATCGAATGCATAGTTGACCGCTTGATCGCCCGGATCCGCCCATGAGCCTGGCAGGAATGGCGAGTTCATCAGCTTGCCTGTGCCTTTCAGGACGTTGTCCACCATGCCTTGACGGTTCAGCGCATTAGCGATCGCTTGACGCGTCTTCTGGCCTTTGAACGGCGAATACTTGTCCGGGAAGTTCTCATCCTTGAAGTTAAACTGTACGTACTCGTATTGCGGTCCTGGCGCAAGAATCGTGCTCAGCTTGTCATTCGCTTTAATCGCATCCATCGACGTGACCGGAATCGCTTCGGACATTTGGATGTCGCCTTTGATTAGAGCTTGAACCTCTGTGTTCTGATCCGCATAAATTTTGTAGATGATCTTCGCCACATGCGGCTTCACTTCACCCCAGTAGTTCGGGTTCGTCTCAAGCGTGATGTACTGGCCTTGCTTCCATTCGGAGAATTTCCAAGGGCCGCTTGTTACCGTCTTCGTCGGATCAACGCCGTACGCATTCTTGCTCAGTTCCTTCACAGGCACATCCTTCAGAACATGCTGAGGAACGAGGGAGCTGTACAGCGAGTATTGGAACGGCGCATACACCTGCTTCAGCTTAAATTCCACGGTGTAATCGTCGATTTTGGTAATCGTATCGATCTTATCGAATGCACTGATGCCTGGTGCACCGGCGTCCGGGTTGCGAACCGTGTTGTATGTAAACAGGACATCCTCTGCCGTAATCGGCTGGCCATCATTCCATTTGGCCGTGTTTTTCAGTTTGACCGTATAGGTCTTACCGTCCGCGCTAATCTGTGGAAGCTCGGCGGCAAGTGACCAAGGCTCTACCGCTAAATTCGCATTGCGGTCAACATCATAGAGTCTAGCATTAATGAGGTTCTCAATATCGCCTGAGGAAGTATCGTTGATGTAAATGGGATTGACGGAGACGATGTCGGAGAAAGTGCCTATTGTGAGTGTACCGCCATCTACCGGTGCATTTGGATCAGGAGTAGCTGTGTTGTTCGTCGTAGCAGAGTCATCTGCGGTAGCGTTGTTGGTTGTACTGCTGTTCGAAGTGTTAGACGTGATGTTTGAATTCGCGCTGCTGTTTTTAGTACCATTGTTGCCGCTGTTGTTGTTGCCCGAGTCCCCACAACCGCTTAGTAGAACTCCGACTAGCGCGATGACTGATAAGCTGGATACCCATTTCATTCGTTTGCTCATCCTTTACGTCCTCCCTCGTCATTAAACTTCGAAAGTTTAAATATCTCTACTTTTTAGAATTTACCAGATAACTAGAAATTGCACAAAGTATTTTTTAGAATCTTGCAACAATTCAGACAATTATTTAACGAAACTTTATTTGACATTCCGGTTAAAATGTTCTATTGAACCCCTTTCCTCTCTCTTAGGTATGTCCGGCCATGGAATTATTGTAAACGATTTGAATCATCCGTATATTGGGGGAATTTACGAAGGAAATCTCTTGTAGATGCTAGTAATTCTGGAATTTTTCTCGATACTACCGCTTTTAAAATGGGGGGAATTTGTGGGTATTACGCGATCGCGAAGAACGAATCTCGTCGAATAGCGGCGATTTAACCATTAAATGAAAAGAAAAAGACCTGCTTGCCTACCGGAAAATCCGGCGATCAGCAGGTCTTGATATTATATATATTTTACTCTCCTAGCCTACCCGGTGCAGCTTCTTCTGTTTAAGCTTCTGATAGACCACGATGTAACGGTCTAACCGCTGGCTGATGGAAACGACTTTTTCATGAGTGAAACTACCGTACGTAGAGGCTCTGTCGATCATTTCATATCGCATTGACTCAATCCGCTGTGCAAGAAATGATTCCATCTTGATCACTCCGTTCATCGTATGGTTGTTTGCTTGGTCTCATTATAACAGATAGATTTTAGGAAAATATTAGGCGTCTATTAGTTTCTACTAAAAATTGCATAAAATTATATAAAAAGCGGTCGCCCTTGGCTAGGTGCTAAAGCCGTGGACGTTCCGCTTGTATGAAATAGTTCTTAAAACCTATTCATCCTCTTACATTCCTACTCGATGTCGATAAATACTTTACCTGCTTCCACTTTCACCGAGTACGTCTGCAAATCTTTGCAAGCCGGCACGCGTACAGCAGCACCGCTCGTAATGTCGAATCGGCCATTATGCTTCGGGCATTCGATTAGTTTGCCCATCACAAGTCCGTCCGCTAGATGGAATTTGCCATGCGTGCAGAAGCCATCCGTCGCGTAATAGTCGCCTTTGTCGGAACGGTATACCGCGAAGGTACGCTCCTCTTGATCGAATCGGATTACATCTTCCACTTCGACTTCGCCTGCTTCACATACTTCAACCCATGCCATATTAGGCTTCACTCCTTATCTCTTCAAGTTCATCTAGATCCGGTCCGTAGCGGTAAGGCAGCGCCGTGGATGGCAGCGGCTTAACCACGACATAAGCCGGGTCATCCTTCTGTTTACGCAGTGCGCCGATTACTTCTCGAAGAGCAGCCCATAGGCTTGGGCGCGCTTCCGGACAGTCGTGCTTCATCTCCTCATGCAGCTTCGGAAGCGCATGGAACGGAACCATCGGGAACATATGATGCTCCGTGTGGTAGTTCATGTTCCAGTAGAGGAATCGGAAGATCGGATTCATATAGATTGTCCGTGTATTCAGTCTGTGATCCAGTACATCCTCATACAGACCGAGATGCTGCGTAACGCCGAACGTCAGTACGAGCAAGAAACCGTAGAACGTAGGCAGAATGATAAACATCGCTGGCAAAATGCTGCCTGCCCAGATACACGCGGCAATAACCGCGAGGAAGATCAGCATATAGATGCGCGCTTCACGGAATACCTTATAATGCTCCGAAGCCGGAATATATTCCTTCTCTTGTTCCTCCAACTTGCCAAACGTGTGCAAAATGAACCTTTTTATCTCAATTGGCCCCCCATAAAGATGGAAGATTTGCATGTAGAGGATCTTCCAAATCGGAGGTCTTGCGGTGATAATCTCCGGATCCCGGCCAACAATAATCGTATCGGTATGATGACGCGCATGGCTCCAGCGCCATGGCGTTGCGGAACGTAGTACGCAGAACGAAGCGATATGGTAGACGACATCATTCATCCAAGGCGTCTTGAACGCTGTTCCGTGTCCGCACTCATGCCATCTGGAATCGCCTGGCGATGCGTAAAGCGTGCCGTACAGGAAGAACGCCGGTACCGCCCACCATGTTCCCCATGATAGATACGCAAGGTACCCAAGCACGATCAAGCCTATGAACCAGATCAGTGTATCCCTGATCGCAGGACCATCCTTACGTTTCATGAGTTCTTTCATCTTCGCACGCGGGATTGGCGTGGCATGCCACTGTGCGGATGCGAGACCCTTCTCATCGGCGCGTTTGCTCTCCGGCCCTTTCAAGCTGTAATCTCTTCGTTGTACAACGATGGCCATATGAATCTCCTCCTCGTCTCATTTTGTCATGCGACAATGTGTGCCCGGGCACGAATTATTGTAAAAAAGAACCCCCTACAGGCTCTCGGGGATATAGATATGGGTTTCTGTAAAATAATGCTCCGTCTCCGGCTGCTTGCCTGTAAATACGAGATCGAACAGCAAGCGAAGCGATAAGTAGCCTTGTCTCTCCGGATTTTGAACAATGGTGAAATCTATAATTCTATCGCGAAGTCCTTGCTCCACCGAGGGAAGCATGTCGTTGCACACGAGCCGGATCTTCCCTTCCCTGCGATGAAGCTTGATGACTTCCAAGCAAGCGTCCGTATCACCTGTCGCCATATAGATGCCGCTAATATCTGCATGATCGCTTAAAGCTTGATTCAGCTGCGCAAATGTATCCTCGTAACGGTCGAAGCCTTCGATAACGCGCTCCACTTGAAGGCTGCTGCCGCTGTCCTCCAGCCCTCTCTTGAACCCCTCCACCCTTGAGCGGTGGGCATGGAACTTCAAGTTACCGGTTACGATGACAACCTTCGCTTCCGCGGGAAGCACGCGATTCATCAGCCCTGCCGCCACGACGCCGCTCTTGTGCAAATCCTGTCCGACGAAGCAGACGCGCTTGCTGCCCTCTACGTCCGAATTGAACGTAACGACCGGCACGTTCTTCTGTGCTGCATAATTAATGCTCTCGCGGATAAGCTCGTCGTCCATCACGGAGAACATAATGCCGCTTACGCCAATTTCTACAAGCTCGCGGATTGCAGCTGCCCCTTCCTCGGGACGTTTATTGTCCACATACCGATATTCCAGCCTGACGCCGAGATCCTTCAGTTCTTCCGACGCGCTGCTGATCCCGCTTCGAATGAGTTCGAAGAACACAATCTCTTTGGGCGGCATGACAATGCCGAGCGTGACGGGCTTCTTCTGGTAAGCGAGCGCTTTGGCTGCAATATTCGGTACGTAATTCAGTTCGTTCACAATTTCAAGTATCCGGTCACGCACTTCCGGCTTAACGCCGGGACGGTCATTCAGCACACGATCGACCGTTCCTCTCGATACTCCTGCATGCTTGGCAATTTCTCTTATCGTAACAGTCATAATTCACTCCTGTGAAGGCTGCATGTTGCTCCTCGTGCCATGGGCAATATCATTATAGAGCGAAATGGTTCATTCCTACAAGAGCAGGTGCTATGACGTTACCTTTTAGACGCCGACCTGTTTCAGCTTGCCGTCGAGGAATTTTTTCGCCCGCGGAATGTCTTCCTCTTCCAAATGCTCGATAATAATCGGCACATTCGGATGAAGCTTTGCCAGACGCTCCAGGTATAGATCATAGTTGAGGTTGCCAAGCCCTGGAGCCGGCAGCTCAACTGCACCAGCGCCGCGGAACGAGTGCGACTCGGAAGCGTCGATATTGGCATGCTTCTCGCCTGTATCTTCAGCCGGCTTGCAGTCTTTGGCGTGAGCGATTTTGATTTTGTCGCCTAGCGTGTTGAAGATGCGGTGCAAAGTCTCGTCAATATGGCCGATGTTCGTGTCCGTGTAGTAATTCGTTGGATCCATCAAGAGGCCAAGGCCAGGATGGTTCACGTCCGAGAAGAGACGAGCAACCTGATCGACGGAGCCAATTACGTTGTTTACGTAGTTCTCAACGAGGAACATAGCGCCATTGTCATACGCGAACTTCGCGAGGTCTTCAATCTGCTTGACTACTTCTTCGTAAGCCTCTTCGGTGCCGTTCTTCGGATCCCACACCCAGTCGCTCTCTGTGTTGAACGTGCCTGTCTCACTGACAACGTACGGGCTGCCGAGGTCGCGCGCGAACTGGATCGTTTTCTTCAAACCATGAATATTCTCGCGGCGCTTAATCGGATCGCTATGGATAATATTCGTGTAACCCGAAACGCAAACAATCGGAAGATTGGCGTCACGGAACGCATCACGGATCGTACGGCACTTCTCTTTTGTTAGAGCATCAGGCGATAGATCCATCCCTTTGAACGCAAGATCGAGCTGGACACAGGAGAAGCCGTCTTTCTTCATTCGAGCAATCGATTCCTCTAGGGAATAAGGATAGTAAGCGTTAAAAATACCGACTGATAGCATGTTGGTGGTCCTCCTACGATAATTTATCTAAGTTACATGGCCATTTAAATGATTAGTTACAATACTTCCTTGAATTGTACCGTTCTGCCTTCGGCGATGGACTTGTAGCATGCATCAACCGCTGCCATCGTCCGCAAATTGTCACGACCGCCGATCTCCGGCTCGCTGCCCGTTTCTACAGCGCGGAGCAGCTGCGCCATCGTTCCTTGGAACGCGTCTGGGAACCAAGCCGAGTCCCACTGTGGACGAATCCACTCGTTCGGCGCTTGCCGCGTCGTGAGCGCAAGCGTGCTCGGCGTATGCTCTGGATACTTCGGCCAGCCAATCGTACCGGTCGCCATTCCATCCAGCCCTTCAACCCGCCATTTGATATAAATATCCTTCTCGGTTCCTTCGCCCGGCCAAGCCCATACATCGTCAAGGCTCGTTGCCATCATCTCGCTCGCATATTGGAACGTGTACTGCGAGATGCCGTCAATATGCGGAAAACGCGTGCGCGGATCTCTGCGGGTAACTGCGGTAACTTTCTCCGGATCGCCGAACAGATAGCGGAAGGAATCAATATGATGAATGCCCATGTTCAAAATCTCAATCTGATCGTACTGCTGCAGGAACGCCTGCCAATGCGGAATCGCCCGCATCTCGATCGTCGCTAGCACCGGCTCTCCGAGCAGGCCTTTGTTCAAAATCGCCTTAAGCGCACGAATCGACTGGTCGTAGCGCATGTTGGAGTTGACGGCGATCTTGATGCCGGCTGCCTCGCACAGGTCGACGATTTCGCGCGCCTCGCGCGAATTCATCGCGAGCGGCTTCTGACACAGAATGCCGCGAATATGCGACTGCTTCACCGCTTCGCGAACAACCTCAAGCTGCTTATCCGGTGGGAAAGCGATATCCAGAATTTCGATCTCGGGATCGCGGACAAGCTCTTCCCACGTCCGGTGCACCTTCGGAATGCCGCGCAGCTCCGCGACCTCCTTCGCATTCTCATATGTGCGCGATGCGATTGCGACCGGATTAAAGCCTGCGTCGCGATATGCGACAAGGTGGCAATCTCGCATAATAAAGCCGGAACCGATACAGCCGATTCGGTAATCTCTACGAAGCGGCATCTCCGGTTTGATGGCCTCTGCGAAATCGATGCCTATTTTCTCAGCGATGCTGCTGTTATTGCTAATGGTATTGGTATTGCTATTGCTAAGCTCCATCTATGAGTGCTCCTTCGTCTTGAATTCGTTCGACTCCGTCCACAAAGCCGTCGTCAGCCGGCGTTCTTCGCCGGGGCGAATCCCCTGAGCGCCTGTCAGCTCGCTTGCATAAGGCAGATTAAACGCGTCAGTTACATAAGTGTATGGTTCAATGGAGAACGCATCGTCCCAATTCGGCCGGAACAGCAGCACGTATGGGAATGATTCATCCAATTGGTATGCAATAGTGTAGCCCCGCTGTGGAAGGGCGATACGGCAGGTCGTCTCTGCTGCTTGGTCCAGCGTCAGCAAAGAACAGCCTAGAACAGGATAGTCCGCGAGGTCAATGCCTTCTTCGCGAATGTTTCGGCTAAACTCTGTTACAGACGGCAGATCAGTGACAAATGCCTGATTCGTAACCGGCCACTCGTTCTTCGCCGGCACTTGAAGCACAGCCTTTTTACCGCTTTCATATGGTACCGAGAAATAAGGATGCAAGCCATAAGCGAACGGAGCATCATCAGTCCCTTCGTTCACGATGGAGCTCTCCATATGCAGCTTCCCATCAACGAGCCGGTACGTAATCGTAAAAGATAACGGATGTGGATAATACTCCATGATGTCCGGATGCTCGCTGAAGCTGAAACGGCTCTTCGCCCATGCGCCAAAGTCATCTAATGCGCCAAACTCCACGAGATGCCAGCCTCTGCTAATCAGCTCACCATGTAGATGAAAATGCGGCGGTTCATTAATCGGCAGCTGGTAAGTGCGTCCGTTAAATGTATAAGTTCCTTCGCGAACCCTGTTGGGCGGAAATAAAATCGGCGTACCGTATTTGGAGCACGCGAATGTTTCATTCTGAAGCGTCTGTGGGCTAACGGACGTCTTAATAACCTCATGTCCGCCATGCTGAAAGCTGAATAGGTTGTTGCCGATATCGGGAATCAGCTTGGCGATGCTATCGCTGGCTGAGTCCTTGAGCACGATAATATTGTAGCCGTCTTGAACACGGAGTTCTGCTGAATATCTACCCATTTCCACCCCTCCTGGCCTATAAACAAATGGATGCCAGAGCGTTGGTGCACTGTTAGCTCATGCTTTTGTGCCCGGGCACATTTGATTATATACCTCTCTTTTGAATCCTTCAATAGTAATTGCCGCACACGAGAAAAATAAAAAAAGGAGGGCGGCTTCCAACGCTGAGAGCCTTTCTGCAGCTGCAGGTGGCAGCGGACACAAAGAGGCAAGCATACGGGATTCCCGATGCTTGCCTCTTTCTCTTCGGCCGCTTAGTTGATCAAGCTGGCTTTTTTCAGCATTCTCTCGATGATGGAAGCCACTTCCGCACGCGTAATGTTGCTCTTCGGATGGATCGAATGGGTTTGATCCCCTGTAATCAAGCCGAATTTCACATTGATTGCCGCGAAGGATTTCGCCCAATCGCTTACCGAGCTGCCGTCTTTGAAGCCGGCAAGTGCTGCCTCGATCTCGCTTGCGCCGATCGTCGTGTCGATGCCTGCTATTGTCATCGCACGCGTAAGCATAACCATCGCTTCTTGGCGCGTCACTTTCTTCGCAGGAGCAAACGTATCCGCAGTTACGCCAGTCACAATTCCGTAGTGAGCAGCTGCAGAGATTGCACCCGCATACCATGCATCTGCGCTTACGTCTTTGAACGGACTTGCTGCATCGTTTGCCTTCATGCCGAGTGCGTTCACTATAATGGTCGCGAATTCTGCCCTTGTCATATCGCCATTCGGATTGAACATTCCATCACCTTGACCTTTTACGATCAATCTGGAAGCTAGGTTCTCAATGGATGCCTTCGCCCAGCCTTTAATGTCCGTGAATGTTTTATGACTGCTCACGAGTGCATACAGACTGTTTGTTAGACTGTATACTTTGGCAATCTGCTTGCCATCCTTCGTTTCGAAGTAGGTCGGTACTTGACGCATGGTTCCATCTTCGTCAATCACCACTGCCGTAACCGCTTCGCTGTCATTTCCAGCCGGAATGACAATGTCACGCTCTACGTAGCTGTTAAACTGATCAATAACCGTTTCATGACCGTCATGTGAAGCGATAATTTCGAAGGATACTGGCGTTCCAACGAGCTCTACGCCATTGATGGTCGCTGCCTCCCCAGCTGCTTGACGTTCCGCTGCTTGCGGCTTCGCGATACGCAGTTCAATTTGAACATCGCTCAGACTCACGCCTGTTCCCAGCTGCGCTTTAAGCGCGTCTGCCAACTGCGCGGCATCAATGGTATAGGTCGCTTCCGGAGTTACAACCGTAACGGTAGCTTGTTTGTCTACCAAACGCTGGACCAGCTGACCTGTCAGAACTCCGCTCGTTACATCGGTCACCTTGTCATTGCTGATTGTAACCGTTACGCCATCCTCGCTCTTTGCCAGCAATTCAGACAATGCGGCTTCATCTACGGTAACGTTCGTAATATTTCTTCCGTCTTCAACAGTTTCAGTTTCTTTTACTGGTGCTTGAATGACATTTCCTTCGCCTGTATCCGGAAGGTCCGGAATTATCGGAGATCCCGGAGTAGTTGCAACAATCTTTTTAACGATAAGGTCAAACGACTGCGTCAGAGGTGTTGCCTCATTCTTGGATATTGTGGCTGTCAAGGTAACCGAAGCATCAGCAGCTCCTCTGTGCACGGATCCGTTCGTACCGATCACCCTTGGATTAGACGAAGACCATGTGATTACAGTACCTCCTGCGCCTTCCCTTGGCAAATTCAAGTCTCTCGTTACCGCATTCTGCTCCGAATTGTCTTTCTTAATCAAGTTCCAAACAATCGTTGCTTGCACGTCATGAACGGCTGCATTATCGTCGCCCAGAACAATTACTTCAAATTCCCTCGTCAATGGGGCTGCATTATTTTTCGAAATCGTTGCAGTGATCGTAACTGTCTCTTCATTATTAGCGTGATGTACAGTTCCATCTGTGCCAACCGCTTCCTGATTAGACGAAGACCATGCAATCGTGGTTCCGAATGCGCCTTCTGCGAGGAGGGAAAGATCCGTTGCAACTTCCTCTTGATACATATTTTCTTTCTTAATGGTGTTCCAATCGATTGCCGCTTGCGCTTCTTGGACGGCTTCCGTATCGCCTAGTACAACGATCTCAAACTCCTTGGTCAATTGAATTGACGTATTGTTCGAAATCGTTGCTGTTAAGATAACCGTTTCATTCTTGTTCGCCGGGTGGACGGTTCCGACGGTTCCGATTACTTCCGGCTTACTCGATGTCCACGAAATCGTGGTGTCATTTAAGCCTACAGTCGGCAACGCAAGATCAGAGAGAACTTCATTCTGGTCCACATTGTTTTTCTTGATCAGGCTCCAATCAATAGCGGTTTCTGCTTCTTTAAGGGCTGCATCAGCCATTCCTTTAACGACGATTTCAAACTCCTTCGTCAATGGTGCTGCATCACTTTTTGTTGTTGTTGCTGTAAGAATAACCGTTTCTTCCGTTGCGGCCGGGTGAACCGTTCCGTCTGTTCCGATCACTTGCGGGTTGCTTGAGGTCCACGTAATCGTCGTGTCATACGCGCCTTGTGTCGGCAAGAACAGATCGGATGTTACTTCATTCTGATCCACGTTGTTCTTCTTAATCAGATTCCATACGATCGATGCTTGCGCTGCTTGTACAGGCGCATTGTCGTTTTCATCTTCGCTTCTGACGTAGAACCCGAAGGAAGCATACTTGTAGTACTGACCGATATTGAACAAACCTTCAACCATAACGTATTGGTTCTGAGCAGGTCTTGTTATTTTACCGTCTGCTGCAATAACCTCCGGCGCATCGGATAACCAAGTAACCGAAGCATTACCGACTGTTGTAGGCAGATTAATGTCGTGAGTGACATCAAGCTCGCTCTTGTTCTCACCGAGCAATTGCTTCAGCGTCAACGATTTAACCGCTTGAACGAGCGCGGTTCTATCTGCATAAATCGCATCCGGCTTCACCGTCAATGAGAATGTTCTAATCGCTTTGCTGCTTCCTCTGGAAACAGTCGCTTTCAGAACGACAACTGCATCGCCTTCACCCGACAACGGCTTGTAGACACGGCCTGCATTAGTGATATGTGCCGTATCGTCGGAAGACCATGTAATGGTTGTGCCGTTTGCACCGCTCGTTGGAAGCTCAAGAGGCAGTGCAATATCGTCCTGTGATCCATTTCCACCTTTGATCACGCTCCAGTCAAGGAACCCTTTATCTTGAGTGACAGCCGATTGATTGCTTGCGAGCTTCGCCGGTACAGTTAGTTTGAACGATTTGGTCGCTGTCTCGCTGCCTTTCGTAACGGTTGCCGTCAGCGTAACAGGCGTATCCACAGCCGGTCTTGTTACAACGCCTAAACTGCTGATGATCGAAGGTTTATTGCTGCTCCAACTGATTTGCGTTTGGCCAGCTTCATCTCGATATGGCAAGTTCAGGTTCGTCTCGACCGCATTCTCGCTGGTATTCAACCCTTTAATCCGTTCCCACGACAGCGCCGCAGCCGATTGCGCTGCTACTACTGAATCCGGATCTTCCGAAGCGCCCAGACGGTATACGATCAGATTGAATACGAGCGGATGGTTACCATAGAATAGCTTGCCATCCATGATGAGATCACCATCAAGTTCCAGCATATTCGGTCCAGGCTGGAGATCCTCTACATTAATCGTGAAAGGATGTACTCCGGCTGGCTGTTCAAAGCCTTCAGGGAACGTAAAATCTTCATAGAAAATGGTCTCGCCCCACTCTGAGCCAAACAAGTTTCTCACATATGGATCACCCGATGACATTCTTCTATAATCCGTCAATGCGGTATAGAATGGCCCGCCTTCACTATGAATCGTTCCTGAAATTTCTAAAGAGGTTTGATCGGTGAAGAAGGTAGCTGTGCCCGTCGCCTGATCGATAACGGTATCATCGAATTCAACATAAGGGACACGCGTATTCTTGATCACGGTAACAGGAATGGTCTTCTGATTACCCAAGAAATCGATCATCGTGACCGAATGCGTGCTTTCTCCTTCGATGATATCAGCTGCATCCTCGTAGCCAAGAGGCTGATAATTGTAATAATATTGGTCCGTTTGCGGATCATAGTGGAGCTGTGTTTTGATGGCGTGATCACCTGTCAGAAGAATTGGATAATAATCCCTCACTCCGTAATAGGGATATTCGCCAACTGTTCCATCATTGCCATATCTGGAGGTGATATTTCCGTATAGATGCGGTGACGCAAACTCCTCATGGATCTTACCGTCAACGCTGCTTCCTAAATCGATGAAAATCGATTCATCATGACTCGCCAGGTTAGCAGGCACATCCAAAATCGGAATTGTAGCTTCCTGATCATCGCCTACGGATACTACAACTTGCTTCTCTGCCAGCTGCACATGATAGCCGACTTGAATGGAGCTCGAGTTCCCCATATAATCCGTTGCCGTGATGTCGAGGGTATGCGGATCCTCATCTGTAATGACGACTGGATAACGGAACGTATTATCCACATAATCGTTGACTTTACTGCCCATTGCTACAGGGTCTCCACCATCAAGCGAGTATTCTACCTTGAAGCCTCTTCCGTTCTTGATCAGATCCGTCACGGTTGCGTTGAGCATGAGCGATACATTGGTCGTATCGGGTACGAAATACGCTTTCGTAGTTTGACTGCCGTCGCCGCTGCCTGTATTGAAGGTGATACTCGGTGCCGTCGTATCGACATACGTATCGATATTGATATAAGGAAGGTTTGGCTCTAGTCCAGTTTGCCCTTTTCCTAAGCACACGAAATTCATCGAGTATTTGCCATCCGGCAAGTTATCCGGAATGACAACATGTGCTGAGACCGAATACTTGAGCCCTTTACCAAACTTTGTTGGCTTAGGCCATTTACCGACCTTATTGATCGGAGTTCCAACAATCGTTTTCGAGCCGTCGTTGTCTGTGCTTATGAATTGCACCTGAACACTATCCAAATTTTTGCCAAAGGCATCGAAGCTCAAATCGAAGGAATCCCCTCTGTTCACATTCGCGTCATAGTACACGCTTCTTGGTTGACCATTCACGCTTGCAGTTTGGATATCAATCCAAACTGCTTTGTTCGTATTATTCACGATGACCGAATATTCTTTGCCATAGTTGCCCACTCTGTCGATCGGCGCAATGGAAATGACGTTCAGTCCGTCTCTCAGATCTTTAATCGGCATTTCAAAGGTTCCGTCATTGTTACGCTTCACGTCATCCTTGTAGTTCGTAAACGGCTCCGAACCATTGATCGCATAATAAATGTTCCATTCCCCGCCGCTTTCCCCGTTCGGCGCGTCTGCGTCATCGTCCATCTTAAAGCGCAGCGTGTATTCGCCTGTGCTGGTCTCGTCCGGCTCATTCAGCTCATCGTAGCCGACATGCTTGAGGATATCCAGGCTTGGCGCATGCGTATCTTTATAAGCAGGCATGTAAATGGTCGGCTGCGGCCTTGCATTCGGAGCATCCGCTGTAGCTGTGATGGCAAAATAGTACTGGCCATCCGGCACAGGCACGCCTTCATTCTTTCCATCCCACATCGTGCCTTGGGATAATGAACCCGGAATGCCGCCGGAGTATGGATCATTCTTCACGACCCAATCATCACTCGACAGATGGGTGACGAGATTATGCTCAGCATCGACAACATCGACTTTTACATTCCGCGCATCGCGAAGCAGTGCAATAACCGGTACAGGATACAAACCGTTCTCCGGTGAGAAGGCATAGAATTTGTCCCCTAGTGATCGTTCATAGTTGTTTTGCGGTTCACCATAAAGGAAGGGGATTCCGTTGTGCATGTCTACAAATGCCATTTGCGTTCCGAGACCTGAACTCCCCCATACGCTATCCGGACCGGATGGCGCATCAATAATGGCCGGAGCATCCCACTTGCCATAGAAGCCTGTGTACGGGACATTCAATGTAGGCAGGCTCGCATCAATCGGTGTCAGATACACATAGCCATCGATGAAGGTATTCTTCATCTCGGATGGATCCACTGTCAATGTAACGGTCACACGCTGGGTGGATTTCGCCCCTACCGTAATTTGAGCCGGGCTGAAGCTCAGCTTCGAGTTCTCCAAATAACGGCTGCGGATATTGTCGGAGCTGGTGTCCAAATTCGCATGGAGCAAATCCGTCATAACCGTTCCGCTCAAATCATACGTTGCAGCTGTGCTTGTCAGGTTGGTAGCTGTCAGCGTAAATGTAGTCCTCGCGCCGATTTCCTTCAGACTCACACGGCCTGTGCCGTCCGGTCCGGAAACAACGACCGGAGTTTGCACCGCAAGGTCCGGTCGAATCATGCCTGCGCCTTGGCGTCTTGGCTGATATTCCGTATTGTAATCCGCGCGATCTGCAGCATTCTCTTCGTTCACATAATCTCTCTTCGCCGGAATCGCCGTATTCATGACCACGTTCTTCACGAGTTGAACGAAGCTTCTTGTACCGGATTGGAAGCCTTTCTTCTTGAAAGCTTGCATCACATCGGCAACTGCTCCCGCTACATACGGAGCTGCCATCGATGTGCCATCTTCACTCTCGTACGCGTTGTGAACATTCGGATCTGATGTTCTTACCGAAGATACGATCTTGTGTCCCGGAGCCATAACCTCAGGCTTCAGCAGCAGATCGCTCGTCGTTCCCCATGAGGAGAAGTCCGTAGGGCTGCCTGGATTGGATGCCTCAAAGGCCGAGCTAGTATCTTCGGATTCAATGAACATCGACAGCGTCGCACCTGCTCCCGGCTCCGGCGGGAGATCGATACCAATGTCTGTGCCGGAGAGTGGGTCGATACCAACGCCACCGCCTCCGCCAGCTCCACCGACCATCGATGCAAGAGCCGCTTCTAAAGCTGTACCGTCCTCGTAGCTAAGAAACGAGAATGGAAGCTCCATTTGTCCTTGCGGCGTTGGCGCCTTCTTGCTCGCGTCGCTATTGTAGACGATAGCCCCGATCGCGCCGTGTTCTTTGGCGATTTTCACCTTATCGTTAAAGGTGAGCGAACCGCGTTTGATCAGTACCACTTTACCTGTTACGTCGACACCTTCGTAATCCTCGTCGTAGCCCAAATGGTCATTCTTCAACCCCACCAGCGAGATGGAATCGTTATCCCATACATCAAGGCCTTTCCACGCGTCTAGGCCATGTCCTGTAATAAACGGTGCATCAAAGCTGTAGCTAAACGTTACGTTATGCTGCACAACGATATTGTTCGCTGCGGCTACCGTGAAGGAATCCGGATAAACGCCCGGATTGCCGATTTTATTCAAATCCGGCGTTTCGCCAAGCTTAATCGAAGCTCCCGATTCGCCTTTATCATCGTAGGCATTGGAAGCATTGCCGGCTGCGACGACAACGACAACGCCAGCGTCAGTCGCATTGCGAATGGCAATGCCCATCGGATCGTTCGCATCGCGCGTATCAAACGTTGAGGAAGCCCCAAGACTCATATTGATAACGTCCGCCTTCATCGATGTCGCGTGATCGATCCCTTTAATAATATCTTCTGTCAATGCGCCAGCCTGTGTTTCGGAGAATACTTTCTCCGCGATAAGCTGCGCTTCCGGCGCGACGCCTTGCAGAACACCATTTGATCCGGCCGCAATGCCGGCTACATGCACGCCGTGCGAGCTTGGCGAGAGGTTTGTCCATTCCATACGAGGAATAACATCATCGTTCTGATCGGCCCAGTTGTAGCCCTCGACGACTTTATCGCTGAATTTCCCTTCGCCATGCTTGTATTTTGCTTTACTCATATCATGCGGAGCAGGGAACGCTTCATGCTCGTAATCGATCCCTGTATCTACGATCGCGATGACCATGCCCTCGCCCTTATAGCCAATCGGCTTCTCATCGGTTGCAGAGCCGTCCCACAAATTCTTAATGCCCGTCAGATCATGCTGTTCGTTAACGGCCGGCAGGAAGGTTTGCTGAAGCGTAACGGCTTTCACATTCGGCAGTTTTTTTATCGCTTCAATATCGCCATACTTGATGTCATCAAGGCTGAAGCCTTTGAACACGTTCTCATAGTCATGTTTGAAATGGAACGTTGGACCCGCGCTCTTCGATTTGCCGGTAGACAGCGTGCTCATAATCAGATTCTTCGCCGTCTTAATTTCCGCCGTAATTGCGGTCTGTGCGGAGCTTTCGACAGAGGTAGCATTAATGCCTGGCTTTGTCCCTGAATCTGACATGGCTTCCGAGACAGTCTGTCCTTTCAACTGCACGATAACATCGACAATCTCGTCCGGCTTGTGGAGCTCAGCGCTCAGTTTTTCTGGAGCCATTGCTTTCTTGCTCTGATTCTTCTCGAAGTCTCGAATAGCTGCTTCCTTCAAGCTCTGCTGCGCCTTTACCTTGAACGCTTCGAGCAGCTCCTGCGTATATGAGGAACCGCCTTTAGATCCTGCGCCGTCAACGTTGTGCACCTGAACCCCTGCATGTGGTTTCGGAGCGCTTCCTTCTGCTGCTCCCGGTGGCCGCAACGGCGCATCCTCTGCTGCAAACACGATTGAACCGTTTGACAGCACGAGAGCAGAAATGGACAAATACGTTACTACTCGCTTCAACCTGTTCGTAATTTTCATCCGTCCCGCCCTCTTCCCTGATAAAGAATGTTTAAAATATTAGCGCTTTCACTTATAGTAATGGAGCGCTCACGTGCGGTAAATCGGGGGAATCCGAGCTTCCAAACCTCTAGAAATCAATAGATTGTATGCTATAATTCATATACTGCACGACATTGAAATGATTTTCCGCTCATAACTTGGGGGAATTCATTTGTTTTCTAGCAAATACTGGAGGACCACTGCATGCTTGAAGGAAAAATCATCAGATTTTATCGCGAAAAAGCTGGAATGACCCAGGATCAGCTCGGCAGAGGCATCTGCTCCGACACGCATGTCAGCAAGATCGAACGCGGATCGACGGATTTTTCTCCGGAAGTGATAACGCTTCTTACCGATCGGCTTGGCATTCAGATCGAACAGGAGCTTCACCATTTAATGACGATTAGAAAGCGTCTTCACGATTGGCATGAAGCCATCATGCTGCTGTTGCACGATGAGATGGAAGTAATCAAAGAAGAGTTGGAGAAGGAGAGCTTAATTCAAATTTCCGACTATAAAACCCTCTACAAAATGCTGCAGGGCAGATACTACCTTGTTCATCGGAAGCTAGATAAGGCGCATGCAATCATCAAAGAAATGGAACGGAACAAATCAAAGCTGCCTCACTATGAGAGCAACCTGCTCTTGCATATAACGGGCATTTATCATTACTATACTCAAGACTATTTCAAGGCGATCGAAACCTTGAATTTGATTAACGAAGAGGAGTACAACAATCCGGAGTACTACTATTATTTGGCCATGTCTTACCACTGGCTGGAGTCTCGGATGATGGCTTACTATTACAGCGAGAAGGCATTGAAACACTTTAAAGATACCCACAACTTCTTAAAGAGCATCGATGCGGAAATGCTCATGCTCCTTCAACTCATCTATGACGATAACCGGAACTACCAAGCCATCGCCAACCGGTTTGAGAACATTATCAAATCCTGTGATCTGTGTCACGCTCCCGAGCTGAAACGGATTGCCGTGCACAATCTCGGATTTCTATACCACGAGAACAAAGCTTACGAGCTGGCGGGAAAATACTACCGGGAAACGATGGGGATGACAGAACCGAAGTCGGTGCTCTATCTGCTTTCATATGAAGGGTATGTCCGGAGTTCCGCCGAGGGGAAGTTGTTATCCCAAGATGAATTACTGAGTCTGGCGCAAACCGGACTAAAGGTATCGAAAGAATTAAGGGATGAAGTGCTCGTTGCTAGATTTCGTTTGCTCCTCCTATTCCTCGAAGAGAAAACGGATGAGTATTACAGCTATCTGCGTACGACCGCGTTACCAAGTCTGCGGAATCAAGGCGATGCCTTCCTCGTGCAGCGTTACGAGAAGGATCTGTTCAATTATTATATGGAGACCAATCAGACCGCCTTGGCACTTGAAGCGGCTAGCTTCTTCATTAACAAAGCAAAGCCGGTTCCGAAGCCCGCGACAACGCATTAACGATTGGCATGAACAGGCAAGTACGTTCCAGCCACGAGCCGGAGCAGTGTTTGCGGTTTACAAACCGATGAATCCATTCATCGGTTTTTTCTTTATTTTTAGGTAAAAAAGGAAAAACGAGGCATACTAACGGATGCGAAGCAGTCCATTCATGCAGCGAAGGGGGGCTCAGTTTGATGATGATAAGACGATCAGCGCGTTCCAAAGGCGGCAATGACGACGGGAATAACGGGAACAACGGCAACAATCGGAACAGCGGCAATCTCTCTGTGCCTCGCGGCCAGCTCGAAACGAATCTGGATGCGAACATCGACCGGATCAAGTCCGAGGTTGCCGCAAGCCCAGACCTTATCGTGCGCCGATTTACGCTGCGGACCGGGCAGCATCAGCATGTAGCAGCTGTCTATCTAGAAACGATTACAGACAAGGAAGCGGTCAACGAATTCGTCATGCGTTCCTTGATGTCACCATTTCTGCCAGAAACGCCGCTGGAGGGCGGAGTGACGCCAGAAGAGGCTTTCAAATATATTTGCGACAATGCCTTAACCGTTGGGCAGGTAGAAGTTCTCGATAATTGGACGACGATGCTGCTTGAGCTGTTAACGGGCAAGACGCTTCTCTTCGTTGACGGCTGGGATCAATGCATCAGCTGCGGCACAATTGGCGGCGAAAAGCGCGCGGTATCGGAAGCGAGTACCCAGGTTGTTATTCGCGGTCCCAAGGATAGCTTCACGGAATCGCTCCCGACGAACATCACGCTTATCCGCAGGCGGATTCGAAGCGAAAGATTCGGCTTCGAAGCGACTAAGATTGGCCGGGTGACGCAAACGAACGTTGCTATGCTCTATATCGAAGGCATCGTCAAGGAAGAGATCAAGCAAGAGGTGCGCAAGCGGCTCGCGAAGATCGATACCGACGCTATTCTGGAGTCCGGCTATATCGAGGAGTTCATTGAGGACAACTGGAGCTCTCCTTTCCCGACGATCTATAATACGGAGCGGCCAGATGTCATTGCGGCGAACCTGCTTGAGGGGCGCATCGCGATTCTCGTCGACGGCACTCCGTTCGCCTTGGTTGTGCCAACGATTCTGCCTCAATTCTTCGCTTCGGCAGAGGATTATTACCAACGGTACGATATCGGCACCTTTCTCCGTCTGCTGCGGTATGCCGCCTTCATCATTTCGTTGTTCGGCCCAGCTGTCTATATTGCGTTAACGACATTCCATCAGGAGATGCTGCCGACGACACTGCTCATTAACCTGTCAGGCGCAAGAGAGGGCGTGCCTTTCCCTGCGCTGATTGAGGCGTTCGCGATGGAGCTCAGCTTCGAGATTCTGCGGGAGGCCGGGGTTCGGATGCCGCGGGCAGTCGGACAGGCGGTATCTATCGTCGGTGCGCTCGTTCTGGGCGAAGCCGCCGTTCAAGCCGGGATCGTCTCGCCGATTATGGTTATCGTCGTAGCGATCACAGCGATCGCAAACTTCTCCATCGCTGCATACAACCTGGCGATTACAGCACGGCTGCTGCGTTTCCTCTTCATGATTGCAGCAGGCATGCTCGGCTTCTACGGCATCATTCTCGGTTTCATTATGCTGGTTGCACATATGAACGCGCTGCGCTCGTTCGGCGTCTCATTCCTGTCGCCGCTCGTTCCGTTCAAATTCAAGCAGTTGAAGGACGTCTTCGTCCGGCTGCCGCACTGGAGCTTTACAGAACGGCCCGATGACACATCGGATAATACGACTCGGATGCCTTCGGGGCAGAAGCCTCAAACATAAAAAGACGAGCGAACAAGGGAGGTACAGGTACGGATGAGAGCAGGAATACGGATCATGAAGCTTATTCTGGCGGCAGCCGTCCTTGTCGCTTCCACTTCGCTCTTGACCGGCTGCTGGAACAGCCGCGAGCTTAATATGCTCGCCATCGTGACAGCGATGGCGATAGATAAAACGGATAAAGACGAATATACGCTGGCTTTCCAAGTCGTTATGCCCGGAGAGCTAAGCAATTCGGTTAAGGGCGGCGGCGGGGGCGGCGGCGGCGCGCCATTCTCCGTCTACACCGTGAAGTCGAAGACACTGTTCGAAGGTATCCGTAAAGCGTCGAAGCAAGTTCCGCGCCAGCTGTTCTTTTCCCACATTCAGGTCGTGATCCTTGGCGAGCGTCTCGCCAAGTCCGGGATCGAAGAGATCTTCGATTTCTTCGAACGCTCCCATGAGGTTCGGCTCACCTCCATGCTGCTTGTGGCAAGAGGAGCTACGCCGGAGAAGCTGGTCAGCACGCTTGTTCCGCTCGCGCCTATTCAGGCTGAAGCACTGATGGGATCAGCCGAATTCACTTCTAAGATCTGGTCAAGCTCGCCAACAATCGGCATCGATGATGCGATCCGCAAGCTCATTAATCCAGGCGTCGAGCCATCCATCAGTGGCCTGAGGCTTTTGGGTGACGATCAGGATGTATCGAGCAAAAGCAATCTTGAGAAAACGCGTCCACCCTATCATCTCGAAATAACCGGCGTCGCCATGTTCCGCAAAGGCAAGCTCGTTGGCTGGCTAGAGAATGACAAAGCGCGGGGGTACATGTTCATCATCAATCGAATGAGCAGCACCATTATGAATCTCAGCTGTCAGGACATGATGGAGGGACTTGCACTCGAAGTCATTAAGAGCAAGACCAAGACAGTCGTTTCCATGCAGAATGGCCGCGTCAAAGTGAAAATCAACGTCATGGCCGAAGGTAACGTATCCGAGGTGAAATGCGGCGTTCCGCTAAGCGATCTTGAAGTGCTGAACAAGATGGAGAAGGAATGGGGCGATGTTGCAATTGCGGACATGATGGGTGCGATCAAGAGTGCGCAGTCGCTCCACGCCGACGTCTTCGGCTTCGGCGAAGTGCTGCAGCGCAAGCATCCGAAGCAGTGGCGGAAGGTGCAGGATCAGTGGGAGGATAAGTTCACCGATGCGGAAGTTAGCATCGTTTTCCAGGGGCAGATACTGCGGACAGGTATGAGAGGCAAGTCGCTGCTCGAGAAACCTTAAACTGGCAAGGAGGCATATTCCATGAAAAAACCGATTGAGAATATTAGCCCTATGCATCTTTTTGCATGGATAACGTTATTCGAGCTCGGTACGGCCGTTGTCATTCCCGTCGGCATGGATGCGAAGCAGGACGCCTGGATTGTAACGCTCTCCGGCTGCTTGATCGGCATGACATTCTTCTCCCTTGTGTTTGGCGGCCTGTACAGGCTATATCCAGATATGCCGCTTACAGCATTTGCTCGCAGAATTGCAGGGTCGTTCCTGGGCTGGCTGATCGGCTTCGGCTATCTGCTCTATTTCATGTACATTGCAAGCCGAGATATGCGCGATTTCATCGACCTGCTAACAGCGGCAGCATATGATGCAACGCCTATGTTTGCCCTTGGCGCATTCATGATGATCGCCGTCGGCTACATCATTAGCCTAGGGATCGAAGTATTTGGCCGGACGGCTTTCATCTTCTTCCTGCTCTGCTGCTTTGTGTTTATGTTTATCGTCGTGCTGGTCCTCTTGTCGGATTTATCGGACTTTCATCGCATCGAACCTGTTCTTGGCGAGGGCTGGAAGCCAATCTGGAGTGCGCTGCTTCCTACAGGCTTAACCTTCCCTTTCGGCGAGATGGTCGTCATGTCGATGTTTCTGCCTTACTTGAACAAGAAATATAAAGCCGTGCGGATCACCACCGGCGCCATGGCATTCAGCGCGATTCTACTGTGCATCGCAACGTTCGTGAACATCTCAGTGCTCGGCGTCGAGATCGCATCAAGGGCAACGTTCCCGCTCTTCACCTCACTCAGCCGGCTGAGGCTTGCGGAAATTGTGCAGCGGCTGGACTCCGTCGTCCTGTTCTTGCTCATCATTACGAGCTTCTTCAAGATCGGCACGTTCATGTTCGCTTCCATCCTTGCCGCGCATGATCTGTTCAAGGTCAGCAACTACAAGACGCTCGTCATGCCGATCGGCGTCATCGTGCTGCTGACTTCGCTGACGATTGCCGGCAATCTGACGGAGCATCTGAAGGAAGGACTCAAGATCGTGCCATACTATATGCATCTGCCGATGCAGTTCGCCATTCCGGTCTGCTTATTGCTGCTCGGCCTGATCCGTCGCGCCGTCCGCCGCAGGCGTTCCGCTTCCGCTGCTTCCTCCTCCTGATCCATCGCCTGAGGCGCTGCTGCCGTCAGTCTGTTTGCCCTGCAGCATGCGCTGCACGATCATGTAGAGCGGCTTGCGAAGGAACATGAAGATGAGAGCCACCATGATGAGCTTCTCAATGGGATCCAGCATCAGGAACGGATAAGTGAAATTGCGAAGCATTCGGCCAGGCGGCAGCTTCAGCAGCATGTCCATGATGAGATCGACAGCGATGAGGCATGGCAGGAGCAGGGCGAATATCGCGTAGGGCTTCACATTTTTCATAACCGTCGCACGCTCCGTTTCTTTGTCGCTAACACGTATTATTTCCCGAAATGCCGCCAGCTAGCATAAAAGCCAAAGACCGCCAGCTCTCGCTGGCGGCCTCATCATACACATGTTGGATACTCATGTTATGCTTATGTTATGCTTATGTTATGCTTCTGCTAAATCGACCATTCCTTGCGCGCTTCTTCCATCGACTTCGGCTTCTCCTTGTTCCACGCATAATGGCCCTTCGGCTTGACGCCAATCCAGCGATCATCGACCGGCTCCGAGCGAAGCTGATAACGCGTATCCGAGCTGATGCGATACTGATTCGTCGTGTTATTGACCGAGCCATGCAGGAGGAACATGCCGAATATGATCATATCGCCTGCGGCAAATTGCGTCGTCGCCCATTTTCCGCCAAACTTCTCGACACATTCAATCGGATCCTTCGAGATCCAGCCAAGCTCGATATTGTCGCGATCGACGTCCATCTGCCCATAAGTCGCCTTCATCTTCTCAAAATGCTGCGAGCCTAAGCAGATCGAGAGCGGACCCTGCTCGTAAGAGACATCGCCGAGCGGCGTCCACATTGTATACAGCTGCTTCGTGCCTCTGCCCATGTAGACGATATCGTAGTGCGCGCCAGTGAAATCGCCGTTGCCGACAGCACGCGGCCATTTGTAATCATACGTCATCGCTTCCCCGCCGAGCAGCCGGTCGAAAAATTGCATAACATTGTCACCGTTCACAAGGTTATAAAATGGCTGCATGTCCGCATCCTCATCATTGGCCGGTCCACCGAACATTGCGCTCTTCGCGCCTTCTGCTATGATTCCGTCTTCGACCGGGAAGTTCGTGTCCAGGCGGCCCGCGCTGCTAAGCTTCCGCAATATCCCGCTGCGCGCATCAAGCACCTGCTCACGATTGTGAAAACCGCGAAGGAGCAAATAGCCGTCCTCCTGCAGCCGCTGTCTCAGCGCTTCCGTATCATCGAAGATATCATTGCTGCTGCGCAGCTCCGTCATATACTTGCTTCCCATCGCAAGCTCTGCATTTCCCATCTTCACTGTCGTCGTCATGGACTATTTAATACCTCCGGTTTGAGTAGTCAATTCCTTGCTAACGCTCTATCCGAATCATAACACCGGCTGTTGCCGCCAACCATTCGTAATGGTATGGAGTAGTTGCATAATTGTAGTCTATAATTAGAGAAACTACCTTGATACGTGATACATATGTAGGAAAATGATACTTTTGCAGAGTGAACGGCCATGTGCGCCGGTGAGCTGCCTTGTGGCATCTCAAGATGGCGCATCGGCATCTGCATGCTATAAAGTGGCGAATAGCGACGCTGGAGTTCGTTACAATTTTAAAACCATCAAATCTGGCACAATAAGGTCATTACGGTTCTTTAGAAGTCGAACTGGCGGCGGGAACCGGCGGGCCGACGAGTCGGGCGACGACGGGTCGGATTGCCGGGCATCAATGAATCCGACTCGGCGGGAACCGGCACTACCGCTCCCTCCGCCGCCCACCGAACTAATCCCTAGAAGCCTCGATCAGCTTCATCGCATAGTAAGCAGGCTGCGTACGGAAATAGGTCATATGATCGCCCTCCGCAACGACGAGGCGGAACATGCCCAGTCTGCTCGACATGTGCGGGTGCCAGCCGTAGCCCTCTCCTTGCTGAATGGCGTTGTCCCCGGTCAGAAATAGATAACTTCGCGGCGTCTGCAGAGCATAAAACTTCTTCAGATCCAGCTTCTCGAACAATGGCTTCGCAGGCTCGGGGCGGATCTCGCTGTAAAGCTTGCGCGCAAGAGCTTCATCGGCCAAGTTCACGAAATTGTCCCGAAACAGCGGATAAGGCAGCATAATCGTGTCGTTTACGCCAGATGCTTTGCGCAGCTGCTCGAAGCCGCTGCGCGCCGCCGGCGGGAACTGGTCTGCCAGCGATTCACCGTCGCCTACCACGAATCCATCCATAAAGACGATACGCTTCAGCCGGTCCGGCACAAGCTCCGCCGCCTTCTGGACGACAGAGCCCCCGAAGCTGTGGCCAACGAGGATGACATCCTTCAAGTTATGGCCGATGATAAAGTCGGCGACAGCCTTCGATAACATGCCGTGCGTCACGTTCGTGTTCGGATCACCACCGTGGCCAGGGTACTCCGGTGCATAGACGATGTGACCTCTAGCCGCGAGCTCTGAACCAACATTTCTCCAGAAGCTCGAATCCGCCCATGAGCCATGTACGAGAACGAATGTAAGCGGCTTTCCCGGATTGCCGGGACGGTAGTAAGAGGGCCAGTCGCCCGAATGACCATCATTTGTATAATACATAACAACATTCCTCTCTTAATTGACGCGGATATACGCCTATTTTATGAAAGGAACATCTTTGAGGTTCGGTCCTCGAATTTTGCTTATTTAGCCCAATTGCAACGCTTGTCGAATGATGGCGATTCAAAACCTGCCGAAGATGTTTAATGTAACTTGTGTATTACGACGCAAAGCACGCTTTCTAATTGAAATTACGATTCGAATATATAGTGTGAAAAGGAGTGCTCACAGTGGAAATCAGATCATTCTTGTTACCTAAAGAAGAAGTGTCATTCCTAACGACATCCGCAACGATGAAGACGGCCGTCGACAAGCTGGATGCTTGTCATTACACGGCTATTCCGCTCATCGACGAGGACGGCAAATATGTCGGGACGTTGTCCGAGGGGGATTTGTTATGGAAGCTGAAGCGCACGCCCGGGCTAAACTTCGATAACATGCACGAGGTGTCCATCACCGACGTCAAGAAACGCATTTACAATGAATGCGTCGCCGTTGATGCGCATATGGAGGATATGCTCACGCTCGCGGCTGACCAGAATTTCGTTCCAGTTGTCGACGACGACCGCCTGTTCCTAGGCATCATCCGCCGCAGAGATATTATCGAATATTACACTCGCAATATTACGGACTAACGGACTAATGCTAATTTTAGCCTAAAAGGAGGACCTACAGCGCTGCTGCACGCCGTAGGTCCTCTTTTTCTATTTCAAACACGGCCGAAGCAGGCTTTTCCCTTCACCAAAACTAGACATTTTCCAACCTTTTACACCTCTACTCCTGCCGGCAATTTCATGCTACCTTTATACATACACTTCGCAATCTTGTTGTACAAAGGAGAGAGTTCGCATGAGATTAATTTATGAAAACTACAGAGGCTTTCAGATTTACAAGTATGATGACTCTTATAACGCTGTCGCTCCGAATTTGAAATTCAATCACAGCCAACTCAGCCAACTGTTGAACAAGGTCGATCTATATCTCGATAGCCAAGTCCTTCATATCGCGACGTAGAACCTTGACTTATACGTTAAATTGTAAGCGTATACAATACAAAGGCATGCAGCGCTTGAATGCGGTGCATGTCCCCTTTATCTCTACCACAGATACCGATCGAGGAACGGATTACGGAACTTTCCTTGCGGATCGTACTTGGCAGCGAGACTTAGAAAATCAAGGCGTTTCTCATACAGCGACTTCACCCGCTCCGGCGCCATCGTGAACAGCTTGCCCCAGTGCGGGCGCGCCTCATAAGGCTCGAGCGCTGCTTCGATTAGCGGCAATACACGCTGAACCGCCTCACCAAGCGGCTTCCATGTAAAATGAATCGCGACCGAATCTCGTCCATAGCTTGGACTCATCCATAGCTGATCGGCGGCGATTGTGCGCACTTCAGAAATATACAGCAGCGGCGCAATATGCTCCCGCAGCTGATGAATCGCATCTAATGCAGCATAGGCATGCTTGCGCGGCACGAAGAACTCGCTTTGCAGCTCCTCTCCCGCGCTTGGGGTAAACTCCATGCGGAAATGCGGCAGCCGCTCGTGCCAAGGTCCCCGCTTGCCAAGCTGCTCGCTGCAAGGCTCTGCAGAAATACCCGGCACGGGATGCAGCGAGGTGACAGCCCTTGTCGCTCCGTGGAATTCATCTGCGCCGCGCATATCTTCTGCGCCAGCCAGATGCTTCAACCACACCTGATTAAAGCGATCGCTGCTCCAATCCGTGAATAGACTAACGCTGTACGCGCTTGAGTAAACATCGTCGAACCCGTTTTCCAGCTTGGATAACGCAAGGTTCTCATACAGCAGCTGGCTAATGTCAAAGGTCGGCATAATGTCGAGAGTCAGCTTCGTCACGATGCCAAGCGCCCCAAGTCCGACGATAGCTCCGTCCGCTTCCGGTTGCTCGCCACGCGTGACAACAACCGTTTCACCGCTTGCCGTAACGATCTCGATGGAGCGAACGACAGTGGCAAGTCCTCCGTTGCGATCCCCTGAGCCATGCGTCCCTGTTGCGCAAGCACCGGCAACTGTGATGTGCGGCAGCGAAGCTAGATTATGCAAAGCGTAGTTGTTATTATGCAAAAACGCAGCCAGCTCTCCGTACCGAATGCCGCCTTCGACCGTGACGGTCCCGCGGGCATGATCAAGCTCCAGCACTTGATTCATCTTCTTCAGCGATACCAAGCTGCCCCCCGTATCAGCAATGCCATTGAACGAATGGCGCGTCCCAAGCGCCCTCACTTGCTGGCGATTCGCCACCCATTCCTGAAGCTGCTCCACTGTTTCAGGCTCGAACAGCTCCGCAGCGTTAAACCTGTAATTCCCCGCCCAATTGCGTTCCTCTTGCATCATACCCTTCACACCTTCCACTTTGTAATTAGCCTAATACCGGAGCTGCATTTTCCAGCAGCTTCGCTTGTTCAGTAAGCCGAACGTAATTCGTCTTCCCCGTTCCTAGAATCGGGACTTCGGACAGATAGTGTACTTGAGTCGGAATGTACAGTGATGAAATCTTCTGCGTCTTGATATATTTCTTCAAGCTGTTCAAATCTGTATCTTCCTTGGTCGAGAAGAGCACAATGCGCTCCCCCTTCTTGTTATCGGACACCGAAACCGCATAGAACCCGGCATGCTCGAAGCATTGGCTAGCCAGCTTCTCAACATGTCCAAGCGCAACCATCTCGCCCGCAATCTTGGCGAACCGCTTCAGCCTCGATTGAATGGTAATAAACCCTTCATCGTCCACGGTTACAACGTCCCCGCAGTCATGCCATCCATCACAAGGCACGAACCCTTTGCCATGTATCAGGTAGCCCTTCATCACATTCGGCCCTTTCACGACAAGCGTTCCCCCGTGAGCAATGCCTTCGACCGGATTAATCCGGTATTCGAGGCCTGGCGCAAGTCTCCCCACCGTTCCCGGTTTGCGGACATCCGGCGTATTCGTGGATATAACGGGAGACGTTTCTGTAACGCCGTAGCCTTCGAAGATATGAATGCCGAAGCGCTCCTGCCACAGCCTCGCAACTTCTTCCTTCAGCTTCTCAGCGCCGGCAATGACGAGACGAAGCGAAGCGAGATCGCCGTCGCCCGCATTGACGCCATAACCCTCGAAGAACGTGGAAGTTCCGCATATAATGGTCGCTTTTGTTTTGCGAATCGAACTTGGAATTTCCCTGTAGTGCAGCGGGTTGGGGTACAGATAGACGGGCAAATCATTGATCGCGCCAAGCAATACGAGCAGGAGCCCAAAACAATGGAACATCGGCAGCGCATTAAAGATCAGATCGCTTGGCATAAAATGAACGACCGACAGCATCTGATTCACATTCGCATACAGATTATCATGCGTCAGCACAACGCCCTTCGGCTTGCTCTCCGTACCGGACGTAAACAGAATGATTTCGTTCGTTTGGTGAGCTGTCCGCCTCTTCAGCGCGTACCGGACAAACCCGTTTAATTTGTGGCCGAAATTGACTTGCTTCTGGATATCCTCCAAGTAGATGAATTGAACCGTGGAAGACAAGTGCTTCACAATGGAATCGAGGCCGCCCTTCTCGATAAAAGCTTTGGAGGTAATGACCTTCTTCACCTCAGCCGTGGCACAGCAGTCCGCAATGGATTCAGCGCCCATCGAGAAATTCAGCATACATGGCGTAACGCCGAGCTTGAATAAGGAGAACAACGTAACGACATTCCCAATGACGTTAGGCAGTAGAACGCCGACCTTCGATTGCCCTTCAAGGTGCTCCGGTAGGACAGCGCTTACAACTTGGATCGAGAGCAGAAGCTTCTTATACGTCACTTTGCCAAGCGGGTCTTCGATAATGGTTGTTGTTCTCCCTTTATCAGCAGCGGCAAGAAGCTCATTGTATAAATTGACATTGCGCTTGTCTCCCATTCGCGAGAGAAACGCGGATTCAATAATAGATGGATCGGAATAGGAAGCTTGCTGCATGATATAACCCCTTCTCTATAAATAAAACCAAAGTGGAGTATTCGCGTTAACAGCTATAAATTCCTTCACATTTACGACAAAAAAGACTGGATATAAGCTGCGTGCAAGCCTGCTTCTCGAAGTTCGCTACACGCGGTAATGGAGTCGGTATCGCCATCGTCGAATTCATCTCCTCTAACTGTGATCACATCAACAAACGTTGATATTGATAATACGACATCCATCCAAATTCACCTTCCGCTTGAAGGAAATGGATATAAATATGCTATTAGCATCCTCGCAGTTAGACTCTCGCTTTCACCGTCCGCGCGTACTCCGTCGGGGTCATATTCGTTTGCTTCTTGAATGCCTTGGAGAAATAGTGGATGCTGCTGAAGCCGAGCTTCTCTGCAATCTCCGTCATGTTATCGGTACGCTCGCGAATCATCAGCTTAGCCCGCTCCACTCTTGCATTCGCAGCGTATGCCATGACCGTATAGCCGGTCGCTTGCTTAAACAGCTCCTTGAGCCGAGTCTTCCCAATCATAAACATGCGGCTGATCTCGTCCAGGGACAGCTCGGTATCGAGGTGGTCATCCAAGTATTTGGCAATATGCCGCGCCAGCTCGTCGCTTGCTCTCTCCTTGGCGGCTGATGACAGAGACGGCTTGCGTGCATGCAACGTTTGTCTCCGCAGCAGACGAAGAAGAAACATTTCCAAGTAGCATTTGATCAGCTGCTCGCTGCCAAGCCTCGCATCCTCGCGGCGCTTCAGCGGATGCCGGAACGGAAATTCGAACGCATTCATGCCCTCTCTCACGATATCCGCCAGCAGATTGCGTTCTTCGTCTTCCAATTGAATGACAAGATCACGGAACTGGGTGATCGCTTCAGATTGGCATTCGAAGGTCATCACGATCACGTTCGGAGCCTTGCCGCCCACTGCATTGAATTTATGATACTCATTGGGTTTATGAAAAATCATCATGCCTTGCGTGAGCAAATGACGCTCTTCATCCGCCATCACTTCGATTTCGCCGCGATCGACGTACAGCAGCTCCCAGAAATTATGGCTTTCACCGCTGAACACGTAATCACGGCCGAATTCGAAATAGAACATCGTAATCATCTGCTCAATGACGATCGTCTCCGTAAGCCGCGTGCGATGATAGGCGTCCAGCTCTATGTGCGATTGTTCCATTGCTTTCCCCTCCGGGATAATAACCATTTTATAGAGACTAGCTTATCATGTTCTCTATCAGACATGAATGACAAAAAATACGGCTTTGAGGATAAAGAATCATATAGTCAATCCGCTTATACTGGTACCATCAAGCACATGAGGGAGGCTGCCAGCGACAATGAACATTGGCATTATTGGCTTCGGAGGGCGCATTCAGGGCGTCGCTAAAGATACATTACGGCAAGATCCGAGCTGCCGGATTACCGCTATTGTTGATCCGCGAAGCGAAGCGATTCGAGCGGATCGAGAGCGTCTTGGGCTTGGCGAGGACGTTCGCTACTACAGCACAGCGGAAGAAATGCTAGATGCAGAGCAGTTAGACGGCGTAATGATCGGAACAAGGTGCTCCGGCCATACGGAACAAGCGGTGAAGGTGCTGCCAACGGGGCTTCCCTTGTTTTTGGAGAAGCCTGTATCGACCAATATGGCAGATCTCATGAGGCTCAAAGCGAGTTATGAAGCGAATCCAAGTCCAGTCGTCGTTTCGTTCCCTCTGCGGGTAACCTCCATCGTTCAGCTGGTCAAGGAAATTGTTGATTCCGGCAAAATCGGCACGATCGAGCATGCCCAGGCAGTGAACAACGTCCCGTACGGCGGTGTTTATTTCCAGAATTGGTACCGTGACGAGAACGAGACGGGCGGGCTCTTTCTCCAGAAAGCAACGCATGATTTCGACTATATCAACTACGTTGTTGGCATGAAGCCTGTAACCGTCTGCGCGATGACTTCCAAGCAGATCTTCAAGGGAGATAAGCCGGCAGGCCTCAAATGCGTAGATTGCGATCAATACCGAACATGCCCGGACAGCACCTTGCAGACGAAGGTCGCTTCCTGGGAGTATTGCGCCTATGCCGAGGACACGGGCAACGAGGATTCCGGCAGCGCTTTAATCCGTTACGAGAGCGGCATGCACGTGTCGTACTCGCAGAACTTCTTCGTGCGGGGCGAAGCCGGTGCTCGTGGAGCCCGCTTCATGGGTTACAAGGGAACCGTCGAATTCGACTTCAACACGGGTGTCGTCACCGTGTACATGCATCATACGTCTCGCGTGGAAACATACCGAGTCGGGGCAGGCGAGAATCACTTCGGCGGAGACGCAGCACTCGCTGCTAGCTTCGTAGAGCTGATGCGCGGTACGACGAAGAAATCGGTATCGCCGCTGGAGGATGGGATCGACAGCGCGCTGCTGTGCCTGAAGGCGAAGGAGTCCGCGGTGACGGGGCAGTTCTGTGCGGTGGAATTTGATCGAGCGATTGTGGAAGCGAAACTATAAAACTCAATATCAAAATGAAACGGTCCACAGCAATGCTGCCGTGGACCGTCATGCTGTTATGGACCACCGTCAGGCTCGCAAAAAATCCAATTGGTATATGCTCAACGGTTGCCACGAACGCTATTTCGTCTCAAATGGCCCTTTTAGATTTTAACGGTTGTCAGCATCGTTATTTGCCTATATCGGCATTGAAATCACTCCATTGGGAGCAAATAACCTCTCTGGCGACCGTTAGATTATAAATAGTAGCTATTACGTGTAAATAAGCACTGCTGCAACCGTTAAAATACGAAGGAAGATCTCTCGGCGTTCGATAACGCTGAAACGGTTGCTGAGTGTCCGTATATGATCTCTCAGCGTCAAAGTGGCTATGAGTAATCGGCTTTTCGCGGTTGAGAGATCTACGAGCTCCTGCAAAGGCTGAGCTTGGTTAAACCGGTAGAACACAAAAAAACTGGAGTCTGAATGAGACTCCAGTTTTCGTATAGAGATTTTTTTCAATACGACGGGTTTAACCCAGCTTCCTATTAAGCGCTCTTCCGCTTCTCCATCTCGTGCATAATGCTCTCGCCTTCGATATCGATGTTCGGCAGAATGCGGTCGAGCCAATTTGGCATGTACCACGCGGATTTGCCCATCAGGCTCATGACCGCGGGAACAAGCGTCATCCGTACGACGAAGGCGTCGAACAAGACGCCGAAGGCAAGCGCGAGGCCCATCGACTTAATAATCGCATCCGGGGCCAGCATGAAGCCGATAAATACGGAGATCATAATGAGTCCCGCTGCTGTTACGACTTTGCCGCTGTCGCGAACTCCGTCTAGTATCGCTTTGCGCGGATCGCCTGTTTGAGCGTATACCTCACGCATTTTGCTGACTAGGAAGATCTCATAGTCCATTGCTAGTCCGAACAAAATACCGATCAGGATAACCGGCAAGAACGCTAAGATAGGGCTGGACGCCGGGAAGCCGAAGAAATGAATCAGATGGCCATCCTGTACGACGAAGACGACGAACCCGAGTGTTGCTCCTAGCGATAACAAGAAACCAAGAACAGCCTTCAAAGGAATAAGAATCGATCTGAATACGAGCACCAGGATTACATAAGCAAGCACAACAATAAGTGCTGCGAATACGGGCAAAGCATCGTTGAGCTTGTTTGCGATATCAATATTCATCGCCGTCGTGCCGGTAACGAGCAGCTCGATCCCGTTCTCGGATTCCGTCTTGCTGGAAAGGTCTCGAATTGCCTTCACGAGATCCTTCGTCTTCGTATCATCCGGTCCAGACTTCGGAATGACGGTCATGATATACAATTTACCTGATGGTCCAGGAAAGGGCTGTGTAATAGTCTGGACATCAGCCAGCCCACTGATCTCTTTCTGAATACCCGCAATAGCGCCGGCAGTCGCTTCCGTCGGATTAGCTGCTTGCGCTCCGATGATCAGGGAAGCGTTGAAGCCTTCGCCATATCCTTCGATCAGCAGGTCAAAAGCTCTTCTCTCCGTCGTTGCTGTCGACTTCGTCGTTCCGTCTGACGGCAAACCGAGATTAATATGGAAGAATGGAGAAGCGATCGTTGCAAGCAGCGCAATGCTTGCGAACGATACGAGCAATGGACGTTTCGTAACGAATGTCCCCCACTTGCTGGTCGATTGCTTCTTGCTGGCAGTCCGCATGCGCTCCGATGCCTTCTTACCTTTTGACGGGGAAAGCTTGTGACCCATCCAGCCTAATAGAGCCGGCAGCACGATGATAGATACGAGAACCGTCGTGATGACGCAAAGGGCCGAGGCGATTCCCATCATGGTCAGGAACGGAATTCCCGCAACAGACAATCCAAGCAGTCCGATAACGACAGTGACGCCTGCAAAGAGTACCGCACTTCCGGCTGTACCATTCGCAATGGCTACGGATTCCTGAACCGAGTACCCCCCAGCCAGCTGCTGCTTGAATCGGCTAATGATGAACAGCGCGTAATCAATGCCTACTGCTAGTCCCAGCATCGCCGCCAGTGAGAGCGATACGCTCTGAACTTCAATGAAGCTCGATGCAATGACGATGCCCAGCATGCCTATACCGAGACCGACTAGAGCCGAAACAATCGGCAATCCAGCGGCGAGGAAAGAAGCGAATGTAATCGCCAATATGACGAAAGCTGCGACAATCCCGATCACTTCAACCGGAAACTCTCCGCCTTCCGTTAGTACGACATCCCCTCGCGCCTCTGTCGTAAGGCCCGCTTCTCTTGCCACATCCATCTGATGCACGATAGCTTCCTTCGTCTCGCTCGAAACGTCCAAGGCTGACACTTTGAACGTGACTTCCCCATAGCCAATCTGCTTCGTCATGTTCAAATTCTTGAGCTGCATCGGCGTAGTAACGGACGCGACATCCGGCGATTTGCCTATTTCACCGATCGCCCCCTCCATCACCTTCTGCCACTTCTCCGACTCCAATGTTTCGCCTTCCGGTGCCTTAAAGACAACTTGAATCTTCGCTGACTGGAGACCTGGCTGGGAGAATTCTTTGCTAATAAGCTTAGCCGCCTTGTCGGCTGGTGTATTCGGGATCGTTAATTCATTGCTGAAGGAAGGTCCCAGCGTCAAACCAATCGCACCTAATGCGATTAATATAATAAGCGCGCCGAGCAGCACCTTCTTGCTGCTTTTGGCTGCCCACATCCCTAACTTATATAAGTATTTTGCCATGCGTAAACGTTCTCCTCTTCCCCATGCTGCCTCTTCTCTAGCTCTCGGATGGGTTTTCTTTTGGTAAAAACAAGATATCGTAATAATGATCGTTCTGGGCTCCATCGGCCTTCGCTTTCTCTTTGACAGCTGTCACGAATAGCCGAAAGCCTTCTTCAACGGTCGCTTGTTCGTCTGGCGATAGCGAGCTGAGGACGTCTCTTACATACTCGTTCAAAGGCTCCGGTGTTCGGTCTTTGATTTCCTTCAGAATCGGATCCGGCAGCGATATCTTCACAGCTCGCTTGTCGCTCGGATCTGTCGTCTTCATAAGAATGCCTCTTGCGGTCAGCCGTTCTACAATGTCCGAGACGGTGCTCTGCGTCATTCTGAGGTTCTGCGTCAGCTGCTTGATGCTGATCGACTGGTTCATCAGCACTTCAGCGATGACTCGCGTCTGAGGAACCGTGACCCCATGCTGCTCGGCATGCCTCTGCAGGCTCTTCATCATGAACCGGTGCAAGTAATCAATGGATTCCCGTAGAAACTCTGCTCGTTCCACGTTCGTTCTCCTCTCCTCAAGAAATACATCCCGGGCGATACATCGCACACGATGTATCGTGTTGGATTTATTTTAGCGTTCCCCACTTGGCATGTCAAATACGAAGGCAGACGACATTTATGCAAAAAGTCAGGACGATCGGAAAAGCAGTCTCCAATTCGTTAGTGCTACGATAGTATAGATAGCTGGAAAGGAGAAGATTACAAGGTGCGTCTTCAAATCTATAAATCATTATGGGGCATGGAGCATCTCACTTATCAAGATAGCTTGAGGCAAATTGCAGCCGCAGGCTACGAAGGTGTTGAAGCGCCGGTTCCCCGAGCCGAACATATCGACGAATTTATGGAGCTGCTGCGTGAGCATCGGCTGAGTTACATTGCTTTAATCGCTTCAACCGGCAGCTCCTTGAAGGAACATATCGAAACCTTTGCAAACGGAATGGGACGGGCGGCGCTACTTAACCCCCAGCTCATTATTTCGCATAGCGCACGGGATTGCATGTCAGATGAGGATCAAGCGGCTTTCTTCCGGGCCGCGCTTAGCGAGGAGCAAGCGCATGGCGTCGCTGTCGGACACGAGACGCATCGCCACCGCGCTATGTATACGCCGTGGAATACGGCAAAGCTGCTTCATCGATTCCCCGATCTCAAGCTCGCCGCTGATTTCAGCCACTGGTGCTGCGTATGCGAGACGCTTCTGCACGATCAAGCGGAGGCGATTGCGATTGCAAGCGAGCGTACCATTCATATTCATGCCCGCGTCGGGTACGCGCAAGGTCCCCAAGTGCCTCATCCGGCTGCCCCGGAGTATGAGCTGGAGCTTCGTACTCATGAGGCGTGGTGGAAGAACATTTTGTCGATCAGACAGGCGCGCGGACTCGATATCACGACCGCTACGCCAGAATACGGCCCGCCGGGTTATATGCACACATTGCCTTTTACAAAACAGCCTGTATCCGATCCGTGGGCTACCTGCCTTTGGATGAAAGAACGAATTGGGACAAGCCTCACCAGTTGACATAAATTAAGTCCAATAGTTTAGAAGAGATAGGATGGGATCAACACGTGACAACCTTTGCGATTGACGGACGTGATTTTGTAATAAACGGCGAAAAGCAGCTCATCATATCGGGAGCGATCCACTACTTCCGCATCGTTCCACAATATTGGAAGGATCGCTTGTTGAAGCTGAAGGCATGCGGCTTCAATACGGTTGAAACGTATCTTGCATGGAACATCCATGAGCCGAAGCCTGGACAGTTCAACTTTAGCGGCATCGCGGACGTCGTTCGATTCATCGAAATCGCAGCCGAGGTTGGCCTTCATGTCATCGCTCGCCCAAGCCCTTATATTTGTGCGGAATGGGAATTCGGCGGCCTGCCTTCTTGGCTGCTTGCGGAAGACGGTATGAAGCTGCGCTGCCATTATCAGCCCTACCTTGACCGTGTGGATGCTTACTATGATGTGTTAATGCCTTTATTAGTGCCGCTTCTGCATACCAACGGCGGACCGATTATCGCCATGCAGGTCGAGAACGAATATGGCAGCTACGGGAACGACAAGGCCTATCTGGCTTACCTAAAGGAAGGCATGATCAACCGTGGCATTGATGTGCTGCTCTTTACCTCGGATGGTCCTGTGGATCATATGCTGCAAGGCGGTATATTGCCTGGAACGCTCGCAACGGCGAACTTCGGCTCGAACCCGGAGAGTGCTTTTGCCAAGTTAAGCGAGTATGAGCCTGACGGTCCGCTTATGTGTATGGAATATTGGAACGGTTGGTTCGATCATTGGGGCGAAGAGCATCATGTCCGCGGCCATGACGATGTGGCGGATGTGCTCGATCGGATCTTGAAATCAGGCGCATCGGTTAATTTCTATATGTTCCAAGGCGGAACGAATTTCGGCTTCTATAACGGAGCGAACTTCTTCACGTCCTATGAACCTACCGTCACAAGCTACGACTATAACGCCCTGCTTACCGAATCCGGCGATATTACGGACAAGTACTTAGCCATCCGCGATGTCATCTCGAAGTATGCTGACATTCCCGAGGGGATTCTCCCCGAGCCGATCGTCAAAAAAAGCTACGGAACGGTTCAGCTGACCCAGCAAGCAAAATTATTCAGTCAGCTCGAGGCGATATCGAAGCCGGTGAAACGTGCCTATCCGGAGACGATGGAGAAGCTGGGGCAGGACTATGGTTTTGTGCTCTATACGACGCACGTCAGCGGACCACGGCCGCTTAGCAAGGTGACTGTGCAAGAAGTGCGCGATCGTGCGCTTGTCTACTATAACGGGGACTATCAAGGCGTCATTGAGCGGAATAAGCATGATTTGACGATTGAAATCGCTGATGGCGATATCGCCGTCGAGACGCCTGCGGAAGGCGCGACCTTAAGCCTGCTCGTAGAGAATATGGGACGCATCAATTATGGCTGGAAAATGCATGATCCGAAGGGGATTACGGAAGGCGTCCGGATCGAGCGGCAGTTTCTATATGATTGGACGATGCATCCGCTGCCGCTCGATGACTTGTCTGGTGTTGTCTATTCCCCGCTTGATGCTGGTGCAGCGACTCAGGAAGAGCCGACCTTCTATAAAGGCAGCTTCCAAGTAGACGAGCCTGCGGATACGTTCTTGAACATGAGCGGCTGGACGAAAGGCGTCGTGTTCATCAATGGCTTTAACCTCGGCCGCTACTGGGAGATCGGGCCGCAGGTTACGCTCTATGTCCCTGCGCCGTTGCTTCGGGAAGGCGAGAATGAAATTGTTATCTTCGAGCTTCACGGCATGAAGGCTCCGCAAGTTACGCTGCAGGAGCAGCCCGATCTGGGGTAAATGCGCAAATGCGATCTCAAGATCATTCCTTGCCGACAAAGCCTGAGCAAGTCGGGTTTTAACTAGAGATGTGGCATAGCCCAGGCACAAGATGCCCGAGTTTTCTCCGTGAGATGGGCTCAACCCGCCCAACGATCCCATAACTTCCTATACATTATAAAAAAGATCACCTGCCAGGTTACGGCCTGGAAGGTGATCTTTTTTGTGTGCGTCGAGAAGGCGGACGATCTTCGTATGGACGATATTGGATGCTAACGGACTCCAGATGCGTTATTTGGAGCATATAGCTCTTTTATGTGCTGTAACGGATTCCAGCGACGCTATTCCGTGGCTGCTGGAGTCCGTTACAATTATTTGAGCGCTACATTTGCACAAATAGGGTGTTTACGATCCGTTAGCCGGGCGAGCGAAGGACAGCGTACGGCTGCTAGCGTTCAGCAAGCAGCCGTACAGTCACGGTCGAGATATGAAGAAGCCCCGCCTTCAAAGTGCAGGCGGGGCAATGATCGCTTACAGCGCTCTAGCACGCTGCCGAAACCGGATCGGCGGCATGCCCACCGCTGAGCGGAAGGCGCGGCTAAAGTGAGCGGAGGAGGAGAAGCGCAGATGCAGGCCGATCTCCTCCATGCTCCAATCCATCGTCAGCAGCAGGTTCTTCGCTTCACGGATTCGCGAGCTGTTGATATACATGCTTGGCGAAACGCCGTATACGTTCTTGAAGCAGTGATGCAGATGCGTGCGGTGAACATTGAGCTGCTTCGCTACGTCATGCACGCGGATGTCTTCAAGCAGATGCTCTTCGATATAACAGGAGGCTTCGCGAGCCAGCCGGATTTGCGAAGGGGTAACTTGCATATCAGATAGGCTGACGCTCATCTGCATCAGACGGTTTGCAAGCACGCCTATGATCTCAAGCAGGCGGGCATGAATGCTGAGCGTGCGGATCGACCGCTCGATCTGCTGCAAGTACGGCTCCTGCCGCTGCTCTCTTTTGCCGCCTGAAGCCGCTTCGTTCTGCCGTCCCATCTGATGCAGGTCCTCGCCAAACTCGCCTAGAAACTGCTCGATACGAGCGAGCAGAGGCTCGTTATCCGCATATCGAAGCAGCGGAGAGGACGCGGACTGCATAATCGAATGAATATCAGACTGCTCCACGTCAAAGTGAAAATCGAAGAATAGGCAATCCTGAACGATTTCCGTCCTGTGATGCATATCAGAGCCGATCAGAATCATATCGCCTGGCGTCAGCACATACGGCTGTCCGTTGACCCACTGCCGAATTTCCCCTTCTACGCAGCATAGGAACTCGAAGTACGGATGCCGATGGCTCGGAAACGACCAGCCTGCAGGCTTCCTTGCATACTCCATTCCCGGAATGCGAATCGCACTGTACATCGTGGGAAGCTGAAATAAATGATCCATGAACGCTTCCTCCCGCTAGGCATGCTGCAGCTTGAATTGATCCAGCACGATCGGCTTACCGCCATCGAGCCTCGATTGCTCTGCGGCAAACGCCATCATATGGCTTCTGACGGAAGCCGCCGCCGAGGTCAATCCTTCGCCGCCGCTATACTGCCTGACCTCTTGCACGAAGCTGCGCATGATGCCCTCATCCCCGCCCCCATGCCCTTCGGCGGAAATATAGACCTTCACCTGTTCTTCTCGCTTGCTGGCGAAGTCATGAACCGTAAACGCGTTCTTCTCCATATAGCCGCGAATCTCGCCCTTCGTCCCCATGATCTGAACCGTTCTCGAAATATCATGCGTGAAGCCGCACATGCTGAAGGAAGCAGTCGCTCCGCCTTCGAACAGCATGTTCACAACCTGATGGTCGACGACGTTATTGTCGCTGCGGTACACGCACTTCCCGTAAGGACCTTCCTGCAGAGCTTTCAGAATGCCTTCCTTCGATAGGTCATTCGTAATTCTTCCGGCCCAGCCCTTGCCATCGCCCAGATAGAAACGCGGCGCAGAGAATGAGCACTGAGCTTCAACGGCACAACCGTTCAAACAGCGATCCGTCGAGCCTTCCGGAGCATTGCCCGCATGGAAATGCATGAGCGAGCCGAACGAGCCCACCCGCTCGCACGGCTTGCCGACGAGATAGGAGATAATATCCATATCATGGCATGATTTTGCTAGAATCATCGGACTTGAAATGTCGGAGTTGTTCCAGTTCCCTCTTACGAAGCTGTGCGCCATATGAGAGAATCCAACGTTCTCGTTCAGCTGCAGCGATACGATCTCTCCGATCCTGCCTTCGTCGATCACGCGTTTGACCGATGACCAGAATGGCGTGTAGCGCAGCACGTGGCAGATCGACAGAAGCCTGTTATTGTCCGTCGCTGCCTGCTCCATCTCGATGCATTCCTTCGGACTCGGCGACATCGGCTTCTCAAGCAGAACATGATACCCAAGCCCCAGCGCCTTCATTGTCGGCTCATAATGCATCCGATCCTGCGTACAAATCAACGCCATATCCGCGAGCTTCGGCTGTGCCAGCACGTCTTCCCAAGTCTCATAACATTGTGAGGCGGGGATGTTGTGTTTCTCTGCCATCTTGCTTCTGCGATACTCATCCGGCTCAGCCACCGCGACAAACTTGAGTTCATATGGAAACCGCTCCGCGTAAGCTGCGAGTGAATCCATCCCCCGATTGCCCGCACCAAGCAGAATTGCTGTTATCGGCTTCATGCCGCTGCTCCCCCTCTTGCAATATCTATATTGTTCTACTATCAACTAACACATTGGATAAAAAGATCGACAACGAAGAATGCGGAGTCAGCACGACCGGCGTGGCCAACGAACAGTCGCCGTTTGCTGCTTGAGTAACCGGAATCAAATCGCCTGCGAGAGTTGCAGCCAGCACGGAGTCCCCCTCCAAGAAAGGCAGGCGCAGCGTGCGAATAGGCAGCGTGCCGTAGAGTACTTGCAGTTCAACATTCTGAGGCGTAATCGTTACCGTTCCCCAGCCTGAATCGAGCGACCAAAATGCGGTAAAATGGCCATTCTCGGACGTTTGAACCGGATTAAACCCGATCATCCCTTCCACCATGTCGTACTCAAAGCCGCTGAATGCCGGCAGAAGCGCGTAGCTCGCCATCGACCTTGCGTAATGGCTGCCGCATTCGAATTCGTTCCACGGATTGCGCCGCTCCCCATCGTAGCGAGCACGAATAGCGCGGACGATCTCCATGCCCTCCCGTACCATGCCTTCCTGAATCATATGAATCGCCGCTTGATATTCAAAGCCGTTCATCGTTTCTTGATTGTACGTCAGCGGAATTCTCGGCATGGAGTCTGGCTTCGGCCAGGAACAGATAATGACCCCTGCTTCATCGTTCAAGCTGAACAGCCGCCATGCATTGAAATAATCGCCGACGACCCGGTAGTTATGCGCATAGATGGATTGCAGCGCCTGCTTCGTTTGTGCCTGATCGAAGATTTCACCAAGACCGCTCAGGTTCGCATGCCACTGTGCGATGACCTGATCAACGCCGCAGCCATCCCCGATTTGGTATTTCATTTCACCCGACTCCTCGTTCCAGTAGTAGTCGGCTACTCGGTCCTCATACCCTTCAACCATCGACTTGTCGGTCAAATCAATTTGCTGTACGTAATACTCTCCGTTGAATAGGTGCTCATCCGTCCATTTCTTCCCTTGCTCGAACAAGCCTGCATATTCCTCCGCCTTCACGGTATCTCCAAGGTAACGTGCCATCTCGGCGCCTGCCTTGAGCGCTGCGAGATAGAATCCGTTCAGCCAAGCGTTCGGCCCGAACAGCTCAAGGTCCAGCGTATGATGCTGGCGACCTTCAAGCACGCCATCCTTATTGAGGTCCCACTTGTGCTCATTCGTCTCCGCCCATGCGTACTCGATCGACTTCTGTATAGACGGCCAGTTGGATCGCAGCCAATCCGTATCCCCTGATATTTTCCAGTCCCGGTAAGCCTTCACGACGCCGCCGAACTGTCCATCCGCACAAGCGAACATGGAGTTCGGCTTGCCGAGCGGCAGCATCAAGCGGAACGACATTCGGCCGTCTTCACGCATGTTATACTTGTAATCCAAGTCCCGCATGGAACGCTCCAGCTTCGGGAACAGGAACGGCAGCGCATAAGCATAGTTCCAAACATGCGTACATGAACCTTCACAGCAGCCCGAATGCTCGATGGTCCCCTCGAATCCGTAGAAGGAACCGTCGGCAAGGCGCAAGCAGGTAGCCGTCTTCAAGGTCGAGATATTCGCTGATATCGCATCAATGGCTTCAATTGGAATGCTGGAGGAGAATAGCGCCTCCTTGAACAGCAGCGTATCTCCATATAGACGATCCCAATTCTTCAGCGAATATGCGCCGCTCTGCACGGAATTCTCGAACAAAGAAGCATAATAATTGCTCCACACGGTCGGATGCTCGGGATGATAATAGGGATCGTCCTTCGCTCCGTAAACTTCCGTGCTCCAGTAGTTGAAGCAGTTCGGGTAATTCCAAGTAATGACGAATCGGACGGATTTCGTCTGCCCCGGCTCAATCTCGATATGAGCAGCGAGTGAGCAAAGGTCCGATCCCTTGAACTCCTGATTCTCATAGGTCCGATTCTTATATTTCGAGGTTTCGGTAAAATCCCGCCAGAACATCTCGAGGTTATCGCACCAAGTGCCGCGATACCAATATTCCTGATAGCTGACATCCGCCGCATCTGTCGAGATGCTGATGTCGCCTCGCTTCGGGCTTTCGGAAGCGTATTCATCCGTGCCCATCTGGATGTGATGAAGCCCGTTCCCACTATCGCGAATGTATCGGTTCCATCTGACCGGGCTCGAGTGGGGGTTACCCACCGAAGCGTTTACGGTATAGGTAATCCGAATATCCGTCGTATTCTTAAGCTCAATCTCGAAGAAAGCGCCAGGAATGCTGGAATCCGCATCATTTAGCGGGATAAACGGATTAAACGCACGCATGGATGCCGCACCGGGAAATCTCTCATCGGTAAATTCCAGCTTCGCAAGCGGAAATTCCCCAGTAAACACACAGTCGCGAAAATGCGGTACGCCTGCCATAGTCGTTGATTCCGGCCCAAATCCGTAACCGCTATGAGGAACAACGCGCCGCTCCCCCATATACGAAGGCAGCAGGTCTCCATTCAGCACCCGGGCATCGAGCAGCTTCCCGCCAGCTTCTGCTTTTACGCTAAAATGGCTAAAGCTGTTGACGCTCCGTTTGTTAGGCCGATTGAATATCTCCCAGTCTACGAGCCGGCCGTTGCCGGCAAGGCCGATGCTGCCGCTTCCAATGCCGCCGAGCGGAAACACGATTTCTTTCGTCTTCTCTCCTTGGTAAACAAAGCTTGCCATCTCACACTCTCCCTATTTTGACTGAGTCATTATTCTTTCACAGAGCCGAGCGTAATGCCATGTACAAAATACCGCTGCAAGAACGGGTAAATGATGAGTACAGGCACCATAGTGACTACGATCTTCGCCGCATTCAATGTTTTGTTCGATAGCTGTGACAGACTCTGCAGCTGATCGGTTGTAAGCTCCGCTGTGTTGATGTTAACGACGAGCTGCTGCACATAGGATTGCAATGGATAATGATCCGGCTTATTCATGAGAATTAGACCGTCGAAGAAGGCGTTCCAATGGAACACGATGCTGAACAACGTGACTGTTGCCATGACGGGAACCGCGAGCGGCAGGTAGATCTTGAGAAGCAAATACCAAGCTCCCGCTCCATCGACCATCCCCGCTTCATCGAGCTCCTTCGGCAGCCCTCTGAAATAGTTGATGACGAGAATAATGTTGAAGACCGGAACCGCGTATGGCAAGACAAGCGCCCAGATGGAATCTAGCATACCGTACGATTTGATCGTCATATACCATGGGATGAGCCCGCTGTTAAACAGCATCATGGCGACCAGAAACCACATAATGATATTGCGTCCCGGAAATATTGCATTCTCTTTCGATAGCGGATAAGCCATCAATAAGGTAATGACAAAACTAATCGACGTTCCGAGAACAACTCTTTCGATCGAAATCAGGAACGCCTTAAAAAACTTCCGATCGCTCATAATTTCATGGTAAGCCGCCAGATTAAAATGAACGGGATGCCATTTGACGAGCCCCCCCGCCGCTGCGCTGCTGTCGCTGAAGGATACGGCAACGGTATACCATAACGGATAAAGCGTAGAGATCATAACGATGCCTAAAATCAGGTAAATGAGTGTATCGGCGGAAATCGAGCCGAATGAGCGTGTTTTAACCATGTTTCAATCACTTCCTTTATTTAGAAGATACGGTAATTCGCGAATTTGGACGCTAATGCGTAAGAAATGCCGATCAGCAGCAAGCTGACGACCGATTTGAGCAAGCCTACCGCAGTCGCCAATCCGTACTGCACATTCAAGAGACCTACGCGGTACACATACGTATCGATAATGTCGGAAGACGAGTACACGAGCGGATTGTACATGTTATATATTTGATCGAAGCCCGCATTCAAAACATTACCGAGGCTGAGCGTTGCAAGCAGCACAATTGTCGGTTTGATGCCGGGCAGCGTTACATGCCATAGCTGTTTGGCTCTGCCGGCTCCATCGATCGCTGCTGCTTCATAAAGGGATGGATTAATGCCGGTCAGCGCGGCTAAATAAATAATGGTATTAAAGCCGAATTCCTTCCACACGTCACTCCCAACGAGAATGCCGGGAAACCACGTATTGTCAGCCAGAAACAGGACAGGTTTAAAGCCGAACACACTGAAAAATTGATTCACAATACCATGATAAGAGAACATGTCTGTCACAATGCCGGCAAGAATGACCCAAGACAGGAAGTGAGGCAAATAAACGATCGTCTGTACAAAACGCTTAAATGCCATCTTACGAACCTCATTCAGCAAAAGGGCAAATACGAGCGGTACAATTAAGTTTGCGATAATCTTCATCACTGCTAGATAAATGGTATTCATAAAAATAACACGGCTGTCGGACAGCTGGAACATATACTTAAAGTTGTCGAGTCCCACCCATTCCGAGTGCCAAATGCCAAGACCGGAGTTGAAGTTCTCGAAAGCGATTGCAACCCCGAACAGCGGAACGAGAGAGAACATAACAAGCAGTATCATTCCGGGAATCAGCATCAGGTAATAGTTCGTAATGAATGCCTTGTTCTTCATCTTTGCTTTCCCACTCCTTCGTTTATAACAATTAGCGCCAGGAGCTAAGCCCCCAGCGCTAATCGCCAGCTCGTTCTTCCTATCCCTTGAGAGCTTCTGTAACTTCCTTCGTAATCTCATCTCCGCCTTGCGCCTTGAAGTTCTTAACGAACTCGTCGAAAGCATTCAGGTCGGCACTGCCCATAATGATTTTGGTATACGTTTCGTTTTGCAATTTCAGCAAGTTCGCCCATTTGGTTTCCATGGATTTGGTTTGACCATAGAACAAGCTGAATACTTTGTTCATTGGCTTGAACAGCTCCTGACCGGAGACAATGTAGGAGAATGCAGGGCCCCACGCGCCGAAGTCAGTTGCCGGAGCGTCTTTCGTTTTCAGCCAATCTTCATATAGCGGTTTTTGGTTGCTGTTTAGTGTCGATACGTCTGCAGTGCCGCCAATCACATCGTTGATCGCCTTCGAGTTGCGTTCTACGTTATCTGCATACGTCGTCACGCTGCGCATTGGCCAGTTCTGCAAGCCGACACCTGGATCAAGCTTCGACGAATCCGGATCCGCATACGTTTCCGCTGCGACTTGAACATTAATATATTTCATGAGTGCTTCAGGATGCTTAAAGCCTTTCTTCATAACGAAGTAAGCGCTTGTCGGCGATTGTACATGCGTATTGAACGTGCCTGCGGAATCAAGAGGCACTAGATAAGGCTTCCAATTCGCTTTCGGATCATTCTTCATCGTATCCGGCAGCGGGTCGTAGCCCATCCACCATGGTCCGAAGAAAATACCCGACTTACCGCCTCTCACAAGCTCCAGTGGATCAGTGTGAAGCGCGAATTCCTTATCAATCAAGCCTTGCGCATACAGATCGCGAAGCTTGCCCAGCGCTTCCTTCGTCTCTGGCGTAATGCCGCCAAACATGACATTACCGGAGCTATCCTTCACCCAGTTGAGCGGGTAGGACTTGAATGACGCGAAGATCGGATCCAATCCGCCGACGGAGTTGTCCATTTCGAACAATGCTTTATCTCCCGTAATACCGACTGTTCCTTTGCCGCTTGCATCTTTATCGATGAACGCTTTCGCGACCGCTGCAAGCTCATCCACCGTCTTCGGCGGCTGCAGCCCCAGCTTATCGAGCCAATCCTGACGGATCCACAGCATGTAGATCGAGTCCGCCAACGTTTGCGAGTTCGGAATCGCCATCAGCTTGCCGTCGAACGTTGCCTGCTTAAGACCAATTTCGCTCGCAGATTCGTACATTTCCTTAATCTGCGGAGAAGCATAGTTCTTGTAAACCTCAGTCATGTCCTCCAATTGGCCAGCTTCCACCAGCTTCACGAGATCCGCATAGTTTACAATCATCGCATCCGGAATGTCATTGCTCGCAATCGCCAGCTTCTGCTTCTGCGTATAAGCATCGCCCTGTGCTTGCCATACATGGTTGAACTTGATGTTCAATTTCTCTTCCGTATAACGGGTATACTGATTGTTCTCAACTGTGTCGCCAGCAGGGAGTGTCTTCTCTGAAGTCGGGTCAATCGACTTGCCGATATTGATCGTTACCGGCTCTGCGTATTTACCGAACGGATCCGCAGGCGCGTCTTGTGCTGCAGTATTAGCTGCATTCCCGCTCGCATTCGCCGTATTCGAGGCGTTCGCCGCTGCATTTTGCTCATTGCTGCTTGAGCTGTTGTTATTCGAAGCGCACCCTGTTGCTAGTGCCAAACAAGCTGTTAACATGATTGCCGTACTTCGCAAACGCAAATTCATCTTAATCCCCCTATAGTTTGGTTTGGCTTTCTTGCACTATCGTATAGTAAAAAGGACCTTCTGCGAGAGCAAAAACGGTCCTTTGAAGGTAGCTATTCGATTCGTTCCTTTTAGGACAATTGGTAGACCGATTTCATCAAATCGGACGATTTTATACCTTTGGCTCGATATTCACTTGGCAGCAGGTGAAATAAAGAACGAAATACTTTACTGAAGTACTTTTCGTTCGGATAGCCTGCCTTCTGAGAGACCGCATAGATCGGAAGCGTTGTTTCTTCCAGCAGCTTCAGCGCAAACTCCAGCCTTGCATTTCGCAGATAGTTTTGAAAGGAGATCCCGATAATTTCTTTGAAGCATTCGCTAAAATAGCTCCGGCTTACGCCGACCTCGCGCGCCACTTGATCCAGATGAAGATCCTCACTCAGATGCTCCCGGATATAATGGGCTGCCCGAAGGATCGCCTCGATGATTTCAATCGAGTACTGCGACAGCTTCTGTTCAGTTTGGAACCAAGCTCGCAGTGCGATGATATCCGTGTGCCATTCTGACAGCGAAAGAATGGAAGCTGAGGTCCCCTTCCGCTCTTCCGGAAGGATCGGATTCAGCTTGTGGAGCAGCTTCTCTCTAGCTTCTTGTACTGCTTCGAGCTTCAGCTTGTGCTGGCTCATATATTCGGTCAGCTTGGCGTGCTTGCTATGATCTCTAAGCCAGTCGAGCGGCGTCATTGCCGCCATGATCCATGCCAGTTCTTCAGGCAATGCAGACTGCTGCTGGGCGGCGCCTTGATCGTTCGGATGGTTAGTACGCTGCTTTAATTCAAACTGAATCCGCTTCGTAATCCGCTCCAGCACCTCTTCCAGCTTCACCTTCTCGAGCTGAATCTTGGCAATATAATCAATTGCCCCAAGACGGAGCGCCTCCTGAACCAATTCGAAATCCTGATGGTAAGACAGCACCACAATAAACATGTTCGGATAGAGCTCTCGAACCTGCCGCATCAGATCGATCCCGGATAAGACCGGCATCGCGAGATCCGTTATGAGCAGATCAACCTCATTCTCCTGCAGAAATTCCAGCGCCTTCTCCCCATTACTCGCTTCACCGACTACCTGTAATCCGAACGGATTCCAAGGGAGCAGGTTCATTAAGCCTGTCCGCGCCAAACGATCATCATCAACGATAAGTACGCGCATCATAAGCTTTCACCTTTCTTCATTGCATGCATTCTAGGTAGCCGAAGCGTAATACATGTTCCTTCCCCTATCGCGCTTGTCATGTCAAATGCGGCTTGTCCGTCATATTGAGAATCGAATACGCGCTTCACATAGTAGACCCCGATTCCAAGCCCAATCCGATTCTGTTCTTCCGATTGCTTCTCCAGCAGCCGCGCGATCGTTTCTTGCGTCATCCCTCGTCCATTATCCCGGATACGGATAATCATAAACCTATCGCCATCCGGCTCCACTTTAACTTCAATCAGCCCGTTCTTGTCAAAATTGCCATGATAGAGAGAGTTTTCCACGAGCGGCTGCAAAATAAACCGAGGTACCAAGCAGTTCTGCAGCTCCTCCCCGACTTCGATCGTGACGCTGAACTCGAAATCGTAGCGGATCTTCTGCAAGGTCAAATAATCCTTCAGCGCTTCCAGCTCTTCCGCGATCGTCGATTGCGGTCCCTTCTTGCCAAGATTGTAATAGAGCAATTTATTCAGCGAGGTCGCGACCGTATCAATATCCTCTTGCCCCTTCAAGCGAGCCAGCCATTGAATCGTATCGAGCGTATTATGGATGAAATGCGGGTTAATCTGGTATAGCAGCTTCTCTACTTCAAAATCAGCCCGGCGCTGTTCTTTCAAGGCGTTCTCTTCCAGCAGCTCCTTCACCCGGTCGCGCATCGTATCGAAATGCCGCATCATCGTATCAAATTCAACAATCGAGAATCGCGACAATGGCGTGTCAAAATCACTATTCTCAACAAGCCGCATATCTTGATTGACCTTCCGTAAGGGCACATAAACCATCCGCCAAATCGCCAAGGCGAATAAGGAGCACAGCAGGATAGAGATGATTAGAATGACCACGAGCTGTTCAATCCAGCGTGTCACTTCTTTGTGATAGGCAGCCTTCGAGATGAGATAGACGGCTTTCCAGCCTTGATTGCTCGCTGTCTCAAACACATAATAGCCTCTTGCTTCCTTGAGCTTGCCTGCCGAATTATCGCGCAGAATCGACCCGATCGGAAAATCGGCCGTATTCTCGCTGAATGTAACCCGGTTCTCCTGATCGACAATGAGTCGGTACTCGTTCATGCTCTCTTCATGGCCCGTTTGATTGATTTTATCCCACAGCTTATAGCCAGTCTCGAGATAGACGTAGACGTTATTCTGATCCGGCATCACAATCTTCCGTGCGACAGATAACACTTGAACGTTACTGTACTGCCGATTCGTCAAATGCGGCCCGTAATAAGTGATCCCGTTCAGCTCGACGAGCCGAGGAAGCTTTCTCAAGGAGAAGCCGGGGTTTACCGTATAGTTCTGATAAAGGATCTTCTTCTGATCTTCGAAATAATAGAAGAACAGTCCGAGTGTCGGATTCGTGCTGGATATAATCGAAAGATCCTGCTGGATATCGTTGTTAATTTGTGTTTTCTTATAGAGGTCCTTTTCCGTAAGAAACTGACTAAGCTTCTTCCCGATCCTGCCGTCATACGCGAGGATTTGAGAGACGTTGTTAATGTTGGCGAGTGTATTCTCAAGCGTCATCTGGTATAAATTCAGGTTGTTCTGGATGCCCGTCCGAATACGCTGATCGAGCAGCGGATATACGCTCTTGTAAGAGATGAAGATAACCAGAAGAAGCGGAATGAGAACGTTAAAGCCTAAGATGATGAATAATCTATTCTTTAATGTCTTCGGCCACAGACTTGCCACCGAGACTCGAAACTTGTTCTTCATGCTCATGATGCCCTCCTTGCAGTCCACCAGCAATAACTATAGCGCAAATGGTCGCCAAAATGTAAAGTTACAGGGGAATCCGTAGGAAAGTGTGCTTTAGCGCGTAATTTCGGACGATTTTATACCCTGTGTGATGGAAGATGTTCACCCTGGAACCATAAAAAAGACCTTATCCTCTGCAGGATAAGGCCAGCCTTTGCTCTTTATCATAATTACAATTTGAATTTATCAACTGCTTGCTGAAGCTCGCCTGACATGCCGTTTAAGCGGGTTGCTGTCTCCGTGACCTCGGACATAGTAGCCAGCTGACGTTCGGAAGCGGCGGAGATGTTCTTGTCATCTCCGATGTCATGCGGGACTGCTCAGGCGTTGGTGTCTACGGTGGATTTATTGCTAACTGTTTCACAGCTACAACATATGAGAAACATTTCCTACAATATAGCACGAAGCAGCAATTGCTGAACACTAAAACCATATGTTGGGAATGGCTGGCGCGATATACACAGTTCATACAGCAAAAGCCCCGTACTCAATGTACGGGGCTCTTGCTAATGCTGTGGAAAACCTGACGGTAATTCTCTCTACATCGTCACCGGCTGTCCGAGCTTATTCGATTCATAACCTGCTATCGCCACCTGCGCGGCTTTCAGGCCATCTTCGCCGGTAATCGGGACCGGCTTGCCTTGCAGCAAGGCGTTCACGAAATCCTTGACCAAGTAGAAGTCCATGTCGTCGCCCCAGAAGGAATAGACACCCTTGCCCGTAGCGTCGCTGAACAGGTCGTTCTTCTGCGCGAGGCCGTCTACGGAAATAACACCCTTCGTGCCGACAATCTCCATCGTAACGTCGCCCCAGGTCGGGAACGATTTCGGGCGGGACCAGCTTGTATCCAGTACGGCGAATACGCCGTTATCGAACTTGACGTGAAGCATGCCGGCATCGTCGACCGCAAGGCCTTCCGTGAACAGAGTCGCGGCATAAGCATAGACTTCCTTGACCGGCGACTGCAGCACCCAGTTCATGAGATCCATGACATGGACCGTGTGATCCAGAAGCGCTCCGCCGCCAGAGAGACTTGGATCGACAAACCATCCGCCCGGATTGCCGCCGTGATTCGTTCCTTTAATCGCAACAATCTCGCCGATATCGCCGCGGTCGATCGCTTCCTTCGCGCTGACCACAGCTGCCAAATAGCGACATGGGAAGGCCGTCATCAGCTGAACGCCATTCTCCTTGCATACGTCGATCATCTGCTGCATCTCTTCCACCGATACGCCAAGCGGCTTCTCGCAGAGTACATGCTTCTTCGCTCTCGCCGCGTCGATGACCAGCTTGGCATGATGCACATTCTCCGAGCAAATGACGACAGCATCGAAATCTTGTGCGAGTAGCTGCTTGTAATCCGCATAGTACGGAATGCCATGACGCTCCGTAATTTCTGCCACGCGGCTCTTGTTGTCATCGGCTATGCCGACGACCCGCACATCCGGCAGCTGCTGCAAGCTATTGAAGTAACTGAAAGCATGTCCGTGCGCGAAGCTGATCATGCCTACCTTTAACGTTGTCATGCTAGTGCCCCTCCCGTTTCATCATCACAGTAATACGACTTTGCCCGTCTCCAAGGATTCGCGCGCAGCTGCTGCAATTTCGAGCGCCTTGTACGCGTCATGTGCCGTCACAATTGGTTCGCTGCCTGTCTTGATACAACTCAGGAAATGCTGCAGCTCCTTATAGTAAGGATCGGTGAAGCCCGGGCTTTGCGGAATTTCCACGACCTTGTCTCCGCTCTGCTCTTGGGCGGATTTGCGAATCTGCAACGACTGCGACTTCATGCTGTCCGTGCTGACCAACCCTCCCGAGCCGGCAAATTCAGCCGCATAACGGAACGAACCCGGGTAGCCCCAGAATGCCTCCAAATTGGCAACGGCGCCGCTCTCAAACACCAGCGTAACTAACGCGTATTCGATTTCTCCGTTACAATGCCCCATCGCATACACGGACTTCGCTTCTCCGAGTGTCCATCGCATGAAATCAATGTCATGCACCATGAGATCGACAATGACGCCGCCGCTTTTATCCGCTTCCTTGAACCAGCTTCTCGCTTCGCCTGGGTGACCCCCTACACGGCGTGCATTGGCAACTCCAACCTTGCCGATGAGACCGGCATCAATCTGCTGCTTGATCTGCGCATATTCCGGGAAGAAGCGTACAACATGACCGATGAATAAGCGAACCCCATTATCCTCGCAGCATCGGATCATCTCTAGTGCGTCCTGCGGATAAAGCGCGACTGGCTTCTCGCAGATGATATGCTTGCCCGCAGCGGCTGCCTTCAAGACCAATTCCTTATGCAGGTAGGAAGGCACCGCAATGCTGACCACATCGAATTCGGCAGATTGGGCCATCTCCTCGAACGAGCCGAATGCGGACGTATTCACCTTCTTCGCAGCATCCAAGGCTAATTCATAATCAACATCGCAGACGCCGGTGAGTTCAACTCCGGGCATCTTCGCATAGCTCTGTGCATGGTACTGTCCCATGCCGCCGCAGCCAACAACCGCTACTTTCATCTCTCATTCGCCCCTTTAGTTGGTGTATACTAGTAAAGCTATCATAACGATTCTCTTAGTCTTCATGTATGCCGAGTTTTGACTCGTTTATATCCAAATTTGCACTTACTAGATAGGTGAGCGATTAAGGTGGAAACATTTCAAGAACCGATTCATTATCAGAATGAGCGCTTGTGCATGAAGGTTTGGCAGTTCACAGATCTCCGGACCAAACAGCCGCTCGCAAGTCAATGGCATTATCATAAAGAAGTAGAGCTCATCGTCGTGCAGGAGGGGCTGCTAGACATCCGTACGCCAGACAACACGTACATCCTCTCTCCAGGAGACGTCGTTCTCATCGGGTCCTCGCAGCTTCATCTCAGCAACAAGGTTGATAACGGACCGCTTGTCTATATTGTGCTGCATCTGGATCTGGGGCCGTATTTTGACGAAGCGATGATGGGGTATTACCGCCATTTCTCCGAGATGGTCAGACCGCTGGAGGATTTGAACTACATCTTTAGCGAGAGTCCTCGCGTGAAGGAGAAAATCGGGCAGGTCATCATTGACATCCACGATGAAATGATGAACAAGACCAAGGGCTATGAAATCGCGATGAGCATGTACGTTAAGCAGCTGCTTCTCACCCTTCTTCGCAATGACGGGCGTGAGCTGCTTCAGCCCTTCGAGCATGTTGACGCTGCGGTGATGCAGCCGATACTCGATTATGTGGAAAGCCATCTGAGCGGCAAAATCGATATGGAAGAAGCTAGCCGAATCGCCGGTATGAGCTATACCTATTTCTCCAGGTTTTTCAAGAAATGCGTCGGCGTTTCGTTTACCTATTACGTCAATAGGCAGCGCATACGCAGAGCCGAGCAGCTTCTGATAACGAAGAACATGATTATCGGAGATATTGCCACTGAAGTCGGAATCGAGAATATGGCTCATTTCTATGAGTTATTCAAGCGATTCACAGGCTGCACGCCGAAGCACTATTTGAAAAAACTGATGCATGCTGAGAAGTAATGAAATAGACCTGAATCATGCAGCGTAGCTTGATAATTCAGGTCTTTTTTTCTGAACAAGAAGCCCCACCTGAGATAGCATGATAGCTTGCTATACCCTATTAAGTAATGGTCAGACTTCGCTCAAAGTTGGCAATGAATTCGGGAACATGAATGGATTCAAGCGGCTTACTGAATAAGTAGCCTTGTATCGTATAACAACCTATTTCCTTCAGAATCGCAGACTGCTCAAGCTCTTCGACGGCAGCAGCACGGTCAAGAGGATAACCAGCATTAATCGGCGTTGAAAGGAAAGCGGTTTTCGGATCATCTACTCAGCCCAATCTATGTGGATTGGTATGCTGCATTACAAGCGCTATGACAATTATAGAGCGTGATGCGATTTCATGTATAGACTTGCGTTCTCAATAAAAAACACATCTGATTAATCAGATGTGTTTGCGTCGTTGAGGAGCTTATTTAAAATCCATCCATTAGATATGAAGTGCGATTAGGAATTCTCCGTCTCATCATCTCGATTGCTTCGGATTCCCCTCTTAGCTTGCCGGAGGTAACGAGCACATCGATACTCCAATGACCCACGAGCAGAGCCGTCAGAGCGCCAATCTCGCATTCGAGCGAAGGCAGACCGGCTGCTGTGTTGTCCACTCTCTCAAGTCCGGCTGCTCCATCCGCAGCAATCTCCAATTGGAACGATCCGTCATTCCATGGTGCTTGCGTGTCATGCAGCTTAAGCAGCAGTGATTCCTCGCGCGTATGCGGATTCATCGGGTAACTGGCAATGAAGCCGGCAGCATCCACAATACGAGACATATAGAACGGGATGATCTCTTGCTTGAATCTAGGATCTGCCATGAGTAAATGAAGAGAGTCGTCCATTGGCATAGTCATTGTCAGCTTATCGATCATGGAATCGTGATTGCCGACGAAGCTCCATAATCCCTGCCTTGCCGCGTCCGTGAGTTCCACCCACTCATGCACTGTCATTGTTCGGCCCGCGATCTGATAGATGATATAGCCTTCCGGCTCATCATTCTCGCCATAATAGATGGCGGCATGGCCCGGCTTGGTCCAGATCGAGCGTTCCCACCAGCTCTCGTCCCGGATTAAAGGTCCATTATAGCGAGATGCGTATTGCTCATACATCGTGCTGAACAGCTCAGTCCTTTTCGGTGCGAGCTTGACTCTTCCAGGAACATCCACGCGAGGCGGCAGCTGCTCTTTCTGCAGCGTATACGCCTTGCGGTCTATGGTCAACTCGTAGCCGTATTTCCGATAGAAAGGAAAGGAGAACGGAGCGAGCATACTCACCGTTTGTCCATCCGCCTTCATCTTCTCCAGCGAATAAAGCATGAGCTTGGAAACGCCGCCCTGTCGCCTCGCATCCGGCCAAGAGGCTACGCAACCGATGCCCCCCATCGCGAATGCTTTCCCTTGAATCCAGACTTGAAGCGGATTGATGGCCAGTATCGAGAGCAAGCGACCGTCTTCATCAATAAGTCCCCATTCAGCGCCTGGCTGATAGGCTTCACGCTCCTTTTCGAGGCGATCCGCAGACAGCTGCTGCTGCTGAAACGCATACAGAAGTAATTCCATTCGTTGCTCGAAATGCTCAAGCGTCAGCGGTTGAATCTTTGTCACAAATATCCCCTCCTTCTCGTGGAAGATACAACAAACAGATGTATAAATGTGGATTATAAGATACCACTGCATTATATCATCTGCCGAGACAGACTGTCATACTTGCAGGTAATCAGCAATAACGACAATAAAAAAGCCGCGTTCATTAACGCGGCAGCTACTTAAACGTCCAAACTTCGTTTTTTGCTTATGCTCGTTAGCTCGAAATCCTCTTTGGAAATGCCCAAGTCTAAGGCCAACTTCTTCTTGATCACCATCGCTTGCTGCAAACTGGTAGCTCGATATTCAAACGTAGTGCCAGATGGATCTTCGAATGAATAGTAGCATTTTTGATTCGACAAGAACGATTCACCTCCCTTACAGTAGGTAACAGAATCATTATGTCCGTGATTAAGGTTTATAAACTAGATCTATATTTGATCACGCCAAGCATGCTTGGGCTGCCAATTCAACAGACGCTTCGCCTTCTCATTGCAAAGAAGCGTCTCATTCCCCTGGAACGCCCGCCGAAACTCCGCGACGTCCGGGTACCGAGCCGCCATCAAGTCACGACTCGCGATGTCCATGCTCGTATCGTCCGCTGCAAGATTGAGAGCTACGCTGCCCAGCCCGTCTGCCTCGATTGCAAGCTGGAACGCTGTCGCCGCGTCCCTAGTGTCGATATAGCTCCATAAGATGCGATCGCGCTCAGCAGGATCGTGTATGAATTGCGGAAATCTTTTATAGGCGTCTGGCGCAATAACGTTGCCAAGGCGGAAAGAGACGATCTGCATTCCCGTTCGCCTGTGGAACATATCTGCTGTTTGTTCGTTCACAACCTTCGATAGTCCATAGCTATCCTGAGGAAGCTGAGGATGCTCCTCATCCACAGGGACATAGTGAGGACTGAATCGTTCCTTTGCGAACACTAACCCGTAAGATGATTCGCTCGACGCAATGACGGCTTTGCGAATCCCCAAACCTGCCGCCGCTTCCAGCACATTATAAGTGGACATCACATTATTGTGGAATGTTACTTCGTTCGGATGCGAATACGCGACGGGAATGGCAGCCAGATGCACAACTGCATCGGCTCCTGCCAGAACGCCGTACGCTTCGCCCAAATTGGACAGATCAACGATCACCGTTCTGCACAAAGCTTGTTTCGGATGCTTGACATCAGCATTTACCACTTCATATCCTTCTTCGATAAAATGCTTTACCGCCCATTCTCCCAGCATTCCGCTTCCGCCGGTAACGACTACTTTGGACATGTTCTAACTTCTCCTTTATCGGCCGTTATGCCAGTATACTTTCAATGCGCTCGATCATGTCGGAACTCAGCACAACGCCTGCTGCCTGCACATTCTCTTCTACTTGCTCGGGCCGGCTTGCGCCTACCAGGGCACTGCTTACGTTCGTCTGCCGCAGAATCCATGCCAAGGCCAACTGTCCAACTGTCAAGTTCAGCTCGGCCGCCGCTTCGCTCAGCTGCTGCACCTTGGCGATTTTCTCCTCGGTGAGACCTTTTCGCATTCCATCTAGTTTGGATGCCCGGCTATCTGCCGGTAGATCCTGCACAGAGACATACTTACCCGTCAATAAGCCTTGAGCGAGTGGGGAGAAAACGACTTGTCCGATCCCGCCACGCTCCCCGTAAGGAATGACCTCCTTCTCGATATAGCGATTGAACATATTGTAAACGGGTTGATTGGCAACTATGCGATCGAGTAGGTAACGATCCGCAATCGCATGCGCTTCAGCCATCTGCGATGCCGTCCATTCGCTGACTCCAACATACAGCACTTTGCCCTGTCGTACCAGATCGTCCAATGCGCGAAGAGTTTCTTCCATGGGCGTGTGCGGATCAAAACGGTGGCAATAATACAGATCGATATAGTCGACCCCCAACCGCTTTAGGCTTGCATGACATTGCTCCATGATGTGCTTGCGTGAAAGTCCACGGTCGTTAGGACCGTCGCCCATCTGCCCGAACACCTTGGTCGCAAGCACGTACGATTCGCGAGGGAAAGCCCGCAGCGTTTCTCCCATGAGCTTCTCAGCCGCTCCCCGCTCGTAAACATTTGCTGTATCGAAGAAATTGATGCCTAGTCCATAGGCGGTTTCAATGGATTTGACCGCGTTCTCCCGCTCGACATATCCTCCATAAGTCAGCCAACTGCCTAGACTAATCTCGCTGACTTTAACCCCACTCTTTCCCAATCTCCGAAATTGCATGGTCGGCTCCCCTCTCGTACTACTCGAGTTGCCCTCTTCTGGGCTCGTTAACTATTATATGTAAGTAGGATTAATAGCGTAAGAAGTGAATATATTATCACTAAATTATACAGCATATACCTACTATACTTTAGTTAACTACTAAGGTTAACAGGAGTGGTATGCTATTCACCCTTCCATACGGCCATGAATCCTCTGATTGTCTCTTTCCGGCCACGGCATCGAATACGTCGGCAGGTTCACGAACCGATCCATGGACAGCCGCAGCTTCATGCTTGTCCCCTCGGGTAAATCAACTTGAAGCCGCTTTCCATATATTGCAAAACTACCGAAGCTTCCCTCGCCCTGCTGTACGCTCTCGCCTAACGTAAACCGATGCTCGCCGAACACGCCAGCCTGAATAATCAGCGACTGCGCAGCGAATAGACTTGTATTCACAAGGTGAATCGTGACGGACTCATCTGTAATCTTCTCGACCAAAGCTGATACTCCCTCCGGAAGTCCCGGACGCTTCCGAATACAATCGAAGTACCGGACTCGCCCGTATTGAAGCCCTCCATGGGATATGTGCATCGGACCGCCAAGCGTCAGCTGTACGAGACCTTCGAAATATACGGGGCACATTTCTTGCCAAATATGAATGGCGGAGTAAATCCCTTCATTAAAGTGCTCTGTCCAATTGCAAGGATCGCCTTCTGGCGCTCTCATCTTAGCAAGCTGATTGCCGATGACTTCGTAGTTTGCGCTCAGGATTCGCTCCGGATAATCGGGATTTAACCCACGAATGTATTGATACCAAGGCTGCGTATTGCCAATATAATGCTTCGTTTCCCTGCCTGTTCCCGGATCTCTTCCGGAGAAGCCAGGAACAATTACTTCATTCCAATCATGATTCCTCGGGATACGTTCAACTCGTTCCAAGTCTTCGTCTGCCATCGACATCGACCACAAATAGATTGGATATTTGGGCTGCGCTTCACGATAATCAGCCCAGCCGCTGTCGAAACGCTTGTAGGGTACAACATATTTGCCGTCGTGCAGCTTTCCAAGTTCCCAATTGCGGTCAAGCTGCTCTCTTGCCAACCGGAGACCACTCAAGTCGCCGGTGATCAGCGCCAGATTCATGCATGCGTTCGTCAATGGCTCAATGATGGTCATAAAACCGTGCGGCCAGCGCCAGCCATAGTAGCCGCCCCACCATTTGCCTCCGTTATATTCGCCGATTTCACCAGTTAATCCAACATTGTCCGGAATGATGCCTCCGTTGCGATCAGCACGCTCCTGCCATGCTTGAACGTACTCGACGATCCACTCTCGAAGCTTCTCGTCACCGGACATTATGTAGCCGTGCGCAATCAACCCCGTTGCATTTAAGTTTAGGGGAACATCTCCCCGATTCATCCGCTCATTCATCATCGCAATCAGCCGTCGATACACTTCGTCGTTAGACCAAGCACACTTGCCGCTTGCGAAATCAACGCCAGGTATGTCCTCATATGGCGCAAGATAGTCATCCAGAATACCTCGATGGGTACTCCAGTCCTCTTCGGTCACTTCGAATCTTGGACCCTTGCTTCCGTTTAGCGGTGAACGGATGAGCTTCCGCTCTTTATCATAATTAGGCGCTTCTTGATCCTCGCCAGTGTACATGGCAGAGAACTTCTGCGCTCTCTGGCGGTCCTTCAACGTAGCTGGACCAGCTAATCCAAGAAAATACAAGAACAAATAGCCTTCTCCATGGTGCATCCAATCGTAATAGCTATCAAAATCGCGATGAATTTGACCGTACTCCGTCCACTGCCAGGTGATGCCATCAAATATGCGCCTGGAAACCTCGTGCAGTTCCCCGCTCCCGCCAAGCACATATAGAAGAGCCAAGTTCATAAACCCCTCATAGGGATCGTCCGATCCATCCATGCCCGGCCAGCGGTCAAACCAGATGAGCGTTCCATCAGGCCTCGTATAACGTGCGACAAATTCTTTCGCTGCTTCGTTCAGCGTATCAAACAGAAGCTGTTCCTGCAGCGCCCATTGAGGCGGTGCAGTTCTCGTTGATGCCACAATACGCGGCATCGCTTCGGTGTGCAAGCTCTCAGCCATTGCAGGCTCCTCCTTGTTGAAGCGCATTAAAGATAGCGTATCCTACTTCTATAGCGGTCTATAAGCTCCCGATTATGTCCATCGCCCCCATCTCGATTGGCGCTAATTAATACGGGCGGATGATATCCGGTTAATTGCAATTCATCAACGACCGCTACTGTAAGCGCCTGGATGAGTGCTATGCCACCGATCGTCGATGTTGCCCCCGTCTTTCTCCCGCTGTCATCATACGGCAAAACCGCATCCCCATACACACCGCAATTGTCGAGAATGATGTCGGCTACTTCATGCAATTTTTTCCCACTTACATGGCGTGACGTCGTCTTATTGGAATGATCCATATTAGTCAATGCGACGACATACAGTCCTCTTTGTTTGCAAGCCAGTGCTACTTCGATCGGAACCGCGTTTATGCCGGAATTTGACACGACGACGATGACTTCGCCAGGGCGTAAATCATAGCCAGTCAGCAAAACGTCCGCATAGCCGGGCAACCTTTCTAATAGAGTAGCCCTTCCAATATTCAATTCCATGAGAGAAGGTTCCAGCATCGCATTCACGCAGGCGAGACCGCCGGCGCGATGAAACACATCTTCCGCGATCATGTGGGAGTGTCCGCTGCCGAACACATGCATGATCCCCCCTGCTGCAATGGAATTTGCAATTATAGCTGCGATTTCTGTTATCTTTCCTTTCTGTGTTTCGAGAATGCGTTCGAGCTGATTCTGCACAGTTCGAATATATTGGTCTATCAACATCTCTCAGTCCACCTCCTATTCGGGTTTCAATAGCAGCGCTGCGGCGCCTAGAATACCAGCAGTCGTTGGATTCTCAGCTAAAGCGATATGAACGTTCAGCGATCCAGAAGCAGATACTCTCTTCATTACGGTCGTCCGAATGGGATTGAGCAATAGATCGCCAGCTTGGCTAAAGCCGCCGCCAATAACGACGTTTCCTATGCCAAAAAGCTGCATACAATTGACCAAACTGACTCCGAGCAGCTCTCCGGCATCTTGAAACAGCTTCTTTGCATTTAAATCGCCTTGACGAGCAGCATCACAAACGTGATAGGCATCCACTCCTGTGCTTTCTTTCATTGCCGTTGCAGATACGTAGGTTTCCAGACAGCCCCGATTGCCACATTTGCACGGTTTGCCATCCGGGATAATGCTTGTATGGCCGATATTCATGACAGGTCCCCATCCACCTTCAAACATGCTTTGGTTGACAATCAAACTGCCTCCCACGCCTGTTCCCAAACAAAGATAGAGAAAGCTGTCCAAGCCGATACCGGCTCCAAACCATTTTTCCCCTTGAGCGCCCGCAGCCGCGTCGCAAGTTAGTCGAACGGGCATTTGCAGTTTTTCCTGCAACATTGCTACTATCGGAACTTGTTGCCATCGCAGATTAATAGCGTGGTTCACAATACCCCGTCTAGTATCCAATATTCCCGGGGAGGCGATCCCCACTCCTGCCAATTGCTTTGTTGACTTCCTCTGCACCGCAATATAGTCGGATATTAGTTCGCAGACGAATTCGATATCCGCTTGATTGTCCTCATTGCGAGGCAAAGGAATCGAATGCTCGGCGCTGATTTGCCCTCGATTGTTTACAAGCCCCATCTTTAAGTTCGTCCCGCCGATATCGACACCGATGGCCATTCTGTCCATTTGTCGCCTCCGACCCATCCTTGATTTAGACTCGCGTATCGGTTCACACCCCAATAAAGTATCCGCCATCGACAGGGACTTCCGCTCCATTGATCCAAGCCGATTGCTTACTTGCAAAGAAGACAATCGCGTCTGCAATTTGTTCCGGCGTGGCTACGTTCTTTGCATCGTTTAAGAGCTTGTTAATATCATCCGCCGTGTGATTCGCCCTCTTCAGCCATTCGCTTAAGAGCGGTGTCGCTGTTCCGCCGGGCATAAGCACGTTAACCCTTATGCGTGCCTCACGCAGATCCAAAGATAATCCCCGCGACATATGGTTGAGAGCGGCTTTCATAGCATCGTAGACAACATTATTGGGACTGTTCACCAGCCGATTAATCGAACTTATGTTGATGACGACTCCTTCACCGCTCCGCTTCAACCATGGGAGTGCTTCCTTAGTTAGAAAGAATGGGGCCTTCACGTTCACGGTAAATAGAGTATCCCAATCCTCATGCTCGATCTCTTCCAATGGCTTCTGACAGATCAATGCCGCATTGTTGATGAGAATATCCAATCCTCCCCATTTCTCCGACGTCTCTTTAATCAACTGCTTAGGAGACTCCCGAAGAGATAGATCTTTTCGCACGAATATGGCCTCTCCGCCTGCCTCTTTAATCTCATCCACAACCCGCAAGCCGCGCTGCTCACTCATACCATGAACCGTTACTTTCGCGCCGCAACGCCCAAGCGCGACCGCCGCTGCTTTGCCGATTCCGCTCGTTGAGCCGGTGACCAGAGCAATTTTGCCTCTTAAATCCTCCACTCCCTCACCTCTTTTCGCTCATATCGCTCTTCAGTTCATCCATATACTCGGCAAGAGTCACTACTCGGCTTTCAAGCCTAGACTGTTCCGCTGCAAAAGCCATCAAATGGCTTTGTACCGATGTCCTTGCTTCCGTGAGTCCTTTCTCCTTCCCGTCACTCTGAACCAGCCGCACGAAATCCCGCATAATGCCGGTATCCCCGCCGCCATGTCCTGCTATGTCTGCATTCAGATGAATGGTCTCTTTCTCCCTCGTAATGAAGCTTGTCAATTCGATGACGTTCTTCTCCATATCTGCTCTGATTTGACCCTGCGTTCCCATGATTTTCACCGAGCGGCCGCCTTCAAATGTAAAGGCCGTCATTGTGAAGGCTACAGTAACTTCATTAGCAAATTCCAAATTCACGACCTGATGGTCCACGACATTATTATCGCAATGATAGACACAACGACCGTATGGACCTTCCTTCAACGCTTTCATCATGCCTTCATCGCTTGTATCGCTGCTGCTGACAATGGAACGGAAAATATCATTTTCCACTCCCACTCTATCGAAATACACCTTAGGCGCATAATACGGACAGGTATCCTGTACCGGACAACCATCTAAGCATCGCTGAGGCGCACCTTCCGGCGCATTCCCAGAATGGAAATGGGTCAAAGAACCAAACGAAGACACTTTTGTGCATTCCGCATCCACGAGCCAAGACAGAATATCCATATCGTGACAGCTTTTCGCGAGAATCATCGGGCTGGATTCTTCGGCATTTCTCCAATTGCCCCTAACAAAGCTATGAGCCTGATGACGGTGTTCCACATTCTCCGTATGTTGAATCGTTACGAGTCTTCCAATGCGCCCCTGAGCGATAAGCCGTTTGATTGTTGCGAAGAAATCCGTATACCGCAGAACGTGACAAATCGAAAAAACGCGATTGTGCTTTTCCGCATATTCTCCCATTAGCATGCATTCTAATGGATCAGGAGACATCGGCTTCTCTAGCAGTACATGGTATCCCTTCTCTAGTGCCTGGATCGCAGGTTGAAAATGCATCTTATCTTGCGTGCATATTAAGATAGCGTCTGCCAACTTGGGTTTGCTGAGGAGCTCTTCCCAGCTCGCGTAGCCATGTTCTTCCGAAATATGATGCGTTCTCTGGAAAGCTTCTCTTCGGCTACCATCCATATCTGCGACGGCAACAAATTGAAGTTCTTCGGGATAATCCAGTGCGTAAGGCGCATAAGCTCCCGCTCCTCTCTGTCCTGCACCGATTAGCGCTGCTGTTATCTTCTTCATGACCATCTGCTCCCTCTTTAGTAAATAAGGCTTTCTCCGAAGAGAAAGCCTCAAGCAATCCAGCAGTTATTGATTAGCCGCTCTCCACTCATCCAATTGCTTCTGCTTCTCTGCGATGATTTTGTCGGCGCCGGCTTTCTTCATCCGATCGATGAATTGCGGCAAATATTTATCCGGGTCAACGGAGCCGGAAGCGATCGCATAGTACAACTCGTCAATAACTGCATCACAGTTGGCTTTCTCCGTCTTCACTGGCGTAAAGTCGAATACGAAGCCAAGTGCGTTCGATGGGGTAGCGTTGCGGTTCAGATCGGACCAGAGCTTCGTTCCGATGCCGTTCACTTCAGCGCCTTGCGGGTCCCCTTCAAAGTAAAGCGTCTGGGTCATGTTCCCGAATTCCCACGGCGACAACGTCTGATACCCGCCGTCCTTAAGCGTTTCAATCCGGTTGTCTGCCACTTTCTTGTAGTGCTTGCCTTCAACGCCCCATACAATCGTGTTGTAGATTTGCGGATCGGTATTAAGCAGATTAATAAACATCATGGCACGTTCTTTATTAGGCGAATTTGCAGAGATGGCCGTGATCGTCGCAGCAGCCTTGTCTGTCGTCAACAGCGGCTTAATGAATTGCATGTCATAGGACTGCACATCTTTGTTGAAGTTGCTCATCCGTCCGCCAGGTTTCAGGCCTGCTGCTTCAGCAGTCGGCGTATCGATATCGATTTGACCGATCGCGATTGCATTCTTGCCGGCTTTGGCATCGGCAGATCCGTCCTTAAGCGTTGCAGCGTCTTTGCGCATGTACCCCTTTGAATACCAGTCCCTCATCATGTGAACGTAATCGCTGAATTCCTGCGTTTCATACTGGTTAACGACCTTGCTGCCGTCCTGCAGAGAGAGCCAGCCAGGCGTCTTCGTATCGCCAAGCGATTCGAAGCCGAACATCGGCGTTGCGAGCAGGAACGGATCCTGCGGTTGGTTGTAGCCAAACGGAATAAGCGTTTTTTCGTTTGCCTTGATCGTTTCTAGGAAAGGAGTCAGATCCTTCAAGCTCTTAACGGATTTCCAGTCTAGCTGATACTTATCCGCGATCGTCTTCTGAATGAGGTAACCGTAGCCTGCAGTTGCCTGCTGGAAGTTAGGGACGCCATAGGTTTGGCCTTTGACCTTCACGGTCTTCCAGAACATGTCCGGAACGCCGGCTTTCGTATCTGGCGCATATTTATCTAGGAGGTCATCAATTGGAGCAAACGCGCCGTTCGCTACGTTCTGGTAGAAGTTATTCGTCCACGTAGCCGTAAAGGCAAGGTCATATGGCTCGCCGGAAGCGTTCACGAGCTTCATCTTCTCATCGTATGCGGCCCAATCCACCAGCTTCAAATGGATCGTAGCATTGATCTTCGGCTCTACGAGCTTGTTCAGCGCCGCTTCTACGGTAGCGATATCCGCTTGTGGCGAGTTAACAAAATAATAGGTGAGATCAACATGATCAAGCTTCGGCTCTGCCGCTGCATCGTTGGCGCTGCTCGAAGCATTGCCGGAGGAATCCGCATTGTTCGTTGCAGCCGTATTATCGCTTTTTTGTGTAGAATCATTCGTTGCGCTAGCAGCCGGGGCATCGTTGCTTGATTCGCCGCAGCCTGAGAGAAGGAGCGTAGACATGAGACATGCAGCCGTAACCAAGCCAATCTTGCTCTTTGTTCTGTTCATTCTCTTTGACCTCCGTTTTTTTGTTATATATGCTGTAACAGGCATAAGCCTGGAATAGCCATGATGGTTTACGATTTAACGGCTCCTAAGGTGAGCCCCTTAACGAAATATCGCTGCAGGTAAGGATAGGCAATCACAATCGGTCCTACGGCGAGCACACAGGTCGCCATCCGCGCGGTTTCGTCAGGCAAATTGGCCGCTACATCTTCAACCAACGAGTTGCCTTGCAGGTAAGCGATGTTGTTCATAATGGACTGAAGAAGAAATTGCAGCGTGTAGAGTTTGTTGCTCTCCACCATGATCGCAGCCGTGAACCAGTCATTCCAGAAAAACACGCCGACGAAGAGCGCAATGGTAGCGAGCACCGGTGTCGAGAGAGGTACAACCAGTTTCAAGAAGGTATTGAATTCGCCTGAACCGTCAATTCGCGCCGACTCGACGATCTCATCCGGAATTCCTTTGAAGAAGTTTCTCATGATCAGTACATTGACTGACGACACCAAGTACGGAAAGATGAGAGCCAAGAAGGTATCTTTCATGTGCAGATACTTGGAAAGCAGGATGTACCAAGGAACCAAACCTCCGTTGAACAGCAGGCAGAAAACGACTAGAAATGAAACGATATTACGATACTTCACTTCATTTCTGGAGAGCGTATAAGCAAACATAGATGAGATAATCAAATGGAGCAGCGTTCCGGTGATCGTCACGGCAATCGTCACCAGATAAGCATGAAGAATCGGTGTATTCCCCATTAGGATGTATTCATAGGCTTTAAAGCTGAATGACTTGGGAATGATGCTGTAGCCCTCTTGAAAAATCGACTGCTCCTGCGACAGTGAGATCGAGACTACAACGAGCAGCGGAATGATACAGAGCGCCGAGTAGAACATAAATCCGGCATTCAGAACAATTTTACCTATTGAAAATGATTTCACCGTATCCCCCCCCCTAGAATAGCGCGCTGTCACGATCGTACAAGCGAATGATGGCGTTCGATGCAAGTACAAGCACGAACCCTACGACGGACTGGTACAAGCCTGCTGCGGATGACATCCCGAAATCCCCCATTTGCTTGAGCGAGCGATAGATATAAGTGTCGATAACATCGGTTGCGCCATACAGTACGCCGGATTGCATGGGTAAATTGAAGAACAAGCCCCAGTCGCCGAATGCGCCGTAGAACATCTTGCCTGCTTGCAGTAGAACAAGCGTTAATGTAATCGGTGTAAGCATGGGGATCGTAATTCGCATGGCCTGTTGAAATTTTGTTGCGCCATCAAGCTCAGCAGCCTCATAATACTCAGAAGAGATACCGGCGATCCCTGCGGCGAATATAACCGCAAAGTACCCCACGTTCTTCCATATATAAGCGGCGGGCAATATGAATCTCCAATATCCTGCCTCCGAATACCACTGTATCGGTTCAATCCCAAGCGAGCTGAGCAGTTGATTCAGTATCCCTTTATCCATGCTGAGGAATGAGAACAGCAGATATTCCGCAACGACCCAAGACAGCAGGTATGGCAGCAGCAGGATGCTCTTGTAAGCGCCGGCTAGGAAACGATTGCCGATACTATTAATCAGAATGGCGATGATGAGCGCAAGCCCTATCCCGGTGATTAGGAACACTACATTGTATAGGATTGTATTGAAGGTCACTTTCAAGACCGTGTCCGACTCGAACAAGAACTTGAAATTGTCAAACCCGATCCAAGGGCTCCCGCTTATCCCTTTGAAAGGATTGAATTGTTGAAACGCAATGACGATTCCAATCATCGGCAAGTAATACATAACGATAATGAACAGTAAGCCCGGCAGCATCATCATATAGAACGTTTTGTTCCTGATCAGCTCACTTACAATGGGAATCTTGGTTCGTCTTGCTCTTGCTTTAGCGCCTTGCATGAGCTTCCTCCTTCACTTGCTGCAGCAGCGATTTGATAGGCTAAGCATACGTTCAGAGCGCTTCGGCTGAAAACAAATAATTGGCGATATATCACTGATTTCTGGTCCGCGACGCTCTCTAAAAAATGATTTTTCTTTGAAAAATTGATCACCGATTGTAATGCACTCACCATTTTGGCACAATTTAAAGTATCAATCTGTCGATAAGGATGATCCTACTTGTACAAAAAACTGCTCTTGTCCTTTGTCGTATGTATCACTGCATTAATCGTGATCCTTGCATCCGTTCTGTTCTACAATTACAAGAGCTCTTCCATGTCCTTACTGAAGGAAACGAATGTGAATGTGCTCTCCAAGATCAGCTACAGCTCCGTGTATATGGACACTATGGCAAAGAAATTTGTCCAATCGCTCTCGCTGAACAATTACATCATTGCGTTTGCCAACAGCAACGACTTGGATATTATCATTACGGGTAATGCATTACGAACGCTAGACTCCTTAACGATTCCAAATACGTACATCTACTCCACTTATATTTATAACAGCAAGATCGCAACTGTCATTTCCTCATCGCCGAGCACCTTCTTCGATGCTTCCGAGTTCGAGGATCAAGAGGCATTGAAGCTCATTCGCGACGCACAGGCGAAGAAAGCTCCCATGCTGTACCCGATCCCGCGCAAAATCAATAATCATAACGTATATACCTATATTCTGAATGACACCAGCGACAGATCCGGAAAACTGATCAATGCCATTGTACTGAACGTCGATGCGGACTGGCTGCGGTTCACGATTTCGTCTCTTGATTCTGAGAAGGCAAGCAAAGGCAGCGGCGATATTCTCGTCTTTGACGAAACCGGCACTATCGTTAGCCACCCCAAGCCTGGCATGTTCATGCAGCCTGTCGCGAAACAGTCCTATGCGCAAGAAATCGCAAGCTCCGTATCTCCATCCGGCACCTTCTTTGATGAAGTTGACGGCAAGAAGTACGTGGTTTCCTATGTTTCCTCATCGTTGCTGAAGTGGAAGTTTGTCAGCTTGACGCCCTATAGTGCCGTCTTTTCCAGCGTGCAGCGGAACGGCTGGATCACGCTTATCCTATGTCTGCTGCTCCTCGTTCTGGGCTTAATCGTTGCGATCTTCGCATCCAAGAAGCTTTATCGTCCGTTTGCGGTGCTGCAGGACAAGACGACAATGCTGGAAAGTCAGAAACGGGATAGCGCGGCCGTCCTGAAGAGCGAGTTTCTGAAGCAGATGCTTTCTTCCTCTGCTCCGCCAACGCTTGAGAAGGTGAAAGCAAAGACAAAGGAGCTGAATTTCGATATCTCCTTTACCGATAAGCTGTTTATGTTTATACTCCGAATCGATAATTACCAAGCGCTCATCAGCAAGTACAGCGAGAAAGATCTGGCGCTGCTCAAGTATTCCGCCGGGAATATATCCAAGGAAATTACATCGTCTCGGTATAAGTGCGAAGTCATTAGCCATGACTCCGAACAATTGACTGTGCTTGTCTCCTTGAATGATTCAGAGCTGGATCAAGAGCAAATCTACGAGCGTTTTCGCTCGATCATCACCGATATACAAGCCAGCATCAAGCAGTATGTTCACATATCCGTTTCTGGAACGCTTGGCTATATGATCGAATCCTACGAGCAGCTAAAGCTTATTTATGAAGAGACGCTCAGTCTTTCCAAGTACCGCTTAACCTATGGTCACGAAAGCCTGATTACGCCGGACATTCTGAAGCAAATCGATGAAGGTCCTTATTTCTTCCCTGCTTCCAAAGAAAAGCAGCTGCTGGATGCACTAAGGCTGGGCAGCGGTGAAACCGCGAAAAGCATTTATAGAGATATCATGAACGCAATCTCGCTAACAACGTACGATAACATCATTAAATCTACGCTTTATCTGGCATTCTCGATTTACAATTCGCTTCAGCGGCAGCAGCAAGACGATACCAGCGCCCGGATCAACAGTGTTACGCTGGCATTTCTCAATCATATCTCGGCGTTCGAGACGCTGGAGCAGATCGAGTACCAATTTTGCGAGATGATCGACGAGATTACGCTCTTAAAGGATACGAATAAAGATACGAAAAAGCATGAAATCGTTCAGTCGGCTACCGAACTCATACACGCCCAATATCCCGATATGAACCTCTCGCTGAATAGCTGTGCTGAGAAGCTATCGATTTCAGCGATTTATTTAGGCAAACTGTTCAAGAATGCGACTGGCAAATCTGTCGCCGAGTATATCACGATGACGAGAATGGAGAAGATCAGATCCTATCTGGAAACGACAGCTCTTCCGATCAATGAGATACTAGAGCAATGCGGCATCGAGAAATCCAATTACTTTTATACGTCTTTCAAAAAATATTTTGGCGTCTCGCTGACCGAGTATCGGCTGAATATGACCAAAAAACCGTCAGAGCCGTGATGAAAACATGAAAAGGCCTGCCTCTCCATGACAGAGAAGCAGGCCTTCCTTTGTTCTTTCTACTAGTTCGTCATAAATCCGGTGTACGTTAACCAGCGCAGCAGCGACACGGCTGCTTCAGCACGGGTTGCATTCGCTTGCGGCTCAAACTTGCCTTCTTTATTGCCTTGAAGAATACCGGCACCTGCCGCTTGTGCAACGGCAGCCTGTGCCCAGCTTGCGATGCTGTCTTTATCTGTGAAGGTAAGCAGTGTTTGCTCACCTTCCGCTTTGCCCGCAAACTTAAGCGCGCCAGCTAGCATTACCGCCATTTCCTCACGAGTAATTGTAGCGTTCGGGGCAAATTGCTCCTTGCTGCGTCCCTTCACGAAACCTGCTTCTACGACAGCGTGAACGGCGCTTGCATACCATTTGTCCGCTGCTACATCTTTGAACGATGTCGTAGTATCCGCCATTTCCAAACCAAGCGCTCTTGCCAGCAATGCCGCAAATTCCGCACGCGTCACCGTACTGCTTGGCGAGAATTTATTTGCGGATACCCCTTTAATAAGCTGTTTAGAAGCGAGCAATTCGATTTCGCTCTTCGCCCAGTGATCGGTCACATCGGCAAACGATTTCGGTGCGAATTGGGCAATACCGTAGAGACTTGCATGCGGTGCAAAGATAGAAGCTTCTACTTCGCCATCTTTGTTCGACACGGTTGCCGGGATGAAGGATAGCTCTCCCGTAATCGGGTCAATCAGTACAGCCATATACGACTTGCCGCTATCTTGTCCGTCAACTGCAATCGTTCTCGTCACGTACGTGCTGCCGAAGTTCGTCAGCTCTTCAGACTTGCCGTTCGCACTAACCGACACAGTAAAGCTGACAACACTTATAAGGTTCATATTGTGCGCTTTGACACTTTCGTCAATGCTCTTCTGCTGCTCGGCAGTTGGCGAGGACATCGAGATTGTGAAGGTCATGCCTTCGAGATCTGACCCCAGCTTCTTCGCAGCAGCTTGTAAGTCCGCTGCGCGAAGCGGCAGCTTGAAGCTTGAGTTGTTTGCTTCGAAGGAAATGACAGCACCTGGATGTGATGCTGCAGCGGCAGCAAGTACATCTGACGGCAAATCAAAATGGATGCTGTCAGCTGCTTGATCCATATGGATAACAATCGTTTGCTTGCTATCCTCGTTTTTCCCAAGCGTCTCAAACGCCTTGGCAAGATCAGCTGCATCAGGAGCTACCGTTACATGCTTCTTGCCATCAGCGGATGTGTCGACATGAATCTGATCAGCGCCAGGTGTTAGAACAACACCTTTATTGCTCTCCGATACTGGATTATCCGGTACTGTGTTATCCGGCTCAGACGGATTGCCAACTTGCGGCGGCGTCGATGTCTTCACCTCAACCGAATCGGAGATTCTTGTCTCCGGACCGCCGGTTACAAGCAGTCTAAACTGGTAGGATGTACCAGGTACAAGTCCCTTCACAGTGACGCTGCCACCCTCAAGCGAGATCGGCTCGATTGTAGCCGCAGCTGTCCATGAGAAACCACCATCAACCGATTTCTCCAGGCTTACTCCCGTAGCGCCTTCTGGCATCTTCACCGTCAATTGCGCTTTACTGTCAGTAACCTTTGTTAGTGTTAATGGATCGGCAACTCGCAGTAAGTTATTTTCTACAAAGTGCAGATCCGTCTCATCTACAACGCCATCTTTATTCAAGTCCTCCGGCAAGATCGGATCATCAGTGGTTCCGAGATGATCATTGATAGCAGCTATATCGACTGTATCAATCATGCCATCGCCGTTCACATCGCCGGCAAAGCTCAGCATTTGAGGCATCATGCCATTCTCTCCGACCCACTCGTCATACATTGTTCTTCCCAGTCTAACCGAGCTTGCGCTTGTTAAATACCCTGGAATTTCGACGCGGAATTCGGTCTTGTGCTTGCTGACCGGGATTTGATCGAACTTCACATTGCCATTGGATTCTATCGCCCCATTATACGTATGGCCGTCAACCGACGCGGTCACTTTAGCGCCGATGGTTGTATAGTCCTTCTCATAGTTCAATTCGCCGCGACCATCATCATAGAAGGTCATTAGCGCTTCAGGGTATACGGAGCCTTGCATCATGGAGTGTTTCGGTATCACCTGGTAGCCATCGATTTGATTGAATACCGGAATTTCTGTAGGGTCTACTGCTCCAGCTTTCGTGTAGTAAAATTTCTCGATATTTTGTTCGATGTTCATTTTATCGAGACCTGTGTAGTTCTCGTCGTCGACCAGCTTGAACGTCACATCAAGGAAAGGCATATCGCCGTCAAATCCGGCAAAGTCGTTCCCGGCTACGGAAGCACCGACGTTCACTACTTTCTTGCTATTCCACATTTCGTCATCGTGAATAATGGGTTCATCCACCGAGACAGTTGCCCCTGCAGCATCTGCCATTTTCTGAAATTTTCTATTTACTTTCACATTCTCGAATTGCATGAACGGGTAATAGCTCACGTCGTAATTGCCTGCTACAAGGTCTTCGACGTTCTTCAGGTTGAGCGTCATCGTGACTTCGTCGCCCAAATAGATTCTGTCCTTGTCATACTCAGGCACAACATAAGGCGAGCCTGCTTTAATGAAGCCATAATGCTTGAAATCAGCGATCAGATAGCCGTTCGTCGCCAAATCAATCGGGAACAGGGCAAGCGTCATGGGCTTATCCTGTAACGTTTCCGGATCGATCAAATCATCCCTTGTGATGCCGAACTTCACATCACCGTTCGCTTCAACTTTGAACTCCTGATATGAGTCTGAGATCGTGTTCTCATAGTAGGGCAGGCGATTAGCGGATTGCGTTATACCTAGCGGAGCTAGCTTAGCAGTTCCCTCATCATACAGGTTAGCATGAATCCAAAAAGCTTCAATGCTGTTGCCATCAAAGTCTTCCGACTTAAACATGGAGTCATCTACTTCATAGACGCCAGGTGGTTTATCAAGGTACGTCAACTCAGGACGTGTATTATCAATGATAAACATTTGCTCCTTGGTAAAGGTGCGGCCCTGGGCATCCTTCGCAACCAAGGCAACTGAATATTCACCTTCTTCTAGAAGCACCGCCTGAGGTGAAATCTGTTGGTCAGCCGGATCGCCTGCATACGGGTACATCCATTCTCCTACTTGGAGAGGGAGTTCCATGTTAATAAAAGCAAATGTTGCATCCAATGTTTCTGGATAGAAACTTCCGATGGGATTTCCGCCCTTGTCTTTTACGACCACATCGATCGTGCTCATCGGGCTGCTCAGCTTGAACATCATAAACTTCTGTGTATCTTGAAAAGGATGGGCAACCGCCGGATACTCCGACATGAATGCCGGATTGAACAGATACATCGAATTGATACCCGGTTCCACGACGCGGACGGCAAATGGAAGCTGATAATGCTCTTCGGCATTGCCCTCATCGATAAGATGAACATAGCCTTCGTAACTGCCCTTCGCTGCTGTCTCCGGCAAGAGAATGTTCACATTCACTGTAACCGATGAGCCTGCTTCAACCGTAACGGTGCTTGCTCCGTCCACATTCATACTCACATTGTTATCAACTGCGTTTACATTTCCACCTGCATAATACTCGCTCGACACGATGAAGGTTTTGGACGTTGCGCTTTTATTTGTAATCGTCATTTTCTTACTATTTTGCATAATTTGGCCTTCGATTGGCGCCATAATGCCATAATTAATCAATCCTGACGGGTTATCAATTGGAATCGGCATTCCATTCTCATCCCGGCTCCACGCCGAGTTCTTCACTTGGAAGGATACGTCCGCATTTACCGCTTCAGGAACATCCACTTCGCCTGCTCCTACTTGATAGACAGAGTAGTCGCCATTCAAATCATCTGCCGTATTCATTAGGGCAGCTCTAACATCAAACGGCGTGAACAGCTTCTTGTCTTCATCCGGATATAGGTCCCGATGATGCTGCAGCATAAGCGCAATAATACCCGCTACATGCGGCGTCGCCATCGATGTACCGGAAATTCTCGCATAAGCATGCGTGTAATCAATGCCTGCTTCCGGACTGCGAATATACTCAGGATAGGTAGAATAAACACTCACACCTGGTCCAACAACGTCCGGCTTAATGTCATCACTGCCATCAACCGGTCCTCTTCCGCTGAAATCAGCCAAATGGCCACCCTCGGTCTCGGTGCTGCCGATGGAGCTGAACGTAACCGTTGGATCCACCAATGCTTTCAAGGCTGCCCCAACTTCTTGGCTCGTGCGGAACGTCGGAATATATTCCGAACCGTCGCCCACATACGGAATATCACCATCTACGTTATTGTACATAATTGCAGCAACAGCGCCTGCTTTCGCCGCATTTGCGATTTTATCGCTAAGGCTTAGCTCACCACGCTTAATCAATGCGATTTTGCCCGTAAGTTCCTTGCCTTCAAAATCAGCTGTATCTGCTAAGCCTACATCGACGAGGGGAAGCGCCGTGCCTAACAAGCTGGAAAGCGGGTTATAGTTGACTGCCATGATTTTCAAATCATGGAGAGGAACTGAACCCGATGCATCAGCAGCACTTCCGGTCATCGTTGCAATCGCCATAGCGAAATCACTTGCGCCAACCGTGATGGCAAGCGGCGATGTACCCGGAGAACTCATCGTTTTCTCATTCGGGCCTGCGTTGCCGGCTGCTACTGCGCAGACGACACCAAGCAGCGTTGCGTTATTAATCGCGACAGACTCCGGAATGAGCGGATCATTCACCATCACGCCGAGAGAAAGATTGATGACATCCATGCCGTCAGCGACGGATTTATCGATACCCGCCAATATCCCGCTCTCATCACCGCTACCGTACGGACCCAATACGCGGTATACATATAGCTCCGCTTCCGGCGCTACTCCAAGAGCTGGCGCATCTGTCTCCGTGTTCTTCTCGCGAGCCGCGATTGTTCCCGATACGTGCGTACCATGATACGTATAGTAGCTGCCATCACCTTGATGCTCCGGCATTTCGGAAGCTTGCCAATCGGCATACGTTGTTTCCATCGGATCGGCATCGTTATCGACTTCGTCCCAGCCTTTGACACTTGTTGGATCGATGGACTTAGGATCAACGCCTTCCTGAGCGCGGTATCCTTTATAAGCGTCCGTCAAATCAGGGTGATTGTAGTCGATCCCGGTATCCAGTACGCCGACTTTAATCCCTTTACCGGTAATACCTGCCGCATGGAGGTCATAAATCCCGTTCAGCGGAATCGTATTATCCGCGGATGGCGCATCTAACGGCTGCACCGCATCAGTGGGCGCCTCCATCTCTTTCGGGTCCAGCTTTATGGTGTTATCCTTGTAAATATGTTTCACGACGCCTGATTTCAGCAGACTCTCGATCTCGCTGCCCGGCAGCGTCATGGCTACGCCGTTGAATGCATGACGGTATTCTCTTGTGATTTCGATTTGACCGGCTGTGAAGGGTGCTGCCCCCTCGCTGTTACCTTTCTGACCGCCAAGCTGCTTAACGAAATTCTGAAATGTCTCATGATTATCCTCAGCATACTCAGCCGCCTCTCTCAAAGAGATGTGCACGCCCTCGGATGCTTGCTTCAACACTTCAATTTCAGCAGGTGCTTGCTTGAACTCAATGATGACACTCGTAGGCGCATTGCTCTTCAAATTCAAGTTTGGTGACAGAACAGGCTGCTCAAGCTTTAATTGCTGAAGCGCTTTCTTCTGATCGAATGATAATTGGCTAATTATACGACTAGCATCCTCATGTGCATCCGATGCGAATGCATATACCGGAAACGACATAGATAGAAGCATACTACCGACGGCTACTTTAGCTACTAACTTGTTCCATTTACTTTGTTTCATAGCGAGTCTCCTGTCCCAATAAGGAATAGTTATAAATAGAAAGATCTCTATTCTACTAGAGTACTCGCTAGACTACTAGGCGTAAATGGGGGGAATTGGGCACATAAAAATAAGCGCATCCAATAGGAATGCAGCTTTCTGTTCATTATTTTTCCAATAAGAAAAACTAATAAATCCTCGACAGAAACCGCTCCATCCGCGACCGCATTCGGTTCAACGTTGTTCTTCATACGTCACGACTCGCTTAAGTCTGTTCGAAATATCATCCCGCTTCTCCCCATTCTCTTTACAATTAGTATGAATATCCAGCTTTTTACTAATAGTAATGGAGCAACCATCCGCGGTTAAATCGGGGGAATATTCGCGGTCAAGCCGTTAGAAACTGAACTTTTATATGCTAAAATACGGTAGTTCCGAACTTATGAAATCACTTTACATGTTTTCACTTGGGGGAAATCTTCTTTTTACGATCAAATAATGGAGGGACTATAGATGCATGTAGGAAAAATCATCAGATTTTATCGCGAAAAAGCGGGCATGACCCAAGATCAGCTCGGCAGAGGCATCTGCTCCGATACGCATGTCAGTAAGTTTGAACGAGGTTCGACAGACATATCTTCTGATGTAATATCGATGCTAGCCGATCGGCTTGGCATTCATATCGAACAGGAGCTTTATCATCTGACAACGATCAATACACGGCTGCATGCTTGGCACGACGCGATGATTTTGATGCTCCATGAGGATATGGAGAAGCTGAAGGTAGAATTGGAAAATGAAGCGTTAATTCAAATTTCCGACTACAAAATACGTTACAAACTGCTGCAGGGCAGATATTACCTCGTTCACCGGAAGCTCAACAAGGCCAATCAGATCATCCGTGATATGGAACGATTGGAACCGCAGCTACCGCCTTATGAAAAGAACCTGCTTCGGCATATAACAGGGCTGTACTCCTACTACAACAAGCAATATCTCAAGGCTATTGAAGCTTTTAGCCTAATCATTGATGAGGAATACAACAATCCGGAATATTACTACTACCTTGCGCTCTCCTATCACTGGATTGAGTCTCGCATGATGGCATATTACTACAGCGAGAAAGCGCTCCGGTTCTTCAAAGATACGCATAACTTTCTAAAAAGCATGGATACGGAAATGCTCATGCTCCTTCAAATCGTGTATGATGACAACCGTAATTACCAAGATATTATTAATCGATTTGAAAATATTATTAAGTCATGCGATATCTGCAACGTACCGAGCATAAAGATGCATGCCCTTAATAATCTAGGTTTTCTGTATCATGAAAACAAAGCTTATGAGCGGGCAATCCAATGCTATCAGCAAGCCATGGAAATGTCGGAAGCGAAGTCAGCGAATCAGCTTTTTTCACTCGAAGGATATGTCCGATCATCTATGGAAGGCAAACTGCTCGCCAATGAAGACTTATTGAAGCTGGCGGTTGACGGATTGAACCATTCTCAGGAATTGAATGACGACCTCCTTATAGCCAGATTTAACCTGCTCTTCTTCTTACTTAAAAAAAACGAAACGGATTACTATAGCTATTTGCAAAGCACCGCCCTGCCTATTCTGAAGAAGCAAGGGGACGCCTTCTTTGTGCATAGATACGAGAAAGAGCTGTTTAATTACTACGTAGCTACCAATCAGACCGCGTTGGCGCTGGAGACGGCCAGCTTATTCATCAATAAGTCGAGTCAGACTCCGGCTCTGCTAGCCAAATAGTACTCCAACAATGAACAAAGGCAAGCAATTAGGATCACATCCGTTTGCTTGCCTCTTTATTTGATTGCTGCTATGAAACACATTCCTTTTATTTGTTAATAATACATGTATAACACATAATTGATTTAACGATTTCATATATAGGGGGCATCATCACGTGGAGTTACTTCAGCTGCGATATTTTTTAGCCACCGCGAAGCTTGAACAAATGACGAAAGCTGCCGAGCAGTTAAGCATCGCTCAGCCTTCGCTTAGTAAAACGATTGCCCGACTGGAAGAGCAAATCGGCGTTCCACTCTTCGATCGGAATGGCCGTAATATTCGTCTGAATGCATATGGACACGCTTTTTTGAAAAGGGTAGAGAACATCTTCATTGAGCTAGAGGAAGCCGAGCGGGAAATTCGCGACATGGCTGGCCTTGACCGCGGCGTTATAACGCTTGCCGTTTCTCTGACTAACCTATTACCGGAAATACTGGGCGAATTTTTAGCCAAGCATCCGGATGTGGAGTTTCACCAAGTAGTCGAGCCGATTGCAGTCATGCAGCAGATGCTTGAACGAGGCGAGCTCGACATGTGCCTCACATTCGCAGAGGTCGCTGGCGAGCACATCGAATGTCAGGAATTGCGTACCGAAGACATTAATCTGCTTGTACCGGATAAGCATCCTCTGGCTGGCCGAGAATCTGTATCGCTGAATGAACTGAAAGATGAGTCCTTTATTAGTTTGCGGCCGATATTCTGGTTCCGTGAAATGACCGATCGCATCTGTCTTCGTGATGCCGGCTTTACACCGAGAACAAAGATAGAAGTGGATGAAGTCGATGCCGTACTGCTATTGCTGAAGCAGGGGCACGGGGTTGCTTTCTCGCCTGATCTGGCTTGGAGAACGAGGATGGATCTCGGTAATAATCGTATCCGAATTTCCGATTGGGATGCTCAAGTACGCCTCAGACTGGCATGGTCGAACAGACATTACATGTCTGCTGCTGCCCAGAGGTTTCGCGAGTTTATTATCGAGTATTTCTCCAAGCTGAGCTTGTAAGACGAAAAAACCGCATGAGCCGAGCTGTTATGAACGAGATCAGATAGAAAAATGAGGCGCAGGGATTCATCTCTGCGTCTCATCTTTTGTTTAAGTGCTACTAATATTGTGATTCATATTGTAATTTATGAACTAATTCCTCAAACCATTTCTCATCCTTTAAATCTAACGCCAAGTCAATCAAGTACAGCAAACTACTTTTGTAGGGTAACACTTCGAAACCTTCTTCACTTGAAACGATAATTTTGTTCGAATTCGTATTTTCAAATACAAAGGCTGGCATCTGAAAATAATACTCCACACCTTTAAAGACAGCCATTTCCCCATTATAAATTTGGTTATTGGCGGAAGTCACTCTGCATACATCCCCAGCATTCAATTGAATAAAACAGCTGATATACATTCTTATCACCCGACTTGAATCTAATTATAGGGATGAAGCGAAATCATGTATAATATATAAACCGTTATATTTTATAGATTAAAATCTATTATAAAGATTGGGATTCTGCCGATGCTGCGCGCCGCTCGCCCCAATGCTCATTCGCAAATTCGGCAAGATCAAGCTGGTTATTGTTTCTTTCGCTCACCCTAAACGATGAATTTAGGTCCCGCCATAGGTTCTGGGGCAGGCTCCTTAAGGAGCTTGCCCCTTTTTCATTCAGAGCCATATTTTTCTTCGATTGTTTTTCTTACTTTTTCACAACAAGATTTCTGTAGTACAATACAGGTTCTCTCAGGCAATTTATAATCAACTCATAACTTGAACACAAGGAGTGAACAAGTGTGTTGTTGAAATTGATCAGAGCAAGAGAGAACTGCAAGCATGCTGTTAGTTCATGGGAAATCAGCCAATTATGTTGACCAAGAACACAAATCCGAAGCGCCAAAAAAACAATGTTTGAAAAAGTGTGCAAAATGCAAGCCCGCTAGCAGTCATTAAGATCGGACCGATTATAGTTAATTAAAATTTGAAATTTATATGACTTTTATACAATAAGAAGGAGTGGTAATGATGGATGTTTTGTTCATGATTATGGGATTTAACGTAACAGCAATCGTTGTATTAGGTGTTCTTGTGAAGTGTGCGCTAGACATGGAATCCATTGAAGAGACGTATCCAACCGGCCAAACTTTGAATGGAGGTGTTCAATAATGGATACGATGGCCATTTACCTTTTCTTCTTCGGTATGCTTGCTATTGTACTTGTCGGGCTGCTGGTTCCTGCCTACTTAGTCACAATTCCAAAAGACGATGAAAATGATGGAAACAGTTTTGGAACAGCTGCCTAATCTTGAATTCATATTTTACTGAAAAGAGGCGCCTATGAGCGCCTCTTTTGTTTTGTGAATACGATATCCATTCTTCACACATGCATTTCCCATAATTGGGCATTTTAACATCGTGAAGGAGTGGCGACCATTGGCAACCATTACAATCGATTCGATTCAAGAGGCTCTTTTTCATACCGATGATCTAGTCGTGCGCGAGTTGAATATAGGCGAAACCAAAGCCGTGCTTATCTATTTGGATACGATGTGCGAGGCCGCCAAAATAGAACTCAGCCTGTTCAAGCAGCTGCAGCGCGAAAAGATGGACGGAGATGTCTCTCCGCGTCTGGAAGAAATGCTTACCTCAGCCAAAGTAGATCGTTGTTCCTCCATTCAAAAGGCTGTCGACGATCTCATTCAAGGCCGTGCCCTGATCTGCGAGGCAGAAGCGAATCGCTGCTACAGCTTTGATGTCAGCAAGCAATACAGGCGCTCTCCCGTAGAGCCTGAGAATGAACGCTCCTTGGCCGGCAATCGGGATGGTTTCGTGGAGCATCTGCAGAGCAATTTGAATTTGATTCGCAAGCATCTGTCCACCGGAGAGCTAAGCGTGCGTTATTTTATGCTTGGTAAGAAGGCGAATCGGCGGGTTGCTTTGGTATGGCTCGATGGAACCGCCGACAGAAGCATGGTCGATGAAGCCGCTAAACGCCTTTCCGCTTTGTCGACCACGCACGACTTGCATCCTGGTCTTCTTGGCAAGCTGTTGCGAGAGAACAAATTCTCCATCTTTCCGCAAATCTTCAGTACGGAAAGGGTCGATTTCGCTTCAGCCCTGTTGGCTCGCGGAAGGATCGGCGTGCTTTGCGATCAGAGCAGTTCCTGCCTTATTATCCCTGTTTCTATCTATACCTTCATGCTGACGGTGGACGACCTTATCCAAGGCACGTGGTCATCACTGCTCATGCGAATAGTCAGGGTTGTGGGATTGCTGTTCGGCCTCGTTCTGCCCGGCCTTTACATCTCGATTGTCGGCTTTAATTATGAAGTCCTGCCGTTCAAAATGGCGTTTAGTATCAAAAGTTCCCTTGAGAGCGTTCCCTACCCTCCGATCTTTGAAACGATGCTGATGATTTTCATATTCCAGCTCATTGCCGAAGCCACGCTGCGTTTGCCCTCAGCGCTCGCCCAAATGACGGGTATCGTCGGCGGTATCATTATCAGCGAGTCGCTCGTTCAAATCGGGTTCGTGTCCAATATTCTAATCGTGGTTATCGCGCTGACGACCATCAGTAAATTTACCATTCCGTCTATGGAGCTCCGATCGGCCACGACGATTGCGCAGTTTGTCCTTATTTTCGGAGCAACGGTCCTAGGCTTTTATGGTATCGCGTTCGCGTTTATCGGCATCCTGATCCATGCCCTTGCCTTGGAACCTTTCGGCGTTCCTTACTGTCTGCCGGTTAGGAGCATCCAACGATGAAACCTGCGACTCTCCCGATCGGTCCCATTCAACTATTCTGCTTGCTGTTCCAAGCCCAGTTCGGCCTAGGTGTCCTATCCCTTCCGCATGCGGTCGATGCTGATGCCGGACAGGACGGTTGGATTGCCTGCCTATTCTGCGGTTTATTTAATTTGGTTCTATTGCTTGTTATTTGGAAGCTTAGCGAGCAGGAGAAGAGCATGACCGTATTCCAGATGCTGCGGCGGCGGCTTGGCCCCTGGTTAGGTGGATTAATCAATTTGGCCATTGCCGCATATTCCATAATCGTAAGCTATGAAACCCTTGCGAATTGGGTCTTCATCTCCAATCTTTGGGCGTACGAGAATACGCCCGCTTGGATACTGTCACTGCTGCTCGTCGGCGGATGCGCCTTTCTCGTTTCGAATCCGGTCCGTGTTTTCGCCCGCTTCGCCGTATTCACCATGGCGTTCGTCCCACTGTTCATCGCGCTAATCTGCTACACGCTCAAGGATGCAAATCTAGATTTCATATTGCCGGTTTTTTCAATGGGCCTATCAAAAATCAGCCTCGGGGCTTGGAGTGGGATGATGTCCTATGCCGGTATCGGCATTCTGATGGTGCTGTCCCCGCATATTCAGATGCCATCCAAATCCGTCCTGCGCATTGCCATTCTCGCCAATATCGCGATCACCATCGTCTATATGCTCTGCGCGTTCTCGACGACGGTCATCTTCAGTACCGAGATGATCGGCTTCATCCGCGAACCGCTTTTGTTTCAGTTCAAAACCGTCTCTTTCAAGATCATGGAGCGAACGGATCTTATGGTGCAGACCATTTGGATTCTGTTTATCATGACTTCCTTATCCACCTATCTGCTGCTGTTCATGTCCGCGGTGACTGCGCTGGCCAATGCCCGGAAAGGAGTTCGACTTCCGGCACTGCTTGTGATTGCCCTTGTCTTAATTGGGGTTGGAGCTTGGAAGCTGACCGTCTCGCAGTTAACGAAACTGCAGGACGTCATCGCTCTTTACGTGCCGGCAGCGGCGATCGGGATTACTTTGATGATGCTCATGATGGTTTATCTGCACAAATGGCTATCAGGCAAGAAAGGGGCTCGAGCATGAAGCCGCAGGCAAGAAGAAGCTTCCTGTTGATCCTCCTCTTACCTTGGTTAACCGGCTGTTGGGACAGCCGTGAATTGAAGGAAATCCGAATCGAACAAGCCGAAGCCTTTGACTTGCTCGATAACGGCAACATTCGCTTCACGATAACCATTCCAACCATTAAGTCCGCCGAGCAATCCAAGTCCTCCATCGTCTCGCCAAGCATTTCTGCGGATGGCAGAACCGTCAATGAAGCCTACCTGGAAATGAAGAAGACGGTTTCGCAGGAGTTGGACTTCGGCAAAGCTCGCATCATTCTAATCAATAAGCGATTCGCAAGGAAAGGCTTCTATCCTGCGCTGGAATCGTACTACCGGGAAGCCCGCAGCCCGATCAATGTCAAGATGGCTATCGTAAACGATTCCTCAGGGCTAATCTTGAAGATGAAAGTCGCGGATCGCTTAATGGTCAGCGATTACCTCTACGAGCTGCTTCAGAGCAGCGAAGAGAACGGCTTGATTCCGAAAGTTTCGCCATACATCATTTCTTCTTTGTTCATCAATCGCGGTACCGACGCCGCGCTCCCGATCATTAATCCGCTGGGAAAAGACCGGGTAAAACTAGAGGGACTCGCGCTCATGCACGGGAAGCGAATGACCGGAGAGTTGGACGACAAAGCATCCGCGAATTTCGTCATGCTGTCCAAATTCAATCCCGAGTACTTCACCGTCACGGAATATAGCGATACGCTTAACGCCAATGTTTCCCTGTTTATGTCCCGAAATAAGCGGGACATAACCGTCACGACCGATAAGGGTACGGCCAAGGCTGTCATCAGCGCCGATTTCACTTGCAATCTGGTTGAAATCCCCAAAATGGTTCACACGGATGAGGAGATGCTGAAGAAGGTTGCATCGGAATTGGAAAAGCTGTTGAATGAAAGGGCGAAGGAAGTCATCCAGCAACTTCAGCAAGCGAATTGCGATGCCCTGGGCATCGGACTTCACATCAAAGCGCATCATAACCGCTATTGGAAATCCATCTCGTGGGACAACGTCTATCCCGAGATCGATATCGAACCCCGCATCAAAGTCAGCATCGATAAGAGCGGGATCATGGAGTAGGCAGTGGACTCAGTGTAATTTGGGCAAGCAAATAAAGAAATAATATAAAAGGAGCTCCTACTGGAGCTCCTTTTATTGCAATATGGATTATCGCACTCGATATTCCTCAAAGAACCTTGGAAGTATCGTAGTCGACGCACCCGGCAGTTCAGGCAGCACATAGTGCCCTTCCTTCACAGTAGCCGGCTCCTCGAAGATATGACGGATCCATGGGATATACTCCAGCATGATCGCCGATGTTCCACTGCTGATTCACATCAAACATGAAGATCACATCGTCACCGATCGCCTTCCTTACTGCTTTGCACCGGTCGTAATCTTCACGCGGGTCTGCCTTGCCTACCTTGATTTTGACCCCGGTAAAGCCCGATTCTACGATCTCCGTTACATCCTTCAGCAGTCGTTCCTTCGACGAATTCAACCAGCCGCCATTCGTGTTGATATCTATTAACTGTAGATATAATAAGACGGCAGAGCCGCTAGTAGGATCTGCCGTTCTTGAATTTCGGCCGCCCGCTAGCCTGCTGCAGAAGATGCACAAGACCCTATCATAAAAACATTATCCTATATATCAATCGCGTCGATTATGCACCTGTTCCATCTCTTACTCCTGAAAAATACGCATTATTAGAAATAAAAAACTCTCCGATGAGAGTTCTCTAGGGATATTCTATATTCATCTAAAAATAATCCATATATCAAGGTTTTCTTAAATATCAGGACCGACTTAGCTATGCCAAAATAATAATATAATTGTGGGTTATAAGGTCAAATGAGATAAAATTGAACTTATAAAGGCTATTTCTATATCATAGCTCTCCCCATAACTATAATCTAATCCGATATTTTCCGTCGTTTTCGATACTAATTCATCAGACAAACCGGTTAACTAATATAATTTTGGATCTTGGTTTAGATGATTTGGCATGTAACGCCAGGTAGTAGCAGCTTTGCGATCGGGGGTTCTCAAGTATGGGAGTATTGCCAGATATATGAGAATACTTGGAGATATGCTTGAGCTAAGTCTGGTATACAATGTTGCCCCAAGATGCCACTATCGACAAATCTTTATTCACGATACTTTCTAACCACTTCCTCAATGTTCGTAAGTAATGCAAGCTCATTAAAATCTATTTCCTCATGGAGTTCTAAGTCTAAATCTGTAATTCTTTGAGCAGTTTTAGAATTAAGATGTTCGAACCAGGCTGATAATAAACTTAAGAACAGCGATTCGAATTTCTTAGAATCCAAATCAATTTTCTCCAAATAACTTTGTATGTTAATAACGGGAAATTGTTTCAACTTTATGGATGAATACTCTTCTTTCCGAAGAGTATGTATCTTACCTTCGGCGTCAATCCCTAAAAAAACACCCGATGTTAGATCGATCATAGCGGATTTCAATGAATCCCTAGTTAGTAACAGACTTGGTTTTTTAATTCTTACTAACGTAACATCGAAATTATATATAATCAGTGTCTCAAGAGAGTTATTTTTTAATTCTTCAATCTGCTTTTCCAATTCAATTATTGTAGTCTCTACTTTTTCAAAATCAGAAAATAAAAGAACTTTATTGTAATCAGGCTTTATTTCCATTTCCTCTAACCAACCAGTAGCATAATGTACCATTTTCAAGTCTTTAGCTAAGTAATAATATTTTTCATTATTGCTCAAATGTAATGTAATAAAAAATTCAAGCTTTTGTTTTGAGTCTGCAATATTATACAAACTGGGAGCTACAATTTCTTGAATTTTTTCATCCCAAAGCTTTTGAAATTGTCTATCTTTTTCTAAATATTCTTGTCGACGTAGCTCTTCCTCCCTCTCACGTCTCTGTCTTTCATTCGCCTTCCTTTCCCTTGCTATTTCTGGATGTTTTTCATCAAACGTTAACTGATCAATTACACCCTCAATAAATTTTCTGAATATTTCCGGACCCATTTTGTTATGCCGAGCGTCGTACGTTGAAGATACTCTGTTATATTTAGAGCCTTTAGCAAATATAACAAATCCTCCCTTAATTTGTAGTTCAATAAGTCTACCCTGTGCGCCGCTCTCCTCACTATATCTGACATAGTTTCCAGAATCCGTTTCTATCATTTGTACATTAAATAATTCAGGTTCAGTTTCTACTCCATCAGGTATATCAATTTCTTCAGTCTCTATATAGAAATAATTCCATTCAAACGAAGCTTTAAAAGTGTTAAGGGTTAACCGTTTAGGCTTTAGTTTAACTGTCCAACCTACATCTAATTCAATAAAGCCTTCTTCGTTTGAAATTGAGCACGCCCTTAAATCCATACCTCCACCACTTGGGTAAAACATGTGATTCAAATTAGAGTGACATATCAAATTTAAGATATGGTAAATATCATCAACATTAGTCCACGAGATAGTCTCGGGTAACGTATAGGGAATAATCTCTCTGAGATAAAATTCCCATTCAAGAACATTACGTTCATTATAAGCACTAATAATCTTAAACCACTTAAGAAGTGTATCATTAAACTCATCAGCATTAGGTCTTTCCTTAGGATTATTAGATGTGCCCTTTTCAAGAAGCTTATGCAAGGTAACAGTAAACCACCTATTTCCATTCTCATTAGAATTTATCCTTTTATCTAAATCGAACATCTCAATCTTATGCGAGTATTGACCATCAAAACCATCCTTAACTCCGGTCAATAATATCCATAATGTTTTAGATAATGAATACACGTCCGCAGGCTTCCCATCAGAGTTAACAGCATCTCTCTTCATCTCAGGTGCTATTGTGTTTTTCGGTCCAACTGATTCTCCTTTTTCCGTAAGGTCATTCTTCTCAGGATAATCAACAAGTCCAAAATCACCGAATGCCCAAGAATCCATATAAAAATATATGTTACTTGGTTTAATATCTCTATGCACAATATCTCTATCATGAAGCTCAGACAAAATTTCACTGAGCTCAGAAACACATGAAATAATGTTATTTACATTACTAAGCTTTTCGGTGCAATTATACAAAGGTGTAGCTATCGGCATTACATACCACGGTCTATCAAGTTTGTTTGGGTTGTCAGGAAGATATGTATCCAATATTGGAATAATACCTTTTAATATGTCCTGGTTCTCCCTAACTACATGAACTTCGTCTTTAAATCGAGCATACTTCTTATCAAAATACTTAGTAGTAACCACAAGTAGCTTCATGGCAAAAACATTACCTTTTAAATCGACAACTTTAAATACATCAGCATTTCCCCCTGAACCTAAATGACCAACGATAGTATAATTTGCTATTTTCTTTCCAATCATCTCTTTAATATGTTTTATCATTTTAACTACCTCTCTGTTGATAACTCTTAGAAATTACTCTTAATTTATTATTTAAAATTTATAATAATGTTACAGATTTAAGGGCAGTTTTGAAATCAATCGTACCTGACAGCAACAGATGATGAACTTCTAATATCTCCTCAGATGTAGGAATACCTGAGACAATTATTTTAGAGTCATATCCTAATTGCACAAATAGTGAGTTTAACTTATCAAGAATATGCTCTCTAAGAATTGCTTTGGCCGCGCCTATTTTTAATCTTTGATAAACTTGAAAAAATTCTGTCTTATTATTTTGTGAGCGCATATCCCAACCATACCTTCGAGTTATTTTTTGAATGTGGATGTCGGAATTCATACGATATAAAGTAAAATCAAATGATGATTTATTGGAGAATGAATGCATATCTTGATTCCAGAAATCTGGTACTGGGGTACTGTATCTCTCTAGACCCTTTAACATTTTTTTGTACCTAAACTTACTATCCAAAGCTGGCGGAAAATCGACCTTCCAGATGTGACGCTTATGTATCACATTTATTTTTTTTTCGTGGTAAATCCGATCGGCAAATGGAACCACTTGAATATAAAACGAGGATATCCTAAATAAACGTTGAGATGTTACTGATTCAAGATAATATTGATTCTCCTCATTATTGTCTAACAGTAACTCAAAATAACTTACTCCCTCTGCAACCAAATGGTTTGCAACAGTTTCTACTGCTTCACATACAGTTCTTGTAAAATCATACTGACTGTATCTTCCTAAAGAATTAAGCATGATTTTTATTTTGGAATAATTTTTTTGTTCTCCTTCAAAATGAACATTAAATTCAGGATGATAACTACTTTTACCACCAAGGGGCAATATACCTAATTGAAGATCTTCTTTGAACAAATGAAGTTGGAGGCCATTTTCACGGTTTAAATAAAGACTCTGAAATTTTTTTAAAGTTTTACGAATAACTTTATTATTGCTCAAGGCTGCTCATCCTTTTGTGATTGAGTGTTTTCCCGATAAAACTCAACTTCCCTAACAAGCATTCTATCTATTTCTTCAAAATTCCTATTAATACTTTCTAGTCGTGATTTTGGAGTACCCTTATACTTAATAAAATAGTAGTAAATAAAAATTCCAATACCATCTCTAAATCCACTAAACCTAAGAACATCATCTTTGCTTATTAAACGGATCAATGGACTTGAATGATTAACTAGTGTCACAGCTGTAATTCTATTATCGAAAAAGATCTCTTTACTTTCTAATTTATCTACTAATGATGCGATGACTCGCTGCCACGATAATCGCAAGGTGCTGCGGTGGGCTATTTCAAATTGCATTTCACTTATATTAATTGCTGTTTCTATTAAATCTATTGTGTGATTGAGATCGTGATTCTTTAAGTATTCATCCCAGGTTTTTATAACTTCTTTCCACCAAGAAGGGTCTAGATGATACTCACCAACAATCTTTATGTAACCGCTTATTTCTAATAAATCGAGTAGGGGCGCAAATGCTATTTTCATTTGTGTGACTCTCGAAACACTCTGACCGGTGTTTAGCTTTAATTTCTCGAATGCAGAAAGACAACCGAAGAAATATTCTCCATAAACTGCTTTAAACTCTTCAAGTTTAGAATTATACAAATAATTTAGGAGCTCTTGACCACAAATATTAAGGAATTGTCCACCGAAATCTGGAATTTCATCAGATCGAGAATAAAAATTATGATAATTAGCTAGGTAAGCCATCTGCTTTACTGCTGCTTCCTTTCGTTTCTCCTTTCTATGTTTTAAATCTTCAATGTTAATACTAGGCCAATGCAGACCATCTATCTTCTTATGAAGATTAATTTCCGCCCATCTTGCCTCAATATGTACAAGATGATAATCGACTTTATTCCAAAACTCCCATTCACGACTAAGAATTGTAGAGCTTAATTGAATTTGATTTAATGAATCTGTATGTTGAATCCAACTCTCAAACAGATTCGAGCATTTCACAAATAAAGTTTCTATATCCTCCTTAAACTTCTCTGCATAAACCTGCCGAATTAATTCCGAAACATACCAGACTGGACTAATACTTCTCCCTTCGATTTCACACTCATACTCTAGACTCGCTTGTAACCATTCAAGCCTTTCCATAATAAATGAGGGAAAACCTTGATTATAGATCCCAACTTTACTAGTCCACTTAATTTTGGAAACTCTTCTCTCAATATTCATTGTGAAATGTTCATCCAAATAAGTTATGTATTTCAAAAATGAATCGATAAGCATGTAAACTACAGTATCTATTATTGCAATGTTATCAATTGCCTCTTCTTCTGCAGCTCCCACTTCTAACTTGGGTATCTCTTGATGGATAATCCTCATTACATTTTCAATCTGAACTATGCTACGAGTAAAATCTCCTTCATGGGAAATCGTATTGATGTAATTATTAATATAACTAAATAAACTCATTTCACCATCAGTTTGAGCATTTAGTATCGTTTCTCTTATACAATTCCCAACTAGTTGAACCACTTTTTTTTCAATCCAATATCTGTCAACCTCAGTTAATGGTTGTAAAGTTGTACTCGTATTTAGGGCAATTGTCACTTCATGGTCCGCACTTCTATACCATTGTTTATGTTTATATTTGCGCAAATACCAAGCACTTTTTGTTGGGATACTTTTTTTCCTTTTTTCATAGCCAGTAATAAAAATAATAAGCTTTTGAATAAGTTGTATATATGGTTTTCCAGATAAATGTTGTTCCTTTGAAGTAATTGCTGCTAAAGTCTGAAGCAACTCCAAGTTAAATTTCACTTGTCTGGCTGCATGCTCTTGGAATGATTTATCAGACCATTGATAACCACCTGCACAGACTCTCTTAATGGTATTATTTGTTTCGTAAAGTACAGTTATCGCGAGACTAGAAGGATCAAATAGATAAAAAGTACGTTGACCAAGTTTTATAAAACCTATAATACCCACACCCGTAAGAACGCAAATAATTGGAACTGCCAAATGAATTTTGGGGTACCCTAACACCCTTAAGGTAATAAAACAAAAACTTATAAAAGTAGTAAATACTAAAAAACGCATATAAACATATCCAATTTTCTCTTTCGCCAAGAGGTTCCTGATCTCATTTGGAACTTTTGAGTATATGGTATTCCCAACTGCACTTATCCCAGCATAATATAAACCAATAAAAACACCACCAATGGCACTAACAGCACTGAACAATGTACCATACAATCCATCTTCAGGAATCTTAACATGTAGCTTTACATATAGAGGTAGCATTGACTCATCTAAAAACTGTAAGGCGATAGCTACAGTTAATGCAAGAAGTAGCTGAGATATAGAAAGTTTAAATAGACTCATCAACGTATTGGTACTATCTCTCTCCTCATGAACCTCGTTAAGAAACTTAAACCGTAATGCCTCAATTTTGAAGATTAGACGTTTAGTAAGGCTTCGAATTGTCCAATATATTTTCCATTGTGAAAGTACAAGAAACCATCGTTTCTGCATATGACGCCTCCATAAAAATCTATTTCCACTAATTCGACAAACTTTTCCAAAGTCCCTGCATTAAGTAACTGCTTCAATATAGGCTGAAGAAGTTGAAAACCAATTAGTCCAACAAAAAAGCAGCCAAATGTGGCTGCTTAATTTCTATATGGGAATGAATTAACTTATAATAATAAATCCAAATAAATCTTTCTCATTTCTTTATAGTTTGTATAAAGATCTTTCTGGTCAGTATATTTATAGGAATGGGCTTCGTGTGAGAAGAATTCAAAATTTAACAGCCTAACTGCATCATTATCAGAAGTATGTGTTTTAACTAACTTAAGAAATAAGAATCTTTTTTCATCATTACTCATATAGGTTGTTAATATTGAATAATAAAACTCTTTCTTCTCTTTAGCCCCCCCTTTTTCAAGGATGTACTGTAGTATTGTTTGTAAAGCACTATAATATTGATCTAAACCATCCAAGTCCATAAAAGCGTTCATTTTATACTCTTCAGTTAGGAACCTATCTCCAATTATCTGAAATACTTCTTTTCCTTTTTTTATAACATTACGTTCTCTTGTTCTTGTTGAGAAATTACCCCTTGGATAATCAAAAGGCTGGTTTTCATCTGGTAGTGATAAAGTACTTCTAATTTCATTCAGATTATTCACAAGATTAAAAAATGTAACCTCAAAATTCTGAATCTCAAAGGTACTTCTTGTTAATTGAAGTTCTTCAACTTGAGAACGATAGGCCTTGTAAATTATAAAGAAACTGGCGATTGTTATTAACGGAGTTACTGTCCCACCAAAAAAATCACCTACTTGCCTCAGGTTGCCAATGAGTGCAATTGATTTGTTACTAGAAGGAAGATAATGTGGATAAAAATAAAATAGTAGTATTAACAAAGGTACTACCAATACTGCAAGCACTACTACAGTATCGAGGTTTCTGTCGTGAAACTTTTTCAGGATTTTCATTACACCCATAATTCTACCTCCAAATGAATTTAATAACTAAATAATTTTAGTACAAAATTCAAACGGAGGATATAGAATAGTTCAATATCACTACTTTGTTTCATCAGAATATATATCCGCTACATTTAACCTGAAATTTCCATGTACAACCGAAACTCGATTCGCACTGATATTGGCAATTATCTCATCATAATAAATCCCTAGGTTCTTTGGTCTTAAACTATCGAAAGAAAAGTATTCATTCTTTGCATTCCTCGAATCTTGTTGACTTAGTTAGCTTATAGGAATTAATGATTCCAATTGGAATACCAAAAACTTCTTACATTTCCTTCAATGTAAAGCTTCGATTCTCTTTTTATCACATATCTAAATTAGTTCAGTTATCCTGTTACTAAGATGTACATGCACTCGTGGTTCCTTTATGCGCCTTCTTTCTTTTGATAAATAAATAGAGCTGCACATCAGTAGAATAGTAGTAATAGTAAAATTGAATGCGAGTCCATCCAAATTGCTTTTTAGATTGAAGGGCCATTTGCTTTTTGTAACCACCAACTTTTTTCCATAACTCTTCAAATTGAGTTACTAAATCGTCAGGTCCTGCTATGCTGGTATGAAAATTATAATCATAAGGGATAACCCCTTGAGCATATAAATATCCTATTAATTCATCAATTTTCACTATTGATATTCCTTGATTGGTAGCGGCTATTTTAGTTCGAGAAGAGCCCCTCTGAATATTTGGCATGATAATCTCAGTTATTAAGGTTGTCTTATTTCCTATCTCACACCATTTTATAGTCTTTTTATCGTAACCATATGTAATAAAACACGTCCTACATAAAGAATGATGGCTATGTGTTGAGACACCTCTCTTCTTATACTTAAATCTGATCATTTCGTCTTTTGTGCCTCTTGCAGAACACCACGGAGTAAGACAGGGCCCAATTTTTACTAATGGCTTATTATCAAGGAGCGATTCTAAGTACTCATTTTTCACAGGTAGATCTGCAATCGATGTTAAACTCATTTTGCTTTCCAGTAAGAACCTAACTAGAAGCCCAATTATTGATATTTTCTTAACAGGTTGCTCTCCTCTTACCAATTTCCTTAAATGTAAAATTTCATGTTTCTTGAGAAAGCTAATTTTGTTTATGCAAAACTCTTTTTCGGAAAATTCACCATAGATCTGGCCAATGTATAGCAGCCTCAGTGCAATGGACTTTTTTAGTTCCAAGTTAAAAACTGAAGGGATCTTCGTACGAGACATTAACTGAGTCCAAATTGCATAGAGTTTTTCTTGATAATCAACTACATCCTCATTTAATTCCTCACCTTCGACATATGCATTAACTTTATAAAGTAGATTTGAACAGTGGTCACATATTGGTTGATTTAGTTTATACCTCATATAGTGCTGTAGTTTATGACAATGTGAACAGTAATTTTGCAGCTTAATTTTATGTACATCACATATCTCAATGTCCTTTACCTGCCAAATTAGCTGGAAGCCTTTCTTCTCAGAAATACACTTCGTACAGAATTTACGTGTATCAGTTTCCAGTAATAAACTTAAACTCATGGATGAGTTATCCATATTCTCAAGTGGATTATCAGTAAATTTTTCTATGATTGGATAATAGGTATGCTTTAACATTTCATGTTCTTCCATGCCAAGGAGCTGACTTAGATATGGCACATCTACTTGCTTATAGGGGAAAATGTCTAGATGAGCGTATCTTCTAATGGGAGTTTGAAAATATTTTCTAATTTTTACCTTTTTTATAATTGTTGTGATTTTTGTCCCGTTCTCATCAGCTACTCGAAATAAATAACTTGTGAGTCCCTCTCCTTCCTCAATCTTGGGTCTGATCTGATATTTTTCAAGCATCATCGTAGTTCCCCTTAGACTATTTTTCATATAGACAGTGATTTCGTTCTAGTCTTATCTCCTCAATCCATTCCACAAGTTCTGGAGCAATTTTCTTCAGGTAACCATATCGTATCTCCATAGCCTTATATAATTTCTGCGAGTACACATGGTCAGAACTATTATTAATATACTCCAATGCCTTCGCCTTCAGCTCCTGCAGCAGCTGCTCCCTCTTCTTTCTCTGCTGTATGTTTTGATACTCCTTCACGCACAGAACACCACTCCGTTTATAAAGCGTAACGACGGAGAGATCTACCGCTGCAGCTACTCTTGGCAGATTAATCAACACTCCCTGTTCAATCATATTCTCACATACAATCTTAATCCTATTTTCCAATTCAACATCCAGTGTATTTGCCTCAGTCCTTACTTTCTCTGTCCGAAACTGCAATAGTGTTCTCATTATTTCTGGATGATATCGATGTAGAAGATACTGCTCATATACACTCCAAATAGGCCAAAAACGTATTTCCGCTAAATCGTTTCCATTATTAATTGCCTCAGAGAATTTTAATAATAGCTCTTTTTCAACTTTACAGTTCCAACAAGGCAAGCCATCTTTAACGATTTGACGTACAGTAAAATAAGCGATAGCTCTCCGAATAGGCTCTTTCTTTATTGAGAAGCATTTCTCTTTTTCTGGCCAAGTCATGTTGCGAATATCATGCTTCATAATTGTTTCGTACGCTGAGATAAAGTTTGTTCTCTCAACCAAACTCCTTTCTCTGTCAAAAGCGTACTCGCAGCAACATTCACTACATACAACATAATAAGTTAATACTTGTCCTTTTTTCTTGGCGTGCTTAGAAGCAGTAGGTAAGAGACTACCTTTTTTCCCAAATGATTTGCACCATGGAGCGAAACATGAGGAGTTTTGAGTCCATGAAACCGAATTATTTTTCATCAGTGAACTTATAAATGCTTCCGGCATGATTAGCTGCTGAAGATCAAACACATTCAAATTGAACTTATAGAGCATATCTAAAACAAAACGTAGACTTAATGCTTTCTTACCTTTAATTGTCCCACGTCCGCATTGTAATAGATGAATTAAAGTACATCCTTCCAAAGCTTTTTCAACAGTTTCCGCCTGATAAATCGACTGTGAACTATTGAGAAGATATAAGAACTTCTGAGCAAGATCTTGCGCATCAAACATTGGCTCACCAGAGTGGATAAGCTGATTCACGTTATTAATTAGGAGTTGTTCTCGAGAATCTGAACCCTCATATATTGGAATTACATCTGATAAATTCAGATTACAATGTGGACAAATATCCATCTTCTGAATTTGATTGTATCTAATGGATTCATAGCAATGACCGCATGTATTTAGAAGTTTTGACTGATGCTTATGACAATGATTGCCCCCTTCAACTTTCCATATCAATGCAAAACCCTGCTTCTCCTTTAAACATTGTGGACAATAGTAGAGGATGTCTCGAAGCATTTCCTTCGCGAATCGGGCTTGTTCACCTTTTGTAATTTGTTTATAAATTCGCAGCATGTTCGTGAAACTGCTTACTCCAATATGATATCTACTAATGCCGGTATAACTAATCAGTTTCTCGATATCAAATACACTCTCTGGATACCAATCTGCTCTATGAAAATCCCCAAAATGAAGCAAATACTTGCTATTACTTCGGAACACATTCATTAACAAATCAACCGAGATTCCATTACTCTCTGCCGTCCTTAATAGGAAGCTAAACAACGACTCACCTTTAATTAGTTTTGTTCTTGATGGTAGAACATCGATATGAATAGCAACTGTCAAAATAACCACCTACCGGGGAATAATAGTATTACTATTATTCCCCGGTAGGTCTGAGTTAATAGCCTTTTGCTAACATTCTCTCAAACTCTTTCTTTGGTAAATCACCATTAATATTTTTATAGGCTTGTTTTAGTACTTCTATTGTCTCCGCCTTAAAAGTAAAATCCTTACCTTCCCCATTAAACAACCCCAGAATACTATACACTTCTTGAATTATTGGGGTTACTACCCCCAGTAACCCGGAGCTCATAGAATGTAAAATTTGAGGTAATTTAGTTGAAGGATCACCAAGTCCAATTACCTTCTCGGGTTTAAGGAACTTTTCCATCTCATCCATGACTTGAAACCATTCTTCATTACATTTTTCAAACCTATTGATGTATAACTTTGGATATCTTCGATAATTCTGAAAATTAATTTTAAGAAGTGATTCTGCTTCAGGAGTTCCTGCTAATACAAGGGTAATATTAGCCTTATTCGCAATTTTCTTTATTGCATTCATAGCAGCTTTATTCGGGACATTAGAGGTTAAAATATAATCCAACTCATCTAAAATTAGGACCTCCACCTTCTGCTCTTTCAACAAATGAAAAGCTTGTCTCTGAGCTTCACCAATTGATATTCTTCGCGGCAGTTCTGGGAAACCTAATGCATAGGAGATTTGCTCGTATAATTCCTTTATTGTAAAGGGATCGGGAAGTTCTAGATATAGAACAGGTATAATGTCAATTTCCTTAGAACCATCTTGGCTGACCTCTGTGTATCCTGGATTATTATCCCTATATTTCAACAACCCTTGTGACTTACCAACACCGGATGGACCAATGACGGACAAATGACGTTGCCCATATTTTGAAGTACCCTGTTTGAACTTGTTCTGTGTACGTATCGAATCTAACACATTCCATATCTGCTGCATCTTTTCATAATTAACGCTTAGATTTGCTACTCTAGATGCAAAAGAATCCACCGACAGATCCTCACTACTCATGCTAGTCCCTCTCTTTCTGAAAATATGGCTTGTGCTCCTAAGAGCAAATCCTCAAGATTATCACTATCCATAGATTTAGGGATTGTACCATTAATAGTTATGTCCACCTTAGCTCCTATCCGTTCAACCATCTTTCTTGTTGTCATTTTTGTTTTGAATGAAGCAGCTATCATATCCTGCAATTCAGCTCTCGCTCTTTTTATTTGCTCAGGATCCAATCTGTTTAGGCGTTTCTGTTTACCTGCATCCTTCAAAATTTCTTTCACTTTGTTCCATGTATATCGATTTAAGCCTTTAATTTCTTCTGACGATGGATATGAAGCTAATACTTCTACATACTCTTTAGATTCAGGCAACTGAATAAAAATATGCGTAAGATCATCGTCATCGTATTTCACTTTGTACTTAGTCTCACGATTGTTAATAAGGTAGTCCAAGTGATCGGCCTTATAATGTATATGATCCTTTGTGATTCCATCTCTGCTGTATGGCTTCTCTTCGGTAGGTAAAAGCTCGATGTGGTAATATTCCTTTAGATGTGGGGCAATCATTGGTGGATTTCCTTGCTCTTCTACTCCATCCTCATACTTGAGAAGTGGAACATTGCAATCTTTGGGCAGTCCTTTGTGGGGTTCATAGTGGTAAACATCAACGAAGTATTTTGCAATAATTTTCTCCAGTTCAACCAGAGTGAGCTTCGCTTCTTGCGCTGGGTCCCTCTCACCTTTATCTTTAATATTTGAACCAGTAGATCCGGGAAGATTGTGAATTAATTTGGTATTAATGGACCCCATTAGCCGCTCTATAACCCCTCCATAATGTGGAGTTCTTCTTGGCCGATAGCGAACTTCGGATTCCAGAGTTTCATTAATCATTCTCTTCACAGCATTACTTGTAAAGTCTGAACCATTATCTAAGTAAATAATGGAGGGGATCCCGAAGATGGCCCAATCGTTCGTCGTGCCGTAACGAATCTTAGCCTCCTTGGGAAATATTCCTTGTTCAATAGCCTTCCTGACCTTATTCGCTGACGGTGCCTCAAAAGATAAATGCATACACCATATCATTCTTGTAAATACATCAATTCCTAATGTAATAACAGGTCTTCCTATCGGAAGTTTGGTCTTCTCATTAATAACGATAATGTCGAGTTCCGTGTGGTCAATTTGTACAATATGAAGAGGATACTGCGCAGCTGTTTCTGAATATCCACGTTCTATGGTACTAAATGCTTCCATACCTTTCTTTCCATCTCTATATATTGCCTTGGTTCTATCGCTTAACTGATCAATCATAGAGCGAATTGTGATTTCCGGAATTTCTTTTAATCCACTCTTCGTGCATTTCGCTTCAATAATTCGGAAAATGGCACTTGGCTTATGTCGTCTAATATTCAAAAAGTCATTCTCAATTGTTTCTTTAATAATTGGATGATACTCTTCAGGGTACTTGGTATAAATGACATCAACCACTACATCTGGATTTCTCGGGCTGCAAATTTCAATTGCAGTTGTATCTTTGCGCTTTATGTAGTCACTATCAGCAGCTTTAACAAAGCACTCGATGGCAACGGGTATACCTTGCTTTTCTCCGTCTCGGTAAGCCTTTAAATATCGCTTAAGTGTCGACTTACCTACTTTTCGCCCGTCTCTTTTGCCTTTCTTTACTACTCTATCAATCAATTCTTCTTGTGAAAGCTTTAGTATATTCTCATTTTTGTACACGTAAAACTTTGCATATTTCTCAGAAAACTCAAGTAAGGCTTTAGTGTCATTTTGCTTGATTCTACTCAGCAGAAGAACTGGTCGTATTAGCTCATACTTCCTAGATACTTCCACCCTCTCAGGTTCCTCTAATTTCTCAAGTAATGACTCATATTTCTTCTCTTCCGTGCGTGCTATCATTGTCCCACCTTTAAAGCTTGGATCAGAAATGAGCTTCTCCAGACTATATCTGTAAGTTTCAGAATCCCCTTCAACCCTCTGAAGGACGACATGTCTCCCATTAATTGAAACAATTTTATTTTTTCTCCCCATGAAATCAATCACTTCATTTAGTTTTAGGTTAATTTTCATTCTTGATCACCAAACGCTGATTGATACAGTAAGCTTAAGCTTCCTTTCTCTTCACGCCTTTTTCTCCGTATAACACTATGTCTTGAAATCAACTTAAACAAATCCGTTTCAACTTCCCCGATTGCTATTAGATGGAATAGAAAAGGCTTGATATCGGCTGGTGAATGAGAAGGATAGAAACTCCCTGATAACTCTTCTATTGATGTAGAGCCACATAGATTTAGTTTAAACAATACATCTTTCCTAATAAGGTCAAACTCTGGCCTTACCCTAAGACTGCCTTGAAGCTTCTCTATATTCCGCAGGACGATCTGCGGCAGTTCTTTGGGGTGAATAACATCATATTTCCACTTTTTATGCTCAGCCAAGAGTTCACAAAATTTATTACATGTCTCAAATTTTTTGCCTAAGTCCCCTGGCGCTTCTTTAATCTGGTATAACAATGGTTCATAACCATTTCTATATACTAGAACATCAGGCACGTGAAGCCAAAACTTCTTCGCTGCTCTCGTCACTTCAATTGGTATCGGAACCTCAACAGGCTGAACATAATAGCGTATGACCTCTGGATCTAACTCCATGAAATAGTAAAATAAACATTCATTCAAGGAATGGTATTCAACATCTCGCTTCATTTTTCTACTTTTAAAACTCCCGATAATATGCGGTTTCTCCCAGCTAGCCTTGTTATCTATTCTACGTTTCGGAGAATAATCTAAATCCTCTTGCAGCCAATCATGATTATCCCAAGTTAAATCTAAACTTGAAGTCATCTTCATTCCTCCTAATCTATCAGTTGACTTTATTAGATAAATAAAGATACATTTTGTATCTATAATAATCCAAAAACACCGATTCTCTTCTTGAATCACACCCCGCATTCGACTTCCCCTTATTTCCTGTCTGATTTCAGACATAGAATAGCAACACTTCGTATCAATGTCAATCATTAATTATTTTATAATAATGTTATTCTTTAATCATTGTGGAGACATATTAACTAGCATATTAACTAGCATATTAACTAGTATATTAATTAGATTATTAGTTATTTGATTAGTGAATATGCAATAACAATTCTGGTATACTCCAAGAGAGATGGAGATAGCTACAACATACATGGAGATAGCTACAACACATATGTAGATCCCTCCCAAACATGTATGGAGAACTCTCCAACAAGCATGTTGTATGGTATGATGAACACCTAGTCTTCCTAAGAGGCTGCAGGATAGCGCCGAATTATTAATCTACTGGCTACCTTGAAAGGTTGTGGTGATGAATGAAATTTGGTACAAGAATCAGAAGTTTAAGAAAAGAAAAAGGTTGGAATCAGCAAGAACTCGCTGAAATATTAAACATTTCTGGGCAAGTAGTTTCAAATTGGGAACGAGCTACCAATGCCCCCGATTTAAAAAGCACTGTACAACTTGCAACTATTTTTGATGTTTCAACAGATTATCTCCTTGGTATTAGTGACATTCGCAAGTCAGAGCAATCCCCGGTCCCAGACAGAATTGATCTTGAAAACATGCTGTTATCCTCAACAGATGTTTATTTGAATGACCTCCTCATTTCAACTGATGATAGGGAAATGTGTCTTGAAATATTTAAAATTGCCACTTCTCGAAAAAGCAAAAAACGATTATCTTTAAATAGGAATGAATCTTAAATTACACCTTCTTGAGTTTTCATCATTTGCTTCTCTAATTTATTTTGACGGCGAGCTTCAATCAGCTTCTGAATACTGGCAAAGTATTTATTAAGCTTGTCATCTGATAATGTGTTTTTAAGTACAATTGTGCACAGCAACCATCTGTTTTTTGAAGCATCAAAGCATCGAATCTGGGTCAAGTTGTTGTTATTATAAATCGTCATCACCTTCCATCCCCCAGACTTCATGGCCTCCTCAAACCATTGTTCGGTTACCGCTTCTGGACAAGAGTAAACTAATGATCTAAACAAAACTCCTCCTGGGGTTACATCAGCAATCCCTAGACTATTCATCTTTAATATTCCTCTTTTCAACTAAAAGTTTAAGGACTTCTATCACCAGTTATATCCGTATAAATATATTTATATACTTATACGGATATTTTATTTTATAGTTAATTACCAGCCCCAAAGCACAAGCCTAAGTTACCGTGGAGAATGCCTTTTCTTTGTTTCATGTTTGGGAATTTCCTAGCTGCGAAGTCATAGAATACCTTCTTAATTTATTTTCCAACATCTCACGGATGCGCTTCTCTTCATAAGATTCCATCAAATAATATCTAGACTGAATGTCAATTAGCCTTCGATACTTTCTTACTTCTTTTAGTGAGTAATACCCTTGTAAGCCATAGTTAATAACTAATTCATCTTGCACCCTACCATGCTTCATCAATGCTTCTCTTCCTAATCTATTGAACACCTTAAGGGCGTCTAAATCTGGATCCGAGCGTTTTATTTGAACAGTCCCAAATTGCTTATACATCTCACAATTCGATATTATATTCGGTGAGTTTAAACAAATCCAACTCCAAAGCTTTGACAAGGATTTATATTCAACCATTTTCTCTTTCCATTGCCAAACTAAATCATTTATTTCTCGATCACTTACCTGAAGTTTAAAATCCTCTACCACTTCCTTCTGAATGGTATATTCAGAATTTGGAGTGAACTTCAACACCTCTCTCACAGATCCCATATCTGGTTCCAGGTAACGTTGCTCCTCAAGAGAAAATCCTTGCCACTTTACCGTTGATACCACTGGCAAAAGGCCACACTCATTCAGAAACTCTTTTAAACCAAGCCCATCGTAATCATACTTTCGAAAATACATGAACTTCCCGACAACAGATTGTTCCGCCCACTCAATCCTTTGACTACCAACTAACTCTTGATAATGCCGAATACTTGCTCTTAATATTTCCAGATGCTTGTCCAAAGTCTGTAACCTTTTGAATTTACCACTTGTAAGGAAATACATCAGATTGCTCATTTAATCAACTCCTCATACAAAGGAATTACCATTTAACTGAAATGTATACAGCAATCATTGTGTTAATGGTGGAAGAGTTATTAACTTTATTACTTTGAACCGAAAAACACAACTAAGATTTGCAAAATTGCGTAAATCTGCCCTTTTAGTGGAACGAGGCCACCGTTTGATTCCACGGCAGCCTCGTGATGGAGATTATGTTCAACTCTCGTGCCCGTTAACGCAGGAGGTGTTTAAAAGCAAAAAAAGCGATGGATGGTTCCATCGCTTTTAAGTCAGCCCCTCTGTTAATTAAGGTTACTCCTCCTGCTTCTGTTCCTTGACTAGTTCGTCTTGATCGCTGCCCCAGATATAGTCGATTCCTGATTCATTCATCTCCTGAGCGTTTCTATTCTTACCTTGATCAACAGTTTGTTTGGAATTTGATTTTTGATTATTGTCCATACGAATTCAGTCCTTTCTCCAAAAGATGGAAGGTCAATCTTTATCGTTTCCAATACCGTAAAGGTTATGTAAAAGTTAGTTATTACGGTGAATCATAAAGCCAGTGCCGTCGTGTTGATTGAGCGATATACGTGCACGTTAGCTTAATCATTTTAGCCCAAATCAATTTTGCCATAGTACCAACTAATATAAGTTTCTGGTCCACAAATTAAAGCTTCCCACTTCTTTTGGTTGATGATTTCTTCAATTTTCTGTTCTTTGGAGAGAAACAAGGTAATAAACGAATCAAATACGCTTAAAAATGCGTAATCCATTTTTTCATTCGTTAGGACAATCTCACTAGGAGCTAACTCACTTACGGCTATCTCAGTTAAATTTTTGATTTGCAATTCACCGTTTCGATCAAAAATCGGATCCGAGTACAATAAATTATTTGCGCTATTAGATCCCAAAATATCAAGAATATCTGATATGAAAAATTCCGAAATGTTATCTTCACGAGGGTAATAAAGGTCACTGGGCAGGTCCCTATTTAGTATATCCGCTAAATCAGGGCGAGCAAATTCCTTCTTTAATGCTGAGATTGAAGTCTTCAAAGCAATAGCAAGTTCTGCATAAGATTTAATCCCTGTATCAGCCATGACTTGGCTCCAAGACTTCGGAATGCTAAGTTTCAGGGACTCCGCTAATTCAGGATATATATGCTCATATTCGCTCTTCCTCTTCTTTGCAGTCCATCCCTCTGGCATTTGAATAAACGGATTCAGTAGTATGGCTGCTTCTGTAAACGGATGAGGCAACTGACGTAAGATCGGTGTTTCGTAATTAAACCATATATAATCCATCAATCTGCCCCCAGGAATACAAAGATAAGCCCTTGGTTTTAATTATATCCATTCAACTATTCTGCCACGTTGATCACTAGGCCAGCTGCCGTCGTGTTGTATTGAGCGATAGTGCCCGTCCCTCAGTTTTAAGGGTTTATCTCACATATGCTCACTCATTCGCAGGATTTCATCACCTTGAAATAGATATGGAGGTGGAGAAAGCTATGGGCGGATGCCGTTAGCCCAGTAACTGGGTATGCGGGAACA
>NZ_JBVYOI010000014.1:0-106460 GCF_056120345.1 Paenibacillus sp. sgz302114
CCCGATCTTACAGGCAGGTTGCCTACGTGTTACTCACCCGTCCGCCGCTAAGCTATCCCCGAAGGAATAACTCCGCTCGACTTGCATGTATTAGGCACGCCGCCAGCGTTCGTCCTGAGCCAGGATCAAACTCTCCATAAAAGTGGTCCGAAGACCTTTCATGAATTTGCTTGTTAGCTCATTCAAAAAACTAGCTTGTTTTAGACCTTTTGACAGGTCGCTCATTGTTCAGTTTTCAAGGAACAAATTTGTTTCATTTGTTCGCCCATGTCTCAGCGGCGACTTGATTAATATATCACATTCGGCCACTTTATTGCAAGCATTTTTTTAATTTGTTTTTGCAGCCCATAACCTTCTGTGACGCGAGATCTAATTTAACATATCCACTCCTGTAAGGTCAAGGCTTATCCTCAATTTGTTTAGTTGTAAAGTATTCCAGCTAAAACAACGTCATCTGCAACCCAAGTACGAGCATAATGCCTGGCAGGCCGAGCAACACAACGGTACCTATCGTTACAGGATTGAGAGGCACTTCCATACCGGATATCAGTCCTGAAAAGTTAAGCACATAAAGAACAAGAGCAGCCGCGATGAGATGAAGCGCGAACCGCCTTACCCATTGCAGCGGTAGCTTATTACGGAACATGACTACAATAAGAAGTATCGAGGATACAATTAGACTAACCAGCCATACCGTTTTCATCCGGATATCCCACCTTTCAGATTTGACCATTTCACTGGCATACGTTTGGCTTTGCGAATCAACATCTCATAACGCTTCTCTGCTGCAGCCATTGCAAATACTGCATAATCAATTTGATCCTTACCGAGCGCATATTCGAAATACCGCTGCGCATTATCCCATTCCTGCTTCGCCGTCTTAATCTCCGCAAACAGCTCGATCTGTTCCTCCACCTCGGTCTTCTTCAGTTTCAATGCCGCAGTCTGCTTCTTCGAACGCAGCCATAATCTCCACATGTCCAAACGCCCCTCTCTCCGATCGGATTGCCACACCAGCAAAAGGCATATAGTTGTATGTATGAGCAGACTGCAAAAATAGAACAAGCCCCTGCCAGATAAACCACTTCAAAAAGCAAATAACCCCGCAGGAGACCTTCCTCCTGCGGGGTTAGAGATTAATGTAATTAATTTAGTTCCCTGCGTCCTTCGAGCGCCTTAGAGAGCGTCACTTCATCCGCGTATTCCAAGTCTCCGCCTACAGGCAGACCGTGGGCAATTCGAGTCACTCGTATGCCGAAAGGCTTCACGAGACGCGATAGATACATCGCAGTCGCTTCACCTTCAATATTGGGATTCGTAGCGAGGATCATCTCTTGAACCGTCTCGTCACTAAGCCTTCGGAGCAGCTCTGCTATGCGAATCTCATCCGGACCAATCCCCTCCATCGGAGATATCGCCCCTTGGAGAACGTGGTATTGCCCTTGAAATTCCTTTGTCCTCTCCATTGCGACGAGGTCACGGGATTCCTGCACCACACAGATGACCGAGTTGTCTCTGCTTTTGTCTTGGCAAATCCGGCACGGGTCCGTGTCGGTAATGTTGCAGCAAACCGAGCAGTAATGCAGATTTCGTTTCACACTGACAAGCGCCTTCGCAAAATCAATGACGTCATCTTCTTTCATTTTCAAAGCATGAAATGCCAGTCTGGCTGCCGTCTTCGGACCGATGCCCGGCAAGCGGCTAAAGGCATCTATCAGTTTGGCTATCGGTTCGGGATAATACAAGGCGGAAGCTCCTCTACTAAATCACAATTAGAACAGGCCTGGAATTTTCATACCGCCTGTGAATTTACCCATATCTTTGTTCGCCAGTTCATCGGCTTTGTTCAGCGCATCGTTGATTGCAGTTAGCACAAGGTCTTGCAGCATTTCGATATCATCCGGATCTACTGCTTCCGGCTTGATTACGATGCTTTGTACATTCTTGTGGCCGTTAACTTGCACCGTAACTACGCCGCCGCCAGCAGAACCTTCAATCAGCTTCGTGCCTAGCTCCTCTTGCGCTTTCAGCATTTGCTCTTGCATCTTCTTCACTTGCTTCATCATTTGGTTCATGTTGTTCATGGTTAAAGTCACTCCTTATGTGTAGTTAAATTTATTGGGATACATTACTTGTCTTCAATTATAACGAGATCTTCGCCGAACATCCTCACTGCCTCTTCAACCCATTCCGGCTCCTTCGGTGCGCTGCCTTCCTCTTCTTGCTCAAACAGCAGCTCCCCTGCCGGCGCCGGACCTTTCTCCGCTGCGGTCTGCCATTCCTTCAGCATAACGGTTGCCAAGCGAACCTGTCGACTGAACACCTCATTGAACACCCGCTCGATGACTTCGCGGTTAGCCGGTTTCTCCGTGGTTTCACGGTGGATGGAGTTCTTGAATGCAACCAGGATCGTATTGTCCGCCGCGCTGACCGGATCTCCGTTCACGAACCAGGCGTGAGTGGAAATATTGTTCCCTTTCACACGCTGCAAAATGTCACTCCACTTCATCCGCACCTGACCAGTAGCCTGACTCTCGGCTGCTGCTAGGAACGGATCCAGCTTCACGCGTGCAATGACAGGCGAACCGCTGCCTCCCGCTGCGCCACCCTTGGCGCCGAAGCCCGAATTACGGTTGCCCCGCGCACCTCCGCCTGCTTGCTCAACTGAAGCAGCGCCTTGCCCGTCCGGACGCACGCCGGATTGGAGCAGTTGTTCGATCTTGCGCTCTAGCGTATCGATGCGCTGTTGCAGACGCTGTACTTCTCCGGCTGGCGCACCGCCACCGCCTCCAGCAGCGGAAGAAGAAGCAGAATCTGCTGTAGCTCCAGCCGCCGCGGTTGCTCCGCCACCAGTTTCCTGCATCGTACAAATCTTCATAAGCGCGATCTCGAAGATGGTCTGCGGCAGGGCAGCGTGCCGGATCTCCAACTGGTACTGATTGAGCACGTCAATCATCCGGAAGAGCAGCTCGCTGCTAAAGGAATTCGCCATCTCGCGGTACTTCTCCTGATCGACAATTCGTTCCGTCGACACCTTGCCGCCGGGAGCGAGCTTAAGCACGAGCAAATCCCGGAAGTAGAAGATTAAGTTCTCGAGACATTTGTCAGCGCTCTTGCCCGCCTGCATGAGGCCTTCAACAAGCGGCATCACCGCCGCCGCATCCCGATCTCTTATAGCATCGGCGAGCTGTTTGAACTGCTCCGTCGCAAGACCACCCGTAACATCAATTGCATCGCCTAGCGTGATCCGCTCTCCACCATATGCAGATACTTGCTCGAGCAAGCTGATTGCATCACGCATCCCGCCGTCGGACAATCTAGCTATATAAGCAAGCGCATCGTCCTCCGCTTGAATGCCTTCTTCGTCGCAAATCTGGCGAAGCCGCTCGGTCTGCTCCGGCATGGAAACTTGCCTGAAATCGAAGCGCTGACAGCGAGAAATAATCGTTGCCGGCAGCTTGTGCGGCTCTGTCGTCGCCAATATAAAGATGACGTGAGCCGGCGGCTCTTCGAGCGTCTTCAAGAGCGCATTGAACGCCTCGGAAGTCAGCATGTGCACTTCATCAATAATGTACACTTTGTAGCGTACTTCAGACGGCGCATAACGCACCTTGTCGCGTATATCCCGAATCTCGTCGATACCGCGATTGGATGCAGCATCAATCTCCACAACATCCATGATCGTGCCGGCGGTTATGCCTCGGCATGCATCACAGACGTTGCAGGGCTCAGGCGTCGGACCGCGCTCGCAGTTAATGGCTTTAGCCATAACTTTGGCTGCAGTCGTCTTCCCTGTTCCTCTCGGACCATTAAATAAATAGGCATGCGATACCCGTTGCTCGCGAATCGCATTCTGTAACGTTTGAATAATATGCTTCTGGCCGACCATATCCTGGAACGTCTGCGGACGCCAAGCACGGTATAAAGCGATATGTGACATACGATCCGTTCCTTTCCTTTCGGCTTAAGTAACTCTATTATACACGATGCAGACAGCCTAGCAAAACGGCTACATCGTCTAAAAAGAGATGAAATCCAGTTAAGCGCCAAGGAACGCGGGTGAATGAGAAAGCGTTCTCTAACAAGGAAGCATGACTGTGAACAGTGCTCCTTTCTCCCTTGTCGCCGCCGAGATCGTACCGCCGAAGTCATGCAAGATCCGCTGGCAGACGGATAGGCCGAGCCCGGTACCATTTTGCTTCGTCGTTACGAAAGGATCAAAGATCTTATTAAGGAGTTGAGACGGTATCCCCGGGCCCGTATCCTCAATGTCAATGACAAGCCTCGACGACTTGCCCGATTGGAGCACAGACCCGCGAACAGTCAGTGTCCCACCTTCCGTCATCGCCTCAATCCCGTTCTTGCATAAGTTTAAAAATACCTGCTTCAGCATCTCTCCATCTGCAAGAACACGCGGCAGCTCCATCTGATCGTCCCAGTTCACCATCACGTTATGCAGCAGCGCTTCACTCGAAATAACCGGCATAATATCTCGCAGCACGCTATCGACACCGATCCAGCTGGTCGTCATCTGCTTCGGCTTGCTGAGTAGTAGAAACTCCCCGACGAGATGATTAATCCGATCGAGCTCGCTGAGCATGATATCCGTGTATTCTTTCTCTTTGTTCATATTGTGTTCAATCATCGTTTTTCGGAACATCTGCAGGAAGCCGCGAATTGCTGTGAGCGGATTACGAATCTCATGCGCGGCGCCTGCTGCAATCTGCCCGATCATCGCCAGACGGTCGCTTCGCTGCACCTGCGTTTCGAGCGAGCGCAGATTCGTCACGTCTTTAAAGATAATATAGGCGCCTTCCCTGGCGAAGATTGCACTGTGCAGCAGCCCAACGTCCATGAGCAGCTCGCTTTGCTTATCTTCGTATCGCCAGGTCAGCGGGTAATTTCGAACCGTCTCGCCGCTCGCGAGCGCTTCACATATAATCGTATACTCCTTCTCCGCCTCGGCAAAGAAGGATGAAAGCTCCACATTCACAACAGCCGATTGTTCAACGCCGAGCAATTGGCATGCGAGCGGGCTTATATCTAATATTTTTAAGGATTCGGGTTGCAGGAGAATGACGCCGATATGCTCATCACGCAGCATCGTCTCTCCAAAGCGCTCAATGAGATTTCCGCTGCGCATACCGCTTTGACCGTACAGAAAAAGCAGACACCGAATGCCTTGCTCCGTCTGGACAATTATTGGCGAAGCAGTAGTAGAAATACGGTATCCCTCGACCGCAATCAACTGCAGGGGAAGCCCCTCATTCACCGGACGCTGCAGACGACTCGCAATTGTCTCGAACATCACGGCTGGGTCCGTCCATTGTACGGCTCCGTCCGTAATTTTGCTGAGCGGATGCTCAAGCAAATCCGACTCTGCATAGCTTGTTTCTTTTAAAAATCGTGCATTCACATGGACGATCTTCGTGGTCTCGTCCAGCATAACAATTATCGTATCTGCGAATTGGCCGCAATAGCTTTCAAGAGCTTGAAGGCTGAGACGTACAATGGATGCTGAAGGAATATCGGGCATGCTCTTGTCTCCTTTACGTAGATCCGATCCGATTCTATTCCATTTCGGCTACGAAAGTAGATAATCCTGCCAGAACAGAAAAAAACATCCTATTCATGGTTCACAATGAACCACAAAAGGATGTTAGCTTCAATAATAGGTGACCGTGCACCTACCTTCGATAAATGCGACATGAGCGGCACTTCCACTCCCAGCTCAGGCCAAGCACTCCTCCGGCACATGGGCAGACCTGCTTATGGCTGCTTCCTTCCGGACCTGACCCGTTCACAGGCGTCCATTGCGGAGGACCCAGCCGTCAACACTGTTCATGAACTCCAGCCCCACATCGGCATAACCTCAGAGTAGGGATTCAACCTCGCTACAGCGGATTGCGAGCTACAGGGCACCGCTACCTCCCCGTCTAGCACGGCAAAAGTAAGTATAGCTTGTTCTATCGCAAAGTGCAAGCGCCGATTATCTGGAAATCCGTGAAGCCTAGGGATACACCTTAAACCGCTTTATGCTTAGGTTACCTTCACATGGACGTTATAACGAGGCATGTTCTTCTTGAGCACCGCTGTAGCTTCCCGTTTCAAGCGCGCCTTGTTCACTCCCGGCTTAGGCGTTATGGTCACATCCATATCCGGTGTACGGAACATAATGTTAACCCGTTTAATTCCGCTGACCTGCTGCAGCAGCTGACGCTGCGCGAAATTCCCATCATCGTTCTGATTGAGAAAGTTGCCGTTGCGATTAGGCAAGTGCGGGTTGCTGTTGGACAAGCCCAAGTAGCCATCATGTCCGTACGAGTTCGCATTATAATGATTCGTGGCATCTTTGTTGCCGCCACACGCTGTCAGTGAAATGGCCGTCATTAACGTAATTGCACATAACAAGCTTCGCATAAAAAAACCTCCCTTTAACCAATAGGATGGCTGAGGGAGGTTCTTGTATTCTGCTAAATTCCGGCAGATTAGATACCGTATTTCTTTTTGAATTTGTCGACGCGACCGCCAGCATCCAGGAACTTCTGCTTACCCGTAAAGTGCGGGTGGCAAGCGGAGCAAATCTCAACGCGCAGGTTCTGTTTAATCGAACCAGACTCGAAGCTATTGCCGCAAGCGCAAGTTACTGTAGTGACGTGGTATGTCGGATGAATACCTTGTTTCATCTCGTTCACCTCTTTCCGCCCTGGATCAACATGCGGACCCAGAGTAATTACACACTAGGAGAGTATAGCATGGTCACTCTCGATAAAGCAATGCTTTTGTATGCTGCAAAGCTGGAAAGTTCAGTATGCGATCAACCTACAGCGGTTGCTTCAGCGGTGCTGGCGGCACATGCGTGTAGGAACCAATAACGACATCCGGAACTTCATCAGCGAAAATCTCCAGCATCTGCTTCATGCCATAAATCTCGCCTTGCGCCTTCGGAATGAGCTCCAAATAGCTCTCTGGATCGATATTCAGGTTACGCATCTGGATGAGCTTCAGCCCCGTCCGCTTAACGAAGCCGAGCATCGCTTCAATCTCTTCTTCACGGTCAGTGACGCCTGGGAAAATCAAATAGTTGATCGACGTGTAAACGCCTTTGTCTGCCGCGTAGCGGAGCGACTTCTCCACATTCGCAAGCGTGTAGCCCCGAGGCTTGTAGTACGCATTATAATGATCGTCCAATGCGCTAATCGTACTTACGCGCATCAGATCAAGTCCGGCATCCACGATGCCGCGTATGTGATCCGTCAAGCCTGCATTGGTATTGATATTAATGTAGCCGAGGTTGGTCCGCTTCCGCACTTCACGCATTGCATCGATGATGATCTTCGCTTGCGTCGACGGCTCGCCTTCACAGCCCTGGCCGAAGCTAATAATGGATTCCGGCGTCACGAGATGTTCCATCATGACGTCGATGATCTCTTCTACAGTCGGCTTGAAGTTCATCCGCGTCTGCGGTGCAGGGAAGCCGCTGTCATCGGGTTGTTCCGAGATGCAGCCATAGCAGCCGGCGTTGCAGGAGAACGATACCGGAACCGCACCTTCCCAGCGCTGAAGGAATGTATTGGACGCGGTCAAGCACTCGTAGCCGAGTGCGCAGTTGGACAGATGCTTGTACAGCCGGTTCTCCGGGTACTTTGCAAGCAGCCGCTCAACACCGACGTTCAACTCGTTCGTATCACAATTCATCGGATTCCAGCGTTCCGGATCGTCGCATTTCTGCGCCGCCACGTAGAAGCCGCCATCCTTCCATACGACGGCAGAGTAACCGAAGAGCGGCAGCTTCTGCGTCTTGTCCGACTTCATGTAGCCTGGAATGCATAGGCGAGTGTAGCCCTGCGGAAGCAGTGCCCCAACCGCTTGCACATTGCCTGGCAGCGGGCGCATCTCGCCGCTTTCGTTATGAATGCCGATTGGCCGTGTATGCGGCAAGCCTACCATCGTTGCCCCATCGGGCAGCGGAATAAGCTCGTCCTCCATCAGCTCGACAACCATATCGCCGCTGCGGCCAAGCCCTGTCCAATCGGGATGATCGAACAAATTGCCATGTTCATCTGCGTAAACGAGATTCATGATGTAACTAACCTCCTAAACATTTTGCTCGAGGCAAAATGTCACTTCGTAAAGCAATATCTAAGTCACGGTCGTCGAGCGTGTCGCTGGTCTTCTCGGTGCAGTCGAGCCGCTGCTTGAAGAACTGCTGCCCGTCCGAGCGCTTCCGCTTCCGCTTGAGCTCGGTCTGCTTCTTGGTGGCGGCACCACAGCAGACGTGTCGAGCGACATCAGGAACTCTTCGTTCGTCTTCGTCTCGCCAAGCTTCTTCAAGAAGCCATCCACGAACTCCATCGAATCATTCATGCTCTTGCGGATTGCCCAGACTTTATCAAGCTGCTCCTTCGACATGAGCATCTCTTCGCGGCGCGTGCCGGAGCGGCGAATATCGAGCGCCGGGAAAATACGGCGTTCCGCGAGCTTCCGATCAAGATGAAGCTCCATATTGCCTGTACCTTTAAATTCTTCATAAATAATATCATCCATACGCGAGCCTGTCTCGACAAGAGCCGTTGCCAAAATTGTCAAGCTGCCGCCTTCCTCCACATTACGAGCTGAACCGAAGAATCGTTTCGGACGATGGAACGCAGCAGGGTCGATACCACCGCTAAGCGTACGGCCGGACGCCGGCACAACAAGGTTGTATGCACGAGCCAGACGTGTAATGCTGTCGAGCAGAATAACGACATCTTTCTTGTGCTCTACAAGGCGCAGCGCTCGCTCAAGCACAAGCTCCGCAACTTTAATATGATTCTCCGGCAGCTCGTCGAATGTCGAAGCGACGACCTCGCCTTTCACGGAACGCGACATATCGGTTACTTCCTCAGGACGCTCATCAATGAGGAGTACAAACAGTTCGATCTCGGGATGATTGGTGGAAATGCTGTTTGCAATTTCTTTCAGAAGCAATGTCTTACCAGCCTTAGGCGGCGCAACAATCAAACCACGCTGACCGAGCCCGACAGGCGCAAGAATATCCATAATTCGTGTAGATAGCTTAGGAGTGGCGGTTTCGAGCACCAATCTCTTCTCGGGATAGAGTGGAGTAAGAGCAGGAAAATGAAGACGTTCAGCAGCGTGTTCGGGGCTTTCTCCATTAACGGCATTTACTTGAAGCAATCCGAAAAATCGTTCGTTTTCTTTAGGGGCGCGGCATTTACCGGAAACTAAATCACCTGTACGGAGGTCGAATTTGCGAATTTGCGAAGCGGAAATATAAATATCCTCCGGACTTGGCAAATAGTTAATCGGTCGTAAAAAACCGAAGCCTTCGGGCAAAATTTCGAGTACGCCTTGCATAAACATAAGTCCGCTCTGCTCAGCTTGCGCACGCAGAATCGCAAAAATCAGTTCTCTCTTCTTCAATTGGCCATAGCCCTGAATCTGGTGCTGTTTGGCCAGCTTATACAGCTCTGTGAGCTTCATCACTTCAAGATCGGCGATCTGAAGTTCTGACATAATATCACCATCTTTGTCAATGTTCCAAGCAAAGACGACTATGCCGTCTTTGTGCTGGCAAAACAGGAGAAATCTAAGCAAAGTATATCGCGAAAACTTATACTCTCTTAGATTTCAAAAAAGTCCAAGCCTCAACCATCATTGCCGGAATCGGCCCCCTCTATTCCAAGGCCGACCCGAAATGTACCGACTATTCACGCCAAACGTCGGCTCCAAGCAAACGCAAATTTTCAACGAGGTTATCATAACCGCGATCAATATATTCGACGCCTGTAATCTCAGTCACGCCGCCATCTACAGTCAGAGCTGCAACAACAAGCGCTGCTCCTGCCCGCAAATCCGCTGCGCGTACTTTAGCTGCATTGAGCTTTCCGCCGTCGACGATTGCAGAACGACCTTCCACACGAATGTTTGCGCCCATCCGCGTCAGCTCCGGCACATGCTTGAATCGATTGCTGTATACATAGTCACTCAAAATGCTGACGCCTGTCGCTTGAGTCAGCAAGCTGGTCATTGGGGATTGCAAATCTGTGGCAAAACCGGGGTATACGAGCGCCTTCACATCAATGGCTTCATAACGCGGCTGGCCCACGATACGAATGGACTCATCCATCTCGTACACATGTACGCCCATCTCTTGAAGCTTCGCTGTAACAGCTTCCATATGCTTCGGAATAACGTTATCAATTAATACATCGCCGCGCGTTGCCGCTGCAGCAATCATATACGTCCCTGCTTGAATGCGGTCGGGAATGATAGAATGGCGGCAGCCGTGCATCCGATCGACACCTTCGATTCGAATCGTCTCGGTACCGGCACCTTTAATTTTGGCGCCCATGGAATTAAGGAGTGTAGCTACATCTATGATTTCAGGCTCTTTTGCCGCATTTTCAATAATGGTGGACCCTTTGGCCCGAGAGGCCGCGAGCATAATGTTAATCGTCGCCCCAACACTGACGACATCCAAGTAAATTTTCGCCCCGCGCAGCTCTTTCGCCACAATCCGTACGGAGCCGTGGTCATTCGTCACTTGCGCGCCAAGCGCTTCAAACCCTTTAATATGCTGATCAATCGGACGAGGCTCGAAATTGCAGCCGCCCGGGAGACCGATTGTTGCTTCGCCGAACCGGCCAAGCAATGCACCCATCAAATAATACGATGCACGCAGCAGCTTCACTTTGCCATTAGGCATCGGAATCGATTGCATAGCAGCGGGATTAATGACGATGGATTCACCGCTCCATTCTACCGTGCCGCCAAGTTCTTCTAAAATTTCACTATACACCGCAACATCACTCAAATGCGGCAGGTTGTCCAGCGTTACCGTTGATTCTGCCAATATTGCAGCCGGAAGCAGCGCCACCGCACTATTCTTCGCGCCGCTAATCTGCACGGTGCCACGCAGCGGTTGTCCGCCACGGATCATCAGTTTTTCCATCTGTAGTCCATATCCTCCTATCCGAGAAGTGAACAGAAGAATCAAACGGCCGCGAGAGGCGCGCGGACTGCCCCTAGAGATACGGTTAAATGCCACAAAGCAAGCGCTCCATCTTTCAACAACTTCTTGAAGGACGAGAGCGCCTGCTTTCGATCGGCCCGCGCGCATGACGCGGCTGTTTGTTTGATTCTTAGTTTGCTCCGGAAGTTACGCTTGGTTGCTGCTGCCGAACAAACGGATTTTTTCTTGAACGACTGCTTTCATTGCAGAACGAGCTGGCACTAGGTATTTACGAGGATCGTAAACCGAAGCGTTTCCGCCCAATACTTCGCGGATTGCGTTCGTGCAAGCCACTTGGTTTTCTGTATTTACGTTGATTTTGCCTACGCCAGCTGCGATGGAAAGGCGAATTGCTTCGTCAGGCACACCGGAACCGCCGTGCAATACAACCGGAACTGGAATGGCATCGGATACTTTTTGGATGATATCGTAGTGGATCTTTGGCTCGCCTTTGTACATGCCGTGAGCAGTACCAACAGCAATTGCCAAGCAGTCAACGCCAGTTTCTTCGTAGAAACGGATCGCTTCTTCTGGCTTAGCAAGGGAAGCGTGCTCTTCGTCAACGCTGATGTCATCCTCAACGCCGCCGATTGTACCAAGTTCGCCCTCAACGGAAACGCCCATAGCACGCGCTGCTTTAACAACTTGCTTCGTCAGCTCGATATTCTCTTCAAGTCCATAGTGGGAACCGTCGAACATAACGGACGAGAAACCTGCACGGATACATTTCATCGCAACTTCGAAGCTGCTGCCGTGATCAAGGTGAAGCGCGATTGGCAAACCGGATTTCTTCGCAGCCGCTTCAGCGATTGCAACTGTGTACTCGATACCCATGTATTTCAGGGCACCCTCAGATACACCGAAGATAAACGGGGATTTTTCTTCCATAGCGGCTTCAGTGATCGCTTGCGCGAACTCCAGGTTGTTCATATTGAACTGGCCTACCGCGAATTTGTTAGCTTTTGCCTGTGGCAGAAATTCAGTCATTGAAACGAGTGGCATGGTTCTCTACTCCTCCTAAGGTGTTATGAAGCGTTTGGCCTCATAAGGTTGTCTTTGATAATAATCACGCATCTGATACGCACCAAATTAGTATACCACAATCATGTTTCGTTTGGTACAAGCGCCTGAAAATCGTCGTTTTCCCTTACATGCCCAAGCGACCGATTTCAACATAAAAAAAGTGAGATCCTCTGATTAGGATCCCACTGCGTACCAGCCGCTTGCGTCTCCGCCGCGCAGCTGAAGATTAACCGCCATTCGCATCTCATCGATATCAAACGGCTTTGTAAAATGCATCAGCGCCCCGTGATCGGTCGCTTCCTTAATCATGTCAAGCTCACCATAGGCCGTCATCATAATGACTTTAATATCCTTGTTAATCGCTTTGACATGCTTCAAAATCTCCAATCCGTCCATACCTGGAATCTTCATATCCAATAAAACCAGATCGGGGTTCTCGCTCTTTACGATTTCGAGCGCCAGCTTGCCGTTCGGGGCTTGAAAGGTTGTATACCCTTCGCTGCTGAACACTTCCATCAATAGGATACGAATGCCATTCTGATCATCGACAATCAAGACTTTCTTGTTTTCCAACTTGAAACCCTCCCAGAAATGCACGACAATCAATCGCCGAGATTGGATTAGAATTCCATAACCCTCGCTACTGTTTCGCGTCCGGCCATCCATATTCCTGCTTCTGTTGGAAAATTTCTTAAAAAATATTGTCTAATCGGCTTAGCGCTCCGCTTGCTCCAGTGCTGCGCGAACGAATCCGCGGAACAGCGCCTGCGGCCTGTTCGGACGCGAAGTGAATTCCGGATGGAATTGTACCGCAAGGAACCAAGGGTGCTCCGGGAGCTCAACCATCTCAACGAGGTGTCCATCTGGCGATGTGCCTGAGATTTTCAACCCTGCAGATTCAATCATTTCACGGTATTCATTGTTGAACTCGTACCGGTGACGGTGACGCTCATATACGAGCTCATCGTTGTACATACGTTCAGCAAGCGAGCCTGACTTCAGCTTGCAAGGGTAAAGACCAAGACGCATCGTGCCGCCCATGTCCTCGATATCCTTCTGGTCTGGCAGCAGGTCGATAACCGGATATGGCGTAAGCGGGTTGATCTCCGAGCTGTTCGCATCTTTAAGGCCTGTTACGTGACGAGCATATTCGATTACGGCTACTTGCATACCGAGGCAAATACCGAAGAACGGAACGTTGTTCTCGCGCGCATAGCGAATCGCTTGTACTTTTCCTTCGATGCCGCGATCGCCGAAGCCGCCCGGTACGAGAATACCATTAACGCCTTGCAAAATATCCGCAACGTTATCTTGTGTCAGCTCCTCCGCATTTACCCAGCGCAGCTTCACATCAGCGTCGGCATCAAAGCCGGCGTGGCTGAGCGATTCAACAATGCTGAGGTAAGCATCGTGCAAAGCAACGTATTTACCAACGATCGCGATCTCTGTCGTACGGCTAAGCTGCTTCACGCGGCGAACAAGATCTTCCCACTCCGTCATGTTCGGAGGTCCAACTGTCAGCTTCAGATGGTTGACGACGATTTCGTCCAAGCCTTGCTCACGCAGGTTCAGAGGAACTTCATACAATGTCGATGCATCGCGGCATTCAACAACTGCGCTTGCATCAATGTCGCAGAACAGCGCCATTTTGCGTTTCAGATCATCAGCGAGTTCGTACTCTGTACGGCATACGATGACATTCGGCTGGATGCCGATGCTTCTTAGTTCTTTCACGCTGTGCTGCGTCGGTTTCGTCTTCACTTCGCCAGCCGCTTTAATATAAGGAATGAGCGTAACATGAATGTACATGACATTGTCACGGCCGATATCGCTCTTAATTTGACGGATTGCCTCAAGGAATGGAAGACTCTCGATATCGCCGACCGTGCCGCCGATTTCCGTAATAACGACGTCTGCACCGGTTTCTTTGCCTGCGCGGAATACGCGATCCTTAATTTCATTCGTGATGTGAGGGATAACTTGAACCGTACCGCCCAAATATTCGCCGCGGCGCTCTTTGGAAATAACGGTCGAATAGATCTTGCCTGTTGTCACATTGCTGTTCTTCGACAGGTTGATGTCGATGAAACGCTCATAGTGGCCAAGGTCAAGGTCCGTCTCAGCGCCATCGTCCGTGACGAATACTTCGCCGTGCTGATACGGGCTCATCGTTCCTGGGTCAACGTTAATATAGGGATCGAATTTCTGGATTGTCACTTTCAATCCGCGATTCTTGAGCAAACGCCCGAGCGATGCTGCCGTGATACCTTTACCGAGCGACGATACGACACCGCCTGTTACAAAAATGTACTTAGTCACTGATGATACCCTCCACAGAATGTATGGTTAAAGAATAGTTTCCCCCATTTTTCGAAGAAAAATGGTTAAAAAAAAGAAAAAAGTGACACCCGTATAAACGGGGCACTTTCTGAATTTGTCTATTGCTTACATTGTCCGTACTTGAAGCCCAAACAATAGTTTACTCGCACGGAATCCCCATGTCAAGCGGACACAGGGATACCAGCACGAGCGTTTTTATTTGTCGTCTTCTTCGTCTTCATCGTCGAAGTCTTCCTCAGCATCCTCTTCGTCGTCAGCATCTTCTTCATCGACGACATCGACTTCAATGCCCTCTTCTTCGATCTCTTCATCGTCGATAACGACTTCTTCATCGACTTCGGCGTCGTCTTCCGATTCCTCGAAGCTCTCTGGATCTTCATCATAAGAATCGAAATCGTCCTCGGATGCGTAAGTATCCTCTTCCTCGTCGGCGTAAAGATCTTCGTCTTCCTCTTCATCGTTGATAATGCGCGAACGCTTCGCATTGCCAACCGGATCTTCATTACGCTCAACCGGGTACCAGCGCTTCAGTCCCCACATGTTGCTGCCGACGCACGCGAAACGTCCGTCGATATTAATTTCTGTATATACTTGCGCAATGACATCGTTGATTTGATCTTGGGACAAGCCCCGAACTTTTGCAATTTCCATCATTAGATCGCGATAGTAGAACGGCGTGTTCGCCGCTTTCAGCAATTCAAATGCGAGGTCGACCATGGGCATTTCTTTCACGCGCTCTGGATCGATCTTCAAGACAATCTCGCTGCTCATTTCGGACACTTCCTCTCATGTACAACTGCCGGGACCGGCACAAACATTTCGCCTGAAATCCAAGCAATCCATTATCAACCTATAGTAAAACCTATTTCTTTCGAAAAAGCAAGCTCCCCTATTGATAGCTGATGCCCAAAAGAAAAAGCGAAGGAGAACCCCTCGCTTTGACTGTATCCTTCCGGATAAAGCGCTGCCGCCTATTCCGGTAATAAGAGCCCGTAAATGACTCTTGGTTTATACTATGTGCCCGTACGGCGAATGACACGGTTTGCAGCCTAATTATGTGAAAAAAGGCAAGTTGCTCATACAGCTTGTTACGCTCGTTCATACAATACTGCAGCAAACGTTGTAACTGTTCACTTCCGATTCATTGCAGCTCAGTTAATAACAACGTCGCCATGGAGGGGAAGCCAAATTTGGACAAAACGACAATTCTCCGCCTGTTACACAGCGCGTTATCTCTTGGGGCCGCTAACGTTAAGCGGCGGATCGTCCGTTTCCGGCAGTTTGCCGATTACGAGCAGTTCCACAACGAATGGTCGAAAATCGACAACAGCGCGAAGCTCGTCCGCCATCTCCCATCCATTCATGGCTTCTCCCTGCCGATCGCACAAAATCTGCTCTCTTCCGCCGCCTGCTCCGACATCCGGGTCGAGAACGACCCGCTTCTGACGGTTCATTCTACCGCATTCAAATCCGTATCCCGTGAAAAAGGAATTCCGTGGGGCGTACAGGAGATTAAAGCGCCGCTCGCCTGGAGCATGACGACAGGCCACCGCGTCAAAGTCGGCGTCATCGACACCGGCGTTGACTTCAGCCATCCCGACCTGAAGCATTCGCTCGGCCGGGGCATCAATCTGCTTAGCCGCGGCATGCTACCGCATGATGATAATGGACACGGCACCCACATCGCCGGTACGATCGCCGCCGCTAACCAGCTGCACGGCATGATCGGCGTAGCGCCCCGCGCCACCGTCTATCCTGTGAAAGCATTCGATCAGAACGGGAGCGCCTTCGTCTCTGATATTGTACTCGGCATTGACTGGTGCGTGCGCAACAAGATGGACATCGTCAACATGAGCTTTGGTATGAAAACGCGAAGCAAATCGCTGCTGACCGCTGTCACGAATGCGTACAACGCCGGCGTTATCATTGTCGCTTCGTCCGGCAACGACGGCAAACGAAAAGCGATTGACTACCCGGCCCGTTATCCGCAGACCATTGCCGTCGGCGCGACGAACAGGCTGCGCCGCATTGCGCCGTTCAGCAATCGCGGCACTTATATTGATGTTTACGCGCCAGGCGACAAAATTCTGTCCTCATGGCTGCGCGGCAAATATCACGAAATGAGCGGCACTTCGATGGCCACCTCGCATGTCAGCGGCGCCATTGCTCTACTGCTTGCTCACCGACCGGGACTGTCGCCTGCCGATATTAAAACGGTCGTGAAACGATCGATGCTGCCTCTAAGAGGCACAAAAGCCCCCCGGATCGCCGGGGAGCTTGATGTGATGCGTATGCTGCAGACCGGGGACCGATGAACAGCGTCCGCGGTTTGTTTTGCTTTTGGTTGGCGCTAAGGGCGAAGGCCGCTAGGCAAGGCGAAGGCCGCTAGGCGCTAGGGGCGAAGGCCACTAGGCAAGGCGAAAGCCGCGAGGCGCTAGGGGCGAAGGCCGCTAGCCGCGGGTGGTTACATGCGCTCAGGCGCCGAAACGCCGACGAGGCGCAGCACGTTCGCGATCGCCGTACGCGTCGCGCCAAGCAGCGCGAAGCGCGCCTGGGTTTGAGCCGCGTCTTCCGTAATGACGCGGTCGGCTCTGTAGTAGCTGTGGAACAGCGACGCGAGCTCGTATACATAGCGGATGAGACGGTGCGGCGCGTATTGCGACGCAGCTTCCGCGATTTCTTGCGGCAGCTCGCCGATTCTGCGAAGCAGGTCGAATTCGTGCTCGGTTGTCAGCTTGCTCAGATCCACTTCAGCAAGCGGCAATACCGCAATGCCTTGCTCCTCCGCTTGGCGGAAGATGCTGCAAATCCGCGCGTGCGCGTACTGCACATAGAACACCGGATTCTCGTTGGATGTGGAAATCGCCAGATCCATATCGAAGTCCAGGTGTGAATCCATGCTGCGCATCGTGAAGAAGTAGCGAATGGCGTCGATGCCGACTTCGTCCATCAAGTCTACCATCGTGACGGCTTTGCCCGTACGCTTCGACATTTTTACTTTCTCGCCGTTCTGGAACAGGCTCACCATCTGAGCAATCAATACGACCAGTTTCTTCGAATCGTTGCCGAGCGCATCCATCGCTGCTTTCACACGCGGGATATAGCCGTGGTGGTCAGCGCCCCAAATGTTAATCATCTGGTCGAATCCGCGCGCATACTTGTCACGGTGGTATGCGATGTCCGGCGTCAAATAAGTGTATGAGCCGTCATTCTTCACGAGCACGCGATTCTTGTCGTCGCCGTACTCCATCGTGTTCAGCCAAGTCGCGCCTTCTTCTTCGAACACTTGGCCGCGCTCGCGCAACGCTTCAAGCGCCTGCTCTACTTGGCCGGTCTTATAAAGCGAAGTCTCGCTGTACCATACATCAAACGCTACGCGGAAATTGCCGAGATCGCGCTTGATCTTATTGAGCTCGCGCTCAAGTCCGTAGTCGCGGAAGAACGTGAAGCGCTCCTCATCCGGCAGCGACAGCAGGCGATCTCCTTCATTCGCGGCAAGCTCTTGCGCGAAGCCGATAATATCTTCGCCGTGGTAGCCGTCTTCCGGCATTTCAGCGTCTTGGCCGAGCGCTTGCTTGTAGCGCGCTTCAATGGAGTAAGCCAGGTTCGCAACCTGCTTGCCCGCATCGTTAATATAGTACTCTCTCGATACATCATAGCCGGCAAAATCAAGCACGTTGCAAAGCGCATCGCCTACTGCCGCGCCGCGAGCATGGCCAAGGTGAAGGCTGCCCGTCGGGTTCGCGCTGACGAACTCGACTTGTACGCGCTGGCCTGCCCCAGCATCAATGCGGCCATAATCATCGCCTTGTTCCAATACCTGAGCTACGACCGGATAGAGATAACTGCGGTCCATGCGGAAGTTAATGAAGCCCGGTCCGGCAATCTCAGCACTCTGGATTGAAGCTTTCTTCGTATCAAGTCCGGCAATAATCGCTTCAGCGATTTGGCGCGGGTTCTTCTTCGCCAGCTTCGTCAGCTGCATCGCAGCGTTCGTTGCAAGGTCGCCGTGCGCCTTATCCTTCGGCACCTCCAACACGAATACGGGCAGCTCTTCGCGAGTTGCAATCCCAGCGTTCACGACTGCATCTGCAATCGCTTCTTTCAGCTGATCGTGCAGCTGTTCAATAACGTTCGTTCTCATAAAAAATCCAATCCCCCTGGTTCGTAGATGTGAAAATTCAAACTGTAATGTGTCTCCCTGTAACAAGCTTACGAAGCTTCTTCTTCAGCCCGCAGCCGAATCCGAAATTCACCGGTCGGCTCGTCGTTAATGAGCAGCGTATACTGCCATTCCAGCAGCATCGGCAGCGTCGGCACGATCTGGTCAGAGGCATCCGCAGCCGTCTGCTGTTCCTGCTGCCCGGAGAAATCACCGAACTGCATCCAGAGCAGCTTCGTCTCTGTTTCCATATGGAAATTAGCATGAGCCGATGTATAATGGCCGGTGCGGCGGACTCCCGCAACAAAGATCTGCTGCGATTCCACGGCGCCATGACGCGACAAGCTCAGCTCGCCGTCGCGATAGCGAATCATCGTGCGCACCTCCGCGCTCGTGCCTGAGGCGCCCTCTACCGTCTCTTCATAGCGGATGAACACTGTGCCGCCCTTGCGAAACCATTCGCCGCTAAATGTGTTATGCTCGCGTTCCCCATCGACATCGCTTGTAAGCGTAATGGTTACTTTTGCTCTCTCCGTCATGTATCACGGTCTCCCGTCGCCTAATACTCCTGTCCTCACTATATACAGGAGCATCGTCAATTTCAATGCCCGCCGCATATGCCGCGTGAGCAGGCGGTGCTTAAATCTGTGTCGGCGTCTTGAGACCTAGCAGCGTTAGCCCTGAGCGCAAAAGATTGGCAACCGCAGCGGCTAGCAGCAGCTTCGCGGAGGTCTCCTCCTCGTTCTCCGTCAGAATGCGCTCCTGATGGTAGAAGCGGTTGAACCGCTTCGCTGCATCGAGCAGGAAGCGCGCGAGCACGGACGGCTCGTGCTGGCGAATCGCCTCCGCAATCGCTTCCGGGTAAGCCGCCAGCGCCTTCAAGCATTCCCATGCAGCTGCCCCGGTCAGATGCTGCCCGTAACGTCCTTCTACCGCGATAGCACCCGACTGGCTCAGCGCCTCCGCTTCCTCTAGGGACAGGCCGCCTTTTGCCAGCAGCTTGAACGCTCTTGCCGCTGTATATTGCACATACGGGCCGGTCTCCCCTTCGAAGCGCAGCGCTTCATCGAGCGAGAAGTCGACCTCCAGCATGCGGTGATGCTTCAAATCACCGAAGACGATCGCGCCAATTCCGACCGCTTCCGCTACGTCCTGCGCGCCTTCAAGCTCTGGATTCTTCTCCGTGATGATTGCCGAAGCTTTTGCTACCGCTTCATCGAGCACTTCATCGAGGAAGATGACCTGCCCTTTACGCGTGGACATTTTGCGACCGTCGAACTTCATGAGACCGAATGGCAGATGCAGACAGTCGTCTGCCACCTCTTCACCCATGCGCTTCAATACCGCGAACACTTGGGTAAAATGCAGCTTCTGCTCCGCGCCGACCACATACAGCAGCAGATCTCCGCCCATCTCTTTCTTGCGGTAGAGCGCCGTAGCGAGGTCACGCGTCGGGTAGATTGTCGTGCCGTCTGTCTTCAGAATGAGACATGGCGGCAGCCCTTCTTCTTCAAGACGCACGACCTGCGCGCCATTGCTCTCTTCCAGCAGTTTCAGCTCCGTCAGTCGCTCGACGACAGCGCCCATCTTATCGTTATAGAAGCTCTCCCCGAGCGTGTGATCGAACTTCACGCCGAGACGCGCGTAGACGCGGTCGAACTCCTCCATGCTGAAAGAGACAAAATACTGCCACAGTCGATGCGCTTCCTCATCGCCGTTCTCAAGCTTCCAGAACCAGCGGCGGGCTTCGTCTTCCAGCGTCGCATCATTCTCCACTTCCTCGTGAAAACGAACGTACAAGCTGAGACTCTCTTTGATCGGCGCTTCTTTCAGCTTCGCTTCATCGCCCCAACGGCGGTAAGCCTCCATCAGCTTGCCGAACTGCGTTCCCCAATCCCCGATATGATTGACGGTGACGACCTCATAACCAGACGCGCGGTACATCTGGGCGAGCGCATTGCCAATCATCGTCGAACGCAAATGGCCGACCCCGAACGGCTTCGCTATATTCGGAGAGGACAAATCTATGATGACGCGCTGCCTTGCACCTACCTGTGACTGGCCAAAATCACTTGCAAGCAGCGGGGCAAGCAGCTTTGGCGCCCATTCCTCGCGCTTCAGGAACAGGTTGAGGTACGGCCCTTTTGCCTCTGCACGGACGGGCTGACCATCTCCATTGATGCGCCCCGCAAGCTCTCCAGCGATTGCCGCCGGCGCAAGCTTCAACGAACGCGAAAGCGCAAAGCACGGGAACGCGACATCGCCAAGCTCTGGATTCGGCGGCAGCTCCAGCAGCCGAACAATCTCCTCATGCTCCAAAGTGACATACGACTGCAGCTGTACGGCTGCCCATTGCAATAACAGGCTCATCAAAAGATTCCTCCCCATTGTGATCTTCAGGAACATAAAAAACCCCCGTCTCAATAAAGAGACGGAGGTTGAAATTCCGCGGTACCACTCTTCTAGCCTTCCATCCCGGATGCCGCAGCAACGCGAGGAAAGAAGCCTCTCAAGGCACGATAACGGGGTGACCGGATGCGCCTACGGACGCCTCTTGTTCAAGCAGAAATCTGCTGCCAAGTCGCGTTTCGGTTCATCTACTCCTGGGTCCGCTTCCCTTACGTCGCTGCACCGGCTTCCACTATCCCGGCTCGCTGATAGCACCGAACTGCAAGGTACTGTCCCAATCATCGTATATTGCTGTTATTTCCCCTATTATATGCAACCTCGCTGAAATTGCAAGCGGCAATTGTTACTCCTACTACGCTTCTATTTCAGGAACGGTAGAATGACCCGCCATGCTTCAATTCGATCAGCCGTATTGCGCATATGCTTGGTCGGAATCGGGCTCGTTGACGGCAGCTTCAGCTTGGTTAAGCCATCGAAGATCGGATTATCGCGAAAATACTTCTTAAACGTGTCATGCGACTTCGTTCCGTTAAACACCAAGCAGCGTAAGCTCGGGTGCTTCTTCACAATACCGGGCAAGTCATTCGGCACCTCCGCGCGAATGTTGGCATCCAGGCTGCCCTCGCGTTCACATGACGCGATGACATCCCACATGGCAATGCCGTGTGAGGCGGCAAAAGCAAGCTTGTCCTCATATTCCTCATCCGGCTCGCGTCCAAACAAGCCATATAGCACCCGCCACATATGATTGCGCGGATTGCCATAGTACTGGTTCATCGCGATCGAGGCCTCGCCGGGCATGCTGCCAAGTATAAGCACTGTCGCGCCATCGTTCATGATCGGCGGAAAAGAGTGAACGCGCATCGTCATGTCGCCGTGCCACCTCCTTCTCCTCCGAGCTTAACCTGATGCGACTAGCTGATGCAAGCGAGTGAAATTAAGTCTGCGGCGAACCCGGCGGCTGACCGCTCAGCTTCTCCAGACGCTGACAAATTTCATGCTGCCATTCGACGTCCTGCACCATGGAGGCGGCAAGCGACAAATTGTGCAGATTGGCCAGCTGCCTAATATGCATCGCATTGACGGCAAGGCAATGCTCGAAGTCAGCCTGCTCGTCACCCGACAGCTGACGGCGAATACGGATCGTCCACAGCTCGGCGAGCCGTTCATGAATCGGTAAAATGTTCACTCGTCACCCCTCCTAATGATCAAACACTAGTAACTAGTATGACCAAAAAAGAGAAGGAGCAAAACAGTACAGGAAACATGATTAACGAATCCCCACTTCTCAGCCCGTTCTGCGTTCAGGGGAAAAGAAAAAAGCTGAGAGTGACGAATACCACTCTCAGCTTCGATAAAACAATTACTTGATGAAACCTAGCAGCATTTCGCGGATGACTTTCGCCGCGACGATCTGGGTTTGTTCCGTTGGGTCGTAAGCTGGCGCTACTTCCACGAGGTCGCAGCCGACGATGTTGATGCCTGCATTAACAATCGCATGAACCGCGTCGATCAGCTCCTTCGACGTGATGCCGCCAGCTTCCGCTGTACCTGTACCAGGCGCTGCGGAAGGGTCGAGCACGTCGATGTCGATCGTCAGGTAAACAGGACGACCAGCAAGCTCAGGCAGCACTTTTTTCAAAGGCTCGAGCACTTCGAACGGGTGGAAATTGATGTTCTCGCGAGCGAACTGCCATTCTTCACGGGAGCCGGAACGGATACCGAATTGGTAAATGTTCTTGCCGCCGATGAGGCCAGCTGCTTTGCGAAGCGGCGTGGAGTGCGAAAGCGGTTCGCCTTCGTAACTCTCGCGCAGGTCGGCATGAGCGTCAAAGTGGATGATCGCCATGTCCGGGTACTTCTTGTACACCTCTTGGAAAATCGGCCACGAGCACAGGTGCTCACCGCCAAGACCGACTGGCATTTTGCCGTCTTCAAGTACCCCTGCAACGAATTCGCCGATAATATCGAGCGAACGCGCCGCATTGCCGAAAGGCAGCAGCAGGTCGCCTGCATCGAAATAATCGATGTCTTCCAGGCTGCGGTCGAGGTACGGGCTGTACTCTTCAAGACCGATCGATACTTCGCGAATACGCGGAGGGCCGAAACGGGAGCCTGGGCGGAACGATACAGTGAAGTCCATCGGCATGCCGTAGATAACCGCCTTGGACGTATTATAGTCTTCCGAGCTTAGAATAAAGACGTTGCCGGAATATTTTTGATCGAGCTTCATAGGTCGCAGTAGTCTCCTCTTACTTTACCAGATCTTCTACAAACTTCGGCAGAACGAATGCCGCTTTGTGCAGACGAGGGGAGTAGTATTTTGTATCGATCTCAGGGATGCTGGACTCGTCCACTTCAAGTGGATCGTACTTTTTGCTGCCCATTGTGAATGTCCACAGACCGCTTGGGTACGTCGGAACGTTAGCCCAGAATACGCGCACGATCGGGAACACTTCCTTCACGTCACGGTTAACGTTCGTGATCAGTTCAGGCGTGAACCAAGGGTTGTCCGTCTGAGCAACGAAGATGCCGTCTTCCTTCAGCGCATCGTAGATGCCTTGGTAGAAGCCGCGCGTGAACAGGTTTACCGCAGGGCCAACCGGCTCTGTGGAGTCAACCATAACAACGTCATATTCATTCTTGTGGTCGTGGATATGCATGAAGCCGTCGTTCACGTGCACTTCAACGCGCGGATCGTCCAGACCGCAAGCGATTTGCGGAAGGTACTTCTTCGAGTACTCGATAACTTTGCCGTCGATATCAACAAGAACAGCCTTCTCAACGCTCGGGTGCTTTAGAATCTCGCGGATAACGCCGCCGTCGCCGCCGCCGACTACGAGAACTTTCTTCGGATTCGGGTGCGTGTACAGAACCGGGTGAGCGACCATTTCGTGATAAACCCACTCGTCCTTGTCCGTTGTCATAACCATACCGTCGAGCACGAGCATCGTGCCGAATTCTTCCGTCTCGATCATATCAAGCTGTTGGAAGTCCGTTTGCTCGCTAACATAAGTTTCTTTTACTTTCATCGTAATGCCGTACGTTGGCGTTTGCTTCTCGGTGTACCACAATTCCATCGTGTAATCCCTGCTTTCTTGTATGTAATGGTGCAATTGTTCATAAGGTCAAATGTTTCAATCTGTATTATAAGTTAACGAGGGGAAAAAGCAACCTTTTGCCATGGGTGCACAAAAATTTAACATCCCCATCCCATTCCTGAATAGTGCGCTCCAATGTTTTCCATACTAGTGGGAATAGCGTAAACAGCTGGAACCGTTCTCTATCGGCAAAAGCTAACATTAGATTGGACTACCAGGTTAGGAGTTAAAACAGATGAAACGATTCGTGTTCAGGCATGGCGGCAAAAACAGCGGCAGGAAGCTTCGAATACCGATCACCATACTATTAGAACGCTGGATGCCTCTCTTAAAACGACTGCAGCGGTGGCTGCTTTATACGGGAGCGTCGTTGCTGCTCTTGTTCGTAGCGGCGTTCTGCTTCCTCTATTATTTGCGGGTGCAGGCGCTGCCTGCTTCAGCGATTAGCCAAACGTCGCAGATGCTGGATGCGCAGGGCCATGTCATCGACACCTTCCATGCCGGCGAGAACCGGCAGTCGGTTCCGCTGAAGGAGATTTCGCCCTATCTCCTTGAGTCGACGCTGGCGATCGAGGATCAGCGCTTTTACGATCATTTGGGCTTCGATCTGAAAGGAATGGCGCGCGCCGCCTTCGTGAATGTGGAACATCTATCGCGCAAGCAAGGGGCGAGCACGTTGACGCAGCAGCTTGCTCGCAATCTATACCTGACACATGAGCGTACATGGTCTCGGAAGCTGAAGGAAGCGATGTATACCATTCAGCTGGAGATGCACTACTCCAAGGACGAGATTCTGGCGCTGTACTTGAATGAAATCTACTATGGCCACGGCGCCTATGGCGCGGAAGCGGCATCGGAGCTGTACTACGGAAAGCATGCTTCGGAGCTGACTTTGGCTGAGAGCGCAATGCTTGCGGGCATCCCGAAAGGGCCAAAGTATTACTCGCCGTATATGGATATGAAGAACGCGAAGGACCGTCAGCGGACAATCCTTCAGACGATGGCCGATCAGGGCATTATTCAGCAGACGGATGCGAAGGCAGCGGGTGCGGAGCTGCTAAAGTTCATCCCGCTTGGCACGAGCAAAGCGAGCGGATCTGCGCCTTATTTCCGCGATTACGTCCGTTACATCGCAGTCGACAAGCTCGGCATTGATGAGCGGAAGCTGAGCGAAGGCGGAATCCGGATCTTCACGACGCTGGATCCTGCCGCGCAGCGCGCCGCTGAGGAAGCCGTTGCGAATGGCATTCCCGAGGGTTCGCAGCAGCAGGCTGCTCTCGTCTCCGTTGACCCGCGCACTGGCTATATTAAAGCGATGGTCGGCGGACGCGAATACAAGACGAATCAATATAACCGCGTCTTCGCCAAGACGCGGCAGCCGGGCTCGTCTTTTAAGCCGATTCTCTATTTGACCGCCTTGCAGCAAGGTGTACTGACGCCTGTGTCGAAGTTCAAGAGCGCACCGACCATCTTCACCTACGATGAAGGGCGCAAAACCTACTCGCCAAGCAACTACAACAGCAAGTATGTCGGCGATTATATTGATTTGCGGCAGGCGATTGCGAGCTCTGACAACATCTATGCAGTGAACTCGATTATGGCTGTTGGACCGGAAAAGGTTATCGACATGGCGCGAAAGCTCGGCATCGAGAGCCCGATGAAGCCGGTGCCGTCGCTGGCACTCGGCACGTTCCCGATCAGCCCGATGGAGATGGCGTCCGCCTTCGGCACGCTCGCCAATGGCGGCGTTCGAATAGAGCCGACGGCGATCCTGCGGATTGAGGACAGCAAAGGCGAAGTGCTCTATGAAGCGAAGCCTGCTTCCTATACAGTCGTCGATGCAGCGCATGCGTATGTGCTGACGAGCCTGATGGAGAGCGTGTTCGATACCGGCGGCACAGCAGGCCGCGTATCGGCAATGATTAAGCGGCCGGTCGCCGGCAAGACCGGCACGACCGCGACCGATGCGTGGCTCGTCGGCTACACGCCGGAGCTTGCGACAGCGGTATGGGTCGGCTACGACAAGGACCGCAAGCTGTCGCAGACGGAAGCAAGGCGGGCAGCGCCGATCTTCGCTTCCTATACGGAAGCGGCGCTTTCGGCGATTCCGCCGAAGATCTTCCCGCTGCCTGACGGCGTCGTGTCCGTCTATATTGACCCAAGCAGCGGCAAGCTCGCCGGCAAGACGTGCCAAAACCGGCGGCTCGAGACGTTCGTGAGCGGCACGCAGCCGACCGAGGTATGCGGCGTTCACGGCGATATCCCTGTATCGCCGGATGGCAGCGCCGACGCGAAGTCGGAGCAGACACGCGCTTGGTGGAAAGTGTTTAAGCGCTGGTGGGCGAACTAATGCGCTAATGCGAGGGGCCCCTATACCGTGGCAGGCTGTGATGCTTGATGCTGCCGGGTATAGGGGCCCTTTTTTGCGTCCGTGCAGGAACGGTGGCGCGGCACGAATGCGCTAGCTGCCGATGGTCGATGTCTGCCGATGACATGACTACTCGAGGCTGCTCCGCTCATTTTGGCAAGGACGACACATGCTTCTAACGAACTCAGCTGCGCTTATTCGCCGCGAAATTGCTGTTTTCGAGCGCTAACGAATCACAGACACGTTATTCCCCCGTTTTCACGCCTAGGTCAGCCTTTTTAAGCCAAATAACGCTGCTGGGGTTCGTTAGCGCTTGTAAGGAGTGATTTTCGGGCAAATAAGGATATGCTGAGATTCGTTAGCCGTTCGCTGCTGCTTTTATAACGAAATATGTAATTCCGCTGCAACGCCGCGAATATAATCCGCCGCTTGCTGGTATTCCTCATTGGTGCGCAGATGCTCAATCATGAGCGGGGTATCGGGATGCAGCTTGTGCAGTTCCGTCAAGAATGCCCTGTAATCAAGCATCCCCTGACCTGGAATAACCTCGTCGAGGTGAACGGTTAAGTTGCTGCGCAGCAGAATGTCCTTGGCGTGACAATTGCGAATATAGGGTCCGAGTTTACTGAAGAAGTCGCGAATGATGTCACAGGTCCGGTAGTGCGTTCTCGGGCTGCTGATAATATTCACGGGATCGAAGTGAACGCCGAAGCCTTGACGGTCCACCGCTTTTATTAATGCAAGATACGTATCGGCTGAGTCCGGGAATACCCACGGCATCATTTCAAGCGCAAATACCGTCCGCTGCGGCTTCACCGCATCAATAATGTCACGCACCGTCTCTACGATTAACTCAAAGGTAGCCTCGCTGAAATTGTCCGGGTGCGGTCCATCCCATTGCTCGCCACGCGATCCAGCAATCGTGACGCACACGCCTGCTCCGATGCGCTCCGCGAGCGCAAGCCTCCTTCTGCAATAAGCAATGGCTTCCCGTCTAGTCTCCTCGTTCGGGCTGATCGGATTGCTCCAAGCTCCCACTTCGGAGATGACAATATCATTCTCGCTGGCTGCCTTCATGTAGAAGTCCAGCTCGGACAGCTGGTCTTCTCGATCAATTGGACACGTTGCCGCTCGGAAGCCTGCCTGCTTATGCGCCAGCGCCCAGCTCTCCGGATTTTTCTCATCTATAAATACTTGTCCGCCTAGCCGCATCGCTTCATCCCATCCCTTGAGAGCGTATTTATTAGCGCCAGTATATCATAATGCGGTAGTTATTTTTTCCTTTATTTGGCTTACAAGGAAAACTGCGCTTCGTGCCGAATAAGTGCAAGAAGACGTACTAGGCAAGGAGATTCCTCTGCCTCCAGCATGGAGTTCCAGCAAGAGATGATCTGATCTACTAATAATGAGATGGATGATGAGAGGATGGTTTCCCTAATGGCAGGATTACTCGGCAACAACTTCATCACGGCATGATATTGAAAAAGTAAGCCAGACTTACGCCGACTTCTTCGGCATCGACAAGCCGCCAATCATCATCACCGACACAGCAGATAAGGCACAGACCCAGTTTGGCGGAGAACCAAGCGGAGCACGGGCGAAGCTGGCATTCTTCAACATGGGCTCGCTCCAATTGGAGCTGATTGAGCCGGATGAGCATCCGAGCACTTGGCGGAATTATTTGAATGAGCATGGCGAGGGGCCGCATCATATTGCTTTTGTCATTGAGGGGATGAAGGAAAAGGTCGCGCTGCTCGAGAGCCGAGGCTTTCCCCTGGAGCAAAAGGGTGAATATACCGGCGGGCGTTATGCGTACATGAACACGATTCCTCAGTTGAAGGTGCTTGTCGAACTTCTCGAAAACGACAAATAAGGAGGCTCCTCGTTGATGTCGATGAACGCACTTATTACAGGCGCAAGCCGCGGACTTGGCTGCGAAATGGCAGCAGAGGCGCTGAAGCGCGGGCATTCCGTTATCGCAGGTGTGCGAGATGTCGAGATGCCTGGCAAGCTGGCTGCGTTGCGGGATACATATGGTGATGAGCGGATTCTGATTGTTCATCTGGACGTAACTGACGAAGCGAGCATCGCTGCTCTTGCGGACCGCTTGAAGCAAGAAGGGCGGACGCTTGGCGCCATCATCAACAACGCTGCCATTCTGAATGCGCGCGACACGCATATTGAAGAGCTCGATATGGACGACGTGTTGAAATCCTTCGATGTGAATGTATGGGCCGATGCGGGTCGTGAAGCATTTTCTGCCTTTGTTGACAGAGGAGAGTGCGGCGCTCATTAACGTATCGTCGGAAGCAGGCAGCCTGACCAACGCTTATCCCGGCGACTACCCGTACGCGATCTCGAAGACGGCGCTCAACATGTTCACGCTGCAGCTGCACAGCTACTTGAAAGATCGCGGCGTGCTTGTGCTCAGCATCCACCCTGGCTGGATGTTTACCGACATGGGCGGCAAGCAAGCGCCAACCGACCCGCGCGACAGCGCGCGCGGCATCTTCGATCTGATCGAGCGGCGCGTCGAAACGGACAGCCCGTGGCAGTTCGTTGATTATAGGGGCCAGGCGATGTTGATTTGAGTTGAAATGAGAAAAGCCTCGCATTCCGCTGGTTTCGGCGGAATGCGAGGCTTTTTGTTTGAGTGAGGGCAGGGATGGTTGTCCCTACCTCGATTTCGAAGCTGAGAGAGCAAATACTCTCTCAGAGGGCGAAACAGGCGATTTCGATTGTTGAGAGAGCATATATGCTCTCTCGGAGGCGAAAGCAGGCCACGATTTCGCTTATTGGATGCTGAGAGAGCAAATACGCTCTCTCAGCACATGAACTGTGCGTTTTGGGCTGTTGAGAGAGCATATATGCTCTCTCGGAAGCAAAAGCTCGCTGTGAGCCGGTGATTCCGCAGGTCGGTGGGTCAACCGCTACCCCTTCGCACGCTCATCCCCGCTCCAGAGCTCCTGGAACGTTGCGTTTGAGAGCAGCAGCTGTTCGGCGGTGCCCTCCGCTTCGATGCGGCCGTCCTTCATGACGATAATATGATCGGCATGCGTCAATGCCGCACGGCGGTGCGAGACGACGAGGCAGGTCGCATCGCCCCTGCTCTTGAACAGCCGCTCCCACAGCTTCTGCTCCGTCTCGACATCGAGCGCGCTCGACAGATCGTCGAACACATACAGCTGTGCATCTCGCACGAGCATGCGCGCTGCCGCCGTCCGCTGCATCTGGCCGCCGGACAGCTTCACCCCGCGTGGGCCGATCATCGTCTCCAGCCCATGCTGGAGATGCTCGATATCGTACTCCATCACCGCTGCGTGGATCGCTTGCTCGAGTGAACCATTCTCTTCCCGCTGCCCGAGCAAAATATTGTTGCGCAGCGTGTCGCTATACATCCGCGGAATTTGCGCGGAGTACGCGCTCTGCGCCGGCGTGAAGAACGTGGCCGGGTCTTCGACAACCTGGCCGTTCCACTTGATCGTCCCCTCATCCTTCGGCAGCAGGCCGAGCAGCGTACGGACGAGCGTCGTCTTGCCGGAGCCGATCGTGCCCGTCACAACCGTGAACGAGCCGCCCTTCAGCTGCAGCCTTATATCTTCAATACCTCGGCCCGTCTCCGGGAACCGGTACGACAAGCCGGACACTTCCAAAGCACGCAGCGGTGCAGCATCACTAGCTGCCGATTCAGCCGCAGCCGCAGCTGCTGTTGCTGTTGCAGACGAGCCACGCCCCTCGATCGACTCCCGTCCCTCCCGCAAATACAGCGTATCCTTCAGCGTCAGCAGCTTCGCCGGAGCACCTTGCAGCAGCGCCTTCAAACGATCAAGCGCGACGCCCATCTGCTTGAAGTGCGTAATAAACGTACCGACATTCGTAATAATGCTCGTAATGAACGTCAAATAGTAGACGAATAGCGAGAAATCGCCAATCGTAAACGAGCCGGACTGCATCTTCTGACCGGCGACCAGCAGAATAAGCCCCGTCCCCAAATTGACTGTGTTCGTAAATATAGCATCGAGCACACTGCCCATCATTTTATCCTTCAGCATCGTGCGGCGGCGGTCGTCATTGAACTTCCTGAACCGCTCGATAACGCGCTCCTCCGCGCCTGCCACTTGTATCGCCTGCACATTGCTGAACATCTCGCTAATGGCGCCGGTTACACGCGAGGTTGACTCTCGGCTGGCAGCCCGGTACTTCTGCAGACGCGAAGTCGACAGCTGCGCAACCGTCACCACAACGACAAGCGGCAGGAACACAAGCAGCGTCATCTGCAAATCAATGCCGACAAGAATATAGCTCGACACTGCCGCGAAGCAGGTTAAGCCGAACACGTCGACAGACCAGCTCGCCGCTTCCTCCGATTGATCGACATCGTCGCGGAAGTGGCTGATCGCCTCGCCCGGGGAGACAGGAATGGCGCGAGCGCCAGGCTGCTTCAGAATATGCTGCAGCAGATTGCGGCGAAGCATCATTCCCATGCGAAAGCGGAAATTCACGTCGGTGATGAAGCCGACGAAGAGCACCATTACGCGCGCGGCCGATGCACCCAGCAGCAGCGCAATAATCCCCCAAGTGCCAAGCTTCAGCGAATCGCTGCCGGTGAGCGAGTCGAAAAACTCTTTCGTAATAAGACCCGGCACGATCGGCACCAAATAAATAATCGTCCAAGCTAGCGCGTTAAACACATAGAGCGTCGTGCGGTATGTAATGAGCCGGATTAAATATTGAAAGGTCGTCATACGAGCACCTCCTCAAGCCCTGTCGCAAGCATCGTGCTGAAGCGCGACGTAGGATCGGTGGCGAGCGCCATCCGGCTGCCATATTCGACGACGCGGCCATTTTCCAAAATGAGTATCTTATCCGCGCGCTGCACAGTCGCAAGGCGGTGCGCGATAATGATGCAGGAGCGATTCGCGAGCAGCTTGCTGATCGCCTCTTCAATTCGCTGCTCCGTCAGCGGATCGAGCCGCGATGAAGCTTCATCCATAATAACGAGCCCGGGATCGGTCAGAAACACCCTGGCAAAAGCAAGCAGCTGCGCCTCCCCGGCTGACAACGAACCGCCGCCCGAAGCGAGCCGCGTATCTAGCCCCTCCGGCATCGACGCATACCAGCTCGCAAGACCGAGCTGCTCGAGCACTTCCACAATCCGCTCATCGCGAATGGTTTCATCGTAAAACGTCAAGTTATCCCTTATCGTTCCTTCAATAATCTCGATGTTCTGCGTGACGAGCGTCACTCGCTTGCGCAGCTGACTCAGCTTCAGCTCGCGAATGTCCGTATCCCCAAGCATAATCGCGCCTTCCTGCGGATCATAGAACCGAAGCAGCAGCCGGGCCAGCGTCGACTTCCCGCTTCCCGTCCGCCCGAGCAGCCCGAGCACTTCGCCCGGCTGGAGCTGGAGCGCCAAGCCATCCAGCGTTGGTTCCCCATCGCCATCTTCGTAGCGGAACGTGACATCGTCGAACTTCACGGCAAGAGATCCTGCCGGTAGTGTCGCACCTTGGCCGTCCACAATCGCGGAACGTGTCTCGAACAAGGCACGAATACGGGTAATGCTCGCATCGGCTTTTTGCAAATCCTCCATTTGAGTTCGGATCTTCTCAATTGGTTTGGCCAGCAGCTCCGTATAATAGAAGATCAAATAAACAGTACCAATTGTAATCGAACCCTGCTTCCACAAATACGCGCTAATCGCGAACGCCATCGCATTGCCGAATGCAAACACGACAATCGTCGTGCTCCACATGGAGGCAAAGCCGAGGAACGCTTTAATCCGAAGCGGCAGCATGACGCGCAGCATCGCATAGAAACGGCCCATCACATAACCTGAAGCGCCATTCGCACGGATATCTTCCGTCCCTTCCAGCTGCTCGCCGATAAAGCCGTACAGCTCCGCATTCGCCTGGCGCCACTTTGTCCAGAGCGGCGATGCGAGCCCCCGGATGCGCTGAATGACGAATATCGCAGCGATTACGAACAAGGTCATCCCCGTCCCGATCAGCCAGCTTTCCCGAAATAGCAGCACGAGAATGCCGATCATGAGCAGCGCATTCCCGAGAAGATTAATAATCATGCTTGAGAAAAAATTCGCCAACGCGTTCACATCGCCGTCGACCCGCTCGATAATGGCACCGGATGTATGGGACTTATGAAAGGGCATATCCAGCGACAAGCAATGTGCGGCCAGATCGCCGCGAAGCACATTCGTCGTCTTCCACCCGACGTTCTCGCTGAAATACGTCGCAACCACCGACACAATTCCTTGAATCACCGAGAAGCCAATAAACAAGCAAGCGGCCAGAAGCAGCGGCTGGAGGTCAGCTTCCGACTGTGCTTTATCAATGAAGAAGCGAATAATTTGCGGATTGACGAGCTGCAGCGCAGTGGAGAGAATAAGCAGCACGGTAAGCCCAATAAGCGTTCGTTTCTGCGGCAGCAGATAGCGCCTGAGCAGCTCGCCGTAATGCCCTCGCGAGACTGTGCGCTTCTCACTAATCAATTGAAGCCCTCCTTTTTAATAGAACAAAGACCGCCTCATCCTTCTCCTTAAAGAGACGATGAAGCGGCCTTATCATCATGACAGTTATACGCTAAGAGCTTCCTTCAGCTTATCCGGCGAGCGGTCCCACCACTCCGGATTGTTCGAGACAAGCAGGTTCTTAAGCGCCTGCTTCTCTTCCGCGCCAAGCTCATCGAGTACAAAACGGCGTTTGATCGCATAGTCGAGGTTGTTCACATGCTGCGCAAGAATCTTCCATCCTCTGCGCGCCTCGGTATCGATCAGCATCGGACAAGCTGTCGCCCCTGCGTAGCTTGCGCCTTCCTCGGTGCGATCAACAGCTACCCAAACGATCCAGCATAAGCGTCCATTCGGCACATCTTCCTTATTCGTGCTGAACTTGATGCCGCGTTCCACTTTGCTTTTGGCATGCATCGCACCTACATCAATGTACGCCTCGCCATTATCAATGATGACACAGGACACCGCACTCAGGTCGATTGTCCCCGCTCCAAATCCTTTATGCTCCTTGTTGCTCACCACGTTCAAAGAAAGGGATTTCTTCTCTTTCTTCTCAGGCGGCTGCTGCGTATTATCTTGTTCGCTCATGACACTTCTCAACTCCCTTTCAAGCCTGCCGCTACTTGCTCACAAGCCCCTAATTCCACGTCCGGCGCGGCCTCACGCGCCTGTCCGCACATTAATTCCATTTTAGCTAATAATCTCGGAAATGCAAACATATACATGCTGTAGATGCTTGTCAACGGGAGGGAATGTTTCAATGAATCTGGGTCGCGCCAAACGATTTCTACTCTTTGCCCTCGCCGCCGTGCTGATCGGGTTAACGGCACAGCAAGGGTTCGGGGATGCTTGGATCTCACACTATATATATGCCTCCGCTCCTGCTCCCGCCAAGAAAGAACCTCCGCCCAAGCCGGCAGCTCCGCCAGCTGTGCAAGAGCCCGATATTGTGATGCAGCCGAAGCCGGTTGCGCTCAGTAAACGGGTAACGGAATATCACATTGATGTGAACCTCCAGGAAGATACGCATATGCTCACCGGCGAGCAGACCGTCACTTGGACAAACCCTGGCAGGCTGCAGGTGTCCGAGCTGTACTTCCACTTGTATCCGAACGCCTTCCGCTCCAAAGACACGACGTTCATGCGGGAGTCCGGCGGTCAGCTCCGTAACGATAAAGCGACTGTGGACAGCGTCGGCTACATGAACCTGCTGTCGCTCGAAACAACCGAGGGGTATAGTCTGCTGCCGCGCCTTCACTATGTCCAGCCCGATGACGGCAATACGAATGACTTAACGCTGGCCAAGCTCCGCTTGCCCGCTGCGGTCGCTCCCGGCAAAAGCGTGACGCTGCGATTGAAGTTCGAGGTGAAGCTGCCCGAAGTGTTCGCGCGCATGGGGTATGCGGGCAACTTCGTGATGGCGGGGCAGTGGTTCCCGAAGCTCGCCGTATACGAAACAGCAGGCACGCGCGGACGAGCCGCCGATGGCTGGAATATTCATCAGTATCACGGCAACTCGGAGTTCTATAGCGATTTTGGCATCTACAGTGTCAAAATCAACGTGCCGAGCAGCTACAAGGTAGCAGCCACCGGCTTCCAGACCAAAGCATCCGTGGTCGCAGAGGGACGCAAGACGTATCAGTTCTACGCCGATGACGTGCATGACTTCGGCTGGTCGGCTTCGCCGGACTTCGTCTATGCCGAAGAGCCGTTCTCGACGGAGGGCGTGCCTGGCGTACGCATTAAGCTCTACCTGGATCCGCAGCATGCAAAGTTCAAAGACCGCTACATGCACGCAGCGAAGTCCGCGCTCGCCAAGTACGCGCAGTGGTACGGCGCTTACCCGTACTCCACCCTCTCGATCGTCGTACCGCCGAAGGGCGGCAACGGTGCTGGCGGCATGGAATATCCGACGCTGATCACCGCTTTCGCTGCGGAGAACGACAACCCGGGCTATGATCTGGAGCGTACCGTCGTCCATGAGATCGGGCATCAATATTGGTACGGCATGGTCGCCTCCAACGAATTCGAGGAAGCTTGGCTCGACGAAGGGTTCACGTCCTATTCAGAGGACAAAGTGATGGAGAGCGAATACGGAGTGGAGCCGAACCTGCCGGTGGAATCGAGCTACATGACCGATCCAGCGCCGCTGAAGCAGCTATCGTGGTCGTACCACAGCAACAATCACTATGCCGAAAATGTGTACATGCGCGCCAAACTCGTCCTCTATGGCATCGAGAAACAGGTTGGCACTCAGACGATGCGCAAAATCATGCGCGCCTACTTCCAGAAATATAAATTCAAGCACCCGTCGACCGCCGACTTCCAGAAGGTCGTCGAGACGGTCACGAAGAAAAAGTGGAACGATTACTTCAGCCACTTCGTCTACGGCAGCGATATGTCCGACTACGCCGTCGCTTCCATCCATGTACGTCCCGTCAAGCAGGATGGCAAGACGCAGTACGAATCGGTTGTGCTCATCAAGAAGACAGGCGGCAGCTTTGGCCCTGTGACAGTGGTGTTCCATTTTGCCGACGGTACCATCATGCCGAAAGTATGGGATGGTCAAGAGGACCATATCCAGTACAAACTGGTTCATTCCGCGAAGCTCGTCTGGGCGGCGGTGGACCCGCAGCATGACAACGTGCTCGACAATAAACATATCAACAACTTTATGAAAGCCGATCTGACCGAGAAGACCCGCACCCGTTGGAGCGTCGGAATCACCAAGCTGCTCGAGACGATATTCGCCGCACTCGCTTGGTAACGCCTTACTTATGAAGGAGGTGAGCAGGAGTGAAAGCACATATAAAGCAAGGCTGGCGCCTAGCAATCAAGCACTTCTATATTATTATCTTGCTGTTTCTGTACGAGCTGATCTGGGGCTTCTTCCTCTACCGCACCATCGAAGGGATTGTAGTGCCTGTCCTAAAGCGGTTTCCCGATACGTATAGCAGCGGAAGCCACGCGGTCCAGCTGTTCATGACCGAGGCTCAGTTTCAGCTGCTCAAGACGGATCTCGTCCAGCCATACGCCTGGCTATTCTGCGGACTGCTGGCCGGGCGGATGATCATCACCCCATTCCTTAACGCTGGTCTGTTCCATTCGTTGCATCATACGACAGATGAGGCCGGAACGAAGTTTCTAAGCGGCATTCGAAAAGTGTGGAAGCCAGTCGCCCTGCTCTATCTCATCGAAACTGCGCTCACCCTTCTCCCTGCCATCTGGCTGCTGCCGCGCGCGTTAACGAAGCTGCTCGCTAGCAATTCGCTGCTCGAATTCGCCCAGCACGCAGGACCGTGGGCGGCCGCCTGGCTGGCATGGGCGGTGCTCATCCACCTGCTCTTCCTCACCATGCAGTTCGGCGCCGCCAGCGGCACGGGCACACTCCGCTCGCTATGGGGCGGAATCGTAAACTTCCTGCCTTTTGCAGGCATCTCGCTGCTCATGTGGGGTATCGGCGCCTTGCTTAGCATGACGGTCGCTTCCGTATCCATGTTGTGGGCGGGACTGTTCGCACTCATCCTTCACCAAGGCTATCAGATGATGCGCACCATTATGAAGGTGTGGACGGTAGCCGCCCAGTACGATGTGTGGCAATCGAAGCAAGCTTGAGGCATAGCGGCAATCAATATGGAGTAAGGGACTGCGACCTATTGTCGCGGTCCTTTTTTGCATGTCACTGAAAGTGTTTGAACCGACACCTATCTAGCCATCCTCATATTTTTCTACAAGACAGTTCTCGCCATAAATTGCTCTAATTCGTTGCAGGAGGAATATATGCCTACTAACCGCTCAATCGCAGGCCCACCAACGAATTAGACGCCAAAAAGGTTGCATTCTAATAATTTTAATTTGTGAACAACTTGTGAACTTGGAAGGAGAAACGAGAAAATGATCGAATACTTTTTCCTCGAAAAGAAAATTTTGCCGAATTCCCTTTCTTGGGAAACGGGGGAACCATTCTGGGTGAATTGATCCCGACATCCGCAAGGCGCTTATCAAGACGCGGATGCCAGAGGTGATCATAGGGAGCCTTCAACCGAACCCCACAGCTAACCTCGTAGGCACCGGAAGGAGTTTCCTGTTTTGAAGAAAATTTCTGCACTACTGGTCGCTCTTGCGATGCTGCTATTATTCCAAGTTGGAAGCGTTTTTGCAGAATCCAAAATGGATGGTGTCATCAATGGTGTGATCGGCACCCCGTATTCGTACACGGGAACAACGACGAAAGGGTTCGACTGCTCTGGATTTACCATGTATGTGTACGGTAAACTAGGCGTCAGCATTCCACATGCATCCCGTTCGCAAGCACAGCTCGGCAAGAAAATCGCGAAAGCGGATTTGATTGCGGGCGATCTCGTATTTTTCAATACGACTGGCAAAGGAATCTCGCATGTCGGCATCTATGTTGGAGATGGCAAGTTTGCACACGCTTCCTCGAGCAAAGGTGTTACGATCAGTGCGCTAGGTGATTCCTACTATTCAAAACGCTATGTAACTGCACGCCGCGTTATGAGCCCGCAAACGTATGAGAAATACGCTGACGAGCCGTCAGATGAACCAGGCGATGGAGACTCCGATTAATTAGTACTTGCAAGCGTAAACGGCTGTCGCCGTCTTATCGGCAAAAGCTTGCGTTTCGCGGAGACATTATGTGAATTTATATAGGTGAAACCAATAAATTCAATAATGTCTAGCAAAAAAACGAGTTCACCTCAATTGAGGCGAGCTCGTTTTTTGTTTTTTGCTGCTTGATCCAAACATCGTGCTCGGCGATTAGCGTCCGGCAGCTTCTAGTTAGCGGCGTTGATAGCGGACCCACCAGAACGTGCGGCCGACCTGGACGTCGAGCGCGATGCCAAGCGGAGCGAAGAGATCATACAGCTCCACCGGTGTCGCGCAGCCCTCGCTCCTGCGATCTGCCATCACAACGGTTGCGCCGGTCGCAAGCCTCGAGTGCCAGTTCTGAAGGAACTGCGCCCGTTGCTGCGGCGATAGCTCCCCTAGGCAGAAACAAGCAAGTCCAGCGTCGAATGTCTCCGCGACAGCGGCTAGCTCCTCTTGCCGGATCGCCTTCGATACCGGCGTCGTGAGCCTTGGCGAACGCGGTCCTGCAACCCGCAGCACCCGCCTGCCGGCAAGCGTATCCGTCATTGCATACTCCAGCTTTCTCCACTCTGCTCTGCGCTTCTCTAAGCTGTCTCGCCATCCTGACATATGGCAGATACCTCCCGATCTTATTGGGCTGATAGCTACTTTTCTAAATCCTATGTCTAATAGCCCGGAAACTGACCGGATATTTTTTAGGTAGAGCGGCTTCGAAGCCGACTAAAGAGGAATCAATTGACAAAAGATGAATAGTAGGATGATAGAATGGAAGTAACAGGCTAGCGGTAAGATGAGCGAGTGATTTTAGAACAAGTGATTAAACGGCAAAGGAGCTTCGCGATGCTACCTCCCTTCGCTTCGGCAGGGTTTCACCATACATTAGCCGGCTGGTTCGCGCACAGCTTCGGCGAACCTACCCCCGTTCAGCTGGACGCATGGGCTTCGATTATGCAGGAGCAGCATACGCTGATCGCTGCTCCGACTGGCTCCGGTAAGACGCTTGCTGCCTTATTGCCGTGCATCAATCGGACTGCACTGGCGAAGGCAGATGCTGCTGATCGCAGAGTCAGCCTAACGCCAGGCGTACGAGTGCTCTATATTACGCCGCTTAAAGCGCTAAACAATGATATTCATCACCATCTCGTCGGTTTCATGGATGAAATTGAGCGCTTTGCTGGTGAACAAGGCCGCGAGTGGCCTTCCATTCGCTCCGCCGTTCGTACGGGTGACACTCCTTCCGGTGAACGGGTGCGCATGGCGAAGCGGCCGCCGGACGTCCTTGTGACGACGCCGGAGTCGCTCTATTTGCTGCTGACCTCGGACAAAGGACGAGCGATGCTCGGCACGGTCGAGACGGTAATTGTCGACGAGATACATAGCCTTGCCAGCGACAAGCGCGGCGCGCATCTGTCGCTGTCGCTTGAGCGGCTGACCGCGCTCGCGGCGAGGCCGGTGCAGCGCATCGGCGTATCGGCGACGCAGAAGCCGCTGTCGCGCGTAGCTCGGTTCTTGGGCGGCTGGGAGCCGCGGGAATCGGGCGCGGCTCGGGCGGCGACGCCAATGGGAGTGAAGCCCGATGAAACGTCGGGCTCCGAAGCACTTGGCACGGTGATCGGCGAAGCGGTGCCGAGCGGGCGAGAAGAGCAGCCTGCGCATTCGCTTAGCTATGCGCAGCGGCCTGTCGTCATCGTCGAGAGCGCGATGACGAAGCAGATGCAGGTCCGCGTTACGATGCCGGACCTGAGCCGCCCTGCGCGTACGCGCGACGGAGTGTGGCAGCCTATCATCGAGAGGATGATGGCGCTGATGGACGGCGCGCGCTCCGCGCTCTTGTTCGTGAATAGCCGCCGCATGTGCGAGCGGCTCGTGCTGCGGCTGAACGAGCATGCCGGCTATGAGATGGCGCGCGCCCATCACGGCAGCCTCGCGCGCGAGCGGCGGCTTGAAGTCGAGCGAATGCTGAAGGCGGGCGAGCTGCGCTGCCTCGTCGCCACCTCCTCGCTCGAGCTCGGCATTGACGTAGGACACGTCGACCTCGTTATTCAGGTCGACTCGCCAAAAGCCGCCGCGGCCGGCATTCAGCGCATCGGGCGAGCAGGCCATTCCGTCGGCGACGTCAGCCGCGGCTTTATCGTGGCGCGGCAGCGAAGCGAGCTGCCGGAAGCAGCGGTGCTCTGCCGCGACATTGCACGGCGCGACATAGAATCGATTGTCCTGCCGCATGAGCCGCTCGATGTGCTGTCGCAGCATATGATCTCGATGGTCGCCGCCGCCGATATGTCGGTGGGCGAGCTGCATAAGCTCATCTCTGGCAGCGAATGCTACCGGACTTTTCCGCGCGAACGGTTGGAAGCAGCGCTGAAGGTGCTGACGGGATTTTACCCTTTTGCCCGCCCGCTCATGGATTGGGACCGCAGCGCAGATCGGCTGCATAAACGCGCCAATACGTCGATGGCTGCCGTCACAGGCGCAGGCACGATACCGTCAACCTCTCACTATCCGGTTCATCATCTGGAGAGCCGCACGCTGCTGGGTGAGCTCGATGAAGAATATATTTCAGAAAGCCGCGTCGGCGACGTCTTTCAGCTCGGCACTAGCTCGTGGATGATCAGCCGTATCGACAATGACCGCGTTTATGTCAAGGAAGCACCGAACCGCTTCAGTGAAATTCCGTTCTGGAACGCGGAGGCGAGCAGCCGAAGCTATGAGATCGGCATCCAGCTAGGAGAGTTTCTGGAGGAACTGTCGACGATACGGCTTGCACTTTATTTGCCTGATGGGCAACAAGCTTGGGAACGTGAGCAGGCTACAATTGCTTGGCTCGACACGGAGTATGGGCTAGACTCTTACGCTGCTTCCGAGCTGATTGATCTCATTGGCGCGCAGCATCGGGCAATTGGCGTACCGACGTCACGGCGCATCATTATTGAACACTACCGGGATCTCATGAATCAGACCCGAATTATTATTCATAATCCGTATGGGCGGCGTTTGAACCGGACGTGGCTGCTGGCGATTCAGCGGCATTTTGAGCGCCTACTCCCCTACAGTGTTTACGGCAACGCCAAAGACAACGGCATTGAGCTGGTCGTGCCGGAATGGGACGCTTCATGGCTGCAGACGCTTTGGCAGATCACCTCGGGCAGCCTTGAGTCGCTGCTTACGGAGGCGATTACGGGCTCACCGCTGCTGGCAATTGCTTTTCGCCGGATTGCAGAGACATCGCTGCTGCTCTCGCGCAGCTTCACACGGACACCGATGTGGCAAAAGCGGTTTCGCTGCGAGGAGCTGCTGAAGCAGTCGCTTCCTTACGCAGATCAATTCCCCTACTTGCAGGAAGCGATGCGAGAATGCTTGCACGAGTATCTCGATACGAACGGCCTCAAGCACATGCTCGAAGGAATTGCTTCTGGAAATATTGAGGTTGTGGTCAAGGAATCGCAGTCCCCTTCGCCTTTTGCCTTACAGTTTATGGCTGACTATGCCAACTCCTTGCTGTATGAGGGTGACGGGCTTAGCGAGGCGACCCAGCTGCAGCTGCTTAGCGTCAGCAAATCGCTCGCGGGTCAGTTGTTCGGCGAGGACGCCGTACAGCGGGCGATCGATCCTGCAATTGCGCAGGCAGAGCAGGACCGACTCGAAGCCGGCCAGCTCATTCCGGCGAGCGCCGATGAGCTATATACGCTGATGAAGCGGCGGGGCGACATGAGCGTGGACGAGCTTGTCGCTATCGCGGGCGGCGGTGAGGTCGACGAGTGGCTGCAGCAGCTTGCGGCGAGCGATCGTGTTGCGCTGCTGCCGCTGGCCGCTGGCGTAGAGCGCTGGATTTGCGCCGAGGAACGCGAGCTGTACGCCGAGTTCCCTCAGAGCGAGCGCGCCATCGCCTTTGTGGCCGGTCGCTTCGCGGAGCACCGGATTTCGTTCACCGAAGCAGAGCTTCGGGAGCGGTATCCGCGTTTGTCTGCGAGCGATGCGGCGCATGTCGCCGACGTGCTGCTCGCGCTTGACCGGACTGAGCTTGCGCCATTCGCCGAGAGCGGCGAGGAGCGGATATGGACGAGCCGCCAAGTAGCGAGGCGGCTCATTCGGTTAACGCTGGAGCAGGCGCGCAAGCAAGCCGAGCCGGTTGATCCCATCCGCTGGTGCGCGCATATGTCCTCGCTCCAGCATGCCTTATCCGGCACGCAGCTTAGCGGCATTGACGGCTTGCGAATCGTCATTGAACGGCTGCAGGGCTTCTTCCTCCCTGCTTCGCACTGGGAATCGCTCATCTTTCCAGCCCGCGTAACAGGCTACCGCAAAGAAGATCTGGATCTGTTATGCGCGTCAGGCGAAGTGATCTGGCTCGGACGCAAGGAAGAATCGGAGAAAGAAGGCAAGATCGCCTTCTTCCTCACCGAATCGAAGCTGTTGTATGCGCCGATTATCGCGCAATCCATCGCTGCTTGGACGGCTTCCGGCACGAAGCACCCGAGGTTGCTCGGGCTGCTGCAGGATGGCGGCGCCAGCTTCCTGACGCGGCTTAGCCGCGACTATGGCAAGGTGCCTTCCGAGCTGCTGGAAGAGTTGCTTGAGCTCGTCTGGGAAGGCGCGGTCTCCAACGACCAGTTCGCGCCGCTGCGCCTGCAGCTGCTCACGAAGGGCAAGCAGCTCGCGCGGACCGGCTCCGGTCTCGGGCGCTGGTATTGGACCGGCTCGCTTGCCGATCCATCAGGCGAAGACGCAGCAATGGGCGGCGGCGCCCACCGCCCGACCACTGCCGCCGGCGGCACGCCACTCGGTGCCGCTGATGCTGCTTCTCGCCAAGTCGGCGGGGCTCACGCTAGTGACAACACCGACAACATTGCCGCCCACGCGCTGGGCACCGCAGAGCTGCGAGCTGTCGCCTCAGACCTGTCGGAGTCGGCGCTGCACTGGACGCAGCATCTGCTGGACAGCTTCGGCATCGTGTCCAAAGAGCTTGTGCAGCAGCTGTCCCCCTTCAGCTGGGATGAACTGCTCCAAGTGCTCAAGCAGCTCGAGCAATGGGGTGTCGTCACGCGCGGCTTGCTCGTGCAGGGCGTGCAGACGCTGCAATTCGCAAGGCGCGAGCATATTGACGCGGTCCGTCAGCCGATGATCAACCAGAAGAGCGACACCATTACGGTGCTTGCCTCGACCGATCCCGCCAATCCATTCGGCCTCGCCTCCGGTTGGCCTTCCGCTGTCAAAGCTACTAGCTTCGCTCGCAAAAGCGGTAACTTCCTCGTTCTCCAACATGGAAGCTGGCGCTATTGGCTGGAGAACAACGGACGAAATATTGTGGAGCTTCCGCAGGCCAGCAGCAGCGGCGATTCCGATTGGCCCGCAGCAGGCAACCCAGCTCCGCTGAAGGATATTTTCCGCACGCTGCTTCGCCAGCAGAAGCTGAGCAAGATTAGGGTCGAACGCTGGAACGGCGAGCCCATCATCGAATCCGCAGCCGCAGAGGCATTGCGGGCGCTGGGCGCCGAGCGCGACAACCGCTCACTTGTCCTGTGGCCGAGCAATCTTCAATAAATGAGAAGAACCCGCGCTGCGAAGTGCGGGTTCTTTTTGCAGCATATGCCAGCGCTAACGAACTTAGATAGCGTTATTGCGCCTAAATGCAGGTTGAAATTCTCTAACGAACCGGAGAGTCGTTTTTCGCTGCAAAAATGCATTATAAGGGACTAAATGACCGCAATAAGACCACTGGAGTTCGTTACAATTTGAAAAGCTCGTTTTCCCGCTCAATAAGCGCTTTACGATTCGTTAGAGGGGGAGGAGCGTGCAGCGATTGGTGGGGACTGTCGGCGGCTGATGAGAATCGTTCCGCGAGCGGCGGATACTGTTGGCGCTTGGTAGGCGCGGGCGGATACTTGCTAGGACTCTTTGACGGGCGGCGGAGACCGGGCGGTGACAGGCCGACACTGCAGGCGAACAACCGAGCGCCAACGACAACACCGCCTATTGCAGTCGTTGACCACTCTACCCTCTCAATAACTCTCTTCCCCTATCGTCCCCCATCCCCAATTATGTTATGGTGGAGACAGTCTGTTCCGAATCCAGAATTCCGGATTCCTGTCTTTCCTGTCTTTCCCGTCTTTCCACATTCCAGTAACCCCAGTGAGGAGAAATGAAATGTTACGGCTTGTCATCTTAGGCTGCATCGCCTATTTGATTACCGGGCTCGGCCAGCTCGTCATCGGCTCAGTCATGGAACCGATGGTCCATGCTTACGGCATTGAATACAGCGACGGCGGCCAGCTCGTTATGCATCAATTCCTTGGCGGCATGGTAGGCATACTGTTCGCGCCATGGCTCATTGCCAAACGAGGCAAAAAATTCGTATTGCTGCTTTCCATCGCTTTTATCATCATTCCTGAATTTCTCTACTCCCTGCTCCCGCCATGGGGCATTATGCTGACTATTGCTCCTTTTGCCGGGATAGGACTTGGCATGACGGAAGCGGTCGTCGGCTCGCTCATCATCGGCTACTCGGGGGAGAAAGCCAACACGGCGATGAGCCGCGTCGAAACATTCTTTGGCGTCGGCGCGCTGCTCATCCCGTTCGCTGGCGCAGCGCTGATTCAAGCTGGCCTGTGGAAGCTGTCCTTCACCTTCGTCGGCATCCTCTCCGCCATAACGTTCGTACTATGGCTTATCTGGTGGCCGAAGCTGCTCGACCGTCCAGCCGCAGGAGCAACGGCAGCGGCAGAGATAGCCGCCTCTGCGAGCCACGACATTCCTGCGGGCAGCAAAAAGACCTCGAAAGCGCAGATGCGCATCATTCTTATCTCCTGCGCGCTGTTCTTCTTCGTCTACGTTGGGCTTGAGATGAGCTATATCAACTACTTGCCTTCACTGCTAGTGAACACGAACGGCTTGCCTGAATCATCCGCGACGCTCGCCATCAGCTTGTTCTGGGGCGCTATGGTCATTGGGCGGCTAATCTCCGGTCAAATTGCGGACCGGATCGGCGGTTCGATGTACCTGATCGTCACCTGCCTCGTCTCGGCGATTCTGTTCGTGCTGATGACCGTATTTACAGGTGTCGTATCTGCGTTCATGCTTGCTTTTGCCGTCGGCTTCATGATGTCAGGCATGTTCGCGATTGCACTCGTCTTCGCCAACCGGGCGACGCCTGGCGTGACTGAGCGGACGACCAGCCTGCTCATGGCATGCGGCGGTATTGGCGGCGGGCTGCTGCCTAAAGGAGCCGGCTGGTTTCTCGACCAGCACGGACCGGATTCGGTGCGCTGGCTGTTCGCCGGTACAGCTCTGCTCTTGCTAGCAGTCATTCTATGGGCGTCTGCTTCTGCTCGCAAACATGCTTCCGCTGCAAGCAGCACACAATCAATCACCCAAACCTTTCACTAAGAACCAGGAGGCACACATACGATGACGATTAATCATGCTATTACACGCCGCGGACGCGAGCTTCAGCAGTATACGGCGGAGCTTACAATTGACTCTGCACAGCTTGATGCCTTCTGGGAAAGAGCGCTGCAAGCTTACGAGAACAAGCCGCTCTCCATTCAGCGCGAGCGGCAGGAGTCTCCTTTCCCCCATATTACAATCGATAAATTAACGTATAAAGGCTATGACGAGACGCCGATTCACGGCTGGTTCATGGTGCCGCACGCACCTGATGCCGAGAGCACATCCTCGTACCCGACCATTGTCACTTTCCCAGGCTACACCGACGATAAAGGCTACCCCGAGCGCTACGCGCAGTGGCTGCTGCTCGGCTATGCAGTGTTTGCTGTCGACGTGCGTGGTCAAGGAGGCGAGACAGGCAACTTTATGCCGGAGCAGACTGGCTCCATCAAAGGCTGGGTGTCCAGCAACCTGCTCGTGCCAGAGGGCTCCTACTATCATGCTCTTACGATGGACGCGGTGCGCGCAGTCGATGCGGCAGCGGCGCAGCCGGAAGTCGATATTACGAAGCTTGCTACTGTCGGTGGCAGCCAAGGCGGCGGTCTTGCGCTTATCTCAGCCGCGCTTAATCCGAAGGTAACCGCCATTATCGCGGACATTCCGAATATGTGCAACATGGACCATGGCGTGCTCCATTCGAGCAGTTCACTGGCAGAGATCGCCCAGCACCTGAAGCGTTACCCAGAGCGAACTGAAGCCGTGCTGCACACGCTCGCCCACTACGATATGCTGAACCTGGCTTCGCGCATCAGCGTGCCGGTGCTCATGTCGGTCGGCTGGAAAGATAGCATCTGTCTGCCGGAGACGATCTACGCGGTTTATAACCGGATTACGTCGGAGAAACTCATCTACGACTATCCGTTCAGCGGCCATGAAGTAAGCGAATATCAAAATAGGGAACGGATCGCCTTTCTCCGGAAGCATTTTAGCTAATTTTTGACAAACTAATTGGTGCATAACCTGCCTCCATCCGCTATAATCGAGATAAAAATAAGTTTCATAGATCGGTTATGAGAATCAATAAGAGCCTTTCGTTTACGCTGCCTGAAAACTGCCGGAAACAGAGGTTCTTTTGTTCTATTTGGCATAATAGACTCACTTTAGGGAGGCGGTATGTCCATGAAACAATCGATCGTCAAATGCCCAGGGTGCGGCTTGCTGCTCCCTAACCAGTACTTCGCCGAACCGGCGCGCTTCCATGCCTCAGGCGAGTGCAATGAGCTCTACAATCAGCTGTCGTTCTACACGACTTCGCACGGCAATCCGGAGTTTATCCATCAGCTCGCGCTAGACTGCTACGGCGCACAGCATTCCGGCGGTTACACAAAGCCGATTACGACCGCATTCTCGCTTATTGGACTTTACTTGGTAGAAGAGCACGGTTTCACCGGCAAACAGGTGCAGCAGGTACACATGTCGCTTGGCCGAAGCCAATCCTCATGGCCGGAGCTTACCCCGCCGAAGACGAGCGCGTCGATCACGGTGCAGGATGTGCTGAATGCAGAAGCAGGTGAAGCACGAGACGCTATGATTCGTACATGGGTAAGCGCAGTATGGGCCAGCTGGGCGCACGCCCATGACTGGGTCAAGGAAGCTGCGCAGCCACTCATTTAATAACAAAAGGTCACTTGCAGACAGCGATTAGCTGTCCGTAAGTGACCTCTTTTCTTCCTTGAAGAACAGCTTCATCATCGGCGGTGTCACAATGGTCGTTACGAGCACCACCACGACAATAACCGCGAACATGCTCTTCGAAATAAGCGCCTCTTCTAGGCCGATCGACGCGATGATGAGCGCCACTTCGCCGCGCGATACCATCGCAGCGCCTATGCCGAGCGCCGGCTTCCACCCGAATCCCGACAGCTTGGCGCCAACCGCAGAGCCGGCCAGCTTCGAGATAATCGCAATGAGGCTAAGTACGATAATAAGGACGTAGCTGCTGCCCGTCAGTCCGTGAAACTCGACCGCAACGCCAATCGACGTGAAGAAGACCGGCACGAAGATCGAATAGCTGATGCTCTCTACCTTTTCGAAGATTTCATGCTTGTAATGGGTCACGCTAATTGCAACGCCTGCAATATAAGCACCAATAATATCCGCAACACCGGTATACTCGGCAAAATAAGCATAGCTAAAGCATAGGACAAGCCCCGCGGAGATGACCGTTTCCGTGACACGCAGTGAAGAGAAGCGCTTCAAGAACCAAGGTACGGCCAGCCAGCTGAACAGCAGCGCGACCGCAAAGAATAGCCCTTTCTTCACGATAACCAGGCCGAGATTGACGTCCCCGCCGGTGAAGCTCATGACGAAGGCGAGCGCGATAATGACGACGACATCATCAATGACCGCCGCGCCTAGAATGGTCGATCCTTCCGGCGACTTCAGTTGGCCCATCTCCTTCAGTGCCTGCACCGATATACTGACACTCGTAGCGGAGAGCAGCAGACCTAGGAAAACCGCCTCGGCACTCGTCATATTGAGCATGGTTCCGGTTAAATAGCCAAGCCCGAACGGTACAATAATGCCGGAGAAGCCGACGTAGGCTGCAGACTTGCCGGTACGCTTGAACTCTGCCAAATCCGTCTCGAGGCCCGCTATAAACATGAGCAGGATGACACCGATTTTGCTAATTTCTTTCAGCACTTCCGTCTCATGAATAAGGCCAAGCATAGTCGGTCCGAGCACGATACCGATCAGCAGCTTGCCGAGCACGGAAGGCTGGCCAAGCCTAACGCTAAGATGGCCCGCCAGCTTGGAAGCAATTAGAATAATAACAAGTTGATAAGTGAGCATGCCTTATACTCAATCCTTTCCCATCAGATACAGGAGGTTACGCAAAATGGATTCCGAACAAATTATTGCCATGATCGCCGAGAAGCTTCGGAAGGTGCAGGGCATCGAAGCCGTCGTCCTTGGCGGCTCAAGAGCCAACGGCACGCATACTGCTGCTTCAGATATTGATATTGGTATTTATTATAGCAATTCGGAAGCGATTGACCTAATTGCCTTACGGGCGGCTGCATCGGAGATTCATGATGACGGGAATGCTGTCTTGACCGATATCGGCGGCTGGGGGCTCTCTGGGCTATCCGCGTATGCTGCCAAGCTGGAAGCATCGCTGCTGCAGCTTCATGCAATCATTCAAGAGACGCAGCATCTGATACAAGCAAACACATTTTAAACAATTATCACCACACTTCCTAAACACCTATTGCCTATAATTTGATTCAAAGAGATTGGATCAATGCCAAACAAAGGGGTTGCTTTCGATGTGGTTGTTAAACAATGTTTCATTAAAGAAAAAGCTTAGCGGTTTGCTTCTTATCCCGCTGGTGCTGTTTATAATCATCTGCCTTTATTTGATTCAAAGAAACAATGCGGATTTGAATGACATGAAAACCTCGATGTATGACGTCACGGACCAGTCGACATCGCTCATCCTGAATGCGGACCGTGATATGTATCAAGCGCTCGTCGCTTATCGGTCGATCGGCACCGGCCAGCTGACGGATGAAGAATTGAAGCAGCAACAGCAGGACCTAAGCGATAATATCGCACAGGCGGCCGAGCGTGTTGGCAAAGCTGGCCAAATTCTGTCGGACAATAACCTGCTGGCTCGCGAGCATCCGGAGTCGCATACCACCGTAAAGCAGAACCTGGACAAGTTCTCGGACAATTTCGCAGCTTGGTCGGGCAGCGCAGCAGGCCAGAAGAGCGATATTGCAAAGTTTGACGCGGCCCGCGAAAGCTTGAATGAGCTTGGCGAGTATCTGGACAATTATGCAATCTCGCAAGCGGAACTCATCCAGAAAGCAAACAAGGCGTCGAATCAGTTCATCTATATTCTCATCGCCTTGCTCGCGCTTGCCATTGGCCTCATCGGCTTCGGCGTCATTCGGCGCATTACGAGATCGGTTGATACGATTTTGAGCCGGACGAAGCGCTTCGCCGAAGGCGAGCTGCAAGGAAGCGCACAGACGGTTCATGACAAGGACGAGCTCGGCAGCATTGCACAAGCCATCGATACGATGGCGGATGGACTGCGCCAGCTCATCAGCCAGGTCATGTCCGCGGCGGACCGCGTAACGAATGCCGCATCGGAGATTTCCGCCACAACGGATGAAGTGGCACGCGGCAACATGTATCAGGCAGAATCAGCCCAGACCGCTGCCGAAGTCGTTACGCAGCTATCGCAAGGCGTGCAGCAGGCGCAGCTTCGTGCGCAAGAAGCGACTAAGTTGACGGTGGGCACGAACCAGGATGCGATCAACTGCAGCAAGACGGTCAGCGAGTCTCTCGCCAGCATGAACAATCTATCGCAGCGCATGTACGCGCTTGAACAGGATTCGAGCCAGATCGGCAGCATTATCGAGGTCATTGACGAGATTGCCGAGCAGACGAATCTGCTCGCGCTGAACGCAGCGATTGAGGCGGCACGGGCCGGCGAACAAGGACGCGGCTTCGCGGTCGTCGCTGATGAAGTGCGCAAGCTGGCGGAACGCAGTGGAAACGCGACAAAACAAATCTCGTCCATCATTACCGGCATGCAGCACAGCACGCAGGAGAGCGTGAAGGCCATGTCGACGACTGAAACGCTGTACCGCCAAGCGGGCGGCGCGCTGGAGAGCATCGTGCATCGCGTCGGCGAAGTCACACAGCAGACGAAGGAAATCGCCGCTTCGAGCGTTACGCAAGCCGCGCAGTCGGAGGAAGTGATGAAACAGATCGAAGCGATTGCTTCCATCAGTCAAGAAGCTGCAGCATCCGCCCAGGAGACGGCGAGCTCTTCCCAAACGCTCGGAACGCTTGCGAATCAGCTTACCGCTGTCGTACGGAAATTCCGCATCTAATTTATAAAGGCCGGACCCTATTCTTACGAGTAGGCTCCGGCCTTTCTTTATGATCTTCGCAGCAGCTCGGCTGCAAGCCGCCGCACCGCACGGAAGCGCGATTCGCGGCCATGCGCCGCAATATAGCTGTAATCCACAAGTGTCACACCGGCATCCTTCATCGCTGCATGCATATCATCATCAAGCATAAGCCGATACTCCCATACCCGCTTCTCCCAGTGCGGGATGGAAGCAACCATCGCCGGATCATCGATTCCCGGATGAATGTAGGTCTCGCTTATCCCTTCGGGCAGCTGGTACAGCTTGGCTATGATCTCCTGCTTGAAGGACTCGTATGTCTCCCCATCCACGATCTCGAACGGATGAGACAGCAAGTAATCCGGCAGCGCTACGCCGAGCGTTCCTGCCAGCGCGGACGCTTTGCTCGCCGCCCGCTCCACGCCGTCAATTGTCGCGAGCACGTCGTCCGCATGAACACGGCGAAATATCCGGAATGGCACCTTCCATTTCGCGCATCGCATCAGCACCTGCGGAATATGACTCCGCCCGGAAGCAATGCCGTATAAGCTGCCCATGTGATTGTCGGCATGCGTAATCGTAATGCCATGTCCCCGGACAAGCTCATACTGAGCATCCAGCTCCTTCATGACCGCTTTCGTATTCGCGCCGCGCTCGAACTCCAGCACCGACTTATACATATAGCCTTGTTCGTCATGCAGTGATTCATCGCCGGTCAGGCTCCTCCACCGAAGCGCGTCGAATTCGCTTGTCAGCGTGAGATGCAGCCCGATATTGGACTGCCCCCGCTTCCTGCACCATGCCGCCGCCTCTTCGAAGCCAGGCGCAGGCGCCATTAGCGTAGCGGATGATACTCGGCGCTCCTCGAGCAGATGCATAATCGCTGCGTTCATTGCCGGACTTTGGCCAAAATCATCGCAGTTGATGACCAGATACTTCATGACGCACTCCCCTTATCCCCGCCACCACGGTGCAGCCGGATATACGCCGCTGCCCGACACGACCGTCTCCCCGATGTGTGGCGCAGCTATGGTAACTCCTCGTTCCTTCGCAGCCTTCATCGCCCGTTCAATCGGATCGTACCAATCATGGAACGCGAGCGTGAACGCGCCCCAATGAACCGGAATGAGCAAGCGCCCCTGCACGTCCAGATGGGCTTGCACCGTCTCCTCCGGCATCATATGAATCGCGGCCCATCGCTCGTCATACTGCCCGCACTCCATGAGCGTCAGGTCGAATGGGCCGTACCGCTGCCCAATTTCCTTGAAATGCGGTCCATAACCGCTGTCTCCACTGTAGAACACCTTATGGCGTTCACCGGCAATGACCCATGAACTCCACAATGTCGAATTGCGGTCGAGCAAGCCTCTGCCCGAGAAATGCCGCGCTGGCGTACACGCGAGCTTCAGCTGAAACAGCTCCAGCTCCTCCCACCAATCATGCTCCGTAATCTGAGCCGGATCAATCCCCCAGCTGCGAAGTCTGCTGCCTACGCCGAGCGGCACGATGAAGCGGTTCGTTTTCTGTTGCAGCTTCAGAATGGAGCCTTTATGCAGATGATCGTAATGGTCATGGGATAGAACAATGGCGTCCAGTTGCGGAAAATCCTCCGGTTCGAGCGGCAGCGAGCCGCTATAGCGTTTGCCTCCGAAGATCGGAACAGGCGATGGCGATTTCGCAAACATCGGATCGAACAGCAGCCTCCGCCCTTCCAGCTCCAGCAGGAATGCGGAATGTCCGAACCAGGTTGCTTGAGGCTGATCAGCCTCTGTCCTTGCGGGGAATGCTGCCTGCTTGAACGGAATCGGCTGCGCCGGATTGCGCAACGAATTGCCTCGCACCGTATCGCGAAGCATGCTGACGATTGATTTAAAGCCCATCTCCATATTCGTCGGAATGCTGTTGATGTACTTGCCTCGCTCTTTCTTCGATGCCATGCGTACTCGTTCCCCTTCGCCGCTTATGTAATGGTCTATCGTTTTTTATCCCATTATAGTACAATTCGCTCCTTCAGAATAATAGGTCAGCCCCTGCAAGGGGCACAGGTATGCTACACTTAAAGGCAAACAGGCTGCAACAAGGAGAATCGACTACAGATGAAATTCGTATCATGGAATGTAAATGGGCTGCGCGCCTGTGTGACAAAAGGATTTTATGATTATTTTGCCGAGGTAGACGCGGATGTGTTCTGCTTGCAGGAGACGAAGCTGCAGGAAGGCCAGATCGAGATGGAGCTTGGAGAAGCGTACAAGACCTATTGGAACTATGCCGAGAAGAAGGGCTATTCGGGCACGGCCGTCTTCACCCGCGTGGAGCCGCTATCCGTGCGTTATGGCATGGAAGAGGATTATGAGCCGGAAGGCCGCTTGCTCACGCTCGAGTTCGAGGGCTTCTACCTCGTTAACGTCTACACGCCAAACGCCAAGCGCGATCTATCGCGGCTGGATTACCGGCTGGAATGGGAAGAACGATTCCGCCGCTATCTGGTGGAGCTAGACGCGAAGAAGCCTGTCATCCTATGCGGCGACCTGAACGTTGCGCATGAGGAAATCGACTTGAAGCATCCAAAGCCGAATCTCGGCAACTCCGGCTTTACATTGGAGGAGCGCGAGAAGATGACGCTGCTGCTCGGCGCCGGCTTTACCGACTCTTTCCGTTATTTCTACCCGGACCGTACAGATGTTTATTCATGGTGGTCGTATATGCCGAAGGTGCGTGAGCGGAATGTTGGGTGGCGGATTGACTATTTTGTCGTCTCCTCCAAACTCGAGCCCGCACTTGTGGACTCGCAGATCGACTGTCACGTTATGGGCAGCGATCATTGTCCCGTTGTACTCACGATAAATGAGGAAGCGTTATATACAAAATAACGATAAACCCTTAGCAAAAAAAGCCGGGTGTTCACTGTCACATAACGTTGACGAGGGTACTCCCGGCTTTTTGGCATACCGTGTTAGCTGTCCGTACCTTCCCATTCCAGCATGAAACGCGTAAGATATGCCTCCATATACTTGTGGCGCTCTTCCGCAATTTGCTTCGCAGCTGGCGTATTGATGCGATCCTTGAGCTTCAGCAGCTTCTCATAGAAATGATTAATCGCCGTATTTCTTCCTTCGCGGTACTCCTTCGGCGTCATTTCGTCACGAGGGGCAAGCGAGGGATCATACATGGAGTCACCCTTCCAGCCGGCATAGGTGAAGGTCCGCGCTACGGCAATCGCTCCAATCGCATCGAGCCGGTCCGCATCCTGCACGACTCGTCCTTCAATCGTCCGCATCGGCGGGTTCTTGCCCGCATTGTAGGACATAGTCGAGATAATCTCCATCACATGCGCATTGACCGCTTCGGTAATTGGCTGTCCGTTCAGCCAGCTGCTCACTTTAAGAAGCCCCGCCTCCTTCGACGGATTCAGCTTCTCATCTGCAACGTCATGGAGCAGCGCGGCGAGGACGCATAGAAACACATTCGCGCCTTCCTGCTTCGCGAGCCGCTCCGCCATCCGCGCGACACGGTGGACATGCCACCAATCATGGCCTGACGTATCTCCGCCAAGCTCAGCGCGGGCCAGCTGCTCCGCCGCTTCTAGAATATGTTGCTGCTCCATCAGCTCTGCCCCCTTGTCTGCAGGTCGCGCCATACTTTCTTATTGCTATACTCCTTCGCCGAGCTTATATCTTGCCCGAACCAGTCCGGCGGCGTAAACGCGAGCGCTTCCGCTTCGGACTTGAATTCAACCTCCAGCACCGTCAGCTGAATCTGGTCGTAAATGTCGATTTCAATCGTCGTCGTATCGTTCCAGCGCGCCGTAATGCGGTTCTTCGTCAGCGGAATGGCCTGAAGGGCTTGCATCACCTGCTCATAGAGACCTTGCGAAATATCGTATTCAATCTCTTCCCGAACGAGACCGCCTCCGGATTTAAACGTGTGCGTAAAATGCACGGTGTTCGTCGCCAAATCAACAATTCGGCGCACTCGCAGCTCCTGACCATCCGCAATGGCAAGATAGGTCTGTTCGATGCGCTGCTCTAACAGAATGACAAGCTCGCCTGATTGAACAAGCGCCTCCGGGTAGGCAGGCAGCAGAAATTTGCGTTCGACTTCAAGTGCCATCTTCTTCTCTCCTCTTAAGATACTTTTAGTCCAATGGAATATAGCTATTATAGCCCAAATTGATTCCCACTCCATATTCTGGCACACTAAAGAGGTGTCCAATTCTCCCTAAGGAGTCGATCGCTTGTGAAAATCACTTATCATGGTCATGCATGTATTCAAATTCATACCAGGGACAAATCTCTGATTATTGATCCCTTCTTGACTGGCAATCCAGCCGCTGTACTTACGGCAGATTCGATTAAGACTGACGCTATCCTGCTGACGCACGCACATGGCGATCATATCGGCGATGCCGCGCCAATCGCAACTGCAAACGATGCTCCAGTAGTGGCCATTGTCGAGCTTGCCACGTATATGTCCTGGCAAGGCGCGAAGACAATCGGCATGAACATGGGCGGAACCGTTGATCTCGGATTTGCTAAAGCGAAGATGGTCCAAGCCTTCCACAGCTCGGGCATTGTCGATGAGGCAAACAAGCAGATTCTGTACGCAGGCATGCCGGCAGGCTTCCTCGTATTTGCGGAAGGGCTGACCATTCTCCATGCCGGCGACACGTCGCTCTTTGGCGATATGAAGCTGATTGGCGACCGCCACAAGATTGATGTCGCCTTCGTTCCAATCGGGGACCACTATACAATGGGGCCGGAGGATGCGCTGCAAGCGGCAGAGTGGTACAACGCGAAGCTGGTCGTGCCGATCCATCACAGCACATTCCCGCCAATTAAGCAGGATGCCGAGCAATTCGTCAGCCAGCTCGAAGCACGCGGCCTACAAGGGAAAGTAATGGCTCCTGGCGATGAGCTTCATGTAGGAGGATAAGAAACCAATACCAATAACGTCCGTTCCGGCTGCCGATTCGGCTTCGAAACGGGCGTTTCTTTTTGTACCCAAGTATCTATCAAGTATCTATGCCAAACCGCCGTTCGCCTTATAATCGGTAATGCCATACATCGCTCTAAACTGCTCCATAGTCAGGCTAAGCTTACCGTCCTTGTTCAGCGGCAGCTTCACATCAAGCGTCAAGAAATTGCGAATCATCTGGTAGTTCTCATCAAGCAGATATAAGTACATATGACCAATGACGAATCCATTCACAACTTCGCCGCTAACCGCCGCACGTTCTCTCCGCACGTCCCCGCCGATCATTCCGTATCGTAATAGCCGCGGATGTAATCCTTGTGCGCATCGCCGTAGTATTTGACGCGAACGTCCTTCATCACGCCCTTCTCGACCACGGTCTGGTCGATCACATTCAGGTAGGACGGGTGCTCGGCTTCAATGGTATAGGTGCTAAGCTTCTCATCATGCCAGATGACCTCGGTTTGCTCTGCTTTCTTTACCTCGGCGTCCGTCAGCAGCTTCCCCTTCAAATCCGTTTGATACTTCTTCTCCTTCACCTGCTTGCAGGTATTAAAAATATAGTCATGAGTCTGCGCATCCGCAAGCGAAGTGGCAGGAACAATCATCTGGAAGGCACTGATGTCGAAATAGACAACGCCATTGATGAGCTGTACCGGTTCTGCGAGCGTCAACGTATGCTTCAGCATCGTGTACGACTTGCTGCCCACCTTGAAGGTGCCTGATGGTTCGCGTCCTTCAACACTTTATATGTACTGTTCTTTACTTTCTCGATAACCTTCACGCCGCCAGCTTGGAACATTTCGCCTAGAGGGACAAGCACTGTCTCGCCCTTCAAAATCGGTTCGTGTTTGAATACGACCCGTTTGTTGTCGATCATAATAATCGGCTTGCTCTTCGCTTCCTTCGCAAACGCCATGACCGGCATTACCAGCAGAAATACCATTACCGTTAATCCTAACTGCCACCATTTTTTCATCATGCTGCCTCCGCTGTTTGTATAATTAGGAACATACATCTGTTCATTATAGCGGAAACAAACCCCAGGTAAAATTATGTAAATGTTGGCAACTCTATTTTGTTATACTACTATTACAAAATGACCTGCACATGACTAGGAGTGACATCGCCGATGCCGGATTGGTCTTATCAAACGTTGTTCCGCCCCCTCTTGTTTCGCCTGCCGGGGCGGATGGCACGCACGCTTACACTTGGCGCGATCGGCACGCTCAGCCGCTTGCCGCTAGGCTCCTTCGTCATCCGTACGCTCGGACATATGGAGCCCTCGCCGCTGCTGCGCAGCAGCATTGGCGGGGTGGAGCTGCCCACTCCCGTCGGTCTCGCGGGCAGTGTCGATCCCGCCGGAACTGCTACCCTAGCGATGGCGCAGCTCGGCTTCGGCTTTATCGAGCTCGGCCCGATTATGGCCAAGCCTACGCTCGGCGCGGCCGGTGGGACAAGCGTTGCCGCTACGCCGATCATGCTCGATGCCGCGCGCGAGCGCATCGTCTATCCGGCGTACGCGGAGAACGCCGGCGCCGCTGCGGCAGCCGCCCGCCTCGCGAAGCCGGGGCACGCGCTTGCGCAGCTCGTGCGGCTGACGCCGCAGCCGGGAAGCACGCCGGAGCAGGCGCTCTCGCAGCTGCTGCCAATGATGCGACAGCTGCGGCAAGCAGGAGCTGCCGGCTTCTTCGTGGATGCGCTGCAGCAGCCGCTTGATCCGCAAGGGACCGTATGGCTGCTGGAGCAGCTTCGCGCCTCTGCGCGCGCGGATGACGATCTTCAAGGAGCGCTTCTGTTTCTATATATTCCTCATGACGCGGACGAAGCTCGCCTTGTCGAAATACTTGATGCTACCGAGTTAGCAGCATGGACAGGCGCGGTCATTGGCGAATCGCGAACGGTGGATTCAGGGGAGCTTGTGCTCGACCTGCATGACCGGCAATCCTGCCTTGCGAAGCTGAAGCTCCTTCGGGAGCTGGCGAGTCCTTACTCTGACTTCACACTAATCTCTGCGGCCGGCAACTATGAGCCGCAGGATGCTCTTGACGCAATAGCTGCAGGCGCCTCCTATGTCATCCTCCATGCCGGGCTTGTCTTTGCCGGTCCGGGATTGCCGAAGCGCATCAATGAAGCGCTTGTGCATGAGAAGACGAGGCTGCTTCCCGCTCCGCGGCCCGTGCCCTTCTGGCGGCATTGGGGCTGGATGTGCCTGCTCGGCATCGGCATGATCTTCGGCGGGCTGCTCGCATGGATAATCGCCGCCACCTCCGTGCTGCTTCCTTATGATGAGGCATTCCTCGGCCTGAAGCGTAGCGCGATCCATCCTATCAATCACCGTTTGCTGCATTTCATGTCGCATGACCGGATTACGCTGGCTGGCACGATGATCTCGATCGGCATCATCTATTATCAACTGGGCCGTTACGGGCTGCGGCACAGCTTGCATTGGGCGCGCATGGCGCTGCTAGTATCGGGCACAGTCGGCTTCTTAAGCTTCTTCCTCTATCTCGGCTATGGCTATTTCGACCCTCTGCACGCCGTGGTCGCACTATTGCTATTGCCTTTGTTTCTGCTTAGCATGCGCCGGAATCCCGACCAGCCGTTCCGGGGACCGGTCAATGTCAATAATGACGCCGTTTGGCGGCGAGCCATGCGGGGGCAGTGCTGCATGGTCGTGCTCGGCTTCGCGCTCGTCATTGGCAGCGTTACGATCTCGGGGTTCGGCATAACGACTGTATTCGTACCGCAGGACCTAGCTTATATGGACACAACCGCCGCTCAGCTGCAAGCGGTGAACCCACAACTCGTGCCGCTCATCGCCCATGACCGGGCCGGCTTCGGAGGTGCACTGTTCTCCGATGCGCTCGCACTGCTGATGATGTCTTTATGGGGACTCCAGCAAGGTCAGCGATGGTTGTGGTGGACCTATCTGCTCGGCGGCGCGCCGGCCTTCATCGCCGCGTTCTCGGTTCATATGCGTATCGGCTATACCGACTTCGTCCATCTGTCGCCAGCCGTCTTCGCTCTCGCGCTCTATATAGGCGGGCTTGTGCTGCTTTACCCTTATCTAATGCCTAGAAGAATGAGGCACCTGCATTGACTATTTTGCGATAGCTTACCACTGATCGCTGCATAGAGCGCTCCGTAACGGAGCGCTCTTGTGACAAGCGGTGTTGGAGGCAATCGCGCTCGTACCGGTAACTCAGCAAAGCGACGGCACCGTTGAAGGCGCAGCGTGACAACAGGCAACCAGAACGGGACGGTTACGCCAATACTCGCCAGCGATGAGATTCGTGTCGTCTTGACTTGGGGCGAGACCCCGACTGACCTTGACTCCCATGTTACAGGTCCAAGCGGGACCGCTGACAGATTCCATGTCTACTATCCTGCGTCCTACAAACATTTTACCGATGCAACATCAAGCGTCGTTCTCGATGTCGACGACACGACCAGCTATGGACCGGAAACGGTTACGATTACAAACATTCAAAGCGGCTCCTATCACTACTCCGTGCATGATTACACCAACAGATTCTCCGGCGATAGCGCTGCGCTGTCCAGCTCCGGAGCCAAAGTAACGGTGTACAAAGGCTCGAATGTGCTGAACACCTTCTTCGTTCCAACCAATACACAAGGAACACTCTGGCATGTATTTGATTTCGTAGACGGAGTCGTTGTTCCTGCGAACACGATGTCCTTCCAGGTCGACCCTTTCACCGTTCAGTAACGAGCGGCATGAAGAAGCCCCGCCTTTATCGAGAAGGCGGGGCTTCTTATCTTCGGTCGGACTGCCTCCCGGCTAACGGCACGTAAACACCTTATTGAGCCAAATATCGCGCTCAAAATATTGTAACGGACTCTAGAAGCGTTATTATCCACTTTCGCAGTCAAAAGAAGCTCATTTCTGCGGAATAGTGTCTCTGAGATTCGTTACATTCCAAAATCACGCCATTTGTGCCAAATGACACTCCTGGGTACCGTTAGCGACCGTTTGAGAGAAGCCCCGGCCCGACTTCACTAAGAAGGCGGGGCTTCAGGTTTACTTTACTCTACTCCAGGTACATCGCTTTCAGCTTCGCACGCTCTTCCTTCGTCACGCCTAGACCTTTCTCGATGAACGCGTCGATGGAGCCGTACTTCGCTTTCATTTCATCGAATGCAGCTTGCAGGAATTCCTTTTGAACGCCCATCAGAGCTGACATCGCCTTGATTACGTTCTCGTCAGGAATTTGCTTCTTCAGCGCTTCAATTGTTGCTTTGTTCGCATCCGCACGGTAGAAGTTAGATAGCAGGTAATCGTTCATAACCGTTTGCTCATCTACACCAAGCGTCATCAGGATGATCGCAGAGCCTAGGCCAGTACGATCCTTACCTGCTGTACAGTGTTGAAGAAGCGCGATGTTGTTCGGATCGTTCAGCAGCTCCATCAGCTGCACATAGAACTTCGGCGCATCTACCATTTGCTTGTTGAAGCCTGCAAGCATTTGAACGGCAGAAGCCTCATCCTTCAATACACCCGACTTGATCATCGTGTTCAGATCAGCCGTGCTTCCTGGGTTGCCTTCGTCCGTACGAACATACTTCATGCCAGCGACTACAGGATCCTTCATTGCGTTTACTTCAGCATCCGTACGGTAGTCAACGTCTGTCTTGATATTCATACGCTTCACATACTCGAGGTCCTTCGCGGTCAGATGACCAAGCTCTTCCCCACGATACAGCTTGCCCCACTTCACTGTCTTGCCGTCTGCCGTCTTGTAGCCGCCAAGATCGCGGAAGTTGAATGCGCCTTGCAGATCTACTTTACGCTCTGCAGTTGTAATAACCGCGCCGTTGCCGCCTTTCACCGCGAAGTACACACGGTAGCCTGGCTTCGGATCCGGTGTTACAAAGCCGTTAAAGCTTGTATAGGTTTGCGCCAATAGTTTGCCGTTCTTCTCGATGTTGCCAGGCGATGTGCTCCAGTAAATTTTGGCTGCGCCAAGGATAGCGTCTGTCTTCCAGTGAATAACCATGCTGCCTTTCGCGCTCCGCTCTACGCTTGCAGATACGAATTGGCCCGCCTTCTTGGAAAGCGTAGGTACCGCTACTGCTGCTGATACAGAAGATGTGATGACGGACAATGCAAGTGCTGCACCTAACACTGCAGTTGTAGCTTTAAAACCTTTAGACACGGGTATTCCTCCTAGTAATTTATAATCAATAACTTGCTTGTCCTAACGATACGGTGCGGTTGTTATGCAAGCGTTAACACCTCGTGAAGATATCGTAAATCGTGCAACCTTTGCAAAAAAGCCCCTTCTCGCTGCCCATGAGCGGGCATCAAAAAGAGGCATTGTCCGTCCTAAAGTCTTCCGCGTGCTTAGAGCTGCGCGCGCCCTTCGGCGTCCGCAATTGCCCTGCCGCTGTTTAATCGCTGGCCGAGCCGCTGGATCGGCACGCCGGACAGAATGAGCAGCGCCGCGACGCCGTCGATGGCGCTAAGCTGTTCCCCAAGCAGCAGCATAATATAGAGCAGCGTTATGAACGGCGTGAAGAAGGTAAAGCTGGCAACAAGCGATGCCGTGGAATGGCGCAGCGCTTGAAAGTAGAGGAAGAATCCAAGCACAATATTGCACATGCTGAGCCAGAACACACCTGCGAAGTCGGATAAGCGAGGGAGCGCCGGCTCCGAGAGGGCGAACATGCCGAATGCTGACAGGACGAAGGAGACGACCGTCATGTATAACGTGCTCAGGAGCATATCCTGCTTATTGATTTTCACCAGATTCGTGAATAGCCCCCAACTGACCGCGGCCAGCACCGCCAGCAGATCCCCCGTCAAATTCGTGAGCCGTAGCGTGGTGAAATCGCCCTTGGTCGTCAGCAGCACCGTCCCCATGAAGCCCATTAGAACGGCAATCAGCTTGTAGCGGTTCATCCGCTCTTTATGAAATGGAATCGCGAAAAGAACAATGAAGATCGGGAACAGATAATTCAGCATGGATGCCTCCACAGCCGGGACACGGGTGAGTGCCTCCAGATATAGAAAGTCGTACAGAAACACGAATAAGCCGCATGCCGTCAGGAGCAGCAGCTGCTTGCTCGTCCATGCCGCTAGCGCTTTTAGCTTCCCTTGGCGGAACAAGGCGATCGCGAGGAAGGACAGCACGCCGACGCCATTCATATAGAATAACAGCTGGTAGCTGTCGAGCTGCCCGAGCACCAGCTTGCTAACTGCAGCAACCGAGCCCCAGAGCAGCAGAAGGATCGGCATTAATACGTATGGATTCTGTGAAGCGCGCAGCTTCTGAGTAGGTTGTCGTTCGCTCATCGTTACCCCACATTCATTGGTATGTAATTCTCCTATTGTAAAGGATGGCTGATGAGCCGTCTACGGGCTCTAAATAACCCTTGTATTCCCTAAAACGGTAGGTTATGATGATAAAGCTGGATTAATTGATAATGATTATCAATATTAATTAGATTGATCCGAGGGGGAACCATCTTTGAAACAACCGAATATCGAGGAGCTCAAAGAGCGGTACGCAGCGTTCATGAACAGCCGCAAGTCGCTTGTAATCAGTTCGCAGGATGAACAAGGCTTGCCATTCATCAGCTACGCGCCGTATGTCCAGTCAGACGGCAAGCTGTACATTTATATTAGCCGCATTTCGGACCATTACCGTTATGTCGAGAACAATGCACACATTCATGTCATGCTCATCAACGATGAATCAGCTTCGCCGAATGTGTTCGCCCGTGAGCGTGCGCGCTGGGTGTGTGAGTCGCAGAATCTTGGCAACGAGGGTCACGAAGAGATTTTCGCCCAGTTCGATGAACGGTTCGGCGACAAAATGATGGGGATGCTGCGCGGACTCGACTTCTCGCTGTTCGAGCTTACGCCTTCAAGCGGCTGCTACGTCGTTGGATTCGGCCAAGCATTCGATGTCGATCTGTCCGGCGAGCGATTGGAGCCTGTCGTCGTTGACCGCAAAGATAAATAAAACATATGGAAGTGTATCTACGATGAGTTATGAAGCTGTACTGCCGATCTGGCGGGTTGTCCGCGATCGTCCGCAGCTGCCGATGCACATTTCACGGTAACGATGATCCAGCTCCCAAGCGACCTATGGGACGTCGAGATCACTTCGAAGATCGGGCCGTCAACGCCTTGTGAAGCGCTTGGACGCGCCATCTATCATACCGGTATCCATGCGGGCCAAATCGCACTCATCCGTAAACATGCGCCGCAAGCCGCGTCAGCAGTAAAACAGACGATCATTCAGTAAGCGTGGATTTAACTTTCTACAAAATGAGAACCAGGCCATCTATCGGCCTGGTTCTCGCGCTTTTCCTATGGCTATCTAGCGTCCTCTGCCTTCTGCATTGTCCTGCGGCGCAGGCGCGTTCTCCTGCGGAGCCGGCGCGTTATTGCCTCCTCCATTACCGCTGCTGTTGCCGCCTTGCTGTCCGCCTTTCTCTTGGCCGCCTTTTTCGCCGCCGCCTTGATTATCTTCCACGCCGCCACCTTGGCCTCCGCCTTTATTACCTTCAAAGCCTCCGCCTTGGTTGCCTTCTGCTCCGCCGCCTTGGCCTCCACCTTGACCGCCTCCCGCTCCGCCGCCTTGACCTGCGCCTTTACCGGCACCGCGGCCTCCGCCAGCGCCTTTACCACGACCGAGACCTTTCGCCTGTCCTCTGCTCTTCGCGCGCATTTGCACTTTGGCACCAGACTTCTTGCTCTCATAGGCGTAGACCATCGACTTCATCGTGCGCTTGTCGACGTTGCCCGTCACTGGCAAACCATGCGTCTTCTGATAATATTTGACGCCGCGAACAGTCGTTGCATTGTAGTGCCCGTTTATCGGCCCAGCGTAACTGCCAAGCGACTTCAACATCCCTTGGATGACGTACACATCCGGTCCACGTGCGCCTTTTCCAATCGCTGAGCCAATATCCGGCATGCTCACCATAACGGTAAGCGCAAGCACTACGATTCCTAACCATTTGGCAGCCGATGCAAGCGGATTTCTTCTTCTCGGCCCTAGAGTGCGGTAATTCTCCTCCATACAGTAAGCACCTTCCTTGATTGGATATAAAGCGTCATTTACTACCGCCATTACTATACCCAACAATGAAATTCCATTATGCTCACCGCAACCGATTACCCGCCACCCTAAAATATTCCAGTCATGCTGGCATAGATCATCAATATATTCGCCACCGTAAACACTCCCCATTCCGGTTCTCATCACTCATATTTATTGATAATGACTATCATTGTAAATTAATTCATGTGTAAAGTTGTGTCTATATGCCGAATACGCTTTAACGACAAAAGCTGCAGGCTCCCTTGTCGAGAAACTGCAGCTTAAGTGAGCTTGCTCGCGGTAATTCCAGCTTCACTGCTCGCCAATAAACTTGATCAGCAGCTGATTAAGCCTGTCATGCTCTTCTATGAAAGCGCCGTGCCCGCTAAATTCGAACGGAACGAACTGCGAATTCGGAATCATGCTATGCGTCTTCTCCCCTTGGCTGAAGGAGACGATTTTGTCATGCGTACCATGAACAATAAGTGTTGGAACATGGATTGCGCTTAGATCGCTTCCTACATTCTCATCCCGCAGCATCGCCATAATGGCCGCCGTCGAATAGCCCGCAGCAACAAGTCCGAGCTGGGAGAACCATTCCGTCATCGGTCCGCTCTGGTATTGGAAGAAGAACAAATCCGTGACGTCCCGGAGCATCTTCGGACGATCGTTCAGTGAATCCGTAATGAACTTATTCGCCACTTCCTTCGGCACGCTGTCCGGTGCAGCGGCGTCGAGAAGCACAAGCTTGCACACGCCATGGCCTTGATGCCGCGCCATGTACCGGATGGCAATCGCACCACCGGTCGAGTGCCCAACGAGTATCACATCTTTCAGCTGCAGCGCATCAACAACTGCCCGGACATCATCTGCCAGCCGGTCGAAATGATAGCCGTTGTAAGGTCGATCCGATTCGCCGAATCCCCGCCAGTCCAAGCCGACGCACCGAAAGCCAACACCCGGAAGCACGTTGTATTGGTACTCGTACTGATTATGGTTCAGCGGCCAGCCGTGAATGAACAGAATCGTCTTCTCGCCCTCCGGGTTAATGTCTTCTACGTATATGTTCACATTCTTCTCTGCTTTTACGAAAAATCCCATGCCCATATCTCCTTCGCAAGTGGTATCACACTAAGATACTCGCCTATGCGCCCAGAGGTGCTATTTGCTCAAATTCATAATCTCTATCGCATACTGCAATCCGCGAAGCTGCGAACCCGCTAGTCGCTGCTAGCCGCCGCTGCATTGCGCTCAAGCTGCCTGCGAATATCTTCACGGTCGATCTGGATCCAGTATTCGGCAATTTTGCCATCCTCGATGCGGTATACGGCGCTGGCAATTTCGATAATCGGCTTGCCGGTCGGCGCATAGCCGTCGACTTCTCCAACATGCGTCCCCGTCTGCTTCCACCTCACATAGACACGATCCTCAGAGGCGAGGAGCTCCCCGATCTGCAGATGGAACATGCCATACGCCTCGATCATCTCCCGGACATGGTCCGCATAATCGGACGGCGACCGCAGGACGGTCAGATGGAATTGACCAAAGGGGCAGTTACAAAGATATGCGCCAAACTGAAGTCCCGAGGCTGGATTGAGCGTGTTGGATGGTGTTATCGAAGGATCGCAGATGAAAAAAGATAGCTAGGATGCACCTCTGCAACGGAGGACGTGTCGTAGCTATCTTTTTTAAGTTGAGTTGCCTAGCACAACGCTACATATTCGCTGCCTATGATGCGGTCAATACAAGTACCCAATCGTTCCCTCGACCGCTAGTCGGAGGCTTGAACTTTACCGTTTCTTCTTCTTCGCTCAAAAACTCGCCAATAGCGCTGTACTCGCCGGTGCGAGGGTCAAACCAAGACGCCGATACGTGACTGCCCGCGAAGCTGCTAAGCGACGCACGGAACGGAATCCCGTTCGGGCTGTAGATGAGGCCGTAGTTCTCCCCTCGTGTCGCGACCATGTAGTTCGCGCCTTCGTAATTTTCGGCGATCAAGCTTTGGTCGGGCACACGATCCAAGTACGATCTTGATTCTATTAATGCGCGCAGATGCTGCATTTGCGTTGCACCCGGCCGATTCAGCGCATCCTGCCACGTCATGATGAAATACGGCCCAGGCTCCGTTGTCATCGACCAAATGCTGTGATGGCCGTAAGTCGTGCCGAACCCGCCTGCAAAGACGCCGTAATAAGCGCCCGTCCGTACATCTGCTTGATCGAAATAGCCGCGGGATGCGTTGAAATTGACCGGATGATCCTCATAAGCCGGCTCCGCATCCACTGTTGGCTTGACCGGCAGCCGATCATAATCGCCCTTCATGTGTTTATAATTTTCGCGTACCTGTTCATGGTGTCCGGATTGGATCATATTGAAATCGAGCCAATGCTCGTCATGCATATGACGAGAGGAAGAGGTGTTGCCGCTCGGATGGAACGTAATGAGCTGGGAATCTTGGATGGCTTCCCGCAGTCCGGCTGCAAGCCCATTGTTAACTTCGAAATGATTGCGTGTAATGAGCGACCGGTCTCCGCCAAGCACCCAGATGATGTTGGAGCGGCTGCCGTAACGTTCGCCCAGCCAGCGCCCGTATACTTTGGCATTCTCGCCGTTAAAGATTTCCGGTCCTTTGCCGAACGCAGCCTGATGATACTTGTCTCCCCACGTTGGGAGCAGCGCCACATACAGCCCGTAAGATGCCGCAAGATCAATGATGTGATCGACATGCGCCCAATAGTGATCATCGCCATCCGTATCGGGCATTGTCGGATCATATTCGCCCCCGGCATTTCGCTTTAATGGCTGCCTGCCATATGCAGAGCTTGTTGCGACGCCGTCAAACTCGGCCAGCGCGACCGCCTGCACGACGTTAAATTTCAGTAGTGCCCGATTTCGCAAATACAGCTCCGCTTCTTCACGGTTTAATTTGTGAAACAGCTCCCAGGCGGTATCGCCGAGCCAAAAGAATGTAGTGCCGTCCTCATGAATCAGAAATCGTTTATTGCTGCTTGCTTTCAAACGCTGCAACGTCGACATGCTTTACGTTCACGCTCCCGATCGATATGAATATTGAAATGATAAATACAGACGGCACTATCCACTTCGATGATACCGCTTTGCCGTAATTTCAGGCTATCACATCGACTGTTAGTGCACAATATGTATACAATTAATATACCGTTAAAAAGATAGAATAATAGCCGGGTCATTGCCTCTCTCAAAGGCATTGTCCGGCTTATGCAGCGTGCTTATAAAGCTGCTTCTGGAAGAGCTCCAGTTGCTGCTTAGAATTCGCTATCAGTATGGCATGTTGCTATGCTATGCTGATCGCATATAGCGTCCACACACCATTATTTGGAGGTGCTTGCTCATGATTCACAATCGTTCTGTCCCGGTCGATACCATCTTGCCACACCTGTTCTATGAGAATGTCGCCGCTGCCTCATCGTGGCTGCAAACCGCCTTCGGCTTAGCGGAGCACTTCCGCTTCGAGCTCCCTGACGGCAGCCTGCATGGCGCGATGATGTATCGCGGCAACGCTTGGGTGATGCTCAAGAGCCCCGGCAAATCTGCCACGAGCCCTTCTAAGCTAGGCGGTCAGTCACAGTCGGTTATGCTGTTCGTCGATGACATCGAAGCGCATTACGAGGCAGCGCGCGCTGCACAAGCTGTAATTATTGAACAGCTGGGCTTTACAGAGTACGGGGAACAGCAATATGTCGCGGAAGACCCGGAAGGCCACCAGTGGATCTTTGCGAAGCATGTTCGCGACGTTCATCCAGAATCTTGGGGCGCGAAGCTCTCCACGATTAAAGAGGCGGAGTAACGGCGGTGGAGCCGCGTCCGCGTCCCTGTCCGCCGCGCTTCTTGCGCAGTACGGTCCGAACGCTGAGATAGCCGAGCAGAGTCGCTTGAAGCATGAAGAAAACGCCCCAGAAACCGGCGGGCAGCCCGGTCTTGTTAGCCAATCCCGCTGCATCTCCGGCACCGGCTGGCGTGTACAAGCTGAGCGATAGAATCGTGAAGCTGCTCGATACCGACTCTGCCAGCACGAAGGCGAATAAGCCGATCGAGAGCGCAGCAGCCCAGTTGCCCTTGCGCCATAGCGCGAAGGCGAGCAGCCCGATGAAGAGCACCAGCCAAATGACGCCGAATGGATTGCGCACCCAGAGCAGCACATTAACGGAGGCTAGAATGACGAATAGCCAAAGCGTCACGATATGCTTGCCTCTGGAACAGAGAAGCGCTAATCCGTATGCGGCAAGCGATGAACCTACGTAGCCAGCCGCACTTGTCGCCATTGAGGCCAGATACGACGAGGACATCGTATAGGTCACGCCTTCCGTATTCGCGAAGAGTCGAATCTGCAGCACCTGCCCTTGCAGAATGAGCGATACAATCGCATGCGCTGACTCGTGGATGAGCGTATTCGCGATGCGAAAGAATAGCCCGACAAAAGGAATATGAATAACAATAAACGCGAGTACGAAATAACCAACATACTTCCAGTTCATATGAAGCCCGCCCCCTTGAATGGCGATAATTGTTCTTCTATTGTAGCACAGGCGGGCGGTGCAGCTTGCTAGTACACGCTATTGGCCAAAATGATCTCTCAGCGTCAGAACGAAGCGCAAATTGGACTGAGAGAACGTATATGATCTCTCGGGTGCGAAATGCTGGACCGATGGTAAGCAATCGGAGCTGAGAGAACGTATATGATCTCTCAGGTGCGAAATGCTGAACTGATGGTAAGAAACCCGAGCTGAGAGATTCGGCGCTTTCTCCACAGTATAGAGCCGTGCAGCCTGAGGCCGCACGGCTCTATGATAATGATCGGCTACATGAATGGCTGCTTAGGACCTCTTGCTAACCGCAGTCTCCCCGGCACGGGCGCGTCTCCATCTCGTCGCTGGGCGCGCGCACACCCGCCCGACATACTGGTCGAACAGCTCTGCCAGCACATCGTGCTGGAACTGCGTCTTCGCCCGCTTGTAGCCGCTGCGTACCAGCTGCTCTCGCAGCGCGGGATTTTGGGCAAGGCGGACGATCATATCCGCAATTGCAGCAGGTGAATGCGGGTCGACAACCATACCGGTCTCCCCGTCCAGTACCGCTTCCACTGCACCGCCAGAGCGGCCGGCAATGACGGGCACACCTGCGGATGCCGCCTCCAAATAGACGATGCCGAACCCTTCCGCATCGCCTTTCTCCAGCTCCCGGCATGCCATAATAAACTGGTCCGCCAGATTGAAGTATTCATTGAGCAGCTCGCCTCCGCCCACGCTGCCGATGAACCGCACAGCGTCCGACACGCCTAACGTACGGGCGAGGGTTTCCAATCGCTCACGGTCCGGGCCGTCGCCGACGATGACATACACCGCGTTCGGGATTTGCTCAAGAATAGCAGGCATCGCTTCGATCGTCCGGTCATTGCCCTTGCGCGTTACGAGACGACCGACAGATAGAATGACATACTTGCCTTCCAGTCCGTGCTGCTGCACAAGCTCCTTGTTTACGGCCTTCTTCTCATAGATCTTCTCCACACCGGGATTGACGATACCGATCCGATCAGGATGAACCCCATATTGCCGTACCAGACGTCTCGTATACTCACTGTTCGTCAGAACGCCATCCGCTTTTCGTAGAATGAGCTTCACAATTTGGTTCAGCCCTATATACCGCCGGAACATGAGCATATCCATTCCATGCGTCGAAATGACGTATCGCCTGCCGCTAAACACCCGCAGCAGCAGCCCGATGAAGCCGATCAGCACATAGCCATAGATCGTCACATCTGGCTCTTCGCTGCGCATCGTGCGCCGCACTTGGCGAAACAGCCTGCCCCAGCTCGTCACATCGACTTGCTCTCCACGCATAAAGGACCCCCGGACAATCGTGAACGACTGATTGCTATCGAATTCAGTACTCCCCTCATATTCCGGCGCAATGACGGTCATGCCATGCTTGGTATGCTTCGATAAATTGTAATAATAGTTCTGCATGCCGCCGATGCCAGGAGGGAAAACCCCTGTAACGAGAACGATTTTTCTACGTTTCATAGACCTTCACCTTTCTCTTCAGGTAAGTAAGCGATTGGATCACAGCCCAGAATGCAACCTCCGCCATGATGTTCCACAGCCGTGCAATCACGGAAATATGCAGCGCCACATCTGCCCCAAGCTTGAGTGATAGAAAATAAACGAGAAACCCTTCGCGGACACCAAGCCCGCCCGGGAGCGGACTGAACAAGCCAAGCAGCCATGACGTCGCGAACGTCCCTGCTGCATAGAATAGGCCGATATGCTCGCCGCTGAAGCTGCTCGTCAGCCTCCAGAAGGCGATGCCCATAATGAAATGACTACCGAGAAAGCACGCCAAATAACCGAAAAATTGATTGCGCGTGAGTACTGCTTTCGCCCCGCTTAGGTGTGCATCGCCAAACGGCCCCGAGAACCTCGCAATCGCCTTTTGCAGCAGCTTCCACTTGGAAGCCCGCTCAAACAGTCTGCCCGTCCACGCTGTAACGCGCGGGTAATAGAAGTAAACGAAGGCACCGCCGACCATCACGCCAATCAGAATGAGCTGTGGCGGAGTGCCCAATGACACAGCCAGCATCAACGCGTAGATTAGCGCAGCCGAGACAAGGAGGACATTCTCATAAATAATTGCGGAGAACTGTGCATTCAGCGGCACACCTGCACGCGATGCGAGCACGATGCGCCCGGCGTAATTCCAGAAGCCTCCTGGAATGTATTTCGCAAATTGCGAGTTAATAAAAATTTGCAGACCAGGCAGCAGCCGCAGCAAGCCGTCCCTTTCACCCGAATGCCGGCCTTCTCTGCCGACTGCATTCACGATTAACACCCAGATGCCCGCCTGCAGCATCAGGAAGAATGCAAACAGCGCCATTGAGCCGTAGAACTCCATATTCGCTTTCAAGAGAAACGAAGTAATATCCGATAGCTTGAGCGGAATATTCCGCACGATGAAGAAGACGATGACCGCCAAGAATACGGCCTTAAGCACAGCTGGCGCTAATCTTCGCAGCACCGCCACCCGTTTCACTTCCTTTCCCTATCGGTAGAAGCCATCTCTTAATTGTAAGCGGCAATTGTTAAGCTTTATGCCGTCCTTCTTACAGATATTATTAAGATTACATTGCCCGGAATACTTGCAAAATAAAAAAAGAGCACGGTACTCGGTAAGTACCGTGCTCTACTATGAACCTCTACTTGCCTGATTGCTGCTCTGCCGTAATGCTCCACGTCACGCCAAACCGGTCGACAAGCTCCCCGTAATAGATGCCGAATGGCTGCATCGCGATCGGATAACGGACATTGCCGCCAGCCGACAGCTTCACGAATACTTCACTTGCTTCTGCTTCCGTTGGATAGGACATGCTGAGTGTGATAGCTGTCCCATACTCGATCGCCTCCATCCGGTCCGACATGAAGATGGAGTTCCCACCGGCCACAACCATGCTAAGATGCATCACTTTATCTTTAAACGAATGCTGTGCGCCCATAAGCTGCTCATGGGTCATGACAGACAGAATCTCGCCTCCGAGCGCCTCAACATAAAATGCAGCGTGAGCCCGTGCGTCCTCCGACTGTATATAAGGAGTTAAGCTTCCCACCGTTCAACATCCTCTCTGCTCATAATGATATCTCTCATGATCTTTCAGTAGTATAGCCCAGTGCCGCTTGCAAGTAAGCCTTGATCAGCGGATGAACTTCATTTCGCAGCGCCGACCTCTCTGGTTGAAACAGCGCCCCGATATAGAACGGATGTGACGTGAGCTCCATAATCCGGGCGATACCGTCCGTATCAACGCCAACGACAGGCATTCCGCTGCGATCGAATCTGGAGAGGAATGCTGCGTTCAGTCCATAGCTGCATGTGCCGTATTGCTCTGTTATCTCATGCCGCCCATAGGCATTGGCCACGAGCGAGCTCGGTGTAAGGATGAACGTATCTGTTGTTTCACGCAGCGTGCAGGTAAGCGGCGTAACTAAGAGCAGTGAAGCGTCTGGATTCACTTCTTGATGGTCCGCCTCTGCAAGGCCAAGCACATTTCGCGCATATTCGATGACCATATGCTGAAACCCGCCGCAGGTGCCCAGCAGCGGAATGTCATGCTCCCGTGCGAAACGAATGCCGTTCAGCGCGCCTTGCATGCTTGCGTATGGACTTGCCGGTACCGACCATAGCGCGTTATACGAGGCAAGCTTATTCTCCCAATCCTCGTCCAGCTCCGTAGTCGGAATCCATTCATACCGCACCTCGCAGCCAACGGCCGCCGCCGCAAGCTCTAACGCGAGCGGAATCGCCACATGAGCTTTCACCTCCGGCTTGTAATCGCCTATGAGTCCAATTCTAACTAGCCGTTCAACCTCCTGCATGACAAGAAGCGTCCCCCTCTCCCATCTTGGAAAATCAGAAAGCCTGAAGCACCTTACGTCTGATAACAGCCGCCCCGCCCGGACATACTTACAACTGTTGGAATACTTACCAGCACTACAGAATCTATGGATGGAGCTGATCTTATGCATGAGAAAGGATTATCTTGGCAGCAGCTATCGTTGATTGGCGTCGGGTCCATTATCGGAGCTGGCTTCTTCCTCGGAACCGGTCTGTCCATCCGAACTGCTGGCCCCTCGGTGCTCATCGGCTACATCATCGCCGGGATCACTACGTTCATCGTCTTCGCATCGCTTGCCCAAATGACGGCGAATGATCCGCAATCCGGCTCGTTCCGAGCCTATGCAAGAATAGCGTTCGGACGCTCTGCAGGCTTCCTGTCCGGTTGGGTATACTGGCTGTCTGGCGTTCTCATTATGTCCAGCGAGATTGTCGCTCTATCGACCTTCACGGAGTACTGGTTCCCTAGCGTACCGCTCGGCGTATTCTCCGTCGCCTATGCGGCGCTCGGCTTCTGCATCAACTTTCTAGGCGTCCGCAACTTCAGCCAAGTGGAATCCATCTTCGCGATCGTCAAGCTGGCGATTCTGGTCGGCTTCATTCTATTCGGCGCGCTCTTCATCTTCGGCGCTATTCATCCGGCAGCAACCGTCGCGTCAGCTGCACCTAGCGTACAGCCTTGGTTCCCACATGGGGTCAAAGGCCTCTGGTCAGCGATGGTTATCATCTTCTTCTCCTTCGGCGGCATCGAAGTTGTCGGCGTTACCGCTTCAGAGCTAAGACGCAAAGAAGATATCATAAAGTCCGGTATAGCACTGCTCATCTCGCTTGTGCTCATCTATGTATTGGCACTATACCTGGTGCTGCGAATGGCGGATTGGCGCGGCCTCAGCGAAGCGACCAGTCCGTTCGTAACCGCACTGTCGGCCTTCTCCATTCCGTATCTCGATTCTCTGTTCAATCTCGTCATCATAAGCGCGGCCTTCTCCACCATGGTCGGCGCACTCTTCTCCATCAGCCGCATCGTCGTCTCCCTCGCCGAAGACGGCGACGCGCCGCGCGGGCTTGCCAAGCTGAACCGAAGAGGCGTCGCATGGAAGTCGCTGCTGCTGACCGCAGCCGCCCTAGCCGTGTCCATCGGCTGCTCTTATGTGCTGCCCAACACGATGTACGAATACGTCACAACGGCAGCAGGCGTCATGCTCATCCTGAACTGGATTCTCATTCTGGCTTCCTACTTGAGGCTGCAAGCCAAGCAACATCCAGCTCAAAAGCCACGCCGCACAATCGCGCATCCATACGCCGCATACGCAGGCATCGGCTTCATCCTGATCGCCATCTCGGGCGCACTGCTGCACCGCAATGAGCGTATCGGCCTTGGTCTAAGCGCAGCCCTCATCGTCATCGTGCTGCTCGCCTCTCTTCTAGTCGCCGCGAGACACAAGCACTAGAGGTCAGTCCGTGCAGTCCGTGTAGTCCGCGCTGCGCTCGAATCAGCGCGAAGCCTCTCGCTTCCAATCCTCGTGAAGCTGCCAAACCACCACGCTAGCCTCATCAATCGGCTGCGGCCTGCCAGCAACGATATCGATCGTCTGCCATGCAATGCGCGACACATGTGCCCGGTGCAGCTCATCAAGAAACGGCTTTGTTGGAGCCTGTGGACCCTCAATGCCGAGACGCTTTAAGTACTGCAACACCTGCTCTTCATCCATCAGTCTCATTGCAGGCTCTCACCACTTATTTTCTAATTTATTCCACAATAATACCAGAACGTATGATCCCCTGTAAATCGATTTCTTTCATCCACTCGAACTGATCTTCCACGATCCCGTACTGAATGCCCGTCAACGTGTCATACAGCCGCTTAGACAGCTCGCCTGTGCGACCAGCACCAATAATGAGCCTCTCGCCTTGCCAGCACAGCTCCCCGATTGGCGATACAACTGCCGCCGTTCCGGTGCCGAACGCCTCCTCCAATAACCCAGCTCGACCTGCCTCGTATACTTCTTCAATCGAGATTGCCCGCTCCTCCACCGTTATCCCCCAGCTTTCCAGAAGCTGAATGACGGAGCTCCGCGTAATCCCCGCAAGAATGCTGCCCGATAAGGCAGGCGTACTTATTTTGCCGCCTATGCAGAAGAACACGTTCATGCTGCCGACTTCTTCAATGAACCGATGCTGCGCCGCATCCAGCCACATGACTTGCGTGTAGCCCGCTTCCTTCGCAGCCCGCTGGGACATGAACGTAGCCGCATAGTTGCCCGCTGTTTTCGCTTCGCCCACCCCGCCAACGGAGGCACGGACATGGTCAGATTCAACGAAGATACGGACCGGATTAATGCCTTCGGGATAGTACGCGCCTACTGGCGACATGATGATGGCGAACTGATACTGCTCGGACGAAGCAACGCCCAGCACCGGCTGTGTTGCAATGACGAACGGTCGAATATAGAGCGAAGTGCCCGGCTCGGACGGAATCCATGCCTCATCGAATTCTATTAGCCGCTCTAGCGCGGCAAGGAATAGCTCACTGTCCAATTGCGGCACACTCATACGCGCATTTGAACGATTCATCCGTGCGATATTCGCTTCCGGGCGGAACAGCCGAATGCAGCCATCGCTGCCTCGGTATGCTTTTAACCCTTCAAAGATCGTCTGCCCGTAATGAAATACTTTGGCTGCCGGGTCCAGTGTGAGCGGCTGGTACGGAACGATACGCGCATCATGCCAGCCCTGCGACACATCGTAATCGAGCATAAACATATGGTCGGTAAAATACTTCCCGAAACCGAGCTCCCCTTCCTGCGGCTTCACTTTCAAATTCGCGCTTTGTTCGATTCGGATCATTTTGCTTGTCATGCTTCCATTTCTCCCCTCACTGTAGATTTGTGATTGCATCCTACCATTGCAAGAGGTATATATAAAATATCTATTAGGTCGATCATCCATACCTTCAAAGTATGCGATAGAGGGGGCAGCAAATGTGGATATTAGACAGCTCAAATATTTCCTGACGATTGCCCAGGAGAAGCAAATTACGCGGGCAGCCAAGCTGCTTCATATGGAGCAGCCACCGTTAAGCCGCCAGCTCATGCTGATGGAAGAGGAGCTCGGGGCGAAGCTTTTTGAACGGGGACATAAGGAACTAACGCTTACCGCGGCGGGTGAATTGCTGAAGGGTAAGGCGGAGGCGCTGCTGCTGCAGCTCGATGAAACGGTGAACGAAGTGAAGGAGCTCGAGGCTGGCGTAAGGGGAACGCTCTCGATTGGCGCTGTCGTCTCCTGCGTATCGATTCTGCCAAGGCCGATTCAGCTGTTTAGAGGGAAGTATCCTTCCGTTACGTACAAAATCGCAGAGGGCGACCATTACGCACTCGGGGAAATGCTGAGCAATCGCGCGATTGAGCTGGTCGTGTCGCGGCTGCCCTTTGAATCGGATATTTTGCCGACACGGCTGGCGGTGCATTCGCTCCCGTCTGACCCTTATGTCGCGCTTCTGCCTGCCGCTTGGGCGCCCGCTTCCAGCGATCATGCGATTAGCATCGAAGAGCTGGCCAAGTTCGACTTCATCACCTTGAAGACGGACAAGACGATTCGTATGCACGAGCACATCGTTCAAGAATTTAAGCGCAAAGGGCTTGAACCGAATTTAATCGGCGAATGCTCCAGCGTTGCGATTATTATGTCGCTTGTCGCGGCAGGGATTGGCGTCACCGTGTTCCCGAAGTCCGTTATCGCTTCCTTCCCGTCGGACCAAGTGACCGTGCTGGAGCTGCGAGATGCGCATTTTGAATCGGAGGTCGGCATCGTATGGCTGAAGGATCAGAAGCTCTCGCGCCGAGCGGAGCACTTCATTGCGTGCTTTGAATCGGAACAAGAAAAAGCTGACTCTTTGTGAAAAGAGCCAGCCCAATGCGCCTTAGCAAAAGCATAATTGCAAATATCCACTTATTCTTCCAACAATGTCGCTTTGCAAAAAAATAACTGCAATTATCCACCTATTGATCGAGCTTTCAGCTTAATTAGGCAAATCCTGACTTAATAAGTGGTTGATTGCACTTATTTAGCTTGAAACGTGCCAATGTCAGCAATATAAGTGGAATTTTGCAGTTATCCTCATCCGCCACCGCCACTACTACTACTACTACTTAGTACTGCTTCGCATAATCAACGACATTACGCATGCTTCCGAGCTCGCCCGCCAAGTAATGCTGCAGGTTTGAGATGAACAGCTTCACGAGCCGCTCTGCATTTCGCACGGTGTGGCCGCCGGAATTATGCGGGGTCAGAATGACGTTCGGCAGCGACCAGAGCGGATGACCGACCGGCAGCGGCTCCTGCTCGAACACATCGAGGCCTGCGCCCACAATGATGCCCTGCTGGAGCGCCTCCACCAGATCCTCGGTGCGCACCGTACCGCCGCGCCCGACGTTGATGAAGTACGCGCTTTGCTTCATCGCAGCGAACCTCTCCGCATGGAACAGATGCGCGGTCTCCTCTGTCAGCGGCAAAATGTTCACGACATAGTCCGCCTCCCGCAGCGCATCGTCAAGGCGGCCCGTATCGTACACCACATCGGCCTCCGGCATCGCGCCGCCCGAGCGCCGAACCGCAATGACGCGCATATCGAATGCGCGCGCAAGCCGCGCGACCTCGCGGCCGATCTCGCCCGCACCGACAATCGCGACGGTGCCGCCGTTCATCTCAGCCAGCGTATGCGGACTCTCCCATACGCTGCTCTGTTGATTGCGGACGGCCGCAGCGATGCCGCGCGAGAGGCCGAGCATCATGGCGAGGGCCGTCTCCGACACGCTCCTCGCATGAACGCCGCTGGCATCGCTGAGCATGACGCCGCGCGCCGCAAGCTGCTGAAGCGGCATCTTATCGATGCCGGACGACCAGCCCTGCACCCAGCGCAGCTTCGTCCCTTCCTGCAGCGCGATGCCTTTCACTTTCGCATCCCAGCCGAAGATGATCTCCGCTTCCTGGTAATGCACATCATCGGTTTCGGCTCCAGGCTGCCCGAATACGATCTCCGCATCCGGAGCAGCGAGCCGTATAGCCGCCTGCTGCTCTTCCGTCAAACCATCCAGGCACAACAGCTTTACACCGCTCATCGCGCTCATCGCGCTCCTTTCGCTGGCAAGGTCAGCTTGCTCGCCGATCCCTCGTCCAGAATAACCGTTACATTCGGATGGAGCTGCAGCAGCGACGCCGGAATACGAGTCGTCACCGGACCCTGAAACGCCTCCGCGACAATATCCGCTTTGTTCGCGCCGGCTGCGACGAGCACGATTGAGCGTGCCTTCATAACTGCTTCGAGACCGATCGTAATCGTTCGGCTTGGCACCTCTTCAAGTGTTTGAAAGTGAACAGAGCCCGAGGGCCGATTCTGTTCATAGATATCCGCTACATATGTGGTCACAGGAATGGCATCCGCAGGCTCAATGAAAGCGATATGCCCGTTCAGGCCAAGCCCCATCAGCTGCCAGTCGACGAATTGCAGGTCCCGCAGCACTTGGTCGAACCGCTTGCATTCCTCATCTAGATCCGCCGCTGAACCGTCCGGAATATGGGCGGCTTTGCGCTTCGTCCGCAGATGCTGGAATAGATGCTCCTGCATGAAGGTGCGGTAGCTCTCTGGATGATCTGCCGGGATGTCGATCAGTTCATCGGGATTGACGAAGGTCGCCTCTGCAAAATCCAGCTCCCCCGCTTCCTCCCTGCGAATCCACTCCTGGAAGATCCCGTATTTGATCGGTGAGGAGCCTGTCGTCATGCCCAGTACAGAATCCGGCTTCCCCTTCAGCTGCGCCGCGAGCGAATCAGCGATTCGAGCCGCGATCTCCGTTGTCGTCATTACTTCAAACTTCATCGTTCATGACCACTCCTTCACGAATTCTCGTATTCTCGCATTCACGCCTTCTCGTCTATACCTGCTGCAATCGGAATACCGCTTTGTTGGCGCCAACGATGCGGTTGTTATCATTAATGACCTTCTGCACGGCCAGCTGCAGCATGCTGTCGATTGTCTCCTGCTTGCGGTACCCGATCTGCTGCAAAATGCTCGCTACGATAAGCGGCCACTCGTCCTGGGAGCCGTCGCTCACCTTCAGCGCGAATCCGAGACGTTCCTCCTTAAGGCCGAAGCAGTACACACCCATCGCCCCGCCTTTGGCTACGATATTCGAGTCGCGCAGCAGCGTGGAGCAGATTTGGTTCGAGCCGCCGATCATCTGAGGCGCTGCATTCATCGCTTCCGTCAGACGCTGAACCGCAGCACGCAGGCTTGCGTCCTCGATCAGATCCGGGCAGGCGAGCTTCATGTACGCCGTCGCGATATTTTTGAGCGGAAGCGCAAAGACCGGAACACCGCAGCCGTCCACACCAAGCTGAATATGCTCAATCGGGTAGTCCGCAAGCAAAGAAACGGTTTGCAGAATCTCCTGCTGCGCAGGATGCTCCTTCTCCCAATAGTCATCCGTGCCAACGCCTAACATTTTGCACAACGCCATAATGCCGAAATGTTTGCCCGAGCAGTTGTGGTAAATGCGCCGCTTCGGATTGTCGTCCTTGAAGAGGCTGTCGCGCACCTCCGGGCTCAGCGGATAAGCCGGCAAGCAGACCAGGTTGTCCTCCACGAGGCCGATCTTGCGCGATAACGACTCCAGCGCCTCGATGTGAAACGACTCGCCGCGGTGCGATGCCGCCATAAGCGCAAGCTCCGCATCCGTCAGCCCGAATTGCTCCTGCACGCCGCGCGCGACGGCAGGCAGCGCCTGCAGCGGCTTCGCCGACGAACGGAAGAAGGTCGGCTGCTGTATATCGCCAACCATATAAACAACCTCACCTTTATCATTCACACCGCAAATCCGCCCGCGATGCACATTTTCCACGACTTCGCCTCTGTATTCTTCCACTAGCACGTCTGACATTTTTATTCCCCACTCCCATCGAATAGATGAATTCCCTTTTTTATTCTACCATTCTAGCATTTAAGCCTGCTGCATGCCGCATGGATCGATAAGATTTTTTTGTTCCGTAACGCCCTGCTAGGCATCTGCATAGAATGCTCCATGATCATAAACGGAGGTATCAAGCTATGAACTCCCAAGCTTCGGCAAACCAAGAAAATAAGCCGCACCACCATGAGCATAAATCGAACAACGCGTCAAAATCCCAGCATGAGCATAAATCCCATCACAGCCATAAGCCGATCTATCAATGCGATGGAAAGGTTCATAAAACGATGATGGCTGTTAAGGACCATCTCCATCAGCTGTGCGCGGAGCACGTCCATCGGCTTGTGAAAGTGGAAACTTGCGACGGCGATGTGTTCGAGGGGCATATCGTGTCCTGCCACCGCGGCATTCTGTTCATCTGTCTATCGAACGAAGGCTGCGACCGCGCCTTCTTCCCAGGCGGACCGCCAATCCATTACAACAACGTGCTGCCGCTCGTACTGTTTAACCTTCTTGCCATCTCGCTGCTGTAAGCGGCAGCCTTGATAACTAACCAGACAGTCTAATAAGGAGTGAAACAATAATGGCATTTACCCCGCCGTTTGGACCCCAAGGCGCGCAGCAAGCGCCAGCAGGACCGCCGCCGTCAACCGTCCCAATCAGGCCGCTCACATCGACGCTGGCCATTGATCCGGGAGCCATCTCCCGCTGTATGTTCCGCTATACGTATATTTGGCCGCGCAATGGAGCAGGCTTCTGGTTTTACCCGATCTTCGTCGGTCGGACCTCGGTATCGGGCTTTCGCTGGAACGGCTTCTTCTGGATGTTCTCCGGCTTCGACCTGTCCCGTATCGACGCATTTACCTGCGTATAACCTTAGTTGTAAAAAAAAACCTGTATGTCCGGGAGCGCTCAACTGAGCACGGAGCCGGACATACGGGTTTTTTGTTCATGCGACATTGGACAAGGCCGCTTGCCATACACTTTCATGGAGACATGATTCAAGGAGGCCTGGTGCTGCCCATGACAACCAAGCAGGAATTTGTCGTCGTCGTTGTTCCGATGTCTGAAATTAAGAAGTTCATCGTCATTGATATTATCGGCGGTACCGCGCTGTACTATATGATCAAGCTGCCTCTGCATTCCGTCATGGTAGGCATGTTTGGCAGCATGATCGGTCCCATGCTTATCCGTAGATCTCTTCGAGGAAGACGCTCCCGCAAGGCGCATACCGTCCTATTCTAGCGAAGCCGGTGGATGCAGCTGCAGTTGAGCCGCCGCTTGCAGCAGTGCAATCGCCGCCCGCTCCCGCCGCTCGGCATCCCCGCTTTGCATCGCTTCTTTTAGAATCGCGACCGCTTCCGAGATCGTCTCGGCGTCGATCCAGCTCGCAGCAGCAAGAGCAGCCGGCTTTATTAGCAATTGGTCCAGCTGCTCACGGCTCAGCGGGCGATGAAACTGGCCGATCTCTCCATCTTGCTCCAGGAAAGCCGTCAGCTCCGGATGAACATTGCCCGCTTCCACCTGCTGAAGCCATGTGACACCTCGCCGGTGGCCGCTGTCTTCCTCTTCCGTATCACACTCTTCGACATAGTAATAGTCGCCGAGATCGCCTAAGTACGTATGCTCGCCATCGCTGACGAGAATATAGTCACCATCTTGCATAACATGCGCGAACAACATATGCATAGCCGTCTGCTGCTGCACCTCCGTTAGCGGGCATGATTCCGCCAGCTTCGCAGCCAGCTCAGCGTAATCGGCTATACAGCCAAGGTCGCCAAGGCGCTGCCTGCCGAAGCGAACATAATGATTTTGGGCATATTCAGACAACCGATGCTTGCCTTCTGCTTGAACCTTCATGCGAAACAATTGCAACGCTAGTTCCTCCCTGCCAGAAGCTTTTATATACAGCACATCCGCTTTTGCTATAATAGAGTAGCCTTAGTAATAAATTACAACACAAGCTGGTGACCTCATCATGCCTATTTTATTCGATATGAAGACGATTACAATAGCTCTTGGCATTGGCTATCTATTAACCTTGCTGCTTATCGCCGCGTATTGGCGGGATAAACAGAAGATGGATACGATCAAGATCTTATTTCTCGCGTCAAAAGCAACCCAAACCGCAGGCTGGTTCCTATCGGTGTTTCGCGGCGATATTCCGGACTTGCTGTCGGTCTCGATCGCCAATTCGCTCATGATGCTCGGCCTGGCACTAGAGATCATCGCCCTGCTGCGTATCCAGTATGCTCCTAATCCATCGCTGGTAAAGCTATATCTATTCATAACCGCGCTTTGCATTGCTAGCTTCCAATACCTGTACCTCTTCCATAACGAGGAGCATTATCGCATCGTCTGCGCTTCGCTCGCTCTTGGCCTTCTAATGCTCCCGACCTGCCGCATTGCCATGCAGCAAGGCGCCAGCATCTTAATGCGAATCATCGGCGGTATTTATACGATTGTTATGGCGGCTTTCTTCTACAGAGGGATATCCGCTTGGCATGATACTAACTGGACAAGCCTGTACGATCCAAGCTCGTTCCAGCTCATCTACATCATGACCATTTATATTGCCCTCATTCTTGGCAGTACCGGCTTTGTCCTGCTCCTGAAGGAGCAAGCCAGCCACGAGCTTGTCCGTTTGGCGAGCTATGACAGTTTGACGAATACATTCAACCGCAGAGCCTTCACAGACTATGCAGATCATGCGATTCTTCATGCAGCAAAGCAGGGCAATCCGGTTTCCTATCTCTTATTTGATATCGACCAATTCAAACAAATTAACGATACGCATGGGCATCACGCAGGCGATCAGGTGCTGCAAGACTTGGTGAGGCAGATTGAGCCGTGTCTCAGCGAGGCTGATCTGTTCGTGCGCTATGGCGGCGATGAATTCGGAATTCTGCTGCCGGGTCATAACGAGGCGGAGTCCGACAGGCTTGCCTCAGCTATTATGCAGAGAATCCGCCAATCGTCACCGCTAGGCGCAGTTTCCCTCACCTACACGATCAGTTTGGGAATCATCACCGTCGTTCCGAGTCCGAAAACACGGATCGAGCATCTCTACACCAGCTGCGACATGGCGCTATACCACGCCAAACGAAACGGACGCAATCGTATATCCCGCAGTCAGCTGCACGTCGAACAGAAGGCCGAGCTCCTCGGATGAGGAGCCCGGCCTTCTTTGTTTCTACCAAATCGTCGGCTTCATCACCATAAATGCGAGCATGATGAGCAGAAGCGCCAGATAGATCCAGAGCGCGCGGTTCAGCAGCCGGATAATCCGTTCCTTATCCTGTCCCGGCTCTTGAAATTTGCGAATCTTCGGCGAGAATGCCCTTGCCAAGAAGAGCAGCGACCCGACCAGAAGCACAATGGTCATGACAATCCATGACGTTGACCAGGCCCACGAGCCGACAATAACGAGCAGCAGCCCGGATACGACGAGCAGATGTCCTGCGTGTTTAGCAAGACGAATAGCTGACCGAAACGTATTCAGATAGGCGTTCTGTTCCAGCACTTCCGCAGACCGCAGCCTCTTAATGACCGGTATAAAGATAAAGAAAGGTCCAATCGACATAATCGCGCTTAAAATGTGGATGTATAGCAGCAGTGAATACCAGCTAATCACCTAGCCGCTAGTCCTGCACCGGGCGAAACTCATGTACCCACACGCGCATATGCGGCAGCCACGGCATCCCTTTGTGGTAGGATAGAATCGTTTGCTTGTAATCTTCCACGTTCTCGAACCCCTCGTGCTTTGCATGCTCATCCGTCAGCTCGCCGAGAGATTGCGAATATACCTTCTCCACGACAAAACGATGCCCTTCCAGCTCCATCACTTCGCCGACATCGGCATAACGCCCGTTGCGCCGCTGCGAGGTTTTGACACCTGCAAGGACTTTCTCTACATCCGGCTTCACCGTGACCAATCGCTCAATAGAGCAGGTCTTAGGAGGAAGCTCGGTCTGCTCGACCGTATCATTCGACATCGTACTTTCCCTCCATCATGATGCAATCTCTTTATTTAACCTCAGTAGAATGCCTAATTGAATGGAGTAATATGCACGCGTCGCCCAATTTGACGCGGAATTCTTACGGCCTGCGCTTAACCGGAATCCAGATCTCGCTGCGGAAGGTCGGCGAAGTCGTATCTTTATCCGCGTTCCAGAGCATCTCCGGTCCTATCACCTGTTCATAGCTCGAAGTCGGAAACCACTCGGAATAGATGCGGCCCCATACATCCTGAAGCGTGCTTGGAAAAGGTCCCACCGCCTCGAACACAGCCCATGTCGACGCGCCGACCTCAAGCGCTGTGAGTGGCGAAGGACACGGAAGCGTCGTTGCGGCGCCGATATAATGGTCGAGCTCGCCCTGTTCCTGCATTCGTCCGTCGGAGAAATTGGTAGACGCACTAACGATGCCGCCAGGCTCCGTATTAGACAGTTCCTTCATCGTCTGAATCGTTGCGGAGTCCAAGCTCTGCCACATCTCGGCGACCTCCGGGTTCACGCCGCCGAACACAATCGGTACTCTTCGCATAATGCCTGCGATGCGGAACGCTTCTTTCTCTACAATGCGATATTGCATTTCGCTGCCTCCTCGAACGGATAGTTGAAAGGTCACCGACGAATACGCCCTCAGCGCATGACCGCCCGCTCTCGCTTCCGAGGGCGAAATGCCATGCATCGATTGGAACGCTCTCGCGAAGGAGTCTGGCGAGCCGTAGCCGTACTTGACCGCGATGTCGATCACTTTGGCGCTGCTGCCTGTAAGCTCAAGCGCAGCCAGCGTCATCCGTCTGCGGCGAACGTATTCGGACAGCGACACGCCTGCGAGGAACGAGAACATCCGCTGAAAATGATACTCCGAACAAAGCGCCAGTCTAGCGGCTGTCTTTACATCCAGCTCATCCGTCGCCAAATTCGCTTCAATATAAGCGAGGGCACTGTTCATTCCTCTGAGTGCATCCATTACGTCATGACCTCCGTGTCTTGAGAATAGCAGCGATGCTGATGGAGAACCCGACTATTCGCGTTCGGATTTTATAGTGTAGTCGCTGTTGTTATCTCAAGCGGCGGCAGCCGCTCGGCCTTCGCATGGAGGGTAAGGAACAGTTTCTCGAAATCGACGGAAGGGAAGATTTGAACTCCAATGCTAAAGCAATAATTGTTTCCGTACATGCGCTTCACTCTTCTCGAAATTGACCTCTGTGCACCGTGATCACTTGCCCAAATGCTGAGCCAGAGCACATTCGCTTTCCAATGAAACTCCGCCCGCTCAATATCCGTCCAAGCCACAACCTCATGCCCATACAGCCACCGGTATTCGATATGCGAATCGGTAAGGACGAGGTATGGTTTTCTAATCAACATGAGAAGCCAGAAGAATCCCACTACAACGGCACTCACTAAAAATATAAGGTTCGCCACTGCTTTAGCTGGATCGTCACGAAGAACCAGAATGGCTGTGATAAAGAAAGCGATAATAAGCCCAAAGCTAAAATGTGCGTACCACTTATAAATAGCCTTAGCCCGCATCGGCAGCTCGTACAGGCTCTTGTCTTCTTGATTCATCCGGATAAGCTCCTTTATGCAACGCATTCTCGCTGTTTACGTATCTTATTTTACCAGTTATCATCATACCAAGCTCATATCAGGACAACCACAGCCATACAATGAACCAAAACCTATGTAATCGGGAGGAAACCATTCATGCTCACTCGTCCACAAATCCGCGCGCAAGCAAGGCAGAGCTTATCCGGGAAATGGAAGCCGGCCGTCCTGCACTTCTTGCTATTCATGGTTGTCAGCAGCCTCATCAACATGGTCACACGCAATATCGACTACATCGGCTGGTGGATCGGAATTCTTCTTGAAGCGCCGCTTGGATACGGAATTTATAATCACTATTTGGACTATGCCCGCGGGCAGCAGCCAGATGCGAACGGTCTGTTCCGCGGCTATAAGCGGTACAAAGAGACGTTCATTCTCTACATTCTCTCGATGATATTCACCGTGCTCTGGACGCTCCTATTCATTATTCCCGGCATTATCGCAGCACTGCGGTATTCGCAAGCACAGTTCCTGCTTAGAGACAATCCGAGCCTCTCACCGCTTGAAGCCATAAGCCAAAGCAAACAACTGATGATTGGCCACAAATGGCGGCTGTTTGTACTGAACCTCTCCTTCATCGGCTGGGGGCTGCTGTGTATCCCGACGCTCGGCATCGGCTTCCTCTGGCTCGGACCGTATTACTACACGTCCATCGCGCACTTCTACGAAGAACTGCGTGCTGGGCACAATGCTAGCGGCAATAACGGCTATCTTAGCCAAGTCTAGCCGCCAAACCAAACAAAGACAGAGCACTGGCGTTCATCACGCTGTGCTCTGTCTTTGTATTTATGCACTGCAATTGCTAAAGTGGTTTGGCGATTTCCCAGTGATGGCCGAATGGATCGGCAATGCGCCCCACGCGCCAGCCGTGCGCCTCTTCCATCGGCACGACAACCGCAGCGCCGGCCGCCACTGCTTGATCGAACAGCGCGTCCGGATCTTCAACCGTCAGAATCATTCGCGCTAGTCCACGGCCAGCCGTAGCCGCAGCAGCCGGATCAAATTCGGCATCCTCTTGAATCCAGAACTCCGCGCCTTGGACGGCTAACTGCGCAAGCTCCAGCTTCCCGCCATCGCCCTCAAGCCGGTGCAATTCAACTGTGCTAAAAGCCGCTTTATAGTAAGCTGCTGCCTCTTCCGCGTGTTGGACGAGCAGCCATGGTGCAATCATCGCCTTTGCTTCTGCTGCTGACATTCGACAACTCCTTCGCCTGTTGGATTATAACCGCTGCCGTATCAATACGACATCCGCCGTCCGAATTCCTCTCCAGCTTAGCGTGATTCCGTACTCGTCTTCGAAGCTGTCAGCCGGCCATCGCCACGTGACAATCTGAACTGCGGAAGCTGCGGTATGATCATCCCCGTCAGCATGAGCAAGCAGCCGACGATGCCGCGCATGCCAAGCAGCTCATCCAGAATGAGATAGCCGCCAATGACCGCAAACACCGTCTCCATGCTCATAATGATTGCCGCCTGCGTCGGCTGCGCATTCTTCTGCCCCACTACCTGCAGCGTATACGCGATTCCTACGGAGACGATACCGCCGAATAGAATCGGAACAAGCGCTTGCGACAGGCCGTCCAGCGTGATGGTCTCCGTCCCGAATGCAGCGATGAAGCTTAATACAGAGCAAGTAACGACCTGGAAGAAGGATAGCTTAATGACGTCCGTCTTACTCGAGAAATGATCAATTAGCAAAATGTGCGCCGACCAGAAGAAAGCGCCGACGAGCTCATAAATGTCGCCCTTGCTAAGCGACAGATCGTTCGTCATGCAGAGCAGATATAAGCCGACCAAAGCTAGCGCTGCACCAACCCCGCTGTTCATATTCAGCCGCTGCCTAAGGAAGAGCCCGAGGAAGGGCACGATAACGATGTATAAACCGGTAACGAAGGCGGCTTTGCCTGCTGTCGTGTAGACAAGGCCGATTTGCTGCAGCGTTGCGCCGCAGAAGAGGACCATTCCTGTGATAAGGCCGGACCTCGCCGCGGTTCGGTACGATGATTTTGACCCCGACGATTTCGTCTCAGGCGATTTTGGCGTCCGCGCTGCTTTTCTATCCAGTATCAGCATTAGCGGCACGAGCGATAACGCCCCTAGCGCGAAACGGACTGCATTGAAGGTGAATGGACCGATATGCTCCATGCCCTGACGCTGGGCAACGAAGGCGAATCCCCAGATAAACGCAGTAATTAGCAGTAACAGACTGGATTGAAGCTGTTTTTGTTTGTTCATAGATGCCGCTCCCGACTAGCTCATTTTTATAAAATATCTATTCACTATAACAAAAATACCGGACTCCTTAAATAAGAAGTTCCGGTATTTGTCCAGCATCGCCGCTGATTAAATCCGCACGCTGCGGAAAAACTTCTTCCGAAGCGCCATATAGAAAAGCACATCGAGCAGCACGAATGCCCCGTACATAAGACCGACTCGCCCAAGCAGAAACCAAGCCATATTGACGCCCGACCACGCGAACGATAGGAAGTAAATGCCGAGAATGCCGCCAATCACTAGCGGAGCGAAGAAGACGACGGCTAGATGTGTCTGCAGATAGGACTTGCACTCCGCCACCGTCAGACCGATTCGCTTCAGCAATGCGACCTGCTCCTTCTCCTCATCAACGTCAGTAATCATCTTATAGTACAGCACGACGCTGGAGGACAGCAGGAAGAGCATGCCTAAGAAACCAAGGGAGAAGAAGAGCAGACCGTTGATCTTGAACGCGATATCATATCGTTCCTTCTTATAGATCGGACGCAGCGCTTCTGCTTGATCCTTATTGCCGAACTGCGTATCCGTGCTCACCCACAAGCTGCTATCCGCGTGGTTGCTCGCTCGAAGCGCATCCAGAATGCTCGCGAACACCTTCTCCCCATCGCCACGCTTCAAGTTAAACTGATGCGCGGTGTACTCCGGCACATGAGGCGCAAGCTTCGCATAGACGGAATCGTCCACGACATTCGCCATGACGCCTTCAAACTCAACGTCGCCATACGAATTGATGAAATGCTCGACCATCGTATGCGTCTTTTCCCGCTGAAACTGCAGCTTAATCGCAGATGACTTGCCCAGCGACTGGAGAAACGCCTCTTTGCTCGTCTGGTTCACCTCGAAAGCATTAGCTCGTTCAGAGCCTTGCCTCCACGGCTCGATCGTCATTATCGTATTATAATCGACGGATGTCTCCGCGTATGAATTCTGATTGTAGACGAGCAGCAGCTCATCCGGCTTTACATTAATGGACAGTCCGGTGTGCCGGTTGAAATTGGACTCGCTTATAACGATGGCGTCCGTGTAGTCATGATCGAACCTCGTGCCGTAATCCCTATAGTTCTCATCATAGATATACGGAAGCGAGCTGTAATCGCTCAGTTCCCCACCGCTGCTCGCCACGATCCGCTTCACCTCATCATCGCTCACCTTGTTTATGCCGCCGCCGGATTCGATCATGAAGTCGTACGGAAGATTTTGTCCGATCGTCTTATGCGTATAGCTGTAGAACGACAGGCCGAAGCCCATGCTCATAATGGCGCAGCAGATTAGAAGCGATACGATGTACAGCGACACATTGTAGGCGACGAAGCGATGCTTCAAATTTGTCATGATTAATAAATTGCGGTTGTACAGCGAAGGGAACATCCTCATGACCAATCGAACGACATCCATACAGGTCGGAATGACAAAATATAACGCCACAAAGACCGTGAAGATCGAACCGACAATAAGAGGCGAACGGTATTGCCCCTCAATCGCGTATCCGAACAGGGTGTCTCCGGTTGAGATCGCATCGAACGTGTACATCGCCACAACAGTTGCGATAATCGACAAGAAGCCAATGATCGGCCGCGACTTCGATAGCCCTTTGGTGCTGCCCGCCTTCCCAATCTGAATGATCGAGAGCCTGCGGATGAATACGCTCGTAAACAGCATGTTGCACAGGAAGACGGCTCCGAATACGCCAAGGCTAAGCAGATAGGTTTTGCCGCTGATGAAGTAGATATTGGTCGATAGCCCGAGTATTCGGCCCAAAATCAAATAAAAGAGCTTGGAGAGCAGCAGCCCGAGGGCGATGCCGCTCACCGCGGAGCCTGCCACGATAACGAGACTCTCGACGTAGATCATCCGAATGAGATCGCGGCGGGTCATGCCAAGGGTCAGATAGACGCTGAACTCCTTGCCCCTTGATTTTACGAAGTAAATGCCCGTATAGGCGACGAACACCACGCTAAACAGAATAATGGCATATGTACAAATGCCGATATAGTCCATCATTATTTTCGTTGAAGAATCCTCAGCCAGCACTTTGTTATACAGCAGACTGCCATACATGAACAGCACCGCCACGACGAAGCCATTGACGAACAGGTAGGAGATGAAACGTTTGAAGTTAAATTTCAAATTCTGATTCACAATATGCCGGAACGTCAGATTCATTAAGCTTCGCCTCGCATTACGCTCAAGATTTCAAGAATTTTGTCGAAGAACGCCTTACGGTCGCCGGAGCTTTGAATTTGCAAATTGATTTGGCCGTCCTTGATAAAAATAATTCTTTTGCAATAAGAGGCTGCGAACGGGTCATGCGTCACCATGAGAATAGTGCTTGCCCGCTCCTCGTTCATCTGTGTCAGCATGCCCATAATGTCGGTGGCGGACTTGGAATCGAGGTTGCCTGTCGGCTCATCGGCGAAGCAGACTGCCGGATTCGTCACAATCGCCCGCGCTGCCGCGGCACGCTGCTTCTGGCCGCCGGATACATGGTACGGATACTTGCTCGCCAAATCCGCAATACCGAAGAACGCCATCAATTCATCGACGCGACCCTCGATCTCTTGCGGTTGAATCCGGTCAAGGATAAGCGGCAGGGCGATATTCTCCTTCAAGGTCAGGCTGTCGAGCAAGTTAAAGTCTTGAAACACATAACCGATATTCCGTCTGCGGAACAATGCCAGCTCGTCTCGCTTCAGCTTGTCCATCGCGTTCCCAGCTATCGTCACCTCGCCGGATGTCGGATGATCAACGCCTGAAAGCATATTCAGCAGAGTCGTCTTGCCGCTGCCGCTCGGTCCCATAATGCCGATAAACTCCCCCGCTGCCGCAGTGAAGCTAATCTGGTCCAGCGCCTTCACTTCCTTCGCTCCTTTGAAAGAGCGGTATACTTTGGTCAGGTTCTCCACCTGGATCATGTCGTTCATAGTTATCGACCTCCATTATGCCTTTATCATAGAAAAAAAGCCGAATCACAGAAATGGATTCGACTTACGGTAAGCTTGCATTTTTGTAAGAAAAGAAATCGTGACGCACGTGCCCTCGCCTACGATTGATGTCAGGCTAACCTCATGCCCCAGCCGCTTGGCGATATGTTTGACCATAGCAAGCCCAATGCCGGTCGCATTCGAATTAGCGCGCCCGTTCCGTCCTGTGAAGAATAGCTCGAACACCCGAGGTAAATCCTCCGGCGCGATCCCTTCGCCTTCATCGCGAATGCGGAGGCTAGCATCGATGCCCTCCATGCCTTCTGTTATCCCGAAGTATACGTTCTTTCCACGCTCGCTATACTTGATGGCATTCGTGATGATCTGGTCCAGCATATAGGCGCACCACTTGCGGTCGGTATAGACGTAGACGGTTCCGCCGCTAAGCTTCGGATAAATCCCGGCATAAATAAACTCGCGGCGCTTCTCATTAATGACGGCATTCACCAGCGCATAGAGATCAAGCGATTCCGGCACATAATCGTTCGAGAATTCATCGAGCCGCAGCAGGTTCAGAGATTGCTCGAGGCTCGCTTTCAGCTTCTCGTTCTCCGCCGCAATGTCAGGAAGGACATCTGCGGACTGCTTCGCAGCCGCAAGTTCGATGACGGCGACTGATGTCTTCATGTTATGGATGAAGCGCGAGAACAGCGCATTGCGCCCGTCCAGCTTATCGTTCATCTCGGTCAGCCTGTCCCGGTACGCCGCGTGAATCTCGTCAATCGTATCCAGCACGCGCTGCTCCTTCTTGCTGTCTGCGTCCGATTCGCCGCCTGCTTCGATGCGGAACTTCGCATCTTGCAGCGTTTCTTCGAAGCGGTATAAGGCGAAGGCTCGCTGAGCGAAGAAAATGAGCAGAATCGTCATGCTGATGCAGAGTGGATATGCAATGCTAACCGAAGTCAGCAGCAGATTATAGATAAAGATAAGTGCGACTGTATTGATGAGATAGAAGGTCAGCGATTTCCGCTCGCTGTTAAGCGTCCGGCCCAGAAGTCTGATCCAGAACATAGCCTACGCCTCTTTTCGTATTAATGACGCTGCCAAGCCCAAGCTCAGCCAGCTTCTTCTTCACCCGGGTCACGTTCACCGTCAGCGTATTATCATCGACGAAGCTGGTGTCGTCCCATAGCTCCTCCAGCAGCTGCTCGCGCGTCACGATTTGACCGGCGCTCTTCATGAGCAGCCGCAGCACGCGGAACTCGTTGCGGGTCAGCTCCGCCGACGAATCGCGGTACTTTGCCCGCATCGTATCCGTGCATAGGGAGAGCGCTCCGAAGTTGAGCTCCGTGCCGGAGGCTAAAGGCTGGCTGGATTGTTCCGTGCGGCGTAGAATCGCGTTGATCTTGGCCACGAGAATTCCAATTGCAAAAGGCTTCGTCACATAATCGTCCGCCCCAATCTCAATGCCGCGAATCTGTTCGCTCTCTTCGCTGCGGGCAGAGAGGACGATGATCGGAGTCGAATAGCGCGTCCGAATAAGCTTCAGAAAGTAGAAGCCATCGAACTTCGGCAAGTTAATGTCGAGCAAGATCAGCTTAGGCGCAAGTGCGGCTACGGTATCCAGCACCGTGTCGTAGTCTTGCAGGACATGTGCTTGGAAACCGTAGGCGCTCAAGTATTCGGTTATATATTTCTGAAGCTGCTCATTGTCTTCGATGAGAAGAATGTTGGTCATAGGTTTTGCCCGCTTTCTGCTAACCGCTTACCGCGTCAAATGACTTGGCTACCTTTATGATGGCATTTTTTGCCTGGGCGGCGCAAGGTGTACTAGGCAGCTATACAGTCAAATGGTTATTCACCTACGTACGATAACATACGATTTGCCAGCGGTTCACACCTGCTTTTCTAAAAGGAGCGATCATATGCCTCAGTTCGGATTTCCTCAGCCCATGCGGCAACCGCCGACCTCCCCTCCCCCAGCCTACGTTCCCCCGAAGCCTCAGGTTTCTTATATCATCGACTGTATCCATGAATACACCTATGTTTGGCTAAGAAATGGCGAAAGCTTCTGGTTCTATCCGACGATGGTCGATTTCAACGGCACGACGGGCTATAGATGGAGCGGATCCTATTGGTATTATTACGGGCTTGATTCCAGATTCATTGAAGCTTCCACATGTCCGCCGATCCCTACGTTGTTCTAAGGGGCAATGATTATCTGCAGCTGCCGAAAAGCCCCGAGAAATCGGGGCTTTCATCGCAATCTGATGCGGCGGGGTTGTGGCGCTTCTGTGGTTCGCATACAATAAAAGTTAATTTATTAAACAAATTAACATAAAACAAGCAGGTGAGCGCAGCATGTTGGTCATTAACGGTGACGAAGTATCCGAATTATTAACGATGGAAGCTTGCATTACGCTTATGGAAACCGCGCTCCAAGACTTGTCCGCCGGACAAGCGGAGCAGCAGCTGCGATCCGTCGTTCCCGTCCGGGAAGGCGGACTCATGGGGCTCATGCCGGCCTACCTGATTCGCCAGGAAATCGTCGGCGCGAAGCTGATCAGCGTCTTCCCGCATAATCACGACCGCGGGCTGCCGTCGCATCAAGGGATCATTACGCTGTTCGACGCGTCCACTGGCTCCGTGAACGCGGTCGTTGATGGGCGGCGCGTGACCGCCATCCGCACAGCCGCGGTCAGCGCAGCCGCGACGAAGCTGCTCGCGAAGCCGGGCGCGAGCACGCTTGCGCTCATCGGCACGGGCGAGCAAGCGCGCAGCCATCTCGAAGCGCTGCTGCTCGTGCGGCCGATCGAGCGCGTCCGCGTGTGGAGCCGCAGCGCGGAGCACGCGCAGCGGTTCGCGGACGAGATGAGCGCGCGGTACGGCGAGCGGCTCGAGATCGTCGCTTGCGGCTCCGCCCAGCAGGCAGTCGCGGACGCCGACATCATCTGTACGCTAACGTCCTCGACCACGCCGGTCTTGGAAGATGCTTGGGTTGCCGAAGGCGCGCACATTAACGCCGTGGGCGCCTGCCGGGCGAAAGACCGCGAGCTCGCTACCGCGATTGTGCAGCGGTCGAGGCTATACGTCGACCGCCGCGAGTCCGCGGAAGGCGAAGCCGGCGACTACTTGATCCCGCTGCAAGAAGGCGCGATCGGGCACGATCACATCGTCGGCGAGATCGGAGAAGCGCTGCTCGGACGCGTGGAAGGCCGCACGTCGGACAAGCAGATTACGCTGTTCAAGTCGCTTGGCCTCGCGGTTGAGGATTTGGCGGCGGCAGCTTATATTTTTGAACAAGCGAAGAAGCACGGTAAAGGAACATCCATTTCAATCTAGCTTAGTCTAGTCGAGGAGCGAGACATCATGAGTGAACATGCAGGGTTGTATGATTTTGGACTCACTGCGGAGCAAGAACAACGCGCGCGTGACATTCATGAGCGCAGCATCGTCATTGATCTTCTTTTTCAAGGGCCTCTTTCCCCTAGCGTTATTCCAGCCGTTGTGTCCGAACAGATTAAAGCGGAATGCGAGCCGCTGAAGGAGGATCCAATGGCGTACGCCATGCTTCCGAGCAAGCGGCTGCGCCAAATGTCCGCCCGCGGCGAGCTCGCCGCCTTCAAGAACGAGTGGTACCGCTCCGGCATTACAGCCGGCAACCGCGAGCTAGATATGTCCAGCCACGATGGCATCATGACGAGCATGGGCGAGGTGCAGGAGCAGTTCGACCGCACCGATTGGCTCATCAAGGCGCTGACTGCTGCCGACATTCGGAAGGCGAAAGCGGAAGGACTCAAAGCCGGCATCGTTACGACCCAAGACCCGACCGGGCTCGGCAAGAACCTCGATCTCCTCGAGGCGCTGCATAGCTTCGGCCTGCGCGTCGTTCAACTGACGTATAACAACCAGAACGCCATCGCTTCGGGCTGTATGGAGCTTGCGAACGGCGGCGTATCCAACTTTGGCATGACGTTTATTCGCAGGCTGAACGAGCTTCGCATCGTCGTGGACACGAGCCATTGCGGCAAACAGACAACGCTCGACGCTTGCCGCTTGTCTGAGCAGCCGGTCATCGCCTCTCACACAGGCGTAGAAGCGATCTACCCGCACCGCCGCTGCAAGAGCGATGAAGAGCTTGGGGCCATCGCTGCAACGGGCGGCGTCATCGGCGTGTTCGCGATGCCATGGTTCGTCCACGAGGACCCGAAGGCGACGACAATCGACCATGTGCTCGATCATATCGATTACATCGTGAAGCTCGTCGGGGTCGACCACGTCGGCATCGGCACCGACTGGCCGATGAGCGACGTCGACTGGTCGCTCGTCTTCTTCAAGGAGCATATCGCGCCGAAGCTCGGTTTTGCCAAAGGCGATGGCCCATCGACGGAGCTTGTCAAAGGACTGGAGCAATACGGCTTGTTCATCAACTTCACCCGGGGCCTCGTCGCTCGCGGCTATTCGGACGAAGAGGTCGGCAAAATCATCGGCGGCAACTGGCTGCGCGTATTCGAACAGGTATGGGGGAGCTAAGCGATGACGAAGACAATGGCGAAGACCTATAACTTTTACTGTGCCGGTGTATACGAGGGACGTATCCGGTTCACAGATGACGGCAAAGTCATGCATGCCAAAGTGAACGCCAGACAGCGTACGCAAATGCAGGAGAACGTGCTGGATGACCGGGCGAAGTATGCCCTTCCGCTCCAGCAGATCCGCGAAGCGATGCCGCTCTACCTGAAGACGGAGTGGGCGGGCGACCGCGTGAAGGTGGAGAATGGCGAGATCTACCATCGCCATCTGACTTACAAGGACGAGCAAGGTCGCGTCTCTCAAGTGTGGGCGAAGCGCGGCGGCACGGCGGTCGACATCGTCACTCTGGACGGCGAAATGATCGCCTTCCTGACGCCAAACCGCTACGGCATGGAGATCATCGTGGAGGAAGGGTTCGAGAAGCTGACGCCACTCGTCGTGTACGATGATCCACTCTTGTCGAGACCGGAATACGGTGTGAACGATCTCGGCACCTTCCTCATCCCGATGCGTGATGGCGTGAAGCTGGCAACGGACGTTTACTTGCCGGAAGGCATCGCGCCTGGCGCCAAGCTGCCGGCCATTCTCGTTCGGACCTGCTACGACCGCAATGGGCGCAAGGAGAATTTCATGCACTGGGTTAGCAAGGGCTACGCCGTCGTCAATCAGGATGTGCGCGGACGCGCCGATTCCGAAGGCGAGCTTGTGCCGTTCTATCATGAGCGCGAGGACGGCTCGGATACGATCGACTGGATCATCGCCCAGCCGTGGTCGAATGGCGATGTCGGCATGTGGGGCGCATCGTATCTTGGCTACGTGGTCATGGCCGCATCCACGAGCGGGCATCCGAATCTCAAAGCCGTCGTCAACGAAGTGAACGTCGGCACCCCGTTCGTCGATACCGTGCGCCGGGGGGGCACGGTCTGCTCGTGGCCGTTGCTTTGCTGGACGCTGGCGCAGTCGGTCGGCACGCGGACGGATTTTCAAATCTTCGCCGGCATTACGGTCGATCCGGCCAAAGCGGTGGACGCGCGCCCGATCAAAGAAATTCCGCAGCAAATGATCGGCCGCAGCTCCGGTCCTTGGGACATGTGGAGCGAGCATCCGGAATACGATGAATACTGGCAGAACTGTAATCACGCGGAGCGCGCCCACCAGATCAAGGCGCCGATGTTCGTCATCTCCGGCTGGTACGACGGCGACAGCCCCGGCGTATCCGAGACGTGGCGGCTGCTCACCGAGCATGACGTGCCGAATCGCAAAATCTGGCTCGGCCCATGGGAGCACGGCCCGAACCGGGCGCGCGATCTGAAAGGCATTGCCTTCGGCGAAGACGCCGTCGTCTACGACTACGACGTGAACGTGCTGCGCTGGTTCGACCGCTATCTCAAAGGGATCGAGAACGGCATCGATGCGGAACCTAGAGCGAGCTACTACGTGGTCGGCGAGAACCAGTGGCGCACGTCCGCAGACTGGACGCCGGCTGAATCGACCGTTACCCCTTTCTATCTCGGCAGCGGCGGGCGGGCGAATTCGGCGTTTGGCGATGGCAAATTGCAGCTACAGACGGCATCGAGCGCATCTCAAGCAGCGCCGGATAAATACGTCTATAACCCATCCGATCCGGTCGCCGATTCCGGCGAGCGCGAGCCGGAGAACCGCCGCACGATCGAGCTTCGTCAGGATGTTCTCTGCTATACAAGCGAGCGGCTGACCGAAGAGCTGACAATTGCAGGCGAGCTCTCCGCCGTCCTGTACGCGGCAAGCTCCGCGGTCGACACCGACTGGGTCGTCTCGCTAAGCGATGTGGACGAAGCCGGCAACTCGATTCTGCTCTCGAGCTACATCGTCCGCGCAAAATATCGTGGCGGCTACGACAAGCCGGAGCTGCTAACACCGGGCAAGTTGGAGCGGTATGACATCTTCATGCCGAACATCGCGCATCGTTTTGCCGCTAACCACCGTGTTCGCTTCTCGGTTACATCATCGAGCAAGTTCGTCGCATTCCCGAACTCGAACACAGGTCTTAACCCGTACGACGATCCGAAGCCGATTGCGGCGACGCAGACGATCCATCACTCGGAGCAATATCCGAGCCATGTGCTGCTGCCGGTGCTCGGCTAGAGCAAATGAACAAAGCGCCCCGATGTCCTTTTGAGACATCGGGGCGCTTTGTCGTGCCGTAAATTGGCCAATGAAGCGGCTCTCAAATGCGCCACGCAAAACTCCAACGGTTGCAACAAGCGCTATTGGGCGATATCGACATCGAAATCATCCGATTTGAATCAAATAGCCTCACAGGTATCCGTTAGATTTTGACAGAGGGCTGTTTTTGTGCGAATAAGCCTTGTGGCAACCGTTAAAATACGGAGGCACTCCCTATGCTACCATCGGTCCAGCATAGAACGCGAAAAGCACCCTGATAGGGGGTGCTTTTCGTCGAACTATTGCATTCTCGCGTACAAAATATAGTCCAGCGCTTGCGGCGTTCCCCCGGCTTCCTTCAAAGCCCGGTTAATCTGCCCACGATGATACTGCCCATGTAGAACGACCTGCGACAAAATATCCCGAACCGACGTGCTGAACATGACTCCGCTCTGATTCGCATAAGCGATCATTTCGTCCAGCTTCTCTTCGGTCAAGCTGTCCATGTATGCGCGGTAGTCCGCCTCGTTGCTCGCTAGCAGCTCCGTGAGCGAGTCGAGGTCTGCGTCACCAGACCATAACTGCAGATGCGCGCTGCTCTCGCCATTCAGCCGCGTGATCCAGACCTGCTCTGCGGTTGCAAGGTGGCGCATCAGCTTCACCGCGTCTGCTGGGTTTCCCCCGTTTGCACTCAGTGCGGCGGCTAGCTCCCGATCCGCCCAAATTTGATGCTCAATCATGCGCTTTATCGTTTGCATCGTCCCTAAGTCCCCTCCGATAAAAAGCCTATCTTACTAGCTTCATTATACGGCTGCCGTTACCGATTGCGAAGCGTCTCCAGCAGCTTCACCAGTCTGCCGAACGACTCGTTCATACCGCCTTCCATACCGGATTGCAGCATGCCGTCGCGGTCTGCGACCGAGCGAAACACCGATTCCATCTTTACAACGGTCCGCTCTCCTGGCAGCTCCTCGAACACCGCAGTCTCTAGCGTCACATGTCCACGTTCGGGCAGACCAAGGAATTCGAACGTCTGCACGATCCGCTGTGGAGCTGTCACTTCATGAAACACGCCGCAAAATGCATACTCGCCGCCACTCGGGTCCTTGGAGACATACTTCCACGCTCCGCCGTCCCGCGCATCGAACTTCTCCAGCTGCATCGTCAGCTGGCTCGGTCCCATCCACTGCACGAACAGGTCTGCATCGGTGAACGCCTCGAATACGAGCTCGCGCGGCGCGTTAAACTCTCTCTCGATTAGAATCACTTGCTTGCCCGGCTCAGCTGTTAGCTTCGTTTCATTCAACACTGTCATTGTTCTTCATCCCTCTCACTCGTTTGAGTACGCGGCATGTTCTGCTGCTGCTCCATCCGCGCCTGCAATAAACCGTCCAGCTTCTCGAAGCGCTCGCTCCACAGCTGTCTATACCGCTTCGCCCATGCCTCCACCTCGAATATTGCCTGCTCATTCATGCGATAGATCCGCAGTTGGGCTTTCTTCTCCACAGTGACCACGTTCGCCTCACGAAGCACCTTGAGATGCTGCGAGATTGCCTGTGGACTGATGGTGAAATAGCCGCATATATCGGTAGCGGTCAGGCTGCCTTTCTCGGCAAGTAATTCAACAATGCGGCGTCTATTGGAGTCTGAAATTGCTGCAAAAGTATCCATGGGTTTATTATAAACCAATTACTTAATTAAGTATACACTTAAATAAATATATAAAAAACAGCCGAGCCTTCACGTCCGCTCAGCTGCCCACGCACTTACTCTAGCTTTCTCTAGTCTTTTCTAACTTACTCCGGCTTGCTCTTCGGCAGCGGCTTCGTAATCGAAATCAATACAAGTCCGACGATCAGCACAACAATCCAGCCCATTAGAGAAGGCCAGCCCTCCGGGAGCCATCCTAAGAAACGATAGATAATCGGCTTGCCGAGTAGCGCGCGCACCAACGGCTGTACAAGCAGAGCCAGTGAGAGAAGACTAAGGATGATTCCGAGTACGTGCAGCCAGTCATTCTGAAACTTTTTCAACAAAGGGTCACTCCACTTCGTACGTTAATGAAGACTGTCCGCGCATTCCACTCAACGATCTCGAAGCCAAGGCGAGGCGTACCCGGCAAACGCCCTTTCACGAGACGCTCGATGACCTGCACAGAGCCGTTCTGATTCGCCTGCGACAATACCGGACCTAAGATCGCGCCTGGCAAAATCGTCGTAAACGATGTGCTCCCGGCATGCTCATTCATGAACTGCCAAGCAGCCATCTCGGACAACACTTTTGATTTACGGTATGCGTCCAGTTTATTATCTTTGGAATCGCTCCACAAGGTCTCGTCAATGATCGCGAGCATTGTCATCGCCAAGCGGCGAAGCGACATGAAGCACGTAATCGCAGCCAGACGCTGCTTCCTCCCATCCCTCATCCGATGTTAAATCAGCCGCATAGAACGACGACAGCCGGTCGCCCGGATCAACCTCCGCTGCAATGTTCGCCCGAACAGCCTGCTCCCTAGACAAGCTTCGCACCGTTGCGCGAACCGCACAGCCACGTTTCAGCAGCTCTGCAATGCACCAGCCCCCGACATATCCTGTACCACCCGTGACCAATACGGCCTCTTCGGCTTGATCCGACTTCTATTGCCTCCTAAACTCCCACTTGGACGATTCGATTTGATTCGTTATAGACTCAATATAAACAAAAATGACCGTCGGTCAATAATAATTTGACCAATGGTCATTTTTGAAGACTATGCTATAATACGTGAGGATAAGGAGGCTTGTATGAGTCGAGAAGAGAAGAAACAAGCTACGTTGCAGCGCATAACCGAGGCCGCATTCCAGTTGTTCTCTGAGAAAGGGTTCGAGGAAACGAGTGTAGCGGAGATTACGCAGGCAGCCGGAGTGGCGAAGGGGACCTTCTTTAATTATTTTGCGACGAAGGAAGAGCTGCTCTTCACCTTTCAGAAGGACTTCTATCTCCATGAGCTGTTCAGCCTGAACGATAGATCTGGCCCTTATGCGCCGCTCATTCTCGCCTTTCTGAAAGAGCTGGGCGATTCGACGAGCGCCAATCCCGCTCTGCTGCGCTCGGCGCTTCAGCGGTTTCTGGCTGCAAGCTCCGCCGATAAAGTCAAAGCAGGTCACGAGGTAAAACCGCTGCCCTTTGTCGAGCTATTCGACAAAGGGCAGCAGGCAGGCGAATTCACACGCTCGATTGCTGCGGAAGAACTGGCGTCAACCGCCTTGCAGCTTTATTTTGGAACACTAGTGACGTGGAGCACCGGTATGGGCTGCCAAACAGGGCTCGGTGAGCAGCTGCAAACCGCGTATCGCGTGTTTCTAAGCGGCATTACGCTTGAGCAAAATTAATGGAGGTTGTTAGACTGTGACTTGGACGATTCGAGAACTGCAAACGAGGGATAACGCTGCAATAGAGCGCATTATACGGGAATGTTTAATCGAATTCGGAGGCAACCGAGCGGGGCTGGCTTGGGAAGACGCGAGCCTCGGCAGGCTTGCCGAATTCTATGAGGCAGAAGGGCATGCCTATTGGGTCATTGAGCAGGACGGCGAAGTCGTGGGCGGCTGCGGGATTGCTCCCTTTGCCGAATCCACTGAAGTGTGCGAGCTTCAGAAAATGTATCTGCTTCCGCACGCCCGCGGCACCGGAGTGGCTGCATCCCTGCTGGATACGGCGATGGCGTTCGCCCGGCAGCACTATAAGCAGTGCTACCTGGAGACACTGTCGAATATGACCGCAGCGAACCGTTTCTACGTGAAGCACGGCTTCGAGCAGCTTAGCGCGCCGCTTGCCGGATCGGAGCATTTCGCATGCGATGCTTGGTATATGAAGTCGCTTAGCTAATGAAACAGCCGAAGCGCGCTCCCGATCTCGGGCTGGCGGCTTCGGCTTTATTTTATCTGAGCTGTCCGCTTATTAAACTAAGAACTCCTTTCCCGCATTAATTGCATATGATACGTTAGGAAATTTTCGCTGATCATCTAAGCGGGAAGGAAATGACCAATGGATGAAAATTTAAACGAATTAATAAAGACTGCTAGAGAAATTCAAATTGCAAAAATTGAATTTATAGCTGCGTCAATTGTTGCAATTGGAGATGGTTTATCAGTAGTCGCTGCCGGTCTTGCCCTAGAAGCTTTGGAAAATTCCATTGATCAAATGCAACAAAAACAATCGAATCGCTCAAAACAGTTGGACTCTATACAACATAATTTGGATTTCTACATTAACGAATTGATACAAATCAGAAATCGCATTTGATTAGATTACGTTCTACTCTGGCGGCTGGCGCGCTAACGACGGCTAGCTGCCGCTCATCAACGTCCACAGCTGCTTGCCGATCAGCAGAACGGTAACGAAGACGAACAGCAGCTTCACGTACTTCGTCCCCTGCCGAATGGCAAGCCGCGAGCCAGCTAACGAACCGAGTACCATTGCTGCGCCCATCAGAAGCCCAAGGCGGAAATCAACCCACCCGAGAGATAGAAACACAATCAAGCTCGCCATGTTGCTCGTGAAATTAAGCAGCTTCGCATTGCCTGCCGCTTGAACGAAGTCATACCCCAGCATGATGAAGATAAAGATGAGGAACGAGCCTGTTCCCGGACCGAAGAAGCCGTCATACGCGCCGAGCACGAACGCCGCCGCAATTGCTCCGAGCTGCGCAGCCGTTGTCAGCTTGCGATACGACCCTTCCATCCCCCAATTACGCTTCAACAGCGTGTAAATCGTGACGCCGATCAGCATGACAACAATTGCTGGCCGCAGCCAATCCGACGGAATGAGCTGAAGCAGCAGCGCCCCTCCCGCCGCGCCGACCGCTGTGAACGGGACAAGCTTGCCCGTGCTGCGCAGATTGATTTTGCCGGAACGCCAGAACGTGATCGTGCTGGTTACGGACGAGAACGATGCCGACAGCTTATTCGTCCCAAGCGCCAGATGCGGCGGCAGCCCTGCTGCCAGCAAGACCGGCACGGAGATTAAGCCTCCCCCGCCTACCGATGAATCAATAAAAGCAGCAAGAAATCCGCCGCCCACCATTAATGCGATTATTCCCCATGTTAGTTCCATAGCTGCTTATCATTTAACCCCTTTCTACTTACGCGCAAAACAAGAAGCAGGCCGCCCAAGCGACCGCATTGTCTAGAATCTCAGCTTTCGGCATGAAAATCAATACGGCACCGGGGTAAATTCCAGCATTTACATATAGCCACCGCTTTAGTTTCCCCTTATCCTTAGGCATTGCACTGCCCAATCACAACACTAAGGAGCACAAGGAAATGAATAGATGGCTAAAATGGGCGCTCATCCTCCCGCCCGCGTTCGGCTTCGGCATGTGGCTTGGGGCGCATAACATATCCTCGGAGCAGGAATGGCTTGTATTGCTTGGCGTGTTCGTTCTTGTCTTCGCACTGTTCTACGTTCCGCGATTGCATATTCTGTTATGGACGCAAAATATGGGCAAGGTCAAGTCCTTCCTCGAGCGGACACAAGTGAAATATCCGCAAAATGGCTTGCTGCTCGATGCGGCTAAGGGCGACTTTGATGCGGTAGAGCGGACTATTCCTCTCATTCGGAACAAGCAGGCACAGACCGCGGCCCGTATCTCGCTGCATCTTGAACGGCAGGAGCTTGCCGAGGCGACTCAGCTCGTGAGCGAGATTCGATCGGCCTCGCACCGCAGCTATTCGCAAGCTTTGATCGCGGTGCTTACGAACGATCTTGTCCGCGCGGACACCTACAAAGCAGCTATTCGAAGCAAGGCGCTCCGGCATGTCGTTGATGCGGAGATCGCTTTCAGGAAAGGCAACTATGAAGCGGCGGATCAAGCGGGACAGCTCGCCTTGGCGAAGGCCGGTGGCGTGCTGAAGTTCATGCTGACCAAATCGCTGGAACGTCAGAAGAACGAAGCTATGCGGCGAACGTATTTCTAACTAAAAAAATGACCGATCCTCATCCTCTACAGGGATGAGATCGGCCATTTTTTTATTTTCGACGACTAAGATAGGGTCACTCGCTTCCGCCAAAATGTCTCCAATTCGGCAAACGATCCAGCGTCATGCAAGACGGATGGTCGTAAATCTTGCGCAGCTGCTCGTCCGTCGTCGACTTTCCCTCCAGCACGAAGCCTTCGCCCCATGTCATATACCAGAGCCACGGCGTGCTGGTTGCCACCAGTTGATCCGGATCGGGAATCGCGCCGTTCTCGCCGAACGCAATCATCTTCTTGCCGCCCGCAAGCGCGTCTGTGAGTTCAAAATGTTTGCGAACGGGGCCATAATTGCCCGATGGCGCGTAGATATCGCAGCTGTCGATGTCGGACTCGCCTTCACCCGGATACCATTCTTGAACCGAGGAGTTCCATACCCAGATCAGGTTGTTCAGCTGATGCATATTCGTGAACCGGTCGTACATGAGGCGCCATAGCTGCTTGCAAGGCTCAGCCCCGAATGCCCCCCACCAGAACCAAGCGCCGTCCGCTTCGTGCAGCGGCCGCCACAGCACCGGTACATTGTGATCGCGCAGCTTCTTCAGCTGTTCGGCAACGCAATCCATATCAGCGATGAGCAGCTCATGCTCGATCGTTCCCGGCGTAAGCGCAAGCGGAAGATTGAAGTCCGTATTCTTCGTATAGAAGGTTTTGTCCTTGCCGCCCGTCGGCGCATACCAGTGCCAGGTTAGCGTTACGATGCCGTTATGAACGGTCGTCCACTCGATAGCCGATTCGATTGAACCCTTGTTCTCCTCGATCTCGAGCAGCTTATGCGGCGTAGGCTCGGCCGTCTCCGTTGCAAGCGTATAGCTAAGCAGGTCGAAGCCGCGAATCGCAGGCTGCTTGCCCGTTACGGCGCGGATATACTCGAACTCTTTAGCAGGCGTAAACGAGGCCGCCGTGTGCTGACCCGTAAGCGTGGCGTTCCCGAATAGGCTGTTCAAGTAGTTCCAGAGCGAGAGCGTTGCTGCCGACGCGTTCGGATTAATCAGAGTACGCGGCGAGCGGTCAAGCGCCGGAGCTTCTGTCCGTGTGAACATGAAGCAGTCCACGTCAGCGCCGTTATCCCAAGCTTTCAAAATTGATACCGTATGAACACCTTCCGCGAGCCGTACGGTGCACTGACGCTCCGTAATAAACCCTTCCGTCGGGGAGGAGATAATATATCCGTAGAAGTCGCCGTCGATACAAATCGCGTTCGTTCTTCGGCCATCCGGAATCGCATAACGGATACTAAGATCATAGTGGCCGGCTTCCGCGATGTGCACGTCCACCTCGAACCAATCTCCATCCTTATGCGTGCCTTTTACATAGCCTGTACCGGTAAAATCCGACGTCTCCGAAGCGATCTCTACGCCGTGCAAGCGGCCGCTCTCGGCCGGAACAATAATGGTGTTGTTATTCGAAACGCTGATGTTCACAGATAGCCCTCCATCAATTCCAAGTTTGTTTTGTTTATACAATACCTGAAATGAGATTGGGCGGATATGTACAAATTCCAAACAGCAAAACAAGCCTTCCATCCTTAACAGAGCTAAGGCGAAAGGCTTGTTCCCGCTTAAAAATCAAAGTTGTCCGGATCGGGACCCACGCGAAGATTCTGGTTCAGCCCGTCAATACGCGCCATCTCCTCGGCTGTCAGTTCGAAGTCGAATACGGATGCGTTCTCGGCAATACGATGTGCTTTTGTCGACTTCGGTATCGTCACAACGCCATGCTGCAAATCCCAACGCAGGATGATTTGGGCAATCGACTTGCCGTGCTTCGCCGCGATTTCTTGCAAAGTTGCATCGTCCAGCAGCTGTCCTTGCGCAAGCGGCGACCATGCTTCGATCTGGATGCGATTATCCGTGCAGAACTTGATCAGCTCGCCCTGCGACAGACGCGGGTGGAGCTCCACTTGGTTGACCATCGGCACGATTTCGGCATCCGCCAACAGGTCCTGCAGATGATGGACGTGGAAGTTGCTGACGCCGATTGCGCGGACGCGGCCCGCTTTGTAGAGCTGCTCCAGCGCACGCCAAGCATCCTTGTATTTGCCTTTAACCGGCCAGTGGATCAGATACAGATCGAGGTAGTCGAGTCCCAGCTTCTCGAGGCTCGTCTCGAAAGCAGCCAGTGTCGATTCGTAGCCGAGATCCGCATTCCACACTTTGGACGTAATGAACAGCTCTTCCCGGCTTACTGGCGTTTCCTTAAGCGCCTCGGCAATTGCCTGCCCGACGCCTCGCTCGTTGTTATAAATCGCGGCTGTGTCGATGCTCCGATAGCCGAAACGGATGGATTCCTTCACAGCGTCGATCAGCTCTTTCCCTTCCTCGACTTTGAAGACGCCGAGCCCTAGCCAAGGCATAGCTACCCCGTTATTCAAAATCGTCGTATCCTGCAGATGCTTTGCTGTTGTATTCATTATTTAATATCCTCCTTATTTTCATACCCTTTTATTGTTGCTGCTCTTCCTACTCTTGCTGCTTTGCTCAGGCGGTCATCAGCTGACGCTCTTTGTCCGCATCTGACATCTGATCCCGCTTCTCCATCACGCTACTCCACTTTGTCAGCACGGCAGCAGCGGCTACCATCAAGGCGCCAACCCATGCTGTATGCACAAGGCCCACTTGCTCGGCCACGATGCCGCCCACATAGGCGCCAATCGCAATACCGGCATTGAACGCGGCAATGTTAAGCGCCGACGCTACATCCTTCATCTTCGGCGCGAACCGTTCCGCCAGGATGACTACATATGTCTGCAAGCCTGGCACGTTCATGAAGGCAAGCAGCCCCATTAAGAAAATAACGAGCAGCGCCGGTCCCTTGAACGGAGCGGCAAAAGCGAGCAATAGCAGCACGACGGCCTGCGCAGCAAACATGTACAGCAGCGCCTTTAGCGGCTTCCGGTTCGCCGCCCGTCCGCCAATCAGATTGCCAATCGCAATGGCAATTCCATAGCCGAACAGAATCGCAGCGATCGTCTTCGCGCCAAATCCAGTCACTTCATGAAGCAGCGGCGATAAGTATGTGAAGACAACGAATGTGCCTCCATAGCCAAGAGCGGTTATGGTGAAAGCGAGCAGTAGACGGCTGTTCGAGAGCAGCTTGGTATGGTCACTCATTCGTGTACGCGTTCCGCTGCTTAATTCGCGAGTGACGAGCAGCACATTCGCGACTAGCGCCACGAGGCCAATCAACACAATCGCGATGAAAGAGCTCCGCCAGCCCCATTGCTGACCGAGCAGTGTGCCCAGCGGCACGCCCGTTACCGTCGCAATCGTCAGTCCTGAGAACATAATAGAGATCGCGCTCGCCCGGCGATTCTCCGGCACAAGGCTAGCCGCAATCGTTGAGCCGATGGACATAAAGACGCCGTGCGCGAAAGCCGAGATGACGCGCGCCGTCAGCAGCAGCGTAATTCCATGAGCCATCGCAGCTATGCTGTTCCCGGCAATGAAGACCGCCATGATCCAGAGCAGCAGCGTCTTGCGCGGCACGGACCCCGTCAATGAAGTCAGAATCGGCGCGCCGATCGTGACGCCGAGGGCGTATATCGTGACCGTTAGTCCAGCTGTACGTACTGTTATATGCAGGTCATCAGCGATGAGCGGCAGCAGCCCGACGCTAATAAACTCGGTTGTTCCAATGGCAAATGCGCTTATCGCTAGCGCGATGAGCGCGAGCATGCTTTTTCGATTCGTATGCATCAATCGTTCCACTCCTTACAGCTTGGTATTCACCGGCCGGTAGTGCTATTATAGTGGAGACTATCTACAGCGAATAGTACGCACTCTTAAGTGCTATAGGCACTAAAAAGTACCCTACTCGCATTTTCATACAATAAGGGGTCCTGCGAATATGGAAAAGAAAAAATATAACATTTCAGTCGAAGCGACGTTAGAGGTCATCGGCGGCAAATGGAAATGCGTCATTCTATGCCATCTGACGCATGGCAAGAAGCGGACAAGCGATTTGAAACGGCTCATGCCCGGCATTACGCAGAAGATGCTCACTCAGCAGCTGCGCGAGCTGGAGAACGACGGAATCATTAATCGGATCGTCTACAATGAAGTACCCCCGAAGGTGGAATACGAGCTCACCGCGTACGGCTGGACACTGAAGCCGACTCTAGATTCATTATGCTCATGGGGCGAGCATCATATCGTGAAGGAGTACGGGGATAAATTCGCCGTGCTGGAGGATAGTATTCTTAATCGATAGGCAAATAGCAAAAAGGCCGGGAGCCTTACCGCAATGGTAGGGCGTCCCGGCCTTTTCAATTATCATGGTCTAAGAAATATCGACAACCGTAGTCGTGCAGCTAGTAATGGCACCCGTTCACTTTTTAGAATCGCCTCGTTTGTACCACTGTTTCTATCGGGACTGACCCCCGTTTGTGAGACAGGGATCAAAACACCTTTCAAGTTAAGCAGCCAGTCGTCGGAATTCAACCGGCGACTGGTTATTTAGTTTCGTCTGAATACGAATTGAGTTATAGTAGTGAATATATTCTCGAACGGTCTGCTCAACGATTGCCGTCGTTGTGCAGGTTAAACCTTCGAGATAGAACGTTTCAGACTTTAGAGTGGAATGGAACGATTCGATGGGGGCATTATCAGCGGGCGTACCCTTACGGGACATGCTCATGGTAATGCCTCTTCCTTTTAC
>NZ_JBVYOI010000015.1:0-96020 GCF_056120345.1 Paenibacillus sp. sgz302114
GTTCGAGAATATATTCACTACTATAACTCAATTCGTATTCAGACGAAACTAAATAACCAGTCGCCGGTTGAATTCCGACGACTGGCTGCTTAACTTGAAAGGTGTTTTGATCCCTGTCTCACAAACAGGGGTCAGTCCCTAATCAGGGACCGACTTTTTATTCTATCCAGCTCGCTTCAAGCAGCACCGCCTGCAGCTCTAGCTCCGCTTGCAGCAGGAGGGCGCTTGCATCCTCGCGTTCGTCCGCCTGCAGCGCAGCTTGCAGCTTGGCCATTAATGCGGAGAGTCGGTCGGCTCCGATGTTGGAAGCGACGCCTTTCAGCGTATGGACATGCAGTACCGCTGACTTCAAGTCGCCTGCAGTGAAAGCTTCACGCGCCTCATGCAGGCTGAACGCGTGTTTGTTTATGAACAGCCCGATAATTTGGTGGTACAAGGCGCTATTGCCGCCTAGCCGCCCGACCACGGTTGCTTGGTCGAGATGCGGCTCAGCCTTGATGGCGGAAGCCGCAGCTTCTGCTGCCGCCTCAGCCGCCCCAACTGTAAGCTCTTGCTCCCGCGTCCGCTTCAGTAGCCGTTGGAGCATGCTGTACAGATCGATGGGGTCGAACGGCTTGGTTAAATAGCCGTCCATGCCGATAGATAGCACTTGATCCTCCACGCCTTTCATGGCATCCGCGGTCATCGCGATAATCGGGATGGCTTTGCCCTCAGCCGATTGACGGATTGCCTTGGTTGCTTCGTAGCCATCCATCACCGGCATTTGCAAATCCATCAGAATCGCGTCATACCGCCGCTCTGTCGCATGGCGGACGGCGATTTCACCATTGCTCGCGACGTCGACTTCGATGCCGACTTCACGCAGAAGCTCTTTGGCCACGAGCTGATTAATCTCGTTGTCCTCGACGAGCAGGACGACGGCATCCTTCAGCGATGCGAACTGAATCGAATAATCGGATGTCGACCGTTTCGTAGAGAAGTGCGGCCGGAACAGTGTGATGATTTCATTATACAGCTGGGACTGGCTAATGGGATGGAGCAGCGTTTTGGCAACCGAATCAGACTGTGCTGCCATTTGCAGCTCCGACTCGTGATAGGCGCTAATTAAGATGATCGACTGGCTCGGCGACGTGAACGTCTCATGGATCGTGTCGGCTAGCTGGAGCACATTCGCGCCTTCCAGCTTCCAATCGAGGAAGATCAAATCATACATGCCGCCGCGAGCAATGTTCTGCAAGGCGTCATCCACACTTTCCGCAGTGCTGACGACGAATTGGAACTGCTCGAGCTGACTGCGCAGCACCTGCTGCATCTGGCTGTCATCACAAATAATAAGGACGCGCAGAAACGTCAGCTGCGGACTGACTTCCTGAGCCGAAGCAGCAGATGCTGCAGCCGCAGTGAAAGGCGCCGTAAAAGTGAAGCAGCTTCCATTGCCAGCCTCGCTCTCTACCTCAATTGTCCCTCCCATAAGCTCCGCCAGATTTTTGCTAATAATGAGTCCGAGTCCGGTACCCCCAAATTTGCGTGTCGTTGTCATATCTGCCTGTGTGAATTCTTTGAACAAAGTGCTCAGCTGCTCATCGTTCATGCCGATGCCGGTATCGCGAATCGTGAAGGACAGCATCGACGTCTGATCACTCTGCGAGATTCGATTGACCGAAATCGTAATTTGTCCCTGCGAAGTAAACTTGACCGCATTATTAGCCAGATTCAGCACAATTTGCAGCACCCGGAAAGGATCGCCCACGAGCATCTGAGGCACATCGGGATGTACGAAGAAGTGGAACCGCAGCCCTTTCTCATTCGCTTTGAAGCTCATCATGTTCGATACATTGTGCAGTACCTCGTAAAGGTCGAATTCGACTTTCTCCAGCACGACCTTGCCTGCCTCAATCTTGGAGAAATCCAGAATGTCGTTGACGATGGCGAGCAGGCTCTTCGCTGCCGTAATGATCTTATCAATATAGCCGCGCTGCTGATTGTCGAGCCGAGACTGCTGCAAAATATAATTTAGTCCCACAATTGCGTTGATCGGTGTGCGGATTTCATGGCTCATCTGCGCGAGAAATTGGCTTTTGGCTCGATTGGAGTCATCGGCTTCCTTCCGTTTCTGCAGATCCGTAATGTCGATCGCGTTCCCTATAATGTCGATGAGCTGCCCGTTCTGAATGACCGGCTGCAAGGTGACATGTACGGCGGTTCCGCCCATTGTCGTCTCATACGAGATGGTCTCGTCAATGGAGAACCTGGCATAGTTCTTGTCCAAGAAATCGGCAAAGTCATCCTGGAACAAGCTTGTCTCGGCAAAAGATTTATTGAACAGCATGGAAGGCAGAAGTCCGAGATGCTTCAGCAGCTGCCCTTCCGCGAGATTGTAATAGTAGGTGCCGTGCTTGCGCTGGAAGCGGAATGTAAGCCCGGGCTGCATACGCAGCATGCTGATCATATCTTGCTCCACTTGTGCGATACGTCTCTTGTTGTGGTGGTTGTGGATTAAATAATAGAGAAAGGCTGCGATAAAGAGGGAGTAGCAGGCTTGGCTGATAATGTAGGACCAGACGGTCTCTAAGGCAATCTGATTCGTAAGCCATAGCGCGAAGTAGTAGTAGTTGAGAAGAAATAATGAACCGATGATCCACCTGGACCAGTAATGCTTGAAACGTTGAAACAGATAACCGGTGCCGATCGCAGCTGAGAAACCGATCGCCATCTGCAGCGGATTAATGGACCCCTCCTTCAGGAAGCGTCCGATATAAACGACGATTAACTCTGTAATTGCCCCAATCGGTCCGCCGAAGTACGAGGCCATCATTAGGGCGATGCCCCGCATGTTAAGCGGCGCATTACTGCTAAAGGTGATGCTGAAGAACAGCAAGATAATGCCTAGAAGACCGAACACCGCGCCTACGGTCAGCTTATATTTCCATGTCGGCTTCGGACTGCGTTCATCGCGAATGAAGAAGGGGGAGACGAAGAATAAATAGACCGACAAAATAGCGAAATTGAGTATCAGGTCCCTTAGCATACGCGATCACCTTTCGATTAGGATTTCCTATCTACTGTAACGCATAACGGGATTGGCTGTATAGGATTTGTTTACAACAGATGGCAGATTTGATGAGGGAGCGAAGACAGCTGCGGATAAAAAAATCCCTTCATACAGAAGGGATCTCGGCACTGCTTGTTATGAAGTTAAGCTGATCTAGGCCCTGCTCTTCTTACGAGCAGGAAGTAGAGCAGGAGGGCGCTGACATCCAGCACGGCAATGATAAGGCCCATCGGGATTGCCGTCCCGCTGCCGGCGATGCCGACGAATGGTGCAACGATTGAACCGAACATGAAGGACATGAGCCCTTGCAGCGCCGATGCACTGCCGGCTGCTTGCCCTTGATTCCGCATCGCAAGCGAGAAGCCCATCGTCGAGACCATCCCGACGCTTGCAACGACGAAGAAGAGCGGGATTAGCACGAGCACTAGGCGGGCATGAGCAAGCAGCATGGCAAGCAATGTGACGCCGCCGATTGCGGCGATGCCAAGGCCAGTGACGAGCAGCTTCGCTTCGTTGAAGCGGCCTGCGAGTCGTCCAGCCAATTGGCTGGCGAGAATAATGCCGAGCCCATTGATGGCGAAGCAGACACTGAATATCTGCGGCGATACGCCGTAAATATCCTGCAGTACGAATGGCGAGCCGGAGATGTATGCGAACATGGCTGCCATGACAAAGCCCTGCGCAAGCGCGTAGCCCATGAACACGCGGTCGGTCAACAACCTGCGGAATGTGATGACCGTGTTCAATATGCCGCCTTGAGCCCTTCGCTCACGCGATAGTGTCTCAGGTAAGCCGAGCAATACCGCGAGGAACATGATAAGTCCGATGGCGGCGAGTACGATAAACACGCCCTGCCAGGTCGTAAAGTGCAGCAGCTGCCCGCCTACTATCGGCGCAGCGATCGGCGCGATGCCGTTAACGAGCATGAGGAGCGAGAAGAAACGGGTCAGCTCAGGGCCGGTGTACAAGTCGCGCACAATGGCGCGTGCGATGACAATACCCGCCGAGCCGGCAAGTCCTTGAATGAAGCGCAGGACGATGAATGTCCCGATCGACGGGGCAATGGCGCAGAGCAGCGAGGACACGGCATAAAGGATGAGACCGGTTAGCAGCGGGCCTCTGCGGCCGCGCACATCGCTAATTGGGCCGGCGAAGAGCTGGCCGATTGCAAGCCCGATGAGGCATGCCGTTAAGCTGAGCTGCGCGAGCGAAGTGCTCGTATGCAGGTCGCCCGCGAGCTTCGGCAGCGCTGGCAAGTACATATCGAGCGAGAGCGGGCCGAATGCGCTGAGCGAGCCGAGCACCGCTGCTGTCCATAGCCGCCGGGAGCGGGGCATGGCAGCGGATAAGCTGGTCGTTGGATCGTTTATCATAGAACGAATAATTCCTTTCTTGCGGTGATGGATACCCTTGCGGGCAGGCCGATTACAGGATGAAGATCATTATAGAACTGCCCCTATGGACTGTCAACGAATGCTCGTGTGTGCCGGAGAAACGATGGGAGAGCAGGAGGAATGAACCAAGTGGGAAGCTGGCATACTATCCCTAATTGGCAAAGGGAGGCTTTTCATATGATGATGAATTGGCGATCTATGCGTTATACAGGGCTGGCGGTTGTTATGCTATTGTCCTTTACGGCGTGCGGCAAAAATGATTCAGGCCATGTAGCGGAAGCTCCAGGCACGAATCTACTTGAGTCCATTAAGGGGAGCGGCGAGATCAAGATTGGGACGGAAGGGACCTATGCGCCGTTTACTTTTCACGATAAGGACGGGAAGCTGACGGGCTTCGATGTTGAAATTGCGGAGGAAGTGGCAAAGCGAATCGGTGTGAAGCCGAATTTCATCGAGACCAAATGGGACGGCATGCTGGCGGGGCTTGATGCGAAGCGGTTCGATATGGTCGCCAACGAGGTGACCATTCGGGAGGACCGTCAGGAGAAGTATGATTTCTCCGACCCGTACATCGTGTCCAAGGCAGTCCTCATTGTGAAGGACAACAACACGGACATTAAGAAGCTGGCTGATCTGAAGGGCAAGAAATCAGGGCAGTCGCTTACGAGCGACCTTGGCGATATTGCCAAGGGTAATGGAGCAGAGCTCGTACAGATCGACGGCTTCAATCAAGCGATCGACTTGCTTGTATCAGGGCGGATCGACGCGACAATTAACGATAAGCTGAGCTTCCTCGATCTGAAGAAGCAGAAGCCGGATGTGCCGATTAAAGTGGTCGATGAGACCAACAATGCGTCGCAGAGCGGGCTGTTGTTCCATAAGGGCAACGCGGAGCTCGTAAGCGCGGTGAACAAAGCTTTGTCGGATATGAAGGCAGACGGGAAGTATCTGGAGATTTCGTCAAAATATTTTGGCGAGGATGTATCGAAGTAAAGAGGGCGGTTAGTCTTTATGAGTAATCGAGAGCGGCTATGGCATATTTTCGTCGATTCGTTTTGGCCTCTGCTGCATGCGGGGATTGCGTTTACTGTACCGCTGACGCTAATTTCGTTCGCGCTCGGCCTGCTGCTTGCACTGGTAACTGCGCTGGTGCGCATATCCGATTTTCCGGTGCTGACTGCGATAGCCCGCTTCTATGTGTGGATTATTCGCGGCACGCCGCTGCTTGTGCAGCTGTTTATTATTTTCTACGGGCTGCCGAGTCTAGGAATTGTTATAGATCCGTTCCCAGCTGCGATTATCGGCTTCACGCTGAGTGTCGGCGCGTATGGCTCGGAGATCATCCGGGCGGCGATTATCTCGATTTCGCCTGGGCAGTGGGAGGCAGCGTTCTCGCTCGGGCAGACAAGGGGGCAGGCGCTGCGCCGGATTATTCTGCCGCAGGCTGCCCGGGTGTCGGTGCCGCCGTTGTCGAATTCGTTCATTAGTTTAGTGAAGGATACATCGCTTGCGACCACGGTGACGTTCATTGAACTGTTCGGGAAGGCGCAGCAAATTACGGCGGCGGTGTACGAGCCGCTGCTTATTTATTGTGAGGTCGCGCTCATCTATCTCATGCTATGTACGGTGCTGGCTATGCTGCAGCGCAGGCTGGAGCGATATTATGAGCGGTTCGAGGCGCGGTAAAAGGTAAAAGCAGAACGGGTGGTGATGAGCGGGTGGCGATGATCGAGGTGCGCGGATTGACCAAAGCTTTCGGTGAGCTGGCTGTGCTGAAGGGCGTCGATTTGACGCTGGAGCGGGGGAGTGTGCTCGTCATTATCGGCCCGTCCGGCTCAGGCAAGTCGACTCTGCTGCGCTGCTTGAATGTGCTTGAGACGCCTTGTTCGGGAACGATTGCAATCGGTGAAGCGAATATGGCGTTCACGAGCGGCGTGAAGGTGAAGCAGGCTGATGTGCTTGCGTTGCGGCGTCAGTCGGGGATGGTGTTCCAGGCCTATCATCTCTTTCCGCATCTGACTGCATTGCAGAATGTGACGGAAGGCCAAGTTACGACGCTGCGGCGGTCGAAGGAGGAGGCAAGGGAGCGCGCTTTGGCGCTGCTCACGAAGGTTGGGCTGCGGGAAAAAGCAGATGCCTACCCGCATCAACTATCCGGCGGCCAACAGCAGCGGGTAGGAATCGCGCGGGCGATGTCGATTGATCCGCAGCTGCTGTTGTTTGACGAGCCGACCTCGGCGCTCGATCCCGAGCTCGTGCGGGAAGTGCTGAAGGTCATCCGCGAGCTAGCCAAGGAGGGGCGGACGATGATGATCGTCACGCACGAGATGAAGTTCGCCCGCGAGGTGGCGGACCGAATCATTCTTATTGATGAAGGCGTTATCGTCGAGGAAGGCCGCCCCGAGCAGATCTTCGGCAGCCCGAAGCAAGAGCGGACGAAGCAGTTTCTGTCGAGGCTGATGGACTGGTGAGCGAGAGTAGGGCTTGCAACTTGCGATGGGGTAGGTGAGCGGCGAGGTGCTTGTGGTGGCATGCGACGGCAGAGTAGAAGCTCTGCCGTTTTTTGTGCTGCGCGGCGATATGCCAGTACGAGAGAGTAGTTCGAGTGTAAAGCGAGTGCAAAGCGAGTAGAAAGCGAGTGGAAAGCGAGTGGAAAGCGAGTGCAAAGCCGAGACGCAAAGCTGAGAGAGCACATATGTGCTCTCAGCGACCAAAACGCGCCAAAAGTTGGCCAAGAGATCCAATATGATCTCTCAGCGCCGCAGCTCAAGCAACATAGAGGTTAGAGAGCACCGAGAGATCCAATACGGTCTCTCGGCAGTAGAATCGCGCCAAAAGTTGGCTGAGAGATCATATATGATCTCTCAGCGCCGGAGTACAACAAACTAACCAATATTCCTGAGGCTGAGAGCGCATATATGCTCTCTCAAGAGCAAAAGTGGCGGCAGAAGAGAGGCCGCCAGTCCCGAGAGAGGGAAAGCCCTCTCTCAGCATGTCTGTCGCATCAAAACCTCCTCTTAGCTCGTCGAAAGCGCGAAAACCTCTCCACGCAAAAATAGGCTCTAGGCACTTGTCTGCACCGTACAACTATCAATCAGAGATATCTATCAATAATTGATAGGAGATGGTTTTCATAGAGTTTAGGATATTGACCAGTACGAGCCATCTGCCATGCACATATACATACAGTACATAACTGCATTAGCAGGCATACGAAGGGAGCGAATCTATGAAAATAGCAGCCTGATGATGGGTTTTAATCAAGAAGGTTCCGAAAGGAGAATAGAAGAATAGAGAATCTTGAAAAGAGGGTAAAGCATGCACGACATCATGGATATTCTCACCATATGTATATTCTTCCTGACGATCGGCTTCATTTTCTGGAAACCGAATATTAACGAGGCGATACCGGCCACCGTCGGTGCCGCGCTGGTGATGCTGACCGGCACCGTATCGCTCTCCGACCTCGGGGCCATTACCGAGACCATAAGCGGTGCCGCCATTACCATAATGGCGACCATCGTGATGGCGATCGTACTCGAAAGCTTCGGCTTCTTCAAATGGTCGGCCGAAATTCTGACCCGCAAGGCGCGAGGCTCCGGCATTCGCTTGTTTTGGCTAACGAACCTGTTCTGTTTTCTAATGACACTCTTCGTCAACAACGATGGGAGCATCTTCATCACTACGCCGATTCTGCTGATGCTCTTAAAGAACATGGGGCTCAAAAATCATCAAAAAATTCCTTACCTGCTCTCCGGCGCACTAATCGCCACCGCCTCCAGCGCGCCAATCGGCGTCAGCAACATCGTTAACCTCATCGCACTCAAGATCGTCCACATGAGCCTGTATATGCAAGCCGCGATGATGTTCGTTCCCGCATCACTTGGACTGCTGCTGCTCACCTTCCTGTTATTCGCCATATTTTACCGCGCTTTGCCGAAGAGGCTGCCTGAAATACCTGCATGGAAGCTAATACCTGGAGGCCATCCGCTTAAAGGAGAGGCACCTCCAAAAGAAAACCGCCCAAAACTAATGCGTAACATTTTAATCTTTGTTTTCTGCGTTCGTGTCAGTCTGTTCGTCGCTTCGTACGTGCATTTTCCGGTATCGCTAATGGCTGTCATTGGTTCCGTGTTCCTGCTCAGCTGGCGCTGGATTTACTTCAAGATACCGCCGGTCGATATGGTGAAAAAGACACCGTGGTATATCTTGATCTTCGCCTTCGGTATGTATGTTATCATCTATGGACTGAAAAATATCGGTTTGAATGAATGGCTCATCGACTTCCTGCAGCCGCTTGTCTCAGGCAGTCTGCTGCATGCAAGTGTGTTGATGGGCGGACTGCTCAGCGTCATGTCCAATATGTTCAATAATCATCCGGCCTTAATGGTCGGAACGCTTACCTTAACGAATATGGGACTCGACCCGCTTACACTTAAAATCTCTTATCTCGCAAGTGTAATTGGAAGCGACATCGGCTCGCTCTTGCTGCCGATTGGCACATTAGCCACGATTATGTGGATGCACATTGTTAAGAGAGGCGGCGTGAAAATTACCTGGGGCCAATACTTGAAAGTAACGATACTGGTTATTCCGATTACGGTGCTGTTCACGCTCGTGCTGCTGAACTACTGGGTTACCTGGTTATTTTAACTTTTACAATTGGAAGGGGGGATTGATTTGAATGATTTCAAGTCGTTAATCGGTGAGAAGGTCGTTATCGAGGTTTCAGGCAAGCGCCTGCTGCAAGGCAAGCTAATCGATGTCGGATCCGACATTGTCGTCCTGCTCCATCAACAAAGGTATCTCTACATTCCGTTTACGCATGTGCACAATCTGAAGGCAGATGGTTCGTGGGAGGAAGGAAGTGAGAGCGGAAACCAGACTGAAGAGCCATCTATCGGGCTGCAAGTGGAAGAGTTGACTATAGCGAGAATATTGCAGGAAGCAAAAGGGCTCTTCGTCGAGATTTACGTCAGCGGCAATAAGTCGATACACGGTTATTTGAACGGCGTTATGAACGATTATTTTACACTCTATTCGCCGATATACGGTACAGTCTATGTCGCTCTGAGCCATATGAAGTGGCTGATTCCTTATCCGACGTCGCATGTTCCTTATGCACGGAGCACAGGCACTTCACAGACGGGGCAGACGCAGCCGAATCTCGCCAAGACGTTCGAGGATACGTTGAAGAAAGAGGAAGGCAAGGTGGTAGTAATTGACCTGAGCGGCGCATCCGAGAGGATCGGCGTTATCAAGCGAGTAACCGGGGGCATCATCGACGTTGTAGATGCGGACGGGAATAGCACACTGCTCAATCTCATGCACGTGAAGACGATGGTTGTACCGAAGTAGGCCATGCAGGAGGCTGCGGGTATGAACGATTTCGTTATGCTCTTATCCCCCAAAAAAAGAGACCTTCAATAGAAGGCCCGAAAAGAGATTCATGCACACGATAGTTTATGTGAACGAGAGAGAGATAGCGTGAGTAATTTGTCCGCAAAGACAAGCTGGCGCGTTAAAAATAGGTAAGAGATGATCTTGCGGGCTGCTGATGAGGCAGCCTGTTTTGTTTTGGATGTACCGCTACAAAAATAAATTGCGCGGCTTATTCACAAATTATGCTGCCCATCCTCCGAACTATGCATTTTCTACCCCGCGTGCCTATATATTTTAGTATTTAGACGAGAGGTGCTGAAGGGATGCTGCATATAGTCGCCTGCATTAAGCAAGTGCCGGATACGAAAATCATCAAGATGAATCCCAAGACGAACACGATGGATCGTGCCAGCGCGCCGGCGATTCTGAATCCCTATGACGCGCATGCGGTGGAGGAAGCGGTTCGGCTGAAGCAGCGCTACGGTGGCATCGTATCCGTGCTGACGATGGGACCGCCGCCGGCTGTCAAAGCGATTCGCAGGTGCATCGAGATCGGCGCAGACGAGGGCTATATGATTTCGGACAGGGCGTTCGCCGGCGCGGACACGCTCGCTACGAGCTACGCATTAACGAAAGCGCTTCACAAAATCGCCAAGGAACGACCGATCGACCTCATCATCTGCGGCAAAATGACAATAGACGGCGATACCGGTCAAGTCGGGCCAGGCATTGCACGGCGACTCGACATTCCGCCTCTGACTAGCGTGAAGAAGATCGTCGAGATCGACAAGGAGAAGGGCATCGCCATCCTTCACCGCAAGCTGGAGGACGGCTACGAGGTCGTGTCGTCGACGCTGCCATGCTTGTTCTCGGTTGAGAAGGATATCAACGAAGTGCCGTATTCAGCGATGCCGAATATGCTGCGGGCTGCACGGTACAACCCGCATATTTGGTCGGTCAATGAGTTGGAGGATGTGGATAAGACTCAGCTGGGCCTCAAGGGATCGCCAACAATCGTTTCCTCGGTATGGGCGCCGCAGAAGCCGCAGGGAGGGCAGATGCTTGAGGGCACATCGGCGGAGCAAGTTAGCCGGCTGCTCGGCATTCTGTTAGAGAAGAAGGAACTGTTCGAGGTAGGAGGTGAATCGTCATGAGCTTCGATGATTACCAAGGAACGTGGGTGTTCATGGAAGTGAAGGACGGCGCAATTGCTTCCGTCTCGCTGGAGCTGCTCGGAGCGGGCAGGCAGTTGGCGGATAAGCGTAAGAGTCAGCTGGCTGGCGTCCTAATTGGCGACGGCGTGACGGCGCTTGCGCAGGAAGTGATTGAGTATGGGGCGGATGTGGTGTACGTCTACGATGCACCGATTTATGAGCATTACCGCACAGAGACATTTATGAAAGCGCTTTTAGCCTGTGTGGAGAAGCATAAGCCGGAGATTTTGCTCTACGGCGCGACTTCGACCGGCAAGGATCTAGCGAGTGCTGTAGCGACGGACCTGCCGACCGGGCTGACCGCAGATACGACGCAGCTCGATGTTGAAGAGGACACCGGCCTGCTGCTCGCCAGCCGTCCGGCGTTCGGCGGCAACATAATGGCGACGATTCTGTGCAAGAAGTACCGGCCGCAGATGGCGACGGTAAGGCCGAAGGTCGTTCGCGCGCTGCCTCGCGATAAGGAACGCATCGGCATTATTATCGAAGAAGCGATTGAAATTCATGAAGATGATATCCGCACGAAGGTGCTTGAAATCGTAAGAAATACGGTGCAGACGGTGCGTATCAGCGAGGCGGATATTATCGTATCCGGGGGCAAAGGGATGGGCAGCCCAGCAGGCTTCCAGCTCATTCGCGAGCTGGCGGATGTGATTGGCGGAGCCGTCGGCGCAAGCCGCGATGTGGTGGAGGCCGGATGGATCGGCCATCACCATCAGGTTGGCCAGACCGGCGTGACGGTGACGCCGAAAGTGTACTTTGCCATTGGCATCTCGGGCGCCATTCAGCACATCGTCGGGATGCAGAACTCGGGGCTCATTATCGCAATTAATAAGGACCCGAATGCGCTTATTTTTGGGTCTTGCCATTACGGCATTGTCGGCGATGCGTTCGAGATCGTTCCGCTGCTCATCGAGCAGTTCAGGCGCGCGCTCGGCAAGCCGGTGCTGACCGCGCACGAGAGGAGAGTTCCCGATGCCTGAGAAGTTTGATTGTATCGTCGTCGGCGCGGGCCCGGCGGGCATTGCTTGCGCCTACGAGCTGGCGAAGGCCGGCGTCAAAGTGCTGCTGCTCGAACGCGGCGAGTATCCGGGTTCGAAGAACGTCATGGGCGGCGTGCTGTATCGGCAGATGATGGAGGATGTTATTCCGGAATTTTATAAGGATGCGCCCGTGGAGCGCCCAATTGTGGAGCAGCGCTTCATGATGATGGATAAAGAATCGGCCATTACCTTCGGCTATAAAGGGCTGGAGTGGGCGCGCGAGCCTTACAACAACTTTACCGTGCTGCGAGCCAAGTTCGACCAATGGTTCGCAAGCAAAGCCGTCGAACAGGGCGCACTGCTCATCAACGAGACGGTCGTTCTCTCCTGCATCGTCGAGAACGGCAAGGTGGTCGGCGTGCAGACCGACCGCCCGGACGGGCAGCTGTATGCAGACGTCGTCGTGCTTGCCGACGGGGTGAACTCATTGCTTGCGAAGTCGCTCGGCTTCCACAAGGAGTTCAAGCCTGATGAGGTCGCGCTTGCGACGATGGAAATCTTGAAGCTCGATAAGAAGGTGATCGAGGACCGATTCAATCTTGAGGAGGGGCAGGGCTGCACGATCGAGCTGTTCGGCGATGCGACTAAGGGCATTCTCGGCACAGGGTTCCTCTATACGAACAAGGACACGCTGAGCCTCGGTGTCGGCACGCTGCTCTCCGGCATGATCAAGCATAAGCTGAAGCCGCATCATCTGCTTGATTACGTGAAGAATCATCCGATGATTCGCCCCTACGTGCAGGGAGCCGAGCCGCAGGAATATCTCGCCCACCTCATCCCTGAGGGCGGCTACTACTCCATGCCGAAGGTCGTCGGCGCAGGCGTGCTTGTCGTCGGCGATGCCGCGCAGCTCGTCAACGCCATTCACCGCGAGGGCTCGAACATGGCGATGACGTCAGGCCGTCTCGCAGCGGCCACGATTGTGCAGGCGAAGGAGGCAGGCGACTTCTCGGAAGCGTTCCTAGACCGCTACAAGAAGGATCTAATGGCGGGCTTCGTCGGCCAGGATTTGAAGAAATACAAAGATTCTACGCACCATTTTGACAAATTCCCGCAATATTTCGAGCAGTACATCCCGATGATGAACCGAGCGATGAGCCAGATGTTCACCGTAGACGGCACCTCAAAGCGGGAGAAACAGAAGAAAATATGGCGGGATCTCGGCTCAGCCAAGGAGAAGGTGAAAATCGCGCGGGATATGTACCGGGCCTGGAAGGTGATGAAGTAAATGAGCGATGAGGCGAAGGCGCAATCCATTGAAGAGAAGCAATACCTAGTGCGGTTTAACGCGGATACGAAATCGCATCTGACCGTACTTGACGCCGAAGTGTGCATGACGAGCTGCCCGGATAAAATCTGCACGATCTTCTGCCCAGCGGAGGTGTACAAGTGGGAGGAAATCCGTATGCATGTCGGCTATGAAGGCTGCCATGAATGCGGAAGCTGCCGCATCGGATGTCCGCACCAGAACATTAAATGGGAATACCCGAAAGGTGGTCACGGAATCGTTTTCAGATTGGGGTGATAACGATGTTCGAGGTCGGCGATTATGTGGTGTTCATGCTGGACGGTGCAAGAGGGACGATAGTAGAAATTACATTGGATGGCCTTTGCCACATTGCTTGGGAGGATCGCTTCGTCAGTTGGGAGAGGATGGAGCTGCTGCAAAAAATGTAGCCGCCTGATGGCCGCTTGCGTTACCGCTGTGCAGACAGCGGTTTTTTTACTTTAATTTACATAAAATTGCAGAGAAAAGAAGGAATTTCGACAGAAATTGTCGAATTCATTGCTATCGGCTCGAAAGGGGGCAGGTAGTATGATCCGTTCAAAAGGTTTATCAACACGCTTCATGGTCAGCGGAATCGTCGTATTATCTGTACTCATTACGGTTGTGATCAGTTTAATAACAAGCTATCGCAGCGAGAAGAACTCTCTTATCACGATGAGTTTTCAGATGAATGCTATGTATACGAGCAAAATTGCGGTAACGGTTAACGAACTGTTCATCGCCCAGAAAGCTGCTATGAAGGTGTACGCGGAGCAGATCGGCAAGCATTGGAATAGGGCCGATTTGGATGAGCAGGCTGCGTATATCCAGCGCACAAATTCGATGTTTAATACGATTGTCCTAATTGATAAGAACGGCGTCCTGCGAAGCATTTCGCCGGAACAGTCTCCTCCGCTGAAGAACAAGAAGATCAATTCGCAGGGTACGTTGCAAGCTCTGAAAGAGCGCAAGCCGCTCATATCGGAGCCGTATATCAGCGCGGCGAATGCGCTCATTGTGATGATCAGTCATCCGGTTTATGACGCGAACGGAGAGTATTTGGGCTTTATCGGCGGAACCATTCGGCTGCATGAGTCGAATTTGCTCAATGCCATGCTTGGCGAGCGGGAGAAAGCCGTCGCAAGTGGCAGCTCTTACTCGTATGTTGTCAGCGCAACAGGAGTTCTGCTTTATCACCCCGACAAGAACCGGATCGGCGAGCATGTTCTGCGTAATCCGGTCGTCTTTGAGCTGGTTGCAGGCCGGAGCGGTACGAAACGAATATTGAATCTGGAGGGCGTCGACATGCTCGCCAGTTATTCGTATATCAAGGAAACGGGCTGGGGCATCGTCTCCCAGACGCCGACCGATACCGTGCTGGAGGCGGCTAAACGTCCGATGGTGCATATCGCAACTTATGTCATATCGATCATGCTCGTCATCTTGCTCGCGATCTACTGGGTCATTGGCAGAATGTCTCAGCCGCTTGCGAAGCTCGCGCAATACGCTGCGCTTCTCTCCACGACGAAATCTCTGCACGCAGAAGTGCCGCGTATTCACTCGTGGAACAGCGAAGCGAACGTACTGCATCGCGCCTTCGTGATGGCGGTCAGCCGGATCCGCATGCAGCTCGATCATCTGGCGCTGGAAGCGCAGACCGATGCGCTGACCGGACTGAACAATCGCCGGACGATGGACAAGTTTATCGGCACTTGGCTCGCGCGGGATATCTCGTTCACCATCATGCTTCTGGATCTGGATCATTTCAAGCAAGTCAATGATAATTACGGTCACGAGAAGGGCGACGAGGTGCTGAAGTTTCTCGCTGCGAATATGCGAGCACTCTTCGACGAGAATCATATCTGCTGCCGCTACGGCGGTGAAGAGTTCGTGGTGCTGCTGCCGGAGACGAGCGAGGATGAGGCGGTCCGCCGCGCGAATAAGCTGCGCCGCTTCATGGCGGAGACGAACAGCCCGGTGGGCAGGCCAGTTACGCTGTCGATTGGTCTCGCCAGATACCCGGATACGGCGCAGGATGCCGAGGCGCTGTTCCGCAGCGCGGATGAGGCGCTGTACCGTGCGAAGCATCTAGGGCGCAATCGCATCGAATCGGCGAATAGCGCGGCTGTTGTTTCGTAGACTTCGAAAAGGAAAGGGCTGACCATCAGATTGAACTGCACCCCGTCAAGTAGACAGTGCAAATAATAAAAGTCACTTAGTTTTCGTTGAAGAAACAGGTGTGAAATATAAAATGGATAAGCAACCGCAATCGTTTTTGGAAATGAAAAAGCACTCCCGAAGGAGTGCTTGAAAAACCTATTATTCATAAGAAGAGTTTTCTAAGTTATAAATTGAATACCCTTTTTCATCGATATACTTATAAATCTTATCCATTTCTCTTAACGCAACGCTTCTGTTTGAGAATCTTCCCACTTCATTTCCGTCAGCTAGTATAGCCCACCTTCCTGAAGAAGTTTCTGCAATAGTTAAACTTTTAGTGAAATAAATTGCTGTCCCATCTTGCGATCGAATAAACAATATCATCACTCTCCTTTCGAAAGTTATATTCTTCGCAAGGAAGGAATCTCCTTTATTTGCCTCGACATGTTCGGACGGCGAAATCTCAGACAATTACGGCCAGATTGAGGAGATCACCCTCCCCGTCAAAGTCGCCGGAATGTACTTCGCCAAAGCTGTCTGCCGATTCTTCGTCCGCTATATTCAGGCGGACCTTAAGGTAAGTAAGCACAGACGAAAAAAGAGTCTGGTCAAGGAACTATGGTGTACCAGGAATTACACACCTTTCTTTGTTTGCATGGTTGCTAGTCACTCCCATGATACTAAACAAAGAAGGTGTTTTTTTGTTAAGAGAAATAAATGGATTCGTTCGACTCCTTCAGTCTTAAGCAGTTCATGTTAATTTGCAGCTGCGTAAGTTGAGTTATTCTCATCCCCTCATTTCGACTTCAGATTGCATATCTGCACGAGTTGCCTTGACGTAAATCATCGTTGTGTCCAAACTATCGTGTCCCATAATTTGCGCCAAGCGGTGCAACGGGGTGTTTCTTGCCATCACGTAACCGAACCGGTGCCGAAGATAGTTGGCGCTCAATCCTTCGAGCCGCGCTGCTTTCATATATTTATGAATCATATGACGTAAGGCACGTTCTGTTAAACGATCGCCAGTTTTCTCCGATGGAAACAGATAAGGACTGTCCGGAGGGACTTCTGCCAGGTATTTTTCTAAAGCAGCTCGACACGTAGCATTCAAAGGTACTTCCCGCTGATTATTCCGTTTTCCGGACCGCACCGTAAGCTGACCGCTTCGTTTTCCGATTTGAATATCTCCGGAAGCCAGGTCGCAAACTTCCATTGTTCGTAAGCCGGTGTGAACCATCACGATAAGAATCGTCAGATCCCGAAGGGAACCACCGTGCTCAGCCGTAGCGATCAATGCAGCTTCTTCTTTGTCAGTCATCTGTCGAGGGCTTGCCTTTTCTTCCGGAACCAATTTGACCGGCTTTGAAGGATCACGGCGATTTTTAGATTCCAACACGGCCCAATTAAAAAAACGTTTCAGTGTTATAAGTCGCCGGTTAATCGTGGCTGGTTTCAATTTCATCACTTTTTGTGAATCTTCCCGATACCGTATTAAAGTTGGAGTAGCCACATCTGCAATTCGAAATATAACTTCTTCCTCTGGTTGTACGGCTGTTTCAAACCAATTGATAAAATGTTTCATGTCGCTTGCGTATTCCTTTAGCGTCTTGGGATTCAAATTTTCGCGGATAGTGAGAGCGTGAATGAAATCCTGTATAAACTGCTCACCTTGTTCCGAAATTCCGGAAATTCCGGTTCTCTCTCTCATTAGCAAAGCCTCCAAATCTTGACTAACATTAGCGGACATGATATTCTTATGTTAACCGAAACATTAGCGGACATCAAATATGCGTTCTGAAAATGTCTAACAATCGCATATCTTTATTAGCGCTCATTAAAATGGTCGTATTAAAAATTTTATTTTTGGAGGAATTCTATGCAAACAGGTACAGTTAAATGGTTTAATGCTGAAAAAGGCTTTGGTTTTATTGAAATCGAGGGCGGAAATGACGTATTCGTTCATTTCAGCGCAATTGAGGGCGATGGTTACAAATCGTTAGATGAAGGTCAACGCGTCCAATTTAATGTGGCCCAAGGCAATCGTGGACCGCAGGCTGAAAACGTTTCTAAACTATACTAAAATTTTTCAAGCTGTCCTAACCGTGGGACAGCTTTTTGTTTATTATTGCTTGCATTCATATAAGTAGGCTGTCATTTTCATAATTTAAAATCATAGAAGTGAGGTATTTTAAATGAACAAAGAACAATTGATCGTCGATGTGGCGAAATCTAGTGGGTTTTCAAAAAAGAATGCTGAAAAAGCTGTAACGCATGTTTTGGACTCGATTTTTGAAGCTTTAAAGCAAGGCGAAAAAGTCCAACTAGTAGGCTTCGGAAAATTTGACGTCCGTAGTCGTGAAGCACGCATGGGAATAAACCGCAAAACCGGTGAAGAGGTGGAAGTTCCAGCGGGTAAAGTTCCCGTATTCACGGCAGGCATGACTCTGAAGAGAGCTCTAAATTAAGCTTAATGAACAAATGCTCATAGAAAATAAAGATGTGATCACATCAGAAAAGCGGTTAGATTATTAATATAAATACACATGATACGAACGTTAGTGTCGCATTCTCGACCATTGATGACATTATTAATTTTTATTCCAACAAACAGAGTTTGCAGAGCAAAGTGGACGATCAGAGCAAATTAAAAAATTACGCAAGTAAGGAAGGGGATGGTATATCATAATTGGAGAAAAGATTCTTTGCAACCGGCCTATAAGAATAATTAAGAAGAGGTCATGGTTAATGAAGGTCGGGAACCTCTTGGTAAGTTCGGGAAATTCGTCGCTACGAGTGGTTCCCAAGAAAAGGGGATTACTATGAAATCACTTCAAGAGTACACCCGCTGGAAGAAGGACATGGCTCCTCACAATAAATCGGATTTGAGGAAGAGCGTCTGGCAGTTGATCAATAGCATCGTTCCTTTCATCCTGCTGTGGGGTCTCGCTTATGTAAGTCTTACTATCTCAATATGGATCACACTGGCGCTTACAATTCCAGCAGCCGGATTCATGATTCGAATATTCATTATTTTCCATGATTGTTGTCATCAGTCATTTTTCGCAAGGAAAAAAACGAATGCAATTATTGGGACGATAACGGGAATCCTTACCTTCTTTCCATTTGAGCAATGGAAGAATGAGCACTCCATTCATCATGCGACGAGCGGGAATTTATCCCGTAGAGGCACGGGCGACATATGGACGCTGACTACGAGGGAATACGCGGCGCTCTCCCCATGGAAGCGTCTAAGTTACCGCTTTTACCGTAACCCACTTATCATGTTCGGGCTCGGACCGGTATTTATTTTTTTGATAGTATACCGATTGAACCGGAAGAGTGTCAGACGCAAAGAGCGCATGAACACGTACCTAACGAACGCAGCGCTAGCAGGCTTGATCGGACTGCTCTGTTGGTCGCTGGGATGGAAGGATGTCCTACTTGTGGAGGGTATGATCCTCTACCTGTCCGGCGTTGCGGGCATATGGCTCTTCTACGTGCAGCATCAATTCGAGAATACCTATTACGAGAGTGCGGATGAGTGGGATTTCGTCAGTGCAGCGATGCACGGGAGCTCCTATTATAAGCTGCCCAAAATCCTGCAATGGATGACGGGGAATATCGGCTTCCACCATATTCATCATCTGGATCCTCATGTGTCGAACTATAACTTGCAGCAAATACACGAGAGCAACGCCGCAATGCATGACGTTCCTGTCATTGGGCTTCGTTTGAGTCTACAGGCGCTTCGATACCGACTATGGGACGAGAGCGGCAAACGATTTGTGGGGTTTAGGGGTCTGAAAGGATAAACCGTTGAGAAAACAACGAAGTCGCAAAAAATGCGGCTTTTTTTATTTGCGTTTGTCGGCGTTTGTTGGTTTGCCAGCTCACAAGCACTGCTAGCACTAGGCTTGCGTTGTAACCATTTGTAATAGCTGGAACGTGGAATCACTGCAATTTCACATAGCACCTTCACATCGGATTTTAGGTGCGGCTTCCTGTGCGATCCTCCGATCCTTCAAAGCCATAGACTTCATATCGCTGTCGCCATTTAACCAAAGCTGTTTTTAAATCCTATATTTGTATGTAGCTGCCAGATGTCAAGTTCGCCACAGCCAATCTCTTCGATTATGGTGAGTTTCTCATCCGCACGGCATTGAATTTTTGACATAGAAAATGCTCCCCTCATAGCGTCAGGCTTTTATTATTTCACCTGTCTACTATTTGGGCTGACCATCAAATGATGGCCAGCCCTTTTGTATGATTGCGTAGAATGTGCTGCGCGGTTTCGGCCGATTTCGGCGGATAGTAGAAGTAGCCTTGAATCTCGTGGCACTCGCCATTTTGCAAGAAAGCAAGCTGCTCGCTTGTTTCGACGCCCTCGGCGATGATCGTCAGCTCCATATGTTTGGCCAGCAGCAGCATAGCGAGTATGATAGCCTCATCCTTGGGCTCCTTGCCGATGCCAATGACGAAGGAGCGGTCAATCTTGATCTTGTCGACGGGCAGCCGTTTCAAGTAGCTCAGCGAAGAATAATACGTGCCGAAATCATCGATGGACACCCGCACATTGTCGCTGCGCAGCTCCTGCAAGACGGCGGCATTGTTGTCGTGCATCGCCATGTTCTCCGTGATCTCAAGCTCCAGATAAGCGGGATCGAGCCCGGTCTCGGCGAGGATCGCTTTCACTTGCGCCGCCAGATCGTAGCGCGGCGCGAACTGCCGCGCCGACAGGTTAACTGCGATGGTGACCGGCGGCAAGCCCGCATCCTGCCACGCTTTGTTCTGCGCGCAAGCCGTGCGCAGCACCCATTCGCCAATCGGAATCATCAGCCCTGATTCTTCGGCAATCGGAATGAAGACGGTCGGCGAGATGGGGCCGATCTTCGGGTGAGTCCAGCGCAGCAGTGCTTCAAGGCCGGCGATGCGTCCTGTTGCAAGCTCAATCTGCGGCTGATAGAACAATTCGAACTCCTGGTGGTCGAGCGCGCGCCGCAGACTGTTCTTAATGTACATTTTCTGCTGCAAATCGGCATTCAAGGTATCGTCGTAGATCCGGTAAGTGTTTTTTCCCTCTTCCTTCGCCTGATACATCGCCGCATCCGCGTATTTCATAAGTGTGTTGGCATCCTGGCTGTGGTCGGGGAAGATCGTTATTCCGATGCTGGCGGTGACGAAATATTCAATCTGCTGCAGCAGGAACGGTTCATAGAACAGATTGACCAGTCGCTGAGCGAGCTGGTGCACCTGCGTCAAATCGGTTAGCGTAGGCAAAATAATCGTAAATTCATCGCCGCCAATCCGCGAAAGCGATTCTCCCTCATTGAGAGGCTGCTTCAGGCGCTGGCCGACCTCTTGCAGCAGCAAATCCCCATAAGAATGACCAACCGTATCATTAATGAGCTTGAACTGGTCGAGATCAATGAAGAACAGCGCGAACCGCTCGTCGAGGGCAGTATGAGAGGTGACGACGGCGTCTAAGTGTTCCTGAAAAAACATCCGGTTGTGAAGCCCTGTCACCGTGTCGTGGAAAGCGACCTTACGCAAATTCCGCTCGCTTCCTTCGAGCAGCAGGTACTGCTTACGCAGCGCATCCTCTGCCTCGCTAAGCTTATCGAAGGTGGCTGCCAGCTGTGTATTCGCGGTCATCAAGTTGCTCGTCCGTTCCTTGACCATTGCTTGGAGCTTATGCTTCTGGGTAAGCTGAAGGTAGATAATGTAGATGAGCAGGGCGCATCCGAGCGAGCATAGCAGACGAATAACGCGGATTTTCGTATCAATAAACGCTGCTTTGGCCGTGGTCGGCACGCCTGCCAGCTGCCATGTTCCTTCGCTCAGACGAACCGTTGTGAGCTGTGGCGAGCGTTCGAACAGCGCAGCATCTCCGAATATCGTTTTTCCATTGGCTCGCACTGCCATCTCGATGCCTTTATTCTCCTTCGTCAAACCAGCCTCGGCGAGGATGGGAGGCACATCAAGCACAACAGAGACGAAGCCCCAGAACTCGTTGTTTATGAAGATAGACTGCCGGGTCAAGAGGCCAAGACCGCCTTGCGTCAGCTCGAAGGGACCGAGAATCGTCTTTTGGTCGGTCTGCTTCGTCCGCTCGGCATTTTGACGTATAGCTGGATTTTCATGGGTTAAGAGGTTGAGGCCGATGATGCTCTCATTGCTTTTTAGCGGATAAACGAATTTGGCGATGCCGCCGGGGTAGACGGATAAATTGCGGATGCCATGCATCGGTTGAACAAAATGGACGGCGAATGTATCGAACTGCTTTTGGCTGAGCGTATTGCCGCTCATAATGGATGTATCGATGAACGCTTTCAGTCCATCAGAGAGAAGCATTCTGCGCTCGAGCGCAAGTGTAAGCGAGGAGGCATTGGCGGCTAGCTCGACGGATGCATCATGATCGAGATCCTTGTGCATCCACTCGCTGTAAATGTCTGTCACCCAGTAGAAGCTGCTGCCAAGCAAGACTGTGATAAGCATGATAAGGAGCCAAATTCTGCGCGGTGCATTATATCGCAGAGGGGCATGCTGGGATAGTGTATCCATTACGTTATCGCCCCTTCAAGATTCATTGTTAACCCATACGAAGCATTCGGCATAAATCGACAAATTCCTGCCGAGTTCGGTATAATGGACTGTCACAAGAGTGATAAATTATTGCAAAAGGGTCAACATAGAGCTGGTCCGATTCGATTATGATAGAAATACATAGATACGCATCTCAAACCGAGAGGAAGAGGATTGGTATGAATAGATGGCATCTGCTGCCGAAAGTTGATCTGCATGTTCATCTGGATGGCAGCCTGCGTCCAGTCACGGCGATGGCGATTGCCGCAGCTGAAGGTATCGAGCTTCCTGTCACCGATGAAGCTGGGCTGATTCCGTACATGCAGGTGGATGATGATTGCCGCAGCTTGCCGGAATACCTCAGCAAATTCGATTTTACGACCCGGTTCATGCAGTCTGGTGCAGCTCTGGAGCGTGTTGCTTACGAGACGCTGGCGCAGGCGGCCTCGCATAATTGCCGTTACATAGAAGTGCGTTTCGCGCCGCAGCTGCATCGCCGCCGGGGGTTGCAGACTGATGAGACCATCCATCATGTCATCGCGGGCATGAAGCGGGCGGAGCAGGAGTTCGACATTGTTGGCCGAGTAATCGCGATCTGCATGCGGAATCACGAGCAGCAGCAGAATCTTGAGGTTATTGAAGCTGCTGCGAAATTTGAAGGAAAAGGGCTCGTTGCCGTTGATTTGGCTGGCGATGAAGCTTCGTTCCCGCCGGAGCTGTTCCGTGGGGTGTTCGCGCTTGCGCATAAGCGGTCGCTGCCGGTGACCATTCATGCCGGAGAGGCGGCAGGGGCTCAGAACGTCTATGAAGCGGTGAAGAATCTGGGTGCTTCGCGGATCGGGCACGGTGTACGGCTTCGGGAAAATCCCGCTATTCTGCAAATGATTCTGGAGCAGCGGATTCCGCTTGAAATGTGCCCGGTGAGCAACATTCAGACGAAGGCTGTAGCGGACTGGGATGTGTATCCGATTCGCGAGTACTTCGAGAAAGGGCTGCTCGTAACGTTGAATACGGACAATCCGAGCGTCTCCGGCACCGACATTGCGCGTGAATACCGGATCGTGTCGGAACGGTTCGATTTTACCGACTCGGAGCTGGCTGCTGTTATTCGTAATGGCGTAAACGCAGCGTTCCTTGAGGATTCGGTGAAGAAGGAGCTGAAGCAGCGCGTGGAGAAGGATTTGGCGGCGCTCGGCATCAAATAAATGCGAGCATTCGCAGCTAGTTGTATTTGAAAGGAGCAAACGAACTTGGATCAATCGTCATCCACGCAATCGGGACGGAACAATAATGACGATGAGCACCGCGAAGCGGCAAGCGGCGGCGTCGGCGAGCGCACCTCACAGCGGGAGCGCTATTCGCGGCAGCTGCTGTTCCCGCCGATTGGCATTAGCGGGCAGCAGAAGATCGCCGCCGCCACGGTTGTCGTAGTCGGTATGGGAGCGCTTGGAACCGTTATCGCCAATCATATGGCGAGAGCGGGCGTCGGCAAGCTGCGCATTATTGACCGCGACTACGTCGAGCGAAGCAACCTGCAGCGGCAGATGCTGTACGACGAAGAAGACGTGCAGCAGGTCCGGCCGAAGGTTGTAGCCGCCGAGCGGAAGCTCTCGCGCATCAATAGCGACATCACGATCGATCCGATCGTCTCGCATGTGACGGCAGATAATGCCGAAGCTCTGATTACCGGTGCCGATCTGGTGCTCGATGGCACGGATAACTTCCAGACGCGGTTGCTCCTGAACGATGTCTGCTTCAAGCTTGGCATCCCGTTCATCTACGGCGGCGCTGTTAGCTCCCACGGCATGACCGCGGTGTTCATCCCCGGTCAAACCTCTTGCCTTCGCTGCCTGCTAGGTTCCGGCGACAGCGGAGGCGGCGGCGACACCTGCGATACGGTCGGCGTCATCTCGCCGATTATCGACATCATCGCTTCCCTGCAAGCGGTCGAGGCGCTGAAATTCATGGTCGGCGCAACCGATGCGCAGCGCCAAGGGCTCCTATCGCTGGAGATTTGGCAGCACCAGATGATGGATCTCAAGCTTCCTCCGCAGCGGACGAGCTGCCCGACGTGCAGCCTGAAACAATATCCTTCGCTGCAAGCGAGTGATGCCGATCATCAACAACGGCCGGTAACCTTGTGCGGCCGCGAAACGGTCCAGATCAGCGGCAAGCGACCGCTTCATTTGCAGCAAATGGCCGAGCGGCTCGAACGATCATGCACCGTGACCCGCAATCCATATCTGCTGAAGGTTGAGTTGCCCGAAGGCGAACGGCTTGTCGTCTTCCCGGATGGACGTGTGCTCGTCCAAGGGACTGAAGATTTGGCGCGTGCACAAACCTTGTATGACCGGTATATCGGGTCTTAAATTATTTTTTGGTAAACTGAGTATAGAAAAGGTCTCGACTGCTTATAATAGCAGAGGGCAAAGGTTTTCCCCGTTCTCTGCAGAGGTACTCGAGGCCTAAGAAGTTCATTGCTTTTCAACCATAGATATGCTAATATGATCTTAGTCATAAAAGAACCTGAATTCACATATTGAAAAGGGTTGTCATTTGTGCGAGATGGTACCTTTTTCAATGTGTGATTTTTTTATTTGTCGTAAACGAATAAAAAGTACATGTTAATTTAATTTTGGAGGTAATTCCCAATGCAACAAGGAACAGTTAAATGGTTTAACGCTGAGAAAGGTTTCGGCTTCATCGAAGTTGAAGGCGGCAACGATGTATTCGTACATTTCTCCGCAATCGTAGGCGAAGGCTTCAAGACTCTTGACGAAGGCCAACGCGTTGAGTTCAACGTTGTTCAAGGCAACCGTGGACCACAAGCAGAAAACGTTGTAAAACTGTAGTTTTATAGCGAACAATGGAACTGCCCTTAACTTATGTTAAGGGCAGTTTTTTTATTGGTCATAATAACGGGTCAGCTCGGTTGGGATGTTGTTCCTCATAAAGTATGTGTCGATCGACTCGCCTTCATCGGGTTGTTCATTGTGCAGCAGCAGCTGAACCGCAAATTCATTCGCTTCTGTCTCATATCGACCTGCTACGAAGAAGGAACGCTCGTCCAGGAAGAAGCGGCTAATTCCTCGATGCAGCTGGTCATGTCCGAGCTCATGTGCGCAGACAACCCGCTGCCATATGTCGGAGAGGTTCTGGTTAATCGCAATAAACCGCCGCCGCAGTGTGCGAAGATAATAGCCCCGGCAGTTGTCCGGCAGGTCAAGGAACTGAACGTTTACTTTCAAATGAGCTGCCAGCTTGAAAGGGTCGGCGGTGCCATGTTTACGAACAAGCTTGCAGACAGTCTGTTCAATGCTCATTCTATTCCCCCAAATCAGCCTTCCGAGCGCGGCTTGCTCCGTTTATTCATTTTTTTGGCATCCCAGAACATGCCCTCCATAAAACCAAGCACTCTTGCTTTTTCCTCCGCAGTCAGCGGTACGCCATCAAACATAACCTCTTGCTGATTTAAAAAGGTTTTGAAATCTTTGACGTCCTTGCGAGTCGCAAACTCTGGAATCGCAGCTGTGCCGCCTGCGGCATCAAGCGAAACGGGATTCTCAGAACGTCCAAGCAAATAGTCGGCGGTCGTATGCAGCACATCCGCGAGGTCGCCTAGCATTTCATTGTTCGGGGTGCTATAGCCAGTCTCATAGTTGGATATTGTCGTTTTCTTCGCATTTACAAGCTCCGCTAATTGCTCTTGTGTATAATTCATCGCTTTGCGCCGCTCCTTTAAACGATCCATTAACACATCTACCGACCACCTGTTCGTATGTAAGTTCAAGTATATTGTACTACATCATAGAAATAAAGCAATATTTATTCAAGTAACTCATATTAACTGATTGACATCCCAAGAATATGGGACTAATATTTCTGTATCCAAGAAAATTGGACTGTGCTTGTTTCGTTCATAATTAGGCGAAGGAGGGAAATTAATATGTTGTTTTTTGCGGCGCTTGGAGGGTGGGATAAAGCACTGCAAGTGCTACTTGTGCTTATTATTGCGGAGTATGTTACGGGTTTCTTGCGTGCAATTAGATACGGAACGGTCAATGCCGATGTGGTCGGCTGGAGTATTGTCCGCAAAATGCTCATTTTGTTCATTGTGGGGCTTGCGTCGATGCTGGATGGGTGGAACGAGCACGGTGTGCCGATTTTTCGTACGGCAGCTATTTATTTCTACTGCGGGCGTGAAGGGCTGTCTCTCATCGAGCATTTAGGTGCCAATGGGATTCCGCTTCCTAGGGTGATAAAGGATTTTCTAGAGCAGCTTAGCGAACATAAGAATGAGAAGCGTAGCCGTAAGACAAGGTTGTAATTGATGCTTGCCGCGGGACAAGCTTATGCTACAATAAAAGAACAAACGTTCGAATTCCGGTCTTATATAACAGGAGATAAAATGCCAAAAAAAGTGCAGCTGTCGGTGCGATCGCTCGTGGAGTATGCGTATTTAAGTGGGGATATCGAGTCGGGGTTTCATACGGCTGCCTCCATGACGGAAGGGACGAAGGCGCATCAGCGCATTCAGAAGCAGTACGGCGAGCAGGATGAGAAGGAAGTTTACGTGAGTACGGAGATCGAGCGGGACGATCTCCTCTTTGTCATTGACGGGCGCTGCGATGGACTTCTTGCGCCAGCCGGAGAAGACGCTCTCCTGACCGTTGACGAAATCAAGTCCACCTCCGGCAAGCTGCCGGAGCTCCCCGAGCACACTTATCCCGTTCACTGGGCGCAGGCCAAGTGCTACGCCTACATCATCGCGCAGGAGCGTGGTCTCCAAGGAATAACGGTGCAGCTGACATATGTGCAGGTAGATACAGAAGAGGAGCGGCGCTTCCAACAGACGTTAACTGCGTCCGAGCTGGAGCGGTTTGTCCACGAAATGATTAGCTGCTACTACGCGCGCGCGGCACAGCAGGTGGAGCATCAGGAGAAGCGCGACCGCAGCATCAAGGAGCTGGCGTTTCCTTTTCCGGCTTATCGGGAGGGACAGCGCAAGCTGGCGGGGGCGGTCTACCAGTCGATTGCAAGCAAGCACAAGCTGTTTGCCAAGGCGCCGACAGGCATCGGCAAGACGATCTCGACGATCTTCCCGGCGGTCAAGGCAATCGGGGAGGGCGTGCTGCAGCGGGTTGTTTATTTGACGGCGAAGACGATCACTCGAACATCGGCTGAGGAAGCTTTTGCACTGCTGGAGGCGAGAGGGCTGCACTTGCAAGTCGTCACGCTGACCGCCAAGGAGAAGATCTGCTTCCAGGAGGAGGTGCGCTGTTCCAAGGAGCACTGCCCCTACGCAAACGGCTACTACGATCGGATTAACGAGGCGCTGCTCGACCTTCGCACGAACGAAACGCGCATTACCCGTGAAGTGATCGAGACGTACGCGCGCAAGCATACGGTATGTCCGTTCGAATTTGCGCTGGATGCGGCTTACGGGGCCGACGCCATGATATGCGATTACAATTACGTCTTCGACCCGCGCGTCAACTTGAAGCGCATGTTCGAGGAGCAGAAGCGGCGCACTGCAGTGCTTATAGATGAAGCGCATAATCTCGTAGACCGGGCGCGAGAGATGTACTCGAGCACGCTCGATAAAGCGGATTTTCTAGAGATGCGGCGAGCCTACAAAGGGAGGCCAAGCCTTACTGCACCTGCCGTCTACACAGCGGCCAAAGCTGTGAACGAGTACTTCATCGCGCTGCGTAAATCCATCGGTGAGAAGCAGCAAGAGGTGACCAGAGAGCTGCCGGAGGCACTGGTCGGTCTCGTTGAGCAGTTCATAACGGAGGCGGAGCGGGAGCTGCTCAGTGCTAACAGCGGGGAGGCGAACCCGCAGCTGCTGGAGCTGTATTTTCGCTGTCAGAGCTTCGTTCGTATCGCCAAGCTGTACGATGAGCGGTATGTCACGTACACCGAATGCGAGCGGAGCGAAGTGCATATGAAGCTGTTCTGCTTGGATCCGTCGCATCTGCTGCGCACGATGAGCAAAGGATACAGGTCCATGGTGTTTTTCTCGGCGACGCTGACACCGCTCCATTATTATATGGATATGCTCGGCGGCAGCATCGAAACGGATTATTCGGTCGTGGTGCCGTCCCCGTTCACATCGGAACAGCTAGAGGTGAGCATTAGTCCACTGTCGACGCGCTATCAGGATCGGGAGCGGACGATTGATCGGGTTGTGGAGCAGATCGGGTGGATGGCGGGTCAGCGGCAGGGCAACTATCTCGTGTTCTTCCCTTCGTACGCGTATATGAATGATGCGGTAGAGCGGTTCCTAATAGCCAATCAGGGTGAAATAGAAGCAGGGCGCATGAGAGCAATCGTGCAAGCGACGCGAATGTCGGAGGAGGAGCGGGAGCGGTTTTTGGCTGCTTTTCAGGCGGATACGCAAGAAACGCTAATTGGGTTCGCCGTCATGGGCGGCATTTTCTCGGAGGGGATCGACCTCGCCCGCGACCGCCTGATCGGCGTAGCCGTCGTCGGCGTCGGACTGCCGCAGGTCGGCCTGGAGCGCGATATTATGAAGGCGTATTTCGATGAGACTGGGAGAAACGGCTTCGAATATACGTTTCTGTTCCCCGGCATGAATAAAGTGCTGCAGGCGGGCGGCCGTCTCATCCGGTCAGAGGACGACAGAGGAAGCTTGCTGCTGATTGACGACCGCTATCTGCAGCCTCGGTATAATCGGCTGCTGCCGCAGGAGTGGCTGGACTATCAGGTGTTGCGGACATAAAAGCGATAATAGTGGTAGAGAGCTTTTTGACATTATTCCTGTTCCGCTCATCCAAGTTTTGGGTGTACTATGAAAGGGATAGTAGATGAGCATCCGTACATTTCGTGCAGAGGGAGAAAGGTGGTCATAATCAAATGCAAGGAACGAAACAGCAGAAGTGGCAGGGTATTCCGTTTAATCAGGTGAGGATTGAGGATAGCTTTTGGCGGCCGAGGCTTGATCTATTGACACAGGTGACACTGCCGCTCTGCCTGACGAAGAGCGAAGAGACGGGGCGGATTAGCAATTTTGCCAAAGCGGCTGAGCTAGTGGATGGCGAGTTCGAAGGCATTTATTTTAACGATTCCGATGTATATAAGGTGCTTGAAGGTGCTGCTTACAGCTTGATGACGAACCGTGACGCGGTGCTGGAGGCGGAGATTGACCGCATTATCGGCCTGATTGCTGCCGCGCAGGAGGAAGACGGCTATCTGTGCACGTACTATACACTCGTCAAGCCGGATGAGAAGTGGACGGACATGGAGAAGCACGAAATGTACAATGGCGGTCATCTCATTGAAGCGGCGGTTGCGTATTACGAAGCGACGGGCAAAAGAGTGCTGCTTGACGTGGCCTGCAGACTTGCCGATCATTACGATTCGGTGTTCGGCCCGGGCAAGCGCCACTGGGTGGAAGGGCATGAGGAGATCGAGCTCGCGCTGGTGAAGCTGTTTCGGGTAACGGGCGAGGAGCGCTATTGGAAGCTGGCGCTATGGCTCCTTGAAGAGCGGGGACATGGACACGGCGTTGGCGCGATTTGGGATAATAAAGAGTGGGGGCCAGCCTATTGTCAGGACGACGTGCCGGTTCGGGACATTAAGGAAGTGAAAGGACACGCTGTCCGCGCCATGTACTTGTACACGGCGATGGCCGATGTTGTGCACGTATCCGGCGATACGACCTATATGGATGCGCTGCATAGAGTATGGGAGCATACGGTCGAACGGAATATGTACATAACGGGCGGAATCGGTCCATCGAGACATAATGAAGGGTTTACGCATGACTTCGACCTGCCGAATGACAGTGCCTATTGCGAAACGTGCGCCGCGATTGCGATGGTGCTGTGGAATCATCGGATGAACCTGCTGACAGGTGATGCGAAGTATGCGGACATTATCGAGCGTGAGATGTTTAACGGCGCACTTGCTGGCATTTCGCTATCCGGCGACCGGTTCTTCTATGTCAATCCACTCGCTTCCGAAGGCAATCATCATCGTGTGCCTTGGTTCGACTGCTCATGCTGTCCGACGAACCTCGTTCGGTTCCTCCCTTCGATTGGCGGTTATGTGTATAGTCGCACGGACGATGGGCTTGTCGTGAACCAGTATGTGAGCGGCACTGCTTCGTGCGAAGCTGGGGCTGAGGGCACTGCTATCACGTTGGAGCAGAAGACCTCTTATCCGTGGAGTGGACAAATCGAGCTGACGGTTGGGGCGGTCGCGGGAGCTGAGGGGGATGGCGGCGGTGGCACTGCTCACGGCAATGCGTTTGAGATTAAGCTGCGAATTCCGGGCTGGTGCCGAGGCTATGGCGTTTCCGTCAATGGCAGTGCGGTTCGAGGCGCCGATCTGTTGGTGGGCAAAGGTTATGTGACGCTGAGTAGGGCGTGGAAAGCAGGCGACACCATTGCGCTCAGCTTGGATATGGCTGTCGAGGCTGTACGTTCCCGAGAGGAAGTCGTCAGCAACGCTGGACGTGTTGCGTTCCAGCGCGGTCCGGTCGTGTATTGCGCGGAAGGCATCGACAACGAGGCGTTGGCGTACGATCAGTTCGAAGTTTCGGCAGCCGCTCCGTTTGCAACTGAGCATCGGGCAGATCTGCTCGGCGGGGTTGTCGTTCTGACAGGCAAAGCGGCAAACGGCAATCAGGTGACGCTTGTTCCTTACTATGCGTGGGACAATCGAGAGCCAGGATTTATGCAAGTTTGGATGAAAGAGAAGCAGGCGCATACTTTGTATCGGTTTTAGTCGTTTATGAGTAGAAGAAGCCATAGCGGGTCAGCAGCAATGCGACCAGCTATGGCTTCTTTGTTGTATAGTGAGCTCGTTTATTCCGCGTTCGATGCGGCAGGGGCGGTCACACGGAGGAGCCGTACACCTTCGTCCCGCGCGGATGATCGCCTTTATCATCGGGCTCAATCGTAATGCCGATGCTGTCAAAATCCAGCTTTGCTGACTCCATCGGCATCGCGAGCAACCCGACTCCTCGGTCAGATGGACCGACACGGAACGTGCCTGCGCTCTTGCGGACGCCGTCCTTCACGAGCCAGATTTGATAGGCTTCGCTGCCGCTCGTTGTCGCAGCTCCGAACAAATAGACGACGAACTGCCTGCTCTGCCCGTTGTCGACGATACAAGCGACGCCGGATGATTTGCCGGCGAGCTTGCCTGCGGCTTGGAGTGGGACGAGCTCCTTAATTTGAGCGGCTGATACGTTCAGCGCCTGCTCAACGGGAAGTGGTGCTCGCTGCTGCTCGCTGCGCAGCTGCCAGTTCCATGCGCCCATGAGCACGAGGCCGGCTACTGCTGCAGTCAGTAGAGCGGGGGTCAGCTTCCGGAATAGGGAGTGTCTTCTTCTCGCAGCCGAACGGCGCAAGGATCGGCCGTTGTCTGCCGGCTGAGCGGCAAGAGCGGCGTCCATGACCTGCTGCTTCAAGTCAGGCGGTGGTTCGATTTGGTGAATATCCGTGGGAAGCGCCTCCCATACCGTGCGCAATTCCTGGAGCTCCTGCTGGCAGGCTTCGCAGTGAGGGAGATGAAGTTCAAAGGCTGCTTTCTCCTCTGCGTTGCAGGCATCCGATACATACTCGAGGCAAAGCTCGCATGCTGGCGGCAGCTGCTGTTCTCTCTTCTCCATCACATTCCCTCCTCTTCTGCCGGCATATGTCTGCGCAATATTTTTAACGTCTGATGCAGTCGGTTCTTTACGGTGCCAAGCGGCTGATTATAAGCGGCGGCTAGCTCGCTTAAGCTGTAACCCTGCCAATAGAAATGCTCAAGCAGCATGATCTGCTGCGTGGACAAATGCTGATAGGCGCTGCGAATCTGATCCTTGAAAGACTCCCGTTCCGCGCGATCCTCCGGTGACGGTGCGCTCGAATCGGGAATACGGTCGAGCTCCTCGGGTGCAAAAGATAGGAGCGGAGCGTTCTGCCGCCGCTGCTTGCGCAGCCAGTCCGTCGTCATATTGCGCGTGACGGTAAGCAGCCAGCTCGTGAACCGGCCCTTCTCTGGGTTGTAGTCCGACTCGGTCGTCCACAGCCGGATGAAGACGGACTGCACGATATCCCGTGCAGCCGGTTCGTCCTTGAGCGCCTTGAACGCAAAGGAATAGACGAGCGCTCCGTAGCGATCGTAAAGAGTAGATAGCGCCTTCTGCTGTTTGCATTTGATGAGCAGCATCAATTCATAATCGCCAAGATTGTTCATGTGAGCCGGCCTCCCGGTCAGACATCAATTACAAGCTAGTATACCAAAATCATGCATACAGGGTAACCTTCCTGCTCGGATGGTTACCCTGCGCATATTATTTGGCAACGGTGATCGTCGCCTGCATGCCAGGATGCGGCGTGCAGTAATAAGAGAATACGCCTTCTTTGTCAAAGGTAATGACTTTGCCTTCATCTTTGCCGAGCAAGTCCGTGTCGAAGCTGCCATCATCAGCCGTCGCCGTATGCTTCACGTCGTCCCGGTTAATGAACTTGACCGTATCGCCCGGGTGAATGGTCAATGTGTCCGGCGTAAATCCGAAATCCTTAATTTCCACCACATACTGCTTGCTCTGCGGCTTCGTATCTGTGCTGCCGGCCGCAGGCTTGTCGGTCGCAGGCTTAGTGCTCGGCTTCGTCGCCGGTTTATCAGCAGGCTTCGATGTCTGCGGCTTCGTCACAGCAGGCTTCGCCGCATCCTTCGCCGGTGCCTTGCCGCCGTGATCGTCGCCAGCTTCGCCTTTGGCGCCTCCGCCGTGATCATCGCCAGCTTCGCCTTTGGCACCACCGCCATGATTATCGCCAGCTTCGCCTTTGGTGTGGCCGCCGTGATCGTCGGCTGCATCGCTCTTCGAGTCGGCCCCGCTTACATCACCGGCAGCTCCGCTATTCTTCGAATCATCCGAGCCGCCGGCAGCAGCAGTCGTTCCGGTATCCTTCGAATCCGAACCGCCCGCCGTCGTCCCGTCATCAACCGCAGCGGATGAGCCGTCGTCAGCTGCGACGGTTGAATCCCCTCCAGACGCATTGTCCGCCGTCTTCGTATTCGTCGTATTCGTCGCCGCCGAATCATCCATCGCCATATTGTTATGATTCTGATGATTTTGCTCCGCCGCCGAATCTTTCTTGCCGCAAGCACTCAGACTTAGCACGACAACGAGCAGCAGGCAGAGAAGGAAGTAACCTTTGCGCCGAGTAACTGGTCTCCTGTTCACCCCGTTCCTGGTCATAAGCATTCACTCATTTCACAATAATTTGGCCGGTCATAAACTTTTTGTGCGGCTCGCAGAAATAGTCATACGTACCTGGCTTCGTTAGCGTAATCGCGTACGACTCGCCTTTTGCCAGAAGAGGTGATTCGAAGCTGCCATCCACTGCAACGGCATTGTGCTTCATATCATCGTAATTCGTGAAGATAATCTGAGACCCTGCTTCAACCGTAAGCGGACCAGTGCCGAAGGAGTATTCTTTAATGTCGACGTGGTATGTCTTGACCGCAGGTGCTGCTGTGCCTGCCGTTGTGCCCGTGAATTTCGCTGGATTGACCACGAACCAAACGTTGTTGACCGCTTGCCCGTTCGAATCGCCGTGCGCAGCGTCTTTAATAAAGTAGTACAGCGGATAGCCTTTGTAGGTCGTTTGTTTGCTGCCATCAGCGCGTGTAATCGTACCGAAGTCGGAGCTCGCAACGCCAGTCGGCGTACTGTTGCCGTCCGCCAGATAAGCAGGCCAGTTCACGAGGCAAGTGCCTTCGCAAACGCTTTTATTCGGAGTATCCTTGTCAAAATAGTACAGCGTGCGACCATTTTCATCCGTCAAATAGTTGCCAAGTGTAGTGGATGTGCCTAGCATAGCGGCATAATCGGATTTAGCCACGAACCAGACGCCGCCGACGCCTTCGCCGTTCACGTCACCGGCAGCCATATCTTTTACAAAATAGTACAGAGGCCAGCCTTTATACGTCGTCTGTTCTGTACCATCAGCGCGCTTATACACGCCGAAGTCATCTGGGTTCAACGAGGATGGGATTTGCAGCTTGTCGGCATAGAAGATCGGCCAAGCGGTCAAGCATTGACCCTGGCACGACTCGAGATTCGCTGCGTCCTTTGTGAAATAGTAGAGCGTGCGGCCTGCGCTGTCGGTTAGATACGTACCGAGCTTCGCATTCGTACCCAGTCCGATGCGCGTACCGCCAGGCTGCTCAGCGGATGCTGCAATGACACTGCCCGCTTGCAGCTTTGCAAACAACGTCGTACCAGCCGGAGTCTTCGCATTCAACGATTCGATAAGAGCTGTCGCAATATCGTCGTTTGTCAGCATGGACACGCCCGCGATTTGCTTCAATCCTTTGCCTGCTGCAAAAGAAAGCGTATCCGCGTACTTGTAGTCCGTACCGGATTTGTATCCAAGCACCTCGAGCAGTACTTTGTAGAACTGCTGTGCGCTAATCATCTCCAGCGGGTCAAACTTGCCGCCGCCGGTGCCGTTCCAGCCGAGCTCTGCGTGCGCTTTCAAGTATGCGAGCACCGGTTTGTTCGCTTTGCCTACGAGTGCGGAATCGCTGAAGCTATCCGTACCTGTATAAGCAAGCGCATCCTGCAGCTTGCCCTGAAGGCGCAAGGAGATAATGGCGGCCTGGAGTCGCGTGGACATTTTGCCTAAGTAATCGCCCGTAACGCCTTTGCCGTCCCCAAGCAGCAGGCCGAGCTTCGCGGCTGCTTCGGCATCGGTTGCCGCAACGTTCGTTTCTTCTTCTGCGGAAGCGCTAAGTACAGGTAACAGTAAAGATAAGCATAAGGCGAATGCTAGCAAAAAGAGCCCAAACCTTGTTCTCTTCATTCGTCAATTCCTCCTCTAATAGTGGCTGTCATTAGGAGGTAACGATGGAGAGCCCAAATCGGTTTGAGCTGAAATGGATTATTTTAAAAAATATTATAGCAATGACTTCTCGTACACGTTAATCCAGAAACCGTCAATGACACTGGCGCCGCGGTGTTCGTAGCCATTATTAAGGAAGAGCTTCTTTGCCCCAAGCTGGTTCGTGAGGGCGTCGAGATAGATGTTGCGGAAGCCGAGCTCCTTCGCCCGCTCTTCAAGCTTCGTCAGCATACGTTGACCGTAGCCGTTCTGCTGGTATTCGGGATGGACGCGCAGCCGCTTGATCTCCGCCGTCTCCTCATCCAGCTTCTTCAGCCCGCCCATTGCCACAACGATTCCATCGGCATTCGTACCGACAATGAAGTCGCCGCCGCTGCTGAGATACTGCGCATCAATATGAAAAATATCATGGTAATGATGGTGCGTCGGCTCCACGCCTGCTGCAGATATGACAAGCAGATGAAGCTGCCAAATGTCGTCGTGGTCGGCTGGGGAATAGCGTCTAATGTGGATCAAGGGGCATCGCTCCTTTTCCGAGACAATCTTTGAAAAAACATGATGACTATGTAATATAATCTAACACAAATACAAGCTATATTGATAGGTTTTTATTGGTTGTCCAACGAAAAATAGGCTTATTCGTTATTTGTAGTTACTTTGTGTTAGGTTTGTGTAAAGAAAAGGATAATGATTGAATAGCGCAAGCATTTGCTCAATAATGAGAGAAAGACGTAACGAGAAGGAGTTGAGGGCGACAATGAAAGTGGTCGTTGTATCGGATACCCATATGACTCGGATGGCGAAGAAGCTGCCGGAGCGGCTAATAGAAGAGTTGAAGAGTGCGGATGCCATCTTGCACGCGGGGGATTGGATGGCGCTGTCGGTGCTGGAAATGCTGGAGCAATATGTGCAGACGGAAGGCGTAGCAGGCAACAACGACGGCAGTGAAATTGTCGCGAAGCTGGGCTGGCGTAAGCTGCTGGAGATTGAAGGCGTGCGAATCGGAATCGTTCACGGTCACAAAGGGACGGGCGGTCGATCGGATACGGAGCTGAATGCGTATCGGGCTTTTGAGAAGGGTCAAGTGGATGTGATCGTGTTCGGTCACTCTCATATACCGGTGAAGCGGGAGCGAGAAGGGGTACTCATGTTTAATCCGGGATCGCCGACGGATAAGAGAAGGCAGGCGCAGTATTCATTTGGGATCCTGACGATTGAGAGCGGTAAGGTGAAGTCAGCGGAGCATATTTTCTACGATAATAAGAATTGAATGTAAAAAGGGGAATGGCTTACGATGAACGCGCAGCAGCACAACTTGCGCAATGTCGGCATCTTTGCCCATGTTGATGCGGGGAAGACGACGACAACGGAGCAGATGCTCTATCTTAGCGGCCATATTCGGTCGCTTGGCAGCGTAGATACAGGAACGACGCAGACGGACTGGCTTGATGTCGAGCGGGAGCGGGGCATTTCAGTGCGGGCAGCGGTAACGCGGCTGACTTGGAAGGATACGCCGATTAATCTGGTCGATACGCCGGGGCATGTTGATTTTTTGTCTGAGGTGGAGCGGTCGCTGCGCGTGATGGACGGCGCTGTGCTGATCATCTCGTCGGTGGAAGGCGTGCAGGCGCAGACGGAGATTATTTGGCAGGCGCTTCGCGACTTGAAGATTCCGACACTGATCTACGTGAACAAAATGGATCGGATCGGCGCCGACCCCTTAGCTGTGCTCGGGCAAATCCATCGGCTGTTCTCGCCGCAGGCGGTACCAATTATGGCGCCTGATGGAGTGGAGGCGGGCTTCGGTGGGGCGGTATCTGTGGTGGACGAGACGGCAGCTGAGTGGGCAGAGGCGTATCGCCGAATGCTGCTGGAAGCGGTGGCGGAGCAGGAAGAAGCGCTGCTTGAGGCTTATTTGGACGGGCAGTCTATCGGCAAGGGGGAGATTGAGGCTGCGCTTGTTGATGGGACGCATCGTTGCGCACTGTTTCCGGTGCTGTTCGGGGCGTCGGGCAGGGGCATCGGCGTTGAGGCGCTGCTGGATGCGGTAGTGGCGTATTTGCCGGGGCCAGGTGGGTCGGAGGATGGCGCGGTGTCGGGCGTAATCTTCAAGATGGAGCGCGATCCTGTCATGGGCAAAATCGCTTACGTCCGACTTTACGATGGCGTGCTGCGCAACCGTGATGTGGTTCTAAACTATAGCCGTGATGTTCAAGATAAAGTGACGCAAATCCGTCGCGTGACCGGGCAAAAGACCGAGGACATTGGCGTGCTGAAGGCAGGGGACATCGCCGCCGTCTATGGGTGGAGTCGGGCGCGGATTGGCGATATTATCGGCAGTCCCGAGGGAGTTCCCGGTGAGATGCGGCTGGCTGTGCCGCTGCTGACGGTGCAGGTGCATTGGCAGAATGCCGCGGAGTATCCGGCGGTCGTGGCTGCTTTTCAGGAGCTGGCGGACGAGGATCCGTTGCTGGATTTGCAGTGGCTGCAGGATGAGCGGGAGCTGCATCTGAAGGTAATGGGGCCGATCCAGATGGAAGTGCTGACATCCATTCTGCTGAGCCGGTTTAAGCTGGTGGTGAGCTTCGGCGCACCGTCCGTCATTTATAAAGAGACGCCGGCATCGGCGGGTGAAGGGTACGTGGCGTATCTGATGCCGAAGCCGTGCTGGGCGATTTTGCGTTTTGTTATTGAGCCAGGCGAGCGTGGCAGCGGACTCGTGTATAAGTCGCTCGTGCGCGGAGAGCGTCTGCTCGAGAGCTACCAGAACGAGGTGGCGCGCCGAGTGCCGGAAGCTTTGCAGCAGGGGCTGCGCGCTTGGGAGGTCACCGATCTCAGCGTGACGCTCGTAGAAGGGGAGCATCATGTGTGGCATACCCATCCGCTGGATTTTGTCATCGCGACGCCGATGGGCATTATGAACGGACTGGCTCGTGTAGGTACAAAGCTGCTCGAGCCGATGCTGCGTTTCCGTTTGTCGGTGCCGGAGGAATACGGCGGCAAGCTCATGAACGAACTCGTCGTCATGCGCGGCGAGTTCGATGCGCCGACGCTTAGGCAGGAGCGCATGGAAATCGAGGGGCTGCTGCCTGTGGCGACAACGCTCGATTTCCCCGCGCGGCTTGGCGCGATGACGAAGGGTCGCGGCACGCTCACGACCTTCTTCGCCGGCTACCGCGAATGCCCGCCGGACGTAGATGTGGAGCGCCAGCGCCGCGGAGTGAATCCGCTCGACGAGGCGAAGTATATTCTCGCGATGCGGAATGCGCTGAGCGGGTAATTGCGTTGGGAGAGGGGATCCTCTCTCAGGGGTTGCGCCGAGTAAACGGTATGGCGCCGTTCCGGCGCGGAGGTCGGTTAGCTGGCGGTGAGAGCGGGAAAACCCGCTGAGAGATCATATACGTGCTCTCAGAGTAAGAATTGGTCGTGATTAGCAGCGAAATAAAGCCGAGAGAACATATATGCTCTCTCGGCAACTAATAACTAGAGAGAGTGCGCTGAGAGAACGTATAGGTTCTCTCAGTGAGTAAAACCTTCGAAAAACGGATGGCAACGCAGTCGAGAGTCACGAAATCCGACTATCGAGCAGCGCAGCAGGCGATTTCGAGATTGAGAGATGTGAAACAAGACTCTCAGTCTAGATAGTTAGTTTAATGTGCAGGCTCGGTCGGGGGCGGGATTGCAACGGTGAGGTAGACGGAGTTTGGTCTAAGACACAAGTCGGCGCTTGATGCCGCCGACGCTCCCGAAGCATCAGCTTCTGGGGCGATACCCGCCCGAGCGGCCGCCCGGGCAATACGCAAAAAAGCTTAGAGTCAGTCCACCTGACTCTAAGCTTTTTTCATTCACGCGTTATGCCGGTCGCCGCGTGTTGTCGGCGATGAGACGACGAGGAACTCCGCCGCCTCGTCGGAGACGTTGCGCACTTGGTGCGGCGTAAGAGGCGGTACCTCTACGCCTTGCTGCGGCTCAAGTGCGACAACCTCGCCGCCCACCTCAATCGCGAGCGCGCCCGACAGTACAAAGAAGAACTGCCGCGCCTGCTCATGATAGTGGCGCACCTCGCTCGTCCCCGCAGGCATGCGCTCGTGGATGACGCTCAGCCGCTCATCCTTCACGAGATGCCAGCCGTCGCACACCTCGCCCCACACGTAGTGCTCCGCGTTGTGTTTGCTTACCTTCATACTCCTGCCACCTTAACCTTACGTATATCCGCGATCGAGACGCCGCCCCACATATTCGCGCATTGCCTACTCACCTTCATCGTTCCGCTTCATAGCTCTGCATGATCGCTCTGCTTCATAGCTCACGAACTCTACCTTCAGCGCATTACCTCCTGCGCCGTCCCAGCCTAAAACCGCATCAGTACCCGCGCTGGTACTGACGCGGGATCCACTCTGCGGCAGCGCCGCTCTTAGCAGCGGTCGCCTGCAGCGCATGCAGCGCCCAGTACGGATCGCGCAACATGCCGCGAGCGACCGCGACGAGGTCGGCGTGGCCATGCGCGAGCGTTGCGTCCGCGAGCTTCGGCTCGTCGAGCAGGCCGACGGCGATGACAGGAACGCCGAGCGCGTCTTTCACCGCGCGGGCCAGTGGCACTTGATAGCCGGGATAGATCGCCGGCTTAACCGAACCAACCGGCGCCTCGCCGCCGCTCGATGCGTGAAAAATATCCACGCCTGCGTCCAGGTACCGCCGGAAGATCTCAATGCCCTCCTCCACGGTATAGCCTCCGTCGGAGAACTCTGCCGCCGATATACGCATAATGAGCGGCATATCGGCCGGCATGACGCTTTTCACGGCGGCAACCACCTCGCAGCCGAACTTGGCGCGATCAAGGCCGTACTCATCCTCGCGCTTGTTCACAACCGGCGAGTGGAACTGATGGATCAAATACCCGTGCGCGCCGTGCAGCTCAATTGTGTCGGCACCAGCTTCAACAGCGCGGCGCGCAGCTTCCTTGAACTTCACGACAAGCCCTTCGATCTCATCAATCCGCAGCGCGCGCGGCGTACGGTAGGACTCGTTGAATGCAATCGCCGATGGCGCAACGGGCTCCAAGGAATCCTCTGCTTTTCGCCCGGCGTGGGCAATTTGGATACCGATCTTCGCTCCGTGACGATGCACTTCATCAATAATCCGGCGATATGCCGGAATTTGCTCATCCGACCATAGGCCAAGACAGCGGTCTGTAATACGGCCGTCCGGCTCAACGTCGGTCATTTCCATAATGATAAGTCCCGCACCGCCTACAGCGCGGGAAACGTAGTGCACATAATGCCATTCATTCGGCGTGCCGTCATTCGCTTCCACGGAGTATTGGCACATCGGCGCCATTACGATCCGATTCTTCAAAGTCAGGCTCTTCGATGCAAAAGGGGTCGATAAACGATTCATCTCACTTCACTCCTCCTTGAGCGTTCGGCTCTTCTTTCTACACAATGAAGAGTATAAACGACTCACTTACATTTTTAAAGTAAAATACAAATCCACACAGACCCGTCACAGCAATTGCCCATCAAATCCGGTATAATAACAGCAACAATCACCAATAGGCAGGGGCTATTTCATCATGATGAACACGCATTTGCAAAATCACACCGCCGCAAAGGCGGACCACGCCAATCAGCTGCTCCAAGAGGCTGAAGCGTACCTGAAACAGTACGGCAGCGAGCTCTCCATCGCAGAACCGGTAATTGCGGCCAGACTGAGTCAAATCACCAGTGAGATCGAGGCGACTGGCACCTATGCGCACACGCTGGAAGAGCTTTCTTACGGCGCAAAGCTTGCTTGGCGCAACAACAACCGCTGCATTGGGCGGCTGTTCTGGGACTCGCTCATTGTGCAGGACGCGCGAAGCGCACGGACCGCGGCTGACGTGGCGCAAGGCGTGTTCAACCATATGGAATATGCCACGAACGGCGGTAAAATATTACCAACGATTACGATTTTCTCACCCGCAATCAACATGGACGAGCCAAGTATCCGACTGTGGAATGACCAGCTGGTTCGTTATGCGGGCTACGAGCGGGAGGACGGCACGGTGCTCGGCGATCCGATCTCTCTCGAGCTGACTCGAGTGTGCGAGCAGCTGGGTTGGCGCGGTGCCGGGACTGCCTTTGACGTGCTGCCGCTCATCGTTCAGATGGGACAAGAACCGCCAGAATGGTTCGAGATACCCGCAGAGCACATCCTCGAAGTGCCCCTGACGCACCCTGATCTGCCTGCTTTTGAAGAGCTGGGTCTGAAGTGGTACGGGGTTCCTTTTGTCAGCAACATGCGGCTTGAGATCGGCGGGCTGCACTATACGGCTGCGCCATTCAATGGATGGTACATGGGGACGGAGATTGGCGCGCGCAATCTGGCGGACCCTTTTCGCTACAATAAGCTGCCAAATGTAGGGAAGCTGATGGGGCTTGATACGAGCCGGGAATCAACGCTGTGGCGCGACCGGGCGCTGGTGGAGTTGAATGTAGCGGTACTGCATTCTTATAAGGAAAAAGGGGTCACGATCGTCGATCACCATACAGCCAGCAAGCAGTTCAGCTTATTTGCGGAGAAGGAGCGGCAGCGAGGCCGCATTCCAACTGGGCGGTGGTCATGGCTTATTCCGCCGCTGTCTCCGGCGACGACGGCCGTTTTTCATACGAGATATGAGGATTTGGAGCAGAAACCGAACTACTTTTATCAGAAAACGCCTTATTCGGAGCAGCAATAATTACATGATCGGCTCCCGAATGTGGTACGATAGGAGTACCGGATTTTTACAGAGATGAACATGCAGCCGCCGCCGTGCTTCGGGAGACGGCTTCGTTTCATTTTGAACGGGTGGCTTGTAAACATAAAAGAGGTGGATGTATTGGCAGGTTTTGAACAATTAGGTATTGGCAAGGAACGGGTGCAATCGCTGCGTACTGAAGGAATTCAGGAGGCGACGCCGATCCAGGAAGGCGCGATACCGGTCATTTTGCAGGGCAGCGATGTTATCTGTCAGGCGCAGACGGGAACGGGCAAGACGCTTGCGTTCCTGCTTCCGATGCTGGAGAAAATCAGAGCGGATCGCGATCAGCTCCAAGGCTTGATTCTGACTCCGACGCGCGAGCTGGCGCTGCAAATTACGACTGAACTGAAAAAGCGGCTTGCAACGCGGGAAGAATTTAGCGTGCTTGCGGTTTATGGCGGACAAGACGTGGAGTCGCAGCTGCGCAAACTGAAGCGTGCGGTTCATATCGTTGTGGCAACGCCGGGGCGTCTGCTGGACCATATTCGCAGAGGGACGATTTCGCTTGGCGCGGTCAAAATGCTCGTGCTTGACGAGGCTGATCAAATGCTGCACATGGGCTTCCTGACTGAGGTTGAGGAAATTATGCAGCAAATGCCTTACCGTAAGCAGACGATGCTGTTCTCGGCGACGATGCCGGCTGGCGTGCGTTCGCTCGCAGCGCGGTTCATGATTGAGCCGAAGGATATTACGGTTCGTACGCAGCAGGTGACGCTGAAGGCGATTCGCCAGCTGGCGGTGGAAGTGAGCGCTAAGGGCAAGGAAGAGCATCTGAAGCGGTTGCTCGGAGAGCACAACCCGTATTTGGGCGTTATTTTCTGCCGGACGAAGAAGCGCGCGAGTGCGCTGAACGATTACTTGCAGGAAAATGGTTTTAGCAGCGACGAGCTGCACGGCGACTTGTCGCAAGCGAAGCGCGAGCAAGTCATGAAGCGGTTCCGCGATGCGAAGCTGCAATTGCTTGTCGCAACAGACGTAGCGGCGCGCGGCCTCGATGTCGAAGGCGTAACGCATGTCTTCAACTATGACATTCCGGAGAATGCCGAGGGCTATATTCACCGGATCGGTCGTACAGGCCGTGCGGGCGAGGACGGAATGGCGATTACGCTAGTGTCGCCGCATGATCGTCTGGAGCTGGCTGCCATCGAGAGAGGCATCCATCAGACGATTCCCCGTGAGAACAGCCGCGGCGGCGTAACAGTCGTTCGCGAAGCGCGCAAGCAGTCGGACAAGCGCGAGGGCGGCGAAGGCGCTCGCCGTGGCGAGGGTCGTAGAGGCGCTGGCGGTGGCTGGTCGGGCGGCCGCTCGGGCGGAGCAGGCCGTGGTGGCCGTGGCGAAGCAGGTGCAGGACGTGGCCGTGGTGAAGCGGGTGCAGGAGCAGGCAGAGGCCGAGGCGAAGCCGGTGGCGAGAAGCGCGCGGGAGCGGGCGGAGCCTACTCGGCAGCAGCGAAGCGCGGCGAAGGCCGCGGCGCGGCGCGCGACACGGTGTCACCGCAATGGGGCGCAGGGACAAGATCGGAAGCGCCTCGCGGTCGTGGCGCAGCGGCGGCGGGATCGTCGCGCAGTGGCGGCGGTGACGCGCAGCGCGGAGGCCGCGGGCGCTACAGCACGCCGGCACGCGAGGAAGGCGCCGGCGTTGCTCCTCGCGAAGCGGGCCGTAGTCGCGGCGAAGGCGCAAGCGGTGCTCGCGAAGCAGGCCGTGGCCGCAGCGAAGACACGCGGGGCCGCGGAGCAAGCGGTGCTTCCGCGCCACGTAGCGGCGGGCGCGCAAGCGCAGCGCCGCAGTTCCCGGGCAGTGGCGAGCGGGGTCGCGGCGGCAGCGGCGGCGATCGGAGTCGCAGCGGTGGCGGCGGTCGTCCGTCGGGCAGTGGTCGCTCAGGCGGCGGACGCTCCGGTGGAGGCAAGCCGAGCGCTGGCGGTCGTCCGCAGCGCGGTCGGTCGCGCTAACGGGTAATAATGAACTTAAAAGCAAGGCACAGGATGAACGTAATCGGTGTCTTGCTTTTTTTTATATATTTACAGCATGGGATGGAAGGTGGAAACGGTATGGCCAAATTAGTGAAACCATCGACGGAGTTGCAGGAAGCGTATATGACCTTTTATGAGGAATGGATCGCGAGCGGAGAAGACATTGTGCCGTGGGTGGTAAGTGTAGATCCGAGCGATTTTGGCGCATATGTGCGCGAGTTGAACGAGGCGCATCTGGAGGAGAAGGTGCAGGAAGGCTGGGTACCGGGTTCGACCTATTGGCTCCTCGACGAAGCGGGCAAGGTGGTTGGAGCAGTCAACATCCGCCACAGGTTGAACCAGAAGCTGCTTGAGAGCGGCGGTCACATCGGCTACGGCGTCATTCCGTCCGAGCGGCGCAAAGGCTACGCATCCCAGATTCTTGCTGAGGCGCTGCAAAAGACAGACGCGCTTGGCATCCGAGAAGTGCTCGTCTGCTGCGACGAAGGCAACATCGGCTCGGAACGCACCATTCTAGGCTGCGGCGGCGAATACGATTCGAGCTTCACCGAAGCGCACGGCAACGTCGTGAAGCGCTTCTGGATCGCACGCAGCGCCAGCTGATTCCGCCCTCTGCACCTGGCGAGCACCAGCTGAACACGCGAGAGCGGAAAAACCCTCTCTCACCGAGTAAACTCGGGCAATTTCACTTTATCTCTGAATTGTGCCGCATTCCAATTCATCCCTATACACGAAGACTGCGCCGGCCTGGAACCGACTCTTCGCGCTAACGAACTCAGCTAAAGCTATTGAGTTGTTTCGGATGGTTTTAATGTTGTAACGAACCGGAATGACGCTATTTGCAGCAAAAGAGCCGCTTTTCCCCAAGAAACCACCCAATAGCGCCATCTCAGTTCGTTACAATTTCAGAATCGCCATATTGGCACGAATAACGTGTGTATGATTCGTTAGACGATGAGCGGACCGCTCGCTGAGAGTGTTTCCTACAAAGCCTCTGGGCTTTATCGCCGTTCCTCATTTTGCTACACTTGAGCTATTACAACTTGGACAGATTTTTCATAAGGAGGGCATTATAGATGACGAAGCTTCGTCCATACATTTATTCCGATAACGCAAGGGAGCAGGCGAACTTCTATGCGGATGCTCTTGGAGGCGAGATTCTCAGTATCCAAACGTACAGCGAGATGCCCGGCGCATCGAAGGATGGGAATGATGGCGTGATGCATCTTGTGCTTCAAGCAGCCGGGCTGCTGTTCTATATGGCTGATGCAGGACCGGTTGAGCGTGGCAACGGGCTTGATCTGACGCTGGAGTTTGAAACGGATGAAGAAGCAGAAGAAGTGTTCGGCAAGCTGGCGGAAGACGGAACGGTCATGATGCCGCTCGAGCGCATGTTCTGGGGTACCCTGTTCGGCCGGGTGATGGACCGCTATGGAGTACGCTGGCAAATCGCAACGCAAGCCGGTATGTAACAGTAGAAGAGCCGTTCACGGTGAAGGCAATTAAGCCTTCGCGTGAGCGGCTCTCGTTATTTAGTCGACGTCCGAGATCTTCCAAACCCCGTTCTCTTGCACGAATACAATCCCTCGGGATCCGACTGGTCCATACTTGTCAAACAAGTACGTAAATGTTACATCCGCAAGTACCGCCCCGGATGGCCGCTCCATGAATTTGATATCCTTCACGCCTGCAATAATCTGCTGCCCTATCCAATTGAATGGCGATTGAAGCTCCCGGCCCTTTGCGAACAGCGAATTAAGCGCGTTCACATCGCGGTTATTCACCGCCGTCACATAGGCATTAATGAGCTTAGCCGCTGCAAGCTTCCGTGAATCAACGGCGTACTTCTCCGGCACAAGCAGCTGCGGCTTTACCGTCAAGTTGGCGCTGCGTACAGCCTGCGCCCAATCGACCGTGCTGCCGAAGGCCGTCGCCGTTGCGCGCAGCGGCAAATACACCGCCCCGTGCAGCAACACTGGCTTAGAGCTAGTGCCTGTGAGCTGCGTGCCGTTCACCCAGACGGAGAGGGAGCGTCCGCCAGCTGCTAGTGGGCCTTTATCCGGCTGCACAGCGCCGAGCAGTGCAGCTTTGTGCGCGGCGTCCCATGTGACCGGCCAGCTGAGCGCATCCGCGAGCGCCCGCATTGGCAGGAGCATGACGCCTTTCTGGACGACGGGTTGCAGCGAAGGGCTGCTTACTGGTACTCCATTAATGGAGAACAGCGGCTTGGCCGGTGCTGTAACGGTCATTTCCGTCGTGCTGGCTAGACTGCCGGTATCGTAGTAGAGCCATCTTTTGCCGAGGCTCAGTGGCTTGAGGGAACCATCGAGCGCCTTGCCGTAGGCAGGCATCGTAAAGGTGAAGTCATAACGCCCTTGTGTAATCGGTGCTTCATAGATGAGCAGCGCTTGGCGGGATGGGTAGTGCACGCCGCTTGCTGACGTAAGACCGCCGAAGCTCCCGTTCTCATTGATAAAGATACGGATCATGCCAGTCTCGCTTGCAGCGTCGTTGCCTTTCATATGAACCGGTTTCCCAATCTGCGGCTTCGACGTGCTGTAAGTAGTCTGGTTTGGCGCGATTAGCAGACTGCGCAGCTCTTTCACTGCTGCAGCATCCTTCGCCATGTAATTGTCGCCGGCATAGCTGAAATAGAGCTTATCCGCGCCGCCAATCATCATTCCGAACGTGCTGTCGTCCGCTAGCGTGACGTTGACCTTAGTCATAAAAAAGAGCAGCATACTGTCCATCGAAGCCGTCTCCATATCCTTCTCCGCCTTGCTCATCAGGCGATTCATGATATCCGCGATCTTCTCGATGGAATGTTGGTCTTCCATCCGCGAGTCGAATAGCGGGACATAAACCATATCGGAATGGCTCATATGAACCTCCGATATATCCTCGGTTTGAAAAGTAACAGCGGATGTGATATCAGCGACCGGTTCGGCCATCACTGCGGGCACGGTAAGAGCGCCGGCCCCCGCCCCAAGAAGCAGAGCAGCAAGTCCTAGCTTCAGTAATCTCGCTTGAATCATGAAGAGTATCTCCTCCTCGAAGTGTTCTTGTAACCGTATAGACTATTCCACTTACGAGAAGGTTGCATCGTAGATGATCTATATCTCTTCAGTCTCCAGTAGGCTCATTGTTGCTTGCAGCAATAGACGGTTTATCCGGCACGTCCAGCGCACTTGTATTAACGAGCTCTTTTTCAAAATTGTACGAGAGATGCAGCACATGAACAGGCGTTCCGTCCTTGGCGCTCAGTTCATAGATGGTTAACGTACCGACCGGGCTAGTCGGCGCTTCGTCCAGTTTCACGGTAAACTCGAAATTGCCCCATTCCGGCGCACCCATATCCGCCATGACTTGGCCTTCGTCAAGCACGTTGTGGCCGTCTTCGAACGAATATCGGAATGCCGCTTCAAAGACTCTTGCCTGCCCTTTGACGGTGAACGATTTGCCCACTTCGCTGTCCTCCGCAGGACCGTAGACACGAAATGCATCATTGCTGGCAACTATAGCTGGTTTGGCAGGCTCGGGTGCAGGACCTGGCGTATTACCGGTATTCGTATTCGAATGATTTGGCGTCGAAGACGTTCCTGCACATCCTGTTGCGAGGATCAGCAGCATAAGGAGGGGGATGATGATCGGCAATCTTCTTCTCATTCCAATCACCTGCTTTTTTCATCTTTTAAAAATCATCTAAATCCTTGCAGAAGCAGTTGTTGCTCTTCTGAAATTAGTATACGCTTGGGAAAGCAGCTTGAATCAAGGATTATAGCGGGAGGTGTTACCCATGTTTGAGTGGAAACGACTGCTCCGGTTCAATCGTTATATCGGTAGAGGAAACGAAGAGATCGACTATCAGTGGCCTACTTCCAAGTTCCCTATCATCAGCATACGTACAAGCGCAGGAACCGGTAAGCCCAAAATCGCTCTTGGACTTATTGCGCTTGGCGATATCGCGATTGGAGTTGTGGCGGCAGGCGGTGTTTCGCTCGGCGTGCTTTCGTTCGGAGCCGTTGCGGTTGGCGGCATGCTTGCGCTCGGTGCGGTTGCGATTGGCAATGGACTGGCAGCGGGTGCAGTAGCCATCGGCGATCTGGCAGTGGGTGCGGTAGCCATTGGACAGTCTGCTGTCGGAGCGGTAGCAATCGGCGAATATGCGCTTGGTGCTGTTGCGCTTGGAGAGCATGTTGCTGGAGTGGTAGCTATCGGTGAACGCGTATACGGCATTGTCGCCATCGGAGAACACGGCTTCGGGCTCGTTCCGATTGTCGGAGATTTTATAAGATGGATTGTCGGCTTGTTCCGCTAGCTTTTAACAAATTTCGCCTTTATGCTACAATGGACAACAAGAAGAGCGTACAAAGGAAGGTTACCGTAAATGGATACCGTTAATATTTTGGGAGTCCCGTTCTCGAAACGGACGATGGATGATACAGTGAAGCTGCTGCAGAAACAGCTGGCGAGCACGGACAAGCCGTTATTCCACTTAATTACGGCGAACCCGGAGATCGTGATGGCAGCAAGAACGAACGCGGATCTGCGGGCGATTGTGCAAGCGGCAGACCTGATTACGCCGGACGGCATCGGTGTCGTGCTCGCTGCCAGATGGCAAGGCGACCACGTGCCGGAGCGGGTAACGGGCTACGATATGCTCGTTAAGCTGCTGGAGGGGGCGAAGAACCAGCCTTTATCGCTGTATGTCGTTGGTGCGGATGAAGAGACGAACGCGAAGTCAGTGGAGATTATTCAAGCTCGTTATCCTGGCGTTACGATCGCTGGACGGCATAACGGCTTCTTCAATGCGGAGCAGGAAGAAGCCCTTGTCGCGGATATCGAGCAGAAGCGCCCGGATATGGTCATCGCTGCGCTTGGTGCACCGTTCTCGGAGAAGTGGATTTATAAGCATAAGAGCCGCATGAAAGCGAAGATTGCTTTTGGCGTTGGAGGCAGTCTCGATGTCATCGCCGGCAAAGTGAAGCGTGCGCCGGTCATTTGGCAGAAGCTCAATGTGGAGTGGCTGTACCGGCTGCTCAAGCAACCGTCTCGCTGGCGCAGACAGCTCGTGCTGCCGAAGTTCGCGCTGACCATCCTTACTTCGCGCAAACCGCGCTAATTCGTGAAGAGTCCTTGGGCTGTTGAAGGGCTCTTTTTTTCAAATTCTAAAGAAAGTATAAGTTTTCGATATCCTTTGCTTGGAATTCACCGCGAAACGTAAGCTTTTGCCGAAAGGACGGCGTCAGCCGTTTTCACTTGTTGTCACAGATCGTTTCGAAACGATGTGATTGCAATCACATCGGCTAGTCGTCTCTTCTCGCTATACTTGAGTCATCATAAGACCAAGCCAATGAAAGCGGGGAGTAAGCTATGCTAAGCGATAAAACGATCCAAATCATCAAATCGACCGTGCCGGTGCTCGAAACCTATGGAACTGCCATTACGAAGCGGTTCTACGAACTGTTGTTTACGCGTTATCCGCAGCTGCTGAACCTGTTCAATCATGCCAACCAGCGGCAAGGCAAGCAGCAGACCGCGCTTGCGAATGCGGTCTATGCGGCGGCGCTGCATATCGACAAACTGGAGATGATTCTGCCGGCGGTGAAGCAGATCGCGCATAAGCACCGCAGTCTCGGCGTGAAACCGGAGCAATATCCAATCGTAGGAGACATGCTGCTTACGGCAATCAAGGATGTGCTCGGCGAAGCGGCGACGGAGGAAATTCTAGGAGCGTGGGCGGAAGCATACGGCATCATTGCAAAAGTGTTCATCGACGTAGAAGCTGGCATGTACGAGGCAGCAGAGCAGCAGCAAGGGGGTTGGGCGGATTACCGGGCATTCCGCGTGGAACGGAAGGTTATTGAGAGCGACGTCATTACTTCCTTCTACCTGGTGCCGCAAGATGGAGGCGCTATTGCTTCTTTTGGGCCGGGGCAGTACGTGAGTGTGAAGGTGGACATTCCGGGTGAAGCCAATACGCATATCCGTCAGTACAGCTTATCCGATGCGCCAGGCAAGCCTTATTACCGAATTACGGTGAAAAGGGAAGAGGCACAGCGGGCCAAACCAGCCGGGAAAGTCTCGGTGTACTTACATAAGCAAGTTCAGTGCGGGGATGTACTCTGGTTGTCGGCGCCGGCAGGCGACTTCACGCTTGATCAGCAGGATGATCGGCCGCTTGTGCTTCTCAGCGGTGGGGTGGGTCTGACGCCGCTAGTCAGTATGCTGAACACGGTCGCAGAAACGAATCCGGGAAGGAGAGTGATCTTCATTCACGCTGCTCAGAATGGCGATGTTCACGCGCTTAAGCAGCAGGTGATGCAGTTGGCTGTTCGACATCCTCAAGTTGCCGTGCACGTTGTTTACGATAAGCCGACGCCTCGTGACCAAGAACTGCAAGCTTACGACAAAGGAGGCTTTATCGATCTTCCGTGGCTTACGAAAGTCATTCCAACGACGAATGCGGCATTCTACTTCTGCGGTCCGGTTCCATTCATGCGGACGATGAATAGCTTACTGAAAGAGCTGGGTGTTAATTCCGAGGACATCCACTACGAGTTCTTCGGTCCAGCAGGTAGTTTGGAAGCGGGCGAGACTGCCGCGCAGGCTCATCCGCAGCTCTAGCAACAGATGCTAGCGGTAACGGGCTATGATTTCTTTCGGGAACGCAGCAGCCGGTTAATCGTCTCGCGGCGCAGTCCGATCAATTGGCCGATTTCGTCCTGCGTTAGCAATTCCGTCAATGTGGCAGGAGCAATGTAGAGCTGGAACCAGCTTTCAAGCTTACGCAGCTTCTCGGCCGGCGTAACCTCGGTTAGCTGATCGATGCGCTGCTGCATCATCCGAAGTTTATTTTGCAGCTGAAGAGCGACTTGGCGGCATCGTTCGGAATCCTGCTCGAGCGCCTCATACCAAGCGGCCTCGGGAAGAACATCGACCTCGCAAGTCACGAGCGCGACAGCCGAGCCGTTGTACGGATTCGGGCTTATGAGCGAATGATGGGGGATTGTCTCGCCCGGAACGATAATGTTCACGATGAACTGCGAGCCGTCTTCATGAACGCGAACGATCTTCAGCATACCGGACTTCAGATGATACAACGGTCCATATTCACCTTGCCGAAATAGCATTTCACCTTTATGTAGAATCATAGCGCATGTCTCCTGTATCTCGATAAAAACAAATCGCCCCCATCTTGCCGGTTATGGCAGACTGAGGGCGATTATTAGGTTCTGATCTAGGCAGTCGTTGGTGGAACGAATGTCCGCGCTGCAAATTCAGTATCAAGCATGAAGAACGCATTGCTGTCTTGATCAATCCGCTTCAGCTTGTTAATGATGCTGTCGAACATGGCTTCTTCTTCGACTTGCTCGTCAATGAACCATTTGAGGAACTGCATCGTCGCGTGCTCGCGATCATTCAAAGCAAGGTCGGATAAGTGATATATCCGCTTCGTGACTTCTTTCTCGTGCTCGAAAGCATGCTCGAAAGCATCTAGGATGGAGTTATATTCATTGTTAGGTGTGCCCATGCCGACTAGGGTGGCGCGTTGCCCGCGATCATTTAAGTACTTGTACATTTTCATCGCGTGGAAGCGTTCTTCTTCGGCTTGAACAATAAAGAAATTAGCAAATCCATCGAGACTTTCTCCAGAACAGTAAGCGGCAATTGCCAGGTATACGTGTGCAGAGTAGAACTCGAAGTTCATTTGCTCGTTCAAAGCTTGGCTGAGTGAATCATTCATCATCGGCCGCACCTCCTTATTCAATTGTTTTATAAAAAGAAAAAGAGACGAAGCGTTAGCCCAGTTACAGTAGCTGACAACTTCTTCCCCTATGTTACCATACTATTCCACATTATCCTATCCGGTGCTTTAACTTCTTATACAGTTTCTCAGCGGACGGAGCGACAATGACTTCAGTCTTCCCAACCAGCACCATGCATTGCTTGGAACACAGCTTGCAGTTGCCTAGACAATCCTTCTTCTTCTGCTTCAGATCAGGGAACTCGTGCTTCAAAGCTTTGAAGACGGACTTCGAGCCGTGTTTGAAGTTTCTGCAACAATACTTGATCTTCTTCATCTGTCGATACCGACCTCTTTCGAAACGGTGGTTGGAGTTCACAATATAATGATATTAATTCTCATTCTCACTGTCAATCGTTATTTGCGAATAGTTGTTCACGCGTTGCGCCTCCAAGAGGGTGGCGACAGCCGTTTCAGCTTGCTTCACGTAGCTTACTGACTTATGATAGGGAACAATCCATGGAATAAAGGAGTTAGTTAGCATGAGTATGAATGGACAGCAGCGTTCCAATATTCGCCCGGGCATTACGGTCGATATTGTATTGAAGAAGGATCAGGCGAGCGGCCTTACGACGCGCGGCGTCGTGAAAGATATTTTGACGAATTCACCGAACCATCCGCATGGCATTAAAGTGAGGCTGCAATCAGGCGACGTTGGTCGGGTAAAAGCAGTGATTGAGGGATAAAATCGAAGGCACAGCGATTTGCAACGACGCAGCAAAATGAGTAGGATTAGAGGAAGTAAGCGATTTACTTCATATAGATAAAGGAGCCGCGCTTTCGATGACTCTTCCTCATCTAGCATCAATATTCGTTACGCTGCTCTCCGGCGTCGCCGTTATGTTCCTGCGGCTGCGTGCGAGCAATCGGCCGACGACGATGCGCAAAATCATTATTCCGCCGATCGGTATGTCGACCGGCTTTCTTATGTTTGTCGCTCCGGTTACACGGGTGCCTTGGTCGTGGGCGCTGCTTGCTTTTGCCGTTGGCGCGGTGCTCTTCGCATATCCGCTCATTCGCACGTCCAAGCTGGAGCGGGTAGGCGATGACATCATCCTGAAACGGTCCAAAATGTTTATATTTATTCTGCTCGGGCTCCTCATTATCCGCTTGCTTGTCCACGATTTGGTGGAGCAGTCCGTGTCGATTCCACAAACAGGCGGGCTCTTCTTCATCCTAGCATTCGGTATGATTGTCGTATGGCGCGTTGCGATGCTTCAAGCTTTTCTTAAATTGAAAAAGCGGGGGTAACAAAGGATGCATATGCCGGAAGCGACCTTACATATGGTTGATAGATGCATAGCAGGCGATTTAGCAACAGTTCGCGAGCTGCTCGCGAAGGATCGGGCACTAGCAGCGGTGAGCTGGGGCTACTTCACGCCGCTGCATTTTGCTGTGCGCGAAGGGCACTATGAGTTGACTCGGCTGCTTCTCTCCTACGGGGCTGATGCTTCGGAGCAGCCGTGCCTCAGCTGGCAGGATTCGCTGCTGCAGAAGGCGCAGGACCGCGGCCATGACGATGTTGCGAAGCTGCTGCGAGAGCATCTGCAGAGCACCTTGAAGGCGGAGCCGATCGGCGAGAAGCTGGCTGCGCTTATTCGCAATCGCGAGATTAGGCAGCCGCTGGAGCTGCTGGAGCAGCAGCCGGAAGCCATTCATGCGAGCGACGAGCGGGGTAATACGCCGCTGCACTGGGCCGTTATGACCCGGAATCTTGAGCTGATCGATCAGCTTCTAGCTAGGGGAGCAGACCCGCTCGCGAAGCGCGGGGATGGAAGTCAGCCTGCGCAGCTAGCGCTGGAAGGAGACTACTTCTACCGCGCGAACCGGAATTTGCCGTCTGCTGCCGGTAGAGATGCGAGCTTCTTGCTCGGCTATCTTGTCGGAAAAGGCGTGCCTTACGATATCTGCCTCGCTGCTGCGACCGGGGATGCAATGCGCATAGACGAGCTGCTGAGGCAGGATAGCTCTTTTGCGCATGAGCGAGATGCGTCAGGGCGCTCAGCGCTCTATTATGCTGCGAAGCGCGGGTTCGTAGAGGTCGTGAAGCGGCTGCTCGCCGCGGGAGCAGATCCGAACGCGGCGGAGCGGGATGCACCGCAGGGAGCGGCATTATATGCAGCGGTTAGAGGCGGGCATACCAGCTGCGCGAAGCTGCTGCTTGAGCATGGAGCTGACCCGAACGCTGAGGTGGAGGTAAGCGGTAACGCGGTTTACGCAGCGCTGCAGGAAGGCCGCCAGGAGCTGATCGAGCTGGTCTATGCATACGGCGGTAAAGTGACATTGACTGGCGCTTGTGCGCTTGGACGTATCGATTTAGTCGGCGAGCTGCTATCGGCGGCGAATCCATCGTCTGAGGGCGGCGGCGACTATGGGCCGCTTGCACAGGCGGCAAGCTGCGGCTATACGGCAATCGTCAGGCTGCTGCTGCGCCATAACGCACCGCTGAACGATCCTTGGTACGCGAGCAATTATATGCACTACGCTTGCTCGTTCGCAGATGCGGACACGGTGAAGCTGCTGCTCGAAGGCGGTGCAGACACGAACAACGCGAACTGGCTAGGCGTCAGCTATTTGCACCTGATAGCGTTGCAGGGCAAGCTGGAACTTGCGGAGCTGATGATCGCTCATGGCGCGAGTCTCGAGGCAGTCGATGACGAATACGGCACAACGCCGCTCGGCTGGGCGGCCAAATACGGTAAGATCGAGATGGCGGCATTGCTGCTCAGGCACGGTGCCGCAGTAGATCCGTGTGGTGTGCCGCAGTGGGCGACTCCGCTCGCTTGGGCACAGCGAAGAGGTCATGAAGCGATTGCTCAGCTGCTGCTTGCCCACTGCTCAGAGGCTGTCTAACAGTTGACAGCGCAGGCGTCACCTGATATTCTAGCAACATAAATTGCATGCAATTTAATTGTGTTATATTAGAGCAACTTAAGAGAGGGAGACAGCGATGGATAAGAGTGCGCAACTTTCGCTCGATAATCAGCTGTGCTTTGCCCTTTATGCCTGCGCACGTGAAGTGACGAAGCTGTATCGGCCGTTTCTGGATGAGCTGGGCATTACGTATACCCAGTATGTAACCTTGCTTGCGCTATGGGAGAAGGACGGAGTGCCCGTGAAAGAGCTCGGAGCGAGGCTGTACCTGGATTCCGGCACATTAACGCCGCTTCTGAAGAAGCTGGAAGGCATGAGCCTCATTCGCCGCGAGCGTGATTCGGAGGATGAGCGCAGCGTCCTCGTCCGCTTAACGGCTGAAGGCCGGGCGATGAAGGTGCAGGCGAAGCTAATACCGGAACGCGTCTTTTGCCAGACAAACCTGCCTCCTGGCGAGATAGCGATGCTGCGGGATCAGCTGCAGAAGCTGACAGCTGCAGTGCATCAGAGTACATGCGGGACGCAGGAATCGTAAAGCTTAAAAGTAAAGAACCACATTGTTACCGCGAGTTGGCGGGCAATGTGGTTTTTTTGTTTTTTTATGCCGGAAAAGCGATTCGGTGAGAGTTGCATATTGGATCTCTCACCCAACTTTTGGCGCGATTCTGATGCTGAGAGGTCGTATTTGATACTTTCGGCTATCTGCAACCTCCATTTACTTGGGTCGCGGCGGTGAGAGTTCCATATGGGATCTCTCACCCAACTTTTGGCGTGATTCTGATGCTGAGAGGTCGCATTTGATACTCTCGGCTATCTGTAACCTCCATTTTGCTTAGGTTGCGGTGCTGAGAGAGCAAATACGCTCTCTCGCGCATCGGAACGTCCGAAAAAAGAGCTGAGAGAGCAAATATGCTCTCTCAGCAAGGAAAACGGCGGGTAAATCCGCCGAAACGCGTCGGAGAGAGCAAATACGCTCTCTCGCGCACCGGAACGGCCAAAAAAAGAGCTGAGAGAGCAAATACGCTCTCTCAGAGGATTACCCCTCCCACCACGCCATGTTGGCATTGGAAGAGAGGATTACCCCTCCCACCATGCCATGTTGGCATTGGAAGAGAGGATGCCCGCAACCGACAGCGAGGCGCTGACAGTAATGGAGATGGACCGGTTCTCCGGCACGATGAGCCCGCCGGTGTAGTCGAAGCTGAACATGCCGGGATTGAGCGGGACGGTGAAGAAGCTCGTGCCGCCGGAGATGGCGCTCGATGAGCTTCGCGCTGTCATCGAGCTTGTTGCGGAGCTGCCGAATAGTGTGTTGAACGGCGTTAGCGTGGAAGGGGAGCTGATCGTTCCGGCGCGCGTAATCGATAGGGAGCCATTGAAGGAGGATAGCAAACTTAGCGAGACGCCGACTCCTCCTGTAATGCGAGAGACGTAGAGTGTGCGGCCGCTGCCGGAAGGATTGGAGATTTGGATGGTTGCCGTGACCGAGCCGCCGAGAATACCGAGCGAGGAAGAGCTCGAGAATGTGGTAATGAACCCACGGGCAGCAACGGTTGCGCGATTATCAGGCGGAGCTGTAACACCAGGCGCTGCATACGTATTGACAAGCTGGCCGAACAGCTTGCCGCCCGATTGGTCAAAGACAGAGTTACTGGGCATGCTTAGCTACGCCTCCCACCAAGTCAGATTAATAGCGCCTGTTAATGATCCCGTACCGAGCGTTACCGAGATGGTGCGGTTCTCCTGTACGATGACGCTGCCCGAGAATGCGATGTCGAACAAGCCCGCAGTCAGCTGCATAACGAAACATGTCGTCGGTGTGGCGCCAAGCGTCCCTGTGTTCTGTTTGGTCGTAGCAATGCTGGTCTTGGAGCTGCCGAATAGCGCGTTGAACGGTGTTGGCGTTGTACCGCCCGTTATCGTCCCGGCAGAGGTAACCGTGAGAGTCGCTGCCGTGGTGGCGCCGCCTGCTATGCGCGAGATATAGAGCTTCTTGCCGCTATCGGATGGGTTGGTTGCTTGGCAAGGGCAACATTCCAACGGGCGACCTGCGAAAGGCTGACAGATGCCGCGAGGTGAGTCCGAATTCCTTCACGGATAGGATAACGGTTGTCACGCATGCTATTTAGCCTAATATGGCTCTTTTGAAAATGTAACGGTTCTCAGCAACGTTATTTGGCGATTTGGGCAGCGAAATGATCCACTTTGGTGCAAATAAGCACTGTGGTAACCGCTACAATTAGAGATCGGCTATTACTGTGCAAATAAGCCCTCTGGCTACCGTTACGATATTCGCCAGGCGTCAAACAACAAAAAAAGGCCCCCAAAAATCGGGGAGCCCCACTCAACTCTATTAAGCTTGTTTGCCAGCCTCAAGCTCGATCGAGATTTTCACTTCGTCGCCGATCAGAACGCCGCCTGTTTCAAGCGCTGCGTTGTACGTCAAGCCGTAGTCGCTGCGTTTGATTGCGCCCTTCGCGCTGAAGCCGGCTTTCTCGTTACCCCATGGGTCTTTGCCGCTGCCCTCGTACGTTACTTCTAACGTTTCCGGACGCGTAACGCCGTGCAGGCTCACATCGCCAGTAACATCGTACTCGCCTTTGCCTGTGCGAACGATCTTCGTCGCTTTGAACGTCAGGTTCGGGTGCTCTTCGATACCGAAGAAGTCGCCTGAACGCAGGTGATTGTCACGGTCGCTGTTGCGAGTGTCAATGCTGCTCAGTTCAACGGAGAACGAAATGTTAGCCGTTGTCAGATCTTCTGGATTCGCTTCGATTTCAGCGCTGAAATTATGGAATGTACCTTTTACTTTAGCGATCATCATGTGACGAATTGTGAAATCTACAGAACTGTGTGTTGCATCAAGAACCCATTTGGATACGGACATTAACTTGACCTCCTAAGTTTACTTACAATTAATAATAAACTTTATTATCTAAAGTAAGTGTATCGGAGAGTCGAATCATTGTCAACAAGAATGTGACTATTTGTTGAACGTATTATTCGCTTCGGGATAAGGGAACAGATCGACGATGCGAGTCGTTTGCCCGCTTTCATTCGTGAACACGACATGCTCGCGCTTGAAGCCGCGAGGACTTTCCAGCCCGCAAGCGGCAGCAAGAGAGAACAGCCCTTCCCGCAGCTGCAAAATATAGTTCATGACCCGCCACTGCTTCTCTTCCGGAGCAAGCGCAGCCTGGTACTTGGAGTCCGTCGTCGTGATGCCTGTCGGACATTTGCCGGTATGGCATTGCATAGCCATTATGCAGCCATTCGCCATCATGAAGCCGCGCGCGGAGTTGACGCAGTCCGCGCCAAGCGCGAGGGCAATCGCCACTTTATCCGGCGTGATGAGCTTGCCGGAGGCGAAGATGCGGATGCGGTCGCGCACGCCGAATTTGCGCGCCGTATCGTCAAGAATGACGAGCGCGGCATAGAGCGGCAGTCCCATACCGTCCGCCATCGCTTTGAACGTCGCGCCGGAGCCGCCTTCGGAACCGTCCACCGTAATGAAATCAGGGTACGTGTCTAGTGTCCGCATCGCTTCGAACAACGGCTCGAGCCGCTTCGGATCGCCGACAACGATTTTGATGCCGACGGGCTTGCCGCCTGCTTCCTGAAGCGTGCCGACGAAACGAATCGCTTCGTCCGCGTTCGTCAGAAACTCGAACCGGTTCGGGGAGTTGACCGTCTTGCCGACCGGCACGAGGCGGGCTGCCGCGACTCTCTCGGTCACTTTGGAGCCTTCGAGATGGCCGCCGCGGATCTTTGCCCCTTGATGGAACTTCAGCTCGAACGCTTTAATGTTCGGAATTTCGGCTTTGCGCTTGAATTCCTCGATGGAGAACTTACCCGTATCATCGCGGAAGCCGAACATGCCGGGGCCGATCTGCGAGACGACGTCGACGCCGGTAGCGAGATGCACATCCGCGACGCCGCCTTCGCCTGTATTGATCCAGGAGCCGCCCGCCATGTTGGCGCCGCTGCCTGTGGACTGGATATAATGCTCGCCGACCGCGCCGAAGGAGGTCGCTGAAGCGCCGAACATACCTTTGATCCGCCAAGGCTGTCTACGGTTAGGGCCGACGATGATGGCGTCGTCGTCATGGAGCAGCCAACGTTTTATTTTTTCTTCGACGACCTTCTCCTGCCGAGTGAACAACCCTTCGTCTGTAATCACATACTTCTTCCCTTGCACAAGCTCGTCATTGTCGACCTTCAGCTCGCTTGTCAGCTTCGGAAACATCGCATTGGAAATATAGAAGCCGGGCTTCTCGTAATCGCGCCGTCCGCCGAAGGAGATGAGGTCGGTCCGGTATTTGGCTGCGTAGACGAGACCTACGAAATCTGCACGAGAGAACGGTTTGCCCTCCGTATCGCTGTCGAACCAATATTGCCGGAATTCGGGTCCAAGCTTCTCAAGCAAATAGCGGATCCAACCGAGAAAAGGGTGCGAGCGGAGAATGGAATGCTTCGCTTTCTTGGAGAGAGAATACATGTAGCCGAAGAAAATGACGATGGGCAGCACAATAATAATGAGCAGGGCGGAAACCAAAATTGTAGTCACCATGATGGGGCAGCCTCCGATGTGATTTTGTAGGGACTATTGCCAGTTTCAGTATACCATGTGCTTCCAGTTTTTAACCGCGGCGGGGAATGTGAAATGTAGATGAAGAGGAATGAAAAAAAGCCTTCCCGAAGCGAGTGACACTCACCTCAAGGAAGGCGTTGTAGATGGAGCTACTTACACAGCATCCATCTGACGTTTGCGGCTGCTGAACTGGCTCTCGTACAGGTCGGCGTAGAAGCCGCCCGATGCGAGCAGCTGCTCGTGCGTACCTTGCTCGATAACGGTGCCGTGGTTCATAACGAGAATGAGATCGGCATCGCGGATCGTCGAGAGGCGGTGCGCAATGACGAAGCTCGTTCTGCCTTGCATCAGCTCATTCATAGCGCGCTGGATATGGATTTCTGTCCGCGTATCGACGCTGCTTGTCGCTTCGTCGAGAATGAGGATTGCCGGATTCGCCAGAATGGCGCGAGCAATCGTGAGCAATTGCTTTTGACCTTGCGAGATATTCGATGCTTCTTCATTAAGCACCGTATCGTACCCGTCAGGCAGCGTTCGGATGAAGTGGTCCGCATAGGCCGCTCGTGCAGCTGCCACGACTTCATCCTCGGTTGCTCCGGCGCGCCCGTATGCGATGTTATCGCGGATTGTACCGTTAAACAGCCACGTATCCTGCAGCACCATGCCGAAGAGGTTCCGCAGATCGCCGCGCTTCAGCTGTGTAATGCCCACGCCATCAATCGTAATGCTGCCGTCATTGATCTCGTAGAAGCGCATTAGCAGGTTGATGAGCGTTGTTTTGCCGGCGCCTGTCGGACCGACGATGGCAATTGTCTGGCCGGAACGGACGTGAATGTCCATGTCCTCGATGAGCGAGGTATCTTCCTTGTAGCGGAACTGCACATGTTTGAAGCTGACGTCGCCGCGAGGCTTGATCGCTTTGCCAGGCACTGCCTCGGATTCCCGCGACACAACCGCAATCGGATTCGATGCCTCCGGCACTTCTTCCTCTTCATCAAGCAATTCGAAGATCCGCTCTGCTGAAGCGACGGTCGATTGAAGAATGTTGGCGATTTGAGCCGTTTGCGTAATCGGCATCGTAAATTGGCGCGAGTAGGAGATGAACGCCTGCACGTCACCGATCGTAATCGTCTTATGCAGGACGAAAATACCTCCAGCCACGCTCACGAGCACGTAGCCGATGTTGCCAATGAAGCCCATGATCGGCATGATCATGCCGGAGACGAACTGTGCTCGCCAGCCGGATTCGTACAGCTGCTCATTCACGCTGTTGAACTTATCGACCGATTTACGTTCATGACCGAACGCCTTGACGATGTTGTGACCGGTATACATCTCTTCGACGTGGCCGTTAAGTTCGCCGAGAGCTTTCTGTTGGCCTTTAAAATATAACTGCGAGCGCCCTGCGATCATCTTGATCGCGATGAAGCTAAGCGGAAGCGTGACAATGGAGATGAGCGTCATGAGCGGGCTGATCGTCAGCATCATGATGACAACGCCGATAAGCGTGACGACGGATGTGATGATCTGCGTCAAGCTCTGCTGGAGCGTACCGCTGATGTTATCGACATCGTTGACGGCGCGGCTTAGAATTTCGCCGTGCGTCCGGGAGTCGAAAAATTTAAGAGGCAGACGCGCCAGCTTCTCGTTCACGTCTTTGCGCAGGCCATATACGGTTTTCTGCGCGACGCCAGCCATTACATACTGCTGAATGAAGCCGAATGCGGCGCTGATGATATAGAGGCCGCCGAGCAGGGCGAGAATTTGCCAAATGTAATGAAAATCAATTTCCGCGCCAGGCGTGCCCTTAATCTTGCCCATTAAGCCCTCAAACAGCTTGGTTGTTGCTTTACCCATAATCTTCGGACCGATAATCGAGAAGACGGTGCTCAATACCGCTGTCAGGAGAACGATGAGCAGCGAGAAACGGTACGGCTTCAGGTAGCCGGTCAGTCTGCGCAAGGTTCCTTTGAAGTCTTTGGCTTTCTGGACGGGCATGCCCATCGCGCCCGGGCCGCCGCGGCCTGGGCCGAAGCCGAAGTTGCCTGGGGCTGGACCTTGGCCGCCGGGGCGCTGACCTCCAGCGCCGCCTGGACCGCCGCCCGCTGGTCCTCTCTGCTGTTCACTCATGCGATTTCCTCCTCTGACAGCTGTGACGTTACGATTTCACGATAAACGGTAGACGTTTGCAGCAAATCTTTATGTGTGCCGATTGCGGAGATTTGGCCATCGTCGAGGACGATGATCCGGTCCGCATCCATGACCGTGCTGACGCGCTGCGCAACGATCAATACCGTTGCATTCGTCGTCTCACTGCGAAGCGCTTCGCGAAGCTTGGCGTCGGTCTTGAAGTCGAGCGCCGAGAAGCTATCGTCGAACAAATAAATGTCCGGTTTGCGGATGAGCGCGCGGGCAATGGACAGCCGCTGCTTCTGACCGCCGGAGACGTTCGTGCCGCCTTGTGCGATTGGCGAGTCGAAGCCGTCCTTCATTTCGGAGACGAAATCGTAAGCCTGCGCAATGACTGCTGCATGACGGATCTCCTCATCGCTCGCGTCTTCCTTGCCGAAGCGAATGTTATCCGTAATTGAGCCGGTGAACAGCACGGCCTTCTGCGGTACAAGGCCGATCGTAGAGCGGAGCGTCTCCTGCGTCAGCTCGCGCACATCGACGCCGCCGATCGTAATGCTGCCGCCCGTTACATCATAGAAGCGCGGAATGAGGTTGATCAGCGTCGATTTGCCGGAGCCTGTACCGCCGATAATTGCCGTCACTTCACCGCGGCCTGCTGTGAAGGAGATATTCGACAAAGCCGCCATTTCAGCGCCTGGATAGTGGAATGAAACATTGTTGAACGCCAGCTCGCCATTTGCAGCGGAAGCCGTCTTCGGTGCTGTAGGATCGTTAATATCCGGCACCATGTTCAGTACTTCGTTAATCCGTGCTGCCGAAGCGGAAGCGCGCGGAATCATGACAAACATCATGGAAGCGAAGATCAGCGCGAACATGATCTGCCAAGCGTACTGGATGAATGCCATCAAGTCGCCGACTTCCATATTGCCGCTGTCGATACGCAGGCCGCCGAACCAAACGATCGCAAGGCTCGCGAAGTTAATGACGAGCATCATGATCGGCATGAGTGATGCCATGATGCGGTTTACTTTGATCGACGTTTCCGTCAAATCGTTGTTCGCTTCATTGAAGCGGCCTTGCTCATGCGTAGTCCGGTTGAAAGAGCGGATAACGCGGATACCGGTCAGATTTTCGCGGAGTACGAGGTTCAGCTTGTCGATCTTCGTCTGCATCACCTTGAACAGCGGCACGCCGCGGCTGACGATGGCAAAGATAATGATTGCAAGGACCGGTACGATTGCGATGATAACAAGGGAAAGCGTTGCGTCTTTATACAGCGCCATAATGATACCGCCGAAGCACATCATAGGCGCCATGACCATGACTCGCATCATCATCATGAGCACTTGCTGGACTTGCGTAATATCGTTAGTTGTACGTGTGATAAGGGAAGCCGTTCCGATCTGGTCGAACTCATGCAGCGAATATTTCTCTACATGGCTGAACACTCGGCTGCGCAGATCTCGGCCGAAGCCTCCGGCTGATTTGGCGGACAAGTAGCTGGCGCCGATGGAGCAAATGCCGCCGCCGAGCGCGATGAGCAGCATAAGGCCGCCGACCTTCCATATGTATGGATTGTCGCCGCCTACAACGCCTTTGTCGACGATGTCAGCGAGCAGCGTCGGCAGATAAAGATCAGATAACGATTGCAGGAAAACGAACAGGAGTACGAAGAATACGAGCACCCAGTAGGGACGCAGCATGCGCAGCAATTTCATCATAGCGATTAGTCACCCTCTTTGGAATTGGTAGATTGGTTGTGGTCCCGGCCGCCGAACTTGAAGCAGCCCGGATCATGATCAGGATTACTTTCTTGGAAGAATGCCGTCGCGTCGTCGATCAGCTCAACGAGCAGCATCGCGCGTTCTTCGCCTAGATGTGCAATGAGTGCGGTCAACTTCTCATGCATCTTGGATTCGGCAAGCTGGGTCAGACGCTGGCCTTCCTCCGTCAGCTTGATGCGCACCGCTCTGCGGTCGTTCGGATCGGTCTCCCGATCAATGAGCCCTCTTGCGTTTAGTACGTTGAGCGTCTGGGTCATCGTTGGGGAAGCGACATTCATGAGGTTGCTGATCTCGGATGCTTTCAACCCCTCCGGTTGCTCGCGAGTCGCCCTGCGTAGGATGAATAGCGTCATTGTCTCGGCGGGTGTGCAGTTCTCGAAAGATTTCCGATTGTTAAACGAGATGTTCCGCAGCTGACGAAACGCGCGCATGAGTTCATGGGGCGCGTTGCAATTACGGTCATGTTGTTCATCATGTTCGGACATGATGGGGATCCCCTCCTGGACATTTAGTTTAGTTAGCTAACCTAAGTATATTTATTTTGACTAACGAATGTCAATAATCCTATTTATAAACGAGTCAAAAATTGTGTATGATAGTAGGATAAGATTCTGCTAGGAGTGTTGATTGAGATGGAGAACAAGACATCATCCTCTAACTTTATTAAAAATATCGTGGCTGACGATTTGAAAGCCGGTAAAGTGAAAGAGGTCATTACGAGATTTCCGCCCGAGCCGAACGGGTATTTGCACATTGGACATGCCAAGTCAATCTGCTTGAACTTCGAGCTTGCTGACGAATACGGCGGCAAAACAAACCTGCGTTTCGACGATACGAACCCTGTGAAGGAAGATACGGAATACGTTGAATCCATCCAAGAGGATGTAACTTGGCTCGGATTTGAGTGGGATGATCTCCGCTTCGCATCGGATTATTTTGAAGAGCTGTATCAGCGTGCCGTGCTTCTTATTAAGAAAGGCAAAGCATTCGTCTGCGATCTGACTGCGGAAGAAATGCGCGAGCTGCGCGGTACCCTTACGGTTCCGGGTAAAAATAGCCCTTACCGCGAGCGCAGCATCGAAGAGAATCTTGATCTGTTCGCTCGCATGCGTGCAGGCGAATTCAAGGATGGCGAGCGCATTCTGCGCGCGAAGATCGATATGGCTTCGCCGAATATCAATCTTCGTGACCCGGCGCTGTATCGGATTGCACATGCCCATCACCACCGGACAGGCGATGCTTGGTGCATCTACCCGATGTACGATTACGCGCATCCGATCAGCGATGCGATTGAAGGCGTGACGCACTCGATCTGCACGCTGGAATTCGAGGATCACCGCCCGTTGTACGATTGGGTGATCGAAGAGTGCGAGATGGAGTCGCAGCCGCGACAATATGAGTTTGCCCGTCTGAACGTAACCAATACCATCATGAGCAAACGTTACCTGAAGTCGCTTGTCGATCAAGGTGTTGTCGAGAGCTGGGACGATCCGCGTATGCCGACAATCAGCGGCCTTCGCCGCCGCGGCTTCACGGCAGAATCGCTGCGTGCGTTCTGCCGCGAGATTGGCGTTGCTCGCGCGTATAGCGTTGTAGACGAGCGGATGCTGGAATTCTTCATCCGTGAAGACTTGAAGCTGAAGGCGCCGCGGACAATGGCAGTGCTTGCGCCGCTGAAGGTGGTTATCACTAACTATCCGGAAGGCCAAGTGGAGATGCTTGAAGCGGAGAACAATGCGGAGAACGAAGCGATGGGCAATCGCCAAATCCCATTCTCGCGCGAGATCTACATCGAACAGGACGACTTCATGGAGAATCCTCCTGCGAAGTACTTCCGTCTGTTCCCAGGCAATGAGGTTCGTCTGAAGCATGCGTACTTCATTAAGTGCGAAGAGGTCATCAAGGATGAGGCGGGCAATGTGGTTGAGCTGCGCTGCACGTACGATCCGGAGACCAAGAGCGGCAGCGGCTTCACGGGCCGCAAGGTGAAAGGCACGATCCACTGGGTGGAAGCGTCCCAAGCGGTACCTGCGGAATTCCGCTTGTTCGAGCCGCTGCTCGTCGACAACGCGGAAGATGAAGACAAGGAGTTCCTTGAGCGCATCAACCCGAACTCGCTCGAGGTGCTGCAAGGCTTCGTTGAGCCGAACATGAAGGAAGCGCGCGGACAAGACAAGTTCCAATTCTTCCGCCACGGTTACTTCAACGTTGATCCGAAGCATACAAGCGAGTCGAAGGTTGTGTTCAACCGTATCGTGTCGCTGAAGAGCTCTTTTGATCCGAAAGCTTGATATAGGAGTTAGGGAGAACCGTCTTTGAGCCGATTGTGGCTTGGGGGCGGTTTTTTGTGTTGTTGGCCATGTTGCTGTTGTAGTTGTAGCTGTAGATGTAGATGAGATGTAGATGGCTTGCTGGCGGCACAATTATAGTCATTTTATACCCACTTCCGATTTGCTTGGAGATGTATGATAGAGCTTAGTATGGGGATTTGGAGAGGGGCAGGTTATGGGCAATTTGCGGATTGACTGCAAGGATGTGTATTTAAGAGGATTCGTCGCTGCCGATCTTGATGTGTTTCATTCGCTGACATGGCAGCCTGAAATATACGAGTATTTACCGGGCTGGAACGTGCCGAAGGAGCAGCGGACGGATTGGTTCGTGAACTACGAAATGCCAGAAAATGCGCAATTCATGAAGGTGGTCTCGGATGGTGGGGATGTAGGCGAGCTGCGTCTTCGGCTCGGGATTATTCAGAAGGAGACGGAGGAGTTGATCGGTTGGTGCTGCTCGGGGATTAAGGATGAACTGCCGCCGCCCAATCGAGAAATCATGTATGCCATCTCACGGGACCATCGAGGCAAGAGCTACACAACTGAGGCTGCTCGTGGAATGATTGGATACTTATTCGGATGCACGAACGTCCAGGTGTTGAATGCTGTCGTGCTTATTGAGAATGTATCGTCGAACAGGGTGATACAGAAATGCGGATTCAGGTTAGTGGGTACCGCTCTGATAGATGGTGAGCTGTATAACTACTATCGGCTTGAGAAGAAGGATTGGGTGGAGGGTTGAGATGAATACTCAGATTGGAATACGGCGGATGGATCGCGCTGATATAGACAATATTTATGAAGTGTTCGACAAGCATGATATCGCAAAATCTTTGGAGTGCATTTCCAAGTGCTGGGATGAAAATAGAATTGGTGACAGAATAACGTAGCTGGCATTTTTACGCTGGACAATTCGCTGGAAGCTTGCACCTCCTTACGAAGTCGCATTACCCTCACTTTAGGGAGAATGGCAGTATCCCCAAGGGACACACATTGGCGGAAATCCTGCCCCAGGGATCTACTTTGATGGCAAGCAGGAGAGTGGTTGGGGTAAGAAGCTGGTTTAGTGGACTACATGAGGGCGAGTTGGCGGTTAGTCCGGTAAAGTAGCTGATCTGCTGGATTTCATCGCCTCCACAGCCATTCAATCAAAAAGCCTCCCACCCTAATTTGAAGGTAGGAGGCTTGCTTGTGCAACCAATTATAACCCGCGCACCGCGGGCACGCGCGCTTCGACGAGCTCGCGGATCGCTTGCGGGGAGTCGAGGTCGAGTGCTTCGGCCGCCAAAGCAGCCATCTCCTGCTTGCTCAGCTGGCGGATGAGCGCCCGCGCTTCGAGCACCGCGTTCGCGCTCATGCTGAACTCCTGCAGGCCTAAGCCCAGCAGGAGCGGCACGGCATGCGGCTGGCCTGCCATCTCGCCGCACATGCCGACCCACTTGCCTTCGGCCTCGGCTGCGCGGATGACGCGTTCGATCAGCCGCAGCACGGCCGGCTGCATCGGGTCGCCGAGCGCGGTCAGCTTCTCGTTCATGCGATCCGCAGCCATCGTGTACTGCGTCAGATCATTCGTGCCGATGCTGAAGAAGTCGACCTCCCGCGCGAAGCGGTCGGCCATCATCGCAGCGCCCGGCACTTCAATCATAATGCCGACTTCGACGCCGTCGCCGACAGGCAAGCCCTCGGCGGCCAGCTCTTCGCGGCATTCCGCCAGAACCGCCTTCGCGGCGCGGAACTCCGCGAGCGTCGCGATCATCGGGAACATGATCTTCACGTTCCCGTGGGCGCTCGCCCGCAGAATGGCGCGAAGCTGCGCCTTGAACAAATCGTGTCGATCCAAAGAAATCCGGATCGCCCGATAGCCGAGGAACGGATTGTCCTCCTTCGGCAGATCGAGCAGCGGCAGCTCCTTGTCTCCGCCGATATCCATCGTGCGGATGACAATCGGAGCGCCTGGCTTGAAAGCCTCAGCCGCTTTCTTATAAGCGGCGAACTGCTCCTCCTCCGATGGCAGCGTATCGCGGCCCATATATAGAAACTCGGTGCGGAACAGGCCGATGCCTTCCGCACCCGCAGCACGTGCGCCAGCCGCATCGTCCGGAGAACCGATGTTCGCGGCAAGCTCCACATGGACGCCGTCGGCAGACACCGACTCTGCGTCTAGCAATGCGCCGAGCCGCTCGCGCCGCTCCATCAGCGCCTGCTGGCGGCCTCGATACTCCTGCGCAACCGCCGCGTCCGGATCAACGAACAGCTCACCCGTCGAGCCGTCGACGATGAGCAGCTGCCCGTTCTTGATCGCCTCTAGCCCGCGGCCCATGCCGACGATTGCCGGGAAGCCCGATGCCCGCGCAATAATCGCGGAATGCGAGGTGCGTCCGCCGATCATCGTCACGAAGCCGGCTACGGCATCCTTGTTCAGCTGCGCTGTATCGGACGGCGTGAGATCCGCCGTCACAAGTACAACAGGGTCGCCATCTACCGACGATGGCACCCCTGCGCGGCCGGTCAGATGGCCGATTACGCGGCCGCATACGTCGCGGATGTCTGCTGCGCGCTCGCGCAAATACTCATCATCGAGGCTCTCGAACATCGCCGCGATTTCGTCCCGCGCCGCCGCAATGGCTGCTGCGGCTGGCTTCAGCTCATCCCCGATTAGCTCCAGTGCGCGGCCAATCAGTTCCTCGTCTTCGAGCAGCAGCAAATGCCCTTCAAAAATCTCCGTCTCTTCTGTCCGTCCATCAGAAGCCATCCGATCACGCAGCCCGCTAACATCTGCGATGCTTGCGGAGACGGCTGCTTCCAGTCGCTTCGTTTCGCCAATGACGGCGATCGCCTCGATTGAAGCGGGAAGGGCTGCTTCGTCGAGTTGCTCAATGACCCAAGCGGGGCCAATCGCGATGCCGGATGAAGCGGCAATACCGCTCAGCTTCATTTCGCGTGCTCCGCCAATATCGCGCCAATTTCCTGCTGCGCGGCTTCCGCTTGATCGCCTTCCGTGATCACGGTTACGCTGTCGCCGTGCTTCACGCCGAGCGTCAGCACGTTGACGAGACTTTTTGCCGCTACGCGCTTGCCGTCTTTCTCCAGAAATACTTCAGTGCCTGCATATTTCTTAACTGCTTCTACAATTAGTTTCGCAGGGCGAACGTGGATGCCAAGCTCGCTGCCAATCGTGTATGTTTGTTCCATGAAGTAGTTCCTCCTCTGTTATCCTCATTGCCTCTCTACATCAATTTCTTAATATCGTCCTTCAACCGTTCGGACTGTGTACCGAAAATAACCTGCACGGCACCGGAGCCAAGGCGCATAACCCCGGAAGCGCCAAGCGCTTTAAGAGCGGAATCATTGACGGCTTTATCGTCTTTCACAACAAGGCGTAGGCGTGTAATACAGGCATCGATGCCGACAATGTTGTCCGATCCCCCGATGTTCTCAAGCACGCGAGCTGCCTTGTCGTTACCGCTAATCGCGCCAGCCCTGCCAGCAGTACCGGCAGTGCCAGTGCGCTGCTCTGGCGTTGTGCCGACGAGTGCATCATCGTCTTCACGGCCTGGTGTTTTGAGATTGAACTTCACAATTACGAAGCGGAACAGGAAGTAGTACACAACCGCGAACGCAAGACCGATTGGGATCAGAAGCAGCGGTTTCGTCGCCAGCGGGTAATTGACCAAATAGTCGATCAAGCCTGCTGAGAAGCCGAAGCCATGCTTAATGCCAATCGTATAGGTGATGTAGCCGGATAGGCCAGTCAGAACGGCATGGATGACATAAAGGCCTGGAGCGACGAACATGAATGCGAATTCGAGCGGCTCCGTAATACCTGTCAGGAACGATGCAACAGCTGCACCGACGAATACGGATGCAATGGCTTTGCGCTTCTCAGGACGGGCCGATTGAATAATCGCCAGCGCACCTGCAGGAAGTGCGAACATCATGATCGGGAAGAAGCCAGTCATGAACATGCCCGCTGTCGGGTCTCCGGCGAAGAAACGAGTCAAGTCGCCATGAACGACTTTGCCAGCGGCATCTGTGAAATTGCCGATTTGGAACCATGCGATCGAGTTGATGATGTGATGCAGGCCAAAAGGAATCAGCAGCCGGTTTGCCATCATGAAGATGCCGGAGCCGATACCGCCAAGGTCAACGACCCATTGTCCGAAGTCATCGAGTACGTTCTGGATTGGACCCCAGATCAGACCGAAGATAAGGCCGATAACAACCATGGCGAGCGATGTGATGATAGGTACGAAACGTTTGCCCGAGAAGAAGCCGAGCCAGTCGGGAAGTTTGATATTATGATAACGATTGTAGAAGAAAGCCGCGAACATACCTGCGATAATACCGCCAAGCACGCCCATATCGAGCTTCGCGTCTTTACCGACGAAGTCTGCGAATGCGACTGGCACCTTAGCCAGGACGTTCGTCAGTACCAAGTAAGCGAGCACGGCAGCCATAGCTGCTACAGCGTCACCCGCAAGGCCGATCGCAACGCCGACCGCGAACAGAAGCGGCAAGTTATCGAATATCGCGCCGCCGCCCGCAGCGAGGAATGGTGCTACGTATTGGTTCAGCCAACCGCCGAACCCTTCGCCAAAATGAAAATCAGTGACATAATTGATATTACCGAACCGCAGCAGAATCGATAGTGCTGGGAGAACGGCAACGGGAAGCATGAGCGCTTTTCCGATTCTTTGCAGAAATGCTAACATGTCATCTCCACCCTTTCAAAATAGTGTAATAACCGTACTGTGTACCGCATTTGCGTTATGCAAGCACCGCACGAATGACGGTCGTATCGCCGGCCTTCACATCGCCGAACAACGTTTCCATCTCCGCGACCGTCTCGCCGTTGGCAATAATGACTGGCGTAATGACCGGATAGCCGGCAGCTTTGATTTTGTCGATGTCGAACTCAATGAGCGTTTGGCCTGCTTTGACGGTGTCGCCTGTTTGAACATGGCCTGTGAAGCCTTCGCCTTGCATCGCTACCGTATTGATGCCGATATGCGCAAGCAGCTGAACACCCGATTCATGCTCAATGATGACGGCATGGTTCGTATGAATGACATGTGCTATCGTTCCGTCGAATGGCGCGATCAGTTTGCCGACGGTTGGCTCAATGGCAACGCCATCGCCCATATGCTTGCCTGCGAAAGCTTCATCCGGCACCTCCGCGAGCTGCACGGCTTTGCCTGTGAGAGGAGAGACGATCTCAAGCTTTGCTTTCTTCGATTTAAACAACTTACCTAACATAATTTCCTTCACTCCTTATCGGGATGATCTTGTTCTAGCCCTTGGAAAAAGCGGTACAGCTCGATTGCTATGTAGCCGACTTCTTCATCCGGTACATCTGTGCCTAGCCGCTCTGCCATAAGTACAGACAGGTCCTGCGCAAGCGCATAGTCACCCTTGAACTTCTTCCGAAGCTCCGGCAGAAGCGGATTCGCCATATGCTTCCCAAGACTAATCCGCTCGACTGTATACCTGAGGTCAGTAACGAGCCGCCGATAGTCCATGCTGTCCCGCGAAATAGCTATTGCTTTGCGCGCTTCGATTCGCTCAATCAGCTCCGTCACGACATTCGTGAACTTGGCGAGTTCCCAAGCGGCAACATTCGAGAAGGCGGAATGGACGTGGTATGTGAGAAAGCCGATCTCATCCTCGGGCACGTCTATCTCGAACGTCTTCTGTATCAAGGCAGCTGCACGGCCAGCAGCTTCATATTCAGCCGGAAACCACAGCTTCGTTTCTTGGAGAAAAGGATTCTTGATCTCCATGCCGCCCCGAAGCCGATAAAGCACGAACTGAATATGGCTCGGCAGCGAGTAATACACTTTGTTGTTGAGCGGCCCGCCGAACCTCTCCTCGATATCAGCGAGAATCGCTTCTGTAATGCGGATCACCTCGGGATCGGTTTCCTCCATCATGGCGTGGTAATGCTTCATCTGCTTGGGATCGTCCAGGCGAAATCTTTTCTCGATCCGCTTGTCGTCTTCTGCCAGAAGCTCGCCGGATTTGCTGCCGAACCCGATGCCTTTCCCCATGAGCACATATTCCATGCCATCATCAGACTGTGCCAAAATGACGTTGTTGCCGATGATGCGTTCAATTCGAAGCGGCGATTCCTTCTTCATGCCAAAACATACACCTCACACCTGCTTAGTATGGCAATTAGGCACAAAAAAGAGCCAAGAAAAATTCCGCCGGCAGCAGAAAGTTTCTTGGCTCATGCCCTTTACGTAAGGTAACACGCCATGCATATTGAAATACGCAGGCTCATCATAACGTAGGGAAGCGTTTTCGTCAATTAGGTAAACAAAGCATAATTTCTGGATATAAGAGAGGGTAAGAAGGACACAGGCACATGGTATACTGGTGACAACAATTTTGCTCAAAGAGAGGAGGAAGCGGGATGGCACTAACAGGCGCGGATATTCACGGCGTCATTCTGGCGGGCGGTCAGAGCAGTAGAATGGGGACGGATAAGGCATTGCTGCCGGTTGGCGAAAAGGTGCTGCTGCGCATCATTGCCGAGCAGATGCTGAGCGCTGGAATCGGCGGTAAAATCATCATTTCAGCAGGGGACGGACGGCGGGAAGAGGTGTATCGGCAGGCGCTGGATGGTGTTCAAGGGACGCTTGAATTTGTCCGCGACACATATATAAATTGCGGTCCGCTGGCCGGCTTGCACGCGGCGTTGTCGACCATTCAAGGACAAGCTTATGGCTTCGCTATGGCTTGCGATATGCCTGTGCTGTCGGGATCGCTGCTCGCGCGAATGATCGCTTCTGCTTCAATGTGGGAAGCGGAGGGCGAAAGACGTCCAGCTGTCATTCGCACCACGGCGAATCAGCCTTTTCACGCCCTATACAATACGAGCGTAGTCGCCAAGTTGCAGCAGCTTCTGGAGCAGCGGGATCTTCGCGTCATGTCTTTTCTGAAAGGACTGGATGCTCGTCAGCTGGAGCCGACTCCCGAAGAAGCGGAGGCTTTCATTAACCTCAATACGCCGGAGCTCTATGCGCAGTACATGGCGGAGCGGCGTTGATGTGAGTAGGCGTCGGTACGTTCTGCCGAACGTAGTTTAATGTTGTCGCTTTCTTTAAACAGGTACACTCTCGGCTTTGAGTAAACCGTAATCGATCGGCTCCGTGCCTAATTCTCTCTACACTCGGCAATGTGGTTTGTCACTGTCCTCTCCCTGAATCTGTACGCGCTCAGCATTCGCCACCTGTCGGCTCTTTAACTTGCTTTCCCGTAAATCTCTTCTGGCACGCCCTCCATCGCCCATTCCTCGTTCACCTATCCACACTTGGTACCGCTTTACCCCTGACTTTCCTTAGTCACTCCGGTTCACTCTCTCTAAACCCTCTGTATCCCCCAAAACGCCACCTTTCCCCTTCTCTTCGACCCTTTCTGCGAAATTGTAACGATATGTGACATCCCCTCCCTCTTTTTGTCGCTCATTTCGGGCGTTATCCACCAGTATCTGGAACAAGTGATTCGCGCTACATCCAAATTACGCAATGTGTTATTAATTCTTACAAATGACTTGTCATGTTATGTCGATGTAAATTGTAGTTGGAGGCTGAAGAATTTATAATCGAATCATAAAGGAGGCTGGGGATGATGGGTTCACGTGCAGTATCGACGGTGTCGCCGACTTATTGCAAAGACATAGAAGCGCTGCTGCGCAGCCATGCTAACGTGGAGGCTGCAGAGGCGATGTCCGCTTATATGAGAGGCTTGTTCCCTTTTCTCGGGATCCGTACGCCGGAGCGTGCTTCGCTTACGAAGCAGTTCATAAAGGCGAATGGCGTTCCGTCTGGTGAAGCGCTCGAGAAAGTCGTCCGCGAATTGTGGGCGATGCCAGAGAGGGAGTTTCATTATACGGCGATGGTTCTGATGGAGAAGCGGAAGAAGGAATTGCGGCCTGAGGACGCGCCGTTGCTGGAGTTTATGGTCACGACGAACTCGTGGTGGGACACGGTAGATCTCATTGCCAGCCACCTTGTCGGCACGTTGTTTGCGAAGCATCCGGAGATGGTAGCGCCATATACTTCGAAGTGGATGGATGAAGCGGATAACCTGTGGCTGCGCCGAACGGCGATTCTGTTCCAGCTAGGCTGCAAGACGAAGACGGATGTACCGCTGCTCTTCGATTTGATTCGCAGAACCTGCGCACGAGGAAGATTTCTTCATCCGCAAAGCGATTGGCTGGGCGCTTCGTGAGTATGGCAAGACGGATGCGGCGGCGGTCAAACAATTCGTCGCGGAGACAGAGCTGTCACCGCTGAGCGTGCGTGAAGCGCTCAAGCATATCGGCAACTAAAGTTTGGCAAAATGGTAATTGACGGAGAGCTTCGTTCATGGTAAAGTTAATTCCAACAAAGTAGGTAGGAATTATAGGAATAAGGTGGTGCGAAGATGAATCATCCTATAACGATTAAGAGCGGCGATTTACTTTTATCGGGCGTACTTCAGTATCCCCAGTGTGATCCAGAGACGAAATATGCGGCAAAATTTCCGCTTGTTATTATATGCCACGGCTTTATCGGCAACCGAATGGGAACGGATCGATTGTTCGTCGAAGCGGCGGAACGGCTGACACGCAGTGGTTATCTCGTGCTGCGGTTTGATTACGGCGGCTGCGGAGAGAGTACCGGAGATTATGGCAGCGGAGGACTCGACGAGCTGATCGCTCAGACACGTACCGTGATTGACTACGCATCTAGCCTGGATCTAGTTGACCATGAGCGAATTACGCTGCTGGGCCATAGCCTAGGCGGTGCGGTTGCCGTACTCACGGCGGCGCGCGACAATCGCGTTAAATCGCTTGTGCTGTGGGCTCCAGTCGCTCATCCGTTCCTAGATATCCGCAATATTATCGGTGCGAAGGCGATCAAAGAAATTGAGACCGACGGCAAAACCGACCATATGCACTACGAATTTACGAAGCGCTTCACGGATTCGCTTGCACAATACCAACCGCTGACAGAGCTGAGCGGCTACGGCGGTGAAGTGCTGATCGTACACGGCACTGCAGATATGGTCATCCCGGTCGATTATTGCTTCTTGTATCAGAAGATGTTCTGGCTTCGCAAGGAAGGTGGCTGTGACAAGGAAGTGATCCTGCAGGCAGATCATACTTTCTCGTCGAAAGCTTCCCGCGAGCAGCTGTTTGATACTTCGCTCAGATGGATTAATGCCATCGGCAAGCGACGGAATGATTGGAGTTTGTGGACAATCTAACATTAGATGTCAGGATAATCACCCTTTCTGGTTGTGAGAGAGGGTGGTTTTTTTGCATTTCCAATGTGAATAGAGGTTCTTCTGCTCCGGATGAGGAAACAATAAGGAAATCACGATACGTCCGAAAGCAGGTGATTTGACGATGATTCGGAATATAAAAGCCCGCGCCGCGGCGCTAACAGTTGCGATTCTGCTGCTGAATGGCTGTGCTTCCCATGAGCTTGCGGAGCAGCCTCCAGAAACGCCCGCTTCCGGGCAGAATGGAGGAACGGATCAGCATTCCGTTACAGAACCGAACCAGCCTGAGGAGCCGTCCGCTCCTGCCGATGAGCCGGATCAGCAGCCCCCTGCTGAGGAGCCGCCGCCGAAGTCAGAGATCGAGAAGCAGCTCGATCAAATGTCGCTTGACGAGAAGCTTGGCGCGATGATTATCGCAGGCGTGGAAGGAAAGAAAGCGGACGCGCGGGCGAAGCGGATGATTGCGCAGCAGCATGTCGGCGGGGTTATTTTCTATAAGGATAATGTGGCGACGCCGAGCGGAGTAGCTGCGTATGTAAATCAGCTGAAAACGTGGAACGGCGGAAACGCATCGCCGCTGCTCGTTACTGTCGACGAAGAAGGCGGCAGAGTGGCGCGTCTTCCTGGTCTTGTTGCGCTGCCAAGCGGGAAAGCAGTAGGCGATACCGGCGATACGGCTTATGCGGGGAGAATTGGCCATTTGCTTGGAGAGGCGAGCAAGGCGATGGGGTTTAATGTTGATTTTGCGCCCGTGCTCGATATTAATAGCAATCCGAACAATCCGGTGATCGGAGACCGTTCTTTTGGAGCGACTGCGGACCTTGTGACGAAGATGGGGCTTGCTGTGATGGAGGGGCTGCAAGGCGAGAAGGTTGTACCGGTTGTGAAGCATTTTCCTGGGCATGGGGATACTTCTGTGGATTCGCATCTCGAACTGCCGATTGTATATAAAAGCTTGTCGCAGCTAAAAGCGTTCGAATGGCGTCCTTTCCAGGAAGCGATCGGCGATGGGGCAGATGTGGTTATGATTGCGCATATCCTGTTCCCGAAGCTGGATGCGAAGTGGCCGGCTTCATTGTCAAAGCGTGTCATCACGGATGAGCTGCGCGGTACATTGGGGTTCAAAGATGTTATCGTCACCGACGATCTGACGATGGGGGCAATTGCTAACCATTATGGCATGGGCGAAGCGGCGGTGCAGGCGGTGAAAGCAGGCAGCGATATTGTGCTTATTGCGCATGAATATGCGAATGTGGACGCGGTCATTGCAGCGCTCAAGAAGAGCGTAAGCAAGGGGGAATTGACCGAGCAGCGGATTAACGAGAGTGTGCTGCGGATTTTGGCATTGAAGGGACGTTATGGGCTGTCGGATGCGAAGGTGGCGGCTGTGCCTGATTTGAAGGGGATCAATGCTGCGATCCGGAAGGAAACGGCGGCAGCTGCCCGTGCAGCGAAATAGACGGAAAAAGACATCAAGCAGTTTTGCTCGCTGCTTGGCGTCTTTCATTTATGTCATGTATGTGTTAGATTTCAGAAGTTTTTGGCAGAGGATGTCATGCAGGAAGCAGTCGAATAATTCCTATCGCCGCATCTCAAACTAATAGCAGCTTGCTTGCGATAGGGGGCACATGAGAAGTGATCGATGAAGCAATCGTTGCAATATTGGACGACCGGATTCAGACGTTAAAGAGTAAGCGGGGCACGATTATTCTGGTAGGTCCGATCTCGCTGCCGGTTAATTTGGACGGAGAAACCGTGAAGTTCCAGTGGTACTGCTGGCTGCCGTGTAAGGATCTCGTACACAGCGAGGGCGGATGTCGGGAGAAAGAGCGCACGGAGTACTTGATTGAGCAGCTGTCGGAGTCGAATTTGGCGGAGAAGCAGCAGTCGAGCGTGCTCGTCTACGGCGACTTCGCGAACAACGCAGATGCTCTCATTCGGATGCATAGTATTTGCCATACGGGCGATATCTTCGGCAGTAAGCGATGTGATTGCGGCTTTCAGCTGCATCAGTCGATGAAGATGATTGCCAGCCACGGAACGGGCGCGCTGTTCTATCTCGCCAATCATGAAGGGCGCGGCATCGGGCTGTTCAGCAAAGCGATGGCATATATATTGCAGGAGAAGGGATACGACACGGTGGAGGCGAATCTGGAGCTCGGCTTTCAGGATGATACGCGCAGCTACGGGGACACGCTGCTCGTGCTGTCGCATCTGCGAAGCAAGCCGGTGACGCTCATCACGAACAATCCGAAGAAGCTTGCGGCGCTTAAGGCATCGGGTATGAACGTCGATGATCGCGTGCCGCTGTGGGGCGATATTTCGGAGTTTAACCGTAAGTACTTGGAGACGAAGGTGAATCGGTCGGGGCATTATGCCGAGGAGCTGACGATTCCGTGAGTCGTGCCGAGGTCGGTGCGGTGTCAGTTGAGGGCCCGAGTTGGTGAAGTGCTCGTCCTTAGCTGGTGGTATGTAGACCCTCGCGTTGGTTGGAACGCGGGGGTCTTTGTTTTCGGTGCCCTCAGCAGCCAAATCGCACAACAATACGCGCTCTCACCAATGCGCTAACACGCTAACGAACTCAGGAGACGCTATTCGTCCGGAATAGGCTGATTTGGAATTTTAACGAACTCCAGAAGTGTTATTCGGTTCATTGGCTCGGATATCATCCATTTTCGCGCAAATAAGGACGCTGGGGTTCGTTAGAATTTAAAAAGAGCGATTATGGGGCTAATAAGCGCCATACGATTCGTTAGACTGCCCTCGGTACGTGGTGTGAGCATGCAGCTGCTACAGCTTATCCATCGCTTCACCGATTTCCTCGTCGACGAGATCCTTGAAATCGTTGCTGCGCAAATAGACGGCCATCACGTTGTCTTTCTCATAGATGCGCGGATGCACTTGCAGCTGCGGCATCGCCAGCATCTGTGCGTCAAAATCCTTCCGTCCCCGAACCCGCTCCGCCTCGGAATCGAACATGTAGATGGACAGATTGACGACTGAAGCGAGGGAATGGTCGGCCTCCTTGGAGGATGGGTTGTCCGTGACCAGTCCCATCGCATACGTATCAATGCTGTAGGTGTTCGGGTTCACCCGGTCCAGCAAACGAGCATAGATGCCGCCAGGGAATCTGCCGCCTTTGACATGCAAGCTATGCAGCTTTACTCCGGCCTGTCGCATAGACTCGACGACTTGCTCCGATGTCAGCTGCCGGGGTGCAGCCGCTTCAGCTGTACATCCGGTGAGCAGAGCCGCGAGCAGCAGCGCGAGCGCAGTAAGTTTGAACTTCGTCATCGCAAGACACCTCCTACAAAAATATTAGTTTCTTCTCTGACGATAACTCCGCGACTTTAAGGCAGCCTAACTTCTTTTCTCGTCTCATCGGGTGCGACCAGAGCAAGGGAGCCGGATTGTTCCTTCACTTCTTCGCAGATGGTCCATTTGATGCCGAGCCGGGTGGTGGTGCCGTCCGCAGCGATCCACCCCGTTTCCCGCCGTTCACTAGTGACGATGGAGCTAATGGTGGAATAGAAGAAGCCTTTGCCTTTGAGATCTGCCGGATACATGCCCGTCGCCTCCGTATATCTACCTTCCATGAACAAGCCGAGCTCGTCCTTCTTGCCAAGGGGAATAAGCGCTCGCCAAGTGATCACGAAGAAGCCGCCTTTCAATTCGTAGAAAGCAGCCGTGTCGCCTGATACCAAGAAGAAGCGATTCGCTTCACCGGCAGGGAACAAGAACGTTGCGGCGTAGCCTTCTCTCCCTTGTGATGGATACATGGTTGGCAGCTGGGCATAACGGGCGTTCATCGCGCCTTTGGTTTTCACAAACATTCGTGCATCGCTCAATGTACCTGTCGCGAGCAACTCCCGGTCGGACTGGCTTAATGACGATTGAAGCACAATGCTGCCGTTCCCGCGTAAGTCAACGAAATAACCGAGTGAATGGGCGATCATGCGAAGCGGCACATAAACGCGATCCCGCCGAACAATCACTTCCGTATCGAGCGCTACGGTTTGCGGGTCCGGACTCACGTTTCCATATACAGCCGTAGCCGTCTTAGAGCCTGCCTTGAACACAATCGAATCCGACCATTTGCGCACCGAAGCTGTCCGCGACTTGGCATCCCAAGATACGGAAGCGCCAAGCGCGTCTGCGACGACGCGAAGCGGGACAAGCGATCTGCCATTCTCCACAATCGGAGTGAAATCGGTCGAAGACGATACAGTCTGATCGTTCACGATAATATGGCGCGTTGTTGACGCATTGGCGACCGAACTCGCTGCCAGTAAACTTAGCGCGGCTGTGAGGGTAATTATTTTCTTCATGGGAAACCTCCTTTATATAAAGTTCAGACGTCTGGTCAGACGGGAAAGTTACGCATCTTAACTCTTGACACCACCTCGCAAAGTCGTTATGATCACTTGAGGTTAGCTAACTAACGTTCGTTAGGCAAGTGAGCGAGTGGTGTGCACGTTCAGATTACTCTAAGGGAGATTGTGATCCATAATGACGTCGAACCGGATAAAGCAAGCGGCGCTCACGCTATTCGCGGAGTCGGGCTACGAAGGCGTGTCTCTCTCGGAGATTGCGAAGGCGGTTGGCATTAAGACGCCGTCGATCTATGCCCATTTCGAGTCCAAGGAGCAGCTGCTTCTGGAGCTGATCGACGATGCGATTCGAGAGGAACATTCGAAGTTTATGCAGATGCTGGCGGAGACTGCGGATCATCCGCCGATGGACCGTCTGAACGCGGCATTTATCTTTTACACTGATTTGGACCACATTACGCAAGGGCAATCCTTTCTGAAGCGGACGCTGCTCGTTCCGCCACGGCATCTGGAAGAACGGCTTGGGCAGGATTTTATCGCCTATGAGAATCAAGTTTCATCACATCTTACCGAACTGCTAAACCGCTGTGCAACGGCAGATGGCGGCTTACTGCCAGAGTTAGAACAGACCGAGCGTCTGCTGGCGCTATTCTATGCCTTAATAGACGGTCTGCTCGTTGAATATAAATTGTACGATTCGGCGCTATATAGGAAGCGGCAAGCACTCATCTGGGATTGCCTGCGGGAATCGGTGGAGAGGACGACGCCAAAGCTGCGGCCGAGGGCCTAACGCGAAAGGGGAATACAACATCATGGCATGGCTTTTTCTGCTCATTGCAGGCTTGCTTGAAATTTGCTGGGCTTATGGGCTTCAGGCATCGCATGGATTTACGCGGCTCGTACCGAGCGTCGTTACGGTAGCGCTGCTTATTATAAGCTTCATGTTCTTCTCGACGGCGATGCGGAAGATCGAGATCGGTACCGCCTATGCGGTATTCACAGGCATTGGAACGGTCGGCACGGTCATCACCGGCATCCTATTCCTGGATGAACCTGTTGATGTGCTCAAGCTGGTGTTCATCGCGCTGCTCATGAGCGGCATCATCGGACTCAAAATGATCGCTGCTGATCCTGATACAAGCGATCCCGTTCAAGCAAGCGGTGGTTCGAAAGGAGGGAACAGCTAGATGGAATGGTTGTATCTTCTCATATCGGGGCTTGGAGAAGTCGGCGGTGTGACGGGGATTAAGCTGTCGAACGGCTTTAAGAATTGGAAAGGAACGCTGCTCGCGCTTGGTGCGGGCTTCGTCAGCTTCTACTTCTTATCGCGGTCGCTCCAGGGCATTCCGATGAGTACGGCCTATGCTGTATGGACGGGAATTGGCTCGGTTGGCAGCGTCGTGCTCGGGATGACCGTATTCGGCGAATCGAAGGACAAACGCAAACTGCTCTTTATCGGTATGATTATAATCGGTGTGATCGGACTTCGAATTGTCGGCGGAGGGCACTAACTCATAGAAAATATAAAAGCTGAGCGCGGAGCTTATCCGCCTCAGCTTTTTCTCATTTATACCCCTGTATTCACGCCGCTCATCAGCCCGAGCATCTCCTCGGCCGGGTATGCACCCGACAAGGCATAACGATTGTTGAAAATAACGAATGGAACGCCTGTAATCCCAAGCTGCTGAGCCTTCCGCAGGTCAGCATCAACCGCTTCTCCGCCCTCGCCGCTCGCGAGCTGCTTCTCCAGATCAGGTGTATTGACGCCAAGTTGCTCGGCAATGCTCATAATAGCGCTTAATTGTGCAACATCGATGCCTTCCTCGAAGTAAGCGCGGAACAGCTCCTCAACCGCATTGGCGTGATGTTCCTCCGGCAGCAAAGCGACGAATCGGTGCGCCAGCCGAGTGTTCGGCATTCTGCTCACCAAGTCGAAGCGGAATGTGACGCCGACAGCTGCGCCGGCTCTAGTCACTTGATCCATCGCCCGCTTCAAGGACTCCGGACCGCCCATCTTGCGTGTCATTACTTCATCGAATGCACGGCCTTCTTCCGGCAAGTTCGGGTCCAGCTGGTATGCATGGTACGTCACAGTGACGGGCTCGTCGTTCTTCTCTTTCCACAGTTCGATGGCACGGAACAGATTTTGCTTGCCGATGCGGCACCACGGACAGACAATATCGGAGTACAGATCAATATGCATATGGAAACGACAACCTTTCGCCCTTAGTTTGACTGATGATGTAAGTTCAGTTGTTGCTTTGCCGAATACGGACACTGTAAACTTATGCTAATCTCCATGCTAATGCAGTTTACACAATCAAGCAAGGGCGACAAGACCCGTCCTGCTGCAAAATATGAGGTGACAAATCGTGATCGAGATCGGTTTATGCGGCTGGGGCGACCATTCCGAGCTGTACCGCGGAGCCGCCGCAGCCCGTAATAAACTGCCCGCTTATGCGCAGTGGTTCCGCGTTGTCGAAGTGGATAGCAGCTACTATGCGATTGCGTCGCCGCAAACGATGGCGAAGTGGGCAAACGATACGCCGGATGGCTTCCGCTTCGTCATTAAAGCGTATCAAGGCATGACCGGCCATTCGCGAGGCAAAGGCACCCATCCTTACGAGAACGAAGACGCGATGTTTCAAGCATTTCTCGATGCGATCACACCTATTCGCGAAGCGGGCAAACTAATGGCGGTCTTGTTCCAATACCCGCCATGGTTCAACTGCACGCGTGCCAACGTGGACGTGTTGCGGGCGGCGAAGGCGCGCATGGGCGATGTGCCGTGCGCGCTCGAATTCCGCCATCAGAGCTGGTATGCGCCGGAGATGCAGGAGAAGACCATCGCCTTCACGAAGCGGGAAGGCTGGTTCCATACGGTCTGCGATGAGCCGCAGGCTGGCGACGGCTCGATCCCGCTTGTCGAAGCGGCGACGAGCGAGGAGCTGACGCTAGTTCGGCTGCACGGGCGCAATACGAGCGGCTGGGTGTCCGCCGGTCAGCCGAATTGGCGGGACGTGCGCTACTTGTATCGCTACAATGTCGAGGAACTGAGCGAGTGGGTGGAGCGTCTGAATCGCCTCACTGGGCATTCGCGAACCGTATGCGTGCTGTTCAACAACAACTCCGGCGGCGATGCGGCGGACAATGCGCTGCAGCTCATGGCGATGCTGCACCAGCTGCCGCCGCGCGGATCGTTCGAGCTGCCGCCACCGGGCGATGCGGATGCGGAACAGCTCGAGCTGTTCTAGATTATTGAATAGAGCAGCCCCCGGTATCGCAAAATAAGACAGCTGCCGCCGTTGACAGCTGCAACTGTAACTGATATGATTACAGTATGAAGCGGGGTGCTGCTAAAGCATGAACAGCGAATTCACCATTGCCGTACACAGTTTAGTTTACTTGGCTTACTTGCCGGAACGTATGGCGCCAAGCGAGGCCATTGCTGATAATGTTTCAACCAATCCGGCCCGCATACGCAAAGTGATGAGCTGTTTGAAGCGAGGCGGTTATGTCGACACGCGGGAAGGCGCAGGCGGCGGATACCGGCTGACGCTTGATCCAGCTGTTGTCACCCTAGCCGATATTTATCGGCTGATGGCGCAAGGCTCCGTCATTCCGAGCTGGTGCTCGGGAGACCCGGATATGGACTGCGTTGTCGGCTCCAACATGCGGGAAGTGATGGACGGCATTTTCTGCAGGGCGGAGAAGCAGCTTGAGAATTATTTTGGCGGCATAACGATTGCAGGTGTGCTGGGTCAGATCAAGGAATGCAAGCAGTGTCCTTGAGGCATGAGCTTTAGGTGAGTCGGGGTATCCCTTCCCATAGGATTACGAACTTATTTGTAGAGAGGATGAATGAACATGGCAGTAGCATTGACGAAAGACACTTTTAACAAAAGCATCGAGAGCGGCGTAACGCTCGTTGATTTCTGGGCGCCATGGTGCGGCCCTTGCAAAATGCAGCTTCCAATCGTAGAGGAGCTCTCCACTGAGCTTGCTGGTTCCGCAACAATCGCGAAAATCAACGTAGACGAAGAGCCGGAATTGGCTTCCCAATTCGGCGTAATGTCGATCCCTACGCTGATCCTCTTCAAAGATGGACAGCCAGTTGACAAAATGGTTGGCCTGCAATCCAAAGCAGCACTTACAAGCAAAATTCAAGGTCAATTGTAAGATGCGCAGCATGAGCCCTCGCACCAGTGGTGTGGGGGCTTTTTCTTTCTACATACGATCTTCATGCTCATAGGATATAATTAGGAAAACGGTTTCTAAATCTTAAGAAGGCGGGTGCTGCAGATGCAGAACTGGCTAGCTCGTGTGCGAAAAGGGTACGGAAAGAAGCTAACTTCACTCCATTCTTGGAACGGTTATATTGTAGTCATCCTTGCACTGACAGGGCTCGTCTTGTTTCAAGGGATGTGGCGCGGCATTCTGGGCGAGGGCCGGGTCATTATCCGCTATATACATATCGTGGTCGGCATGGCTTCGCTTGTGCCGGTCGTCTTCTACCTGCTGCTTGCGGCGAAGCACTGGAAACAGCTGAAGGGCAAAACAAGCCAGAAGGCCAATGTGCTCATCGTGCTCGGTTTGCTCGTTGGCTGGCTGCTGTCGGGCCTCTTGCTCTGGCAGTTCAGAGCCGTCGGGCCTCGCTGGTCGAATAATGCCCTCTACGTGCATGATGTGCTGACGTGGGTCGGCCTGCCGTACATCATCTATCATTCCATCACACGTCTCAAATGGCTCAAGGAGCCGCATCGCCGTACCGTCAAGACGGGCAACGAGAAGAGGGAGATCCTCCATCCGGCTGCTGGACAGCCGCAAGCGCTCATGTCGCGTCGTGCCTTCATCCGAGCGGCAGTCGGTGTGGGCGTCGCGGTTACAGTCGGGCCTTCTTTTCTGAAATGGATTGGCAACTCGCTGAGTCCCGGTGAGGCAATCGAGAAGATCGCCCGGTCGGACGCGAACAACATGGTTCCTCTGCCTCGGGCGCTTCCGGCTTCATCGCCACCCATTGGCGGGGGCAGCAAAGGGACGTTCCGGATCTATACGGTGACGGAGATTCCGAAGTTTGATAACAACAATTTTTCCTTTATTATCGACGGCTTGGTCGAGAAGCCGATGCGTTGGAATTGGGAACAGTTCGTTGCGCTCAAACGGGAAGTACAGGTGAGTGATTTTCACTGTGTGACGGGCTGGTCGGTCTACAATAATACGTGGGAGGGCATCAAGCTGAAGGATTTTCTGACAATGGCGGGCGTAAAGCCGGGTGCGAAGGCGGTCAAATTATACTCGGGAGACGGCGTTTACACCGATTCGCTGACGCTTGAGCAGGCGAATATGGATGATGTCATGGTTGCTGTTCTGCATGATGGCAAGATCATTCCGAGCGACCTTGGCGGTCCTGTGCGCCTCGTTGTGCCAAAGATGTATACGTACAAATCGGTCAAATGGCTGAATCGCATCGAGCTTATTGACCATGTCCATATCGGGTACTGGGAAGAGCGCGGCTACGATAATGATGCTTGGGTGTAAGCGCTTAGAAACGTATAGAATAACTTTGTCGAATATTGTAGAATATGGATAAACTGTTTCAATGAGGTGACGAGCCGATTGGACTACCTAATTTACTTTATTCTAGATTGTATGGACACATTTGCGGTTACGTTCATTATGTTCTCGATCTTTCAATATCCGATACGGGAGTATTGGAGAGAGATTATGATTATTGCAAGTATTGTTGCAGTGGCTTCGATTGTTGGGAGAGAAATCCTGCATATTGGTGCGGTTTACGATTCTCTGAATCACATCATTTTGCTCATTATTGGATTGCGATTCTTGATGAAAGTGAAGCTGTATCGCTCGGTTCGTATTGTAGGAGTAGGGATGATCAGCTACTTCGCGATTCAAATGAGTATTGTAGCATTAACTACAGTAACCGGGCTTGTCGATGTATACATGTTGAGTTTATCGAATAGCGCAGAATCGGTACTTACTCAGCTTATGTCACAGTCGATCTCATATACAATTGCTTATTGCATTATTGTATTTAATTTAGGAATATCCAAATATATAAGACCGCCGCATGATTTCTATATAGATTCCCATATGACTAGAGAGAAATGGAGAGTTTATTGCGGTACAACCATTGCCCTAATAGCATTATCAATAAGTTTCTACTTGTCGTTCGTACGTTATGAACTTGTTGCCGCATTTATATTGGCCAATATATTGTTCTTAGTTGTAATTATGCTTACATACAGGAGAGACAACGACGTTGAGCGTAATCGTATATCTATCTAATAAAGCTGCGACTGCAATCAAGAATGCCAATCCCGAACAGACCAGTAGTGTCGAAAGGCTAACAGCGCTTCTGGCATTGCAGGTCAATAATTACGGGGTAATTATCGCCACGTTGATTATTGGATTACTTACGGGAAAGCTGCTAGAGACTGCACTTGCGATCGCTGTATTTGTGGTAGTAAGGCTGCTGACAGGTGGTTACCATTTTCGGAATTTAGACATTTGTCTCATTTTGAGTACAACTGTGCTCGCGGCCATTCCGCATATCGAATTAAGCGTATATGGAATCGGTACTATTTCGATACTTTCCATGTTACTAATCAGTGTATTTCCTGCTAAAAAAAAATTATTTCCTATTTCTATAATTTTATTGAATATCTTTCTAGTATCGCCTATTATTGCTTTGGCAATATTTTTCCAATCGCTTTCTTTAATACAACTAAGGAGATGGCATCTATGAAGAGAAAATTGGCTAAGATGGTATCGGATGCGCTAAATGCAACGGTTAGCAGAGACAGTGGGGTTGAAACGCTGAAGATTTTCTATGGCAGTATCGACATTCCAAGTGATAAGAAGCAGAACGACAAAAAGTAGGTGGACCCTATGTCGATCTCGGTATACTGCGTGCGGATGGACCCTGTTGATAATCAGGTGGTTTGCAAGAACCTTGATATCCTGAACGAGGTTTTGTTTATGGGGGTTACCTCAAGACCCGTCAAGAAGGGGGTCAAGGCGCAGCATCCCCCTGGGATCCCGATGTTCGTTACAGCAGAGGCTACTTACTTTCAGCTGCACAGCGTTGAAAGCTACCAGCGAATGCTCCAGCCGTACGGGTTCGATTTGTTCCACAGCTCTTATCTTGTTAATGTCCCTCTGGTTGATCGGATCGAGATTGGGAGATATGGCAATGACGCCTACTTCAAAGGCGGAGGTAATATCCATGTTCCTGTATCGAGACCGAAGACAGATGAATATCGGCACCTTGTCGTTAGAAGACCTTTTCAGCCCGAGTTTGGGCTGTGAGGGTCTTTTTGTTTAGCGGAATGCGTAAAGTCGCAAACGATCACGGCGTATCTACTAGAGCCCTTTTGGGCTCTTTTTTTGTTATAATCTCCCGGAAGTGCGATACAGCGTCGTTATTGCAATAGGGAAAACTAATGTTTGACATTGCCGTTACGGAAAGGTGTACATTTGGTTTGTCGGGAGGTGATGATGGATGGAATATACGGTGCAGAAGCTGGGGAAGCTCGCTGGCATCAGTACGAGGACGCTGCGGTTCTACGATGAGATTGGCATTCTGAAGCCGGCGAGAATGAACACATCGGGATACCGGATTTACGGGCAGGCTGAGGTTGATCGGCTGCAGCATATTTTATTTTACCGCGAGCTTGGGGTTAGTCTGGATCAGATCAAAGCGATGCTCACCGATCCGTCCTTCGACCGAGCGGCGGCGCTGCTTCAGCATCGTCAGCAGCTTCTCGACAGACGAAATCAGCTTGATGCGCTCATTGCCAATGTGGACATGACGATTGCATCGGCCGAAGGGAGAATGGCGATGACGGACAAACAGAAGTTTGAAGGCTTCAAGAAGCAGATGGTCGACGAAAACGAGCAGAAGTACGGCAAGGAAGTGCGCGAGAAGTATGGCGACGATGCCGTGAACAAGTCGAATGAGAAGCTGCAAAATATGACACAAGAACAGTATGACGAAGTGACGCGTTTAGCAAAGGAAGTGCAGGATACGCTTGCGGAGGCATTGAGGCAGGGCGATCCGGCGAGCGAGCTTGCACAGAAGGCAGCTGATCTGCATCGCCAGTGGCTATGCTTCTATTGGGAAAAAGGGAAATACAGCAAGGAAGCTCACGCGAACTTGGCGCAAATGTACGTGGACGACGAGCTTTTCCGAGCTTACTATGATGTGAACCAGCCGGGTACGGCGGAGTTTCTGCGCGATGCGATTCACATCTATACGGGTGCGAAGCAATAATGAAGAAGAGGTGACCGATAGTGGTCACCTCTTCTTGTTGGGAAACCCACATAAGTGCATATATCCACCTATTTTGCTGGAGTTGGCCCATTAGCGGTGAAGTAAATGCATATATCCACTTATTTGAAGCGTTTTTCTCTATAATGAGCAGAATTCTCGGCAAATAAGTGGACTTTAGCACTTATTTCATGAGTCGGCCGCTGTCAGCAGAGAATAAGTGGATGATTGCATTTATGCAGCTAATAGGACGTTCAGCTTCCGCGAATTAAATAACGAACGGCTATTTGTCGGTCTTCTTCTTCACATTGCTGTAGTTGGTAACGGACTTGGCATCCTCAATCGTATCATTGACGAAGGCCATGTCCTGATTTTTGGCGTGCATCGCAGTCGTGCCTTTATAATTGCCTTTGTGCTTACTGTTCTCCAAGAACGCTCACCTCCGGGGGATGTGCCCTGCGAACGTAGTATGTTCGGATTTTGGGGAGGGCATGCAGGCGCCGGCTAATGGCTGAAAATGTTAACTCGCACACTGGGAATGAGCGGATTCACCTTTTTTATTTAAGTGGCTTCATGTATAATGTCCTGAGATTGTTATTACGGAACAGGGGTGTCTTCCTTCATGGCTTTGAAAGCTGGAATCGTCGGCTTGCCGAACGTGGGCAAATCGACTTTATTTAATGCAATTACTCAGGCAGGCGCGGAGTCTGCGAACTATCCGTTCTGCACGATTGACCCGAACGTAGGCGTTGTAGAAGTGCCGGATACGCGTTTGGATAAATTGACAGAGCTTGTTGTGCCGAACAAAACAGTGCCGACTGCATTCGAATTTATTGATATCGCAGGTATCGTAAAAGGCGCGAGCAAGGGCGAAGGACTCGGCAACAAGTTCCTCGCGCACATCCGTGAAGTGGATGCAATCGTACACGTTGTACGCTGCTTCCAGGACGACAACATTACGCACGTATCCGGTAAAGTGGATCCGATCGGCGACATCAACACGATCAACCTGGAGCTGATCCTTGCGGATATTGACTCCGTTGACCGTAAGATCGAGCGTTCCCGCAAAAACCTTAAGGGCGGCGACAAGAAAGTCGTGCAAGAGGTGGAAACGCTGGAGAAAGTGAAAGAGGCGCTTTACAACGATATGCCAGCGCGCAGCATTGATCTTACCGATGATGAAAAGGCGCTTATTCGCGACCTGCACCTGCTGACAATGAAGCCAGTACTGTATGCGGCGAACGTGAGCGAAGGCGAAGCGGCAAATTCCGATGGCAACAGCTATGTGGAATTGGTTCGTGAATTCGCGAAGGCAGAAGGCGCGGAAGTGGTGCCAATCAGCGCGAAGGTGGAATCCGAGATCGCTGAGCTTGAAGGCGAGGACAAAGAGATGTTCCTCGAAGAGCTCGGTCTAGCGGAATCCGGTCTGAACCGTCTGATCCGTGCAGCTTACAAGCTGCTTGGTCTGTACACGTACTTCACAGCAGGCGTGCAAGAAGTTCGCGCTTGGACGATCCGCAAAGGAATGAAAGCTCCGCAAGCGGCAGGCGTTATCCACACCGACTTCGAGCGCGGCTTCATTCGTGCAGAGGTTGTATCGTATGACGATTTGATCGCGGCAGGCTCGATGAACGCGGCGAAGGAGAAAGGCCAGCTTCGTCTTGAAGGCAAGGAATATGTGGTGCAAGACGGCGACGTTATGCACTTCCGTTTCAACGTATAGATGTGTTTGCTCAGCAGGGCCCGGATGTCCGGGTCCTTTTGCTGTGCGCAGCGAACAAAGCTTCACCAAATCATCCATAATTGTCACGTTTATGGTTTCATGCGCGTTATGCTATACTAAAGAGACGATTATTAGATTTATTCTAACTTACAGAGGTGAATGACAGTGTTGGACCGTTTACAAGCACTCGCGGACCGGTATGAGAAATTGAGCGAGCTGTTGTGTGATCCTGACGTATCAAGCGACCCGAAGCGTCTGCGCGACTTCTCCAAGGAGCAGTCGGATTTGCAGGCTCCTTATGAAGCATACACAGAATACAAGCAAGTATCTGAGCAGCTTGACGATGCGAAAGTGATGCAAGGCGAGAAGCTCGACGATGAAATGCGCGAAATGGTGAAGATGGAAATCGATGAACTGAGCACGCGCAAGGAAGAGCTGGAAGCGCACATTCAATTCCTGCTGCTGCCGAAGGACCCGAACGACGACAAGAACGTAATTGTCGAGATTCGCGGAGCGGCTGGCGGCGACGAAGCGGCATTGTTCGCATCAGACTTGTACCGCATGTACATGAAGTATGCGGATACGCAAGGCTGGAGAGTTGAATTGATGGAAGCGAGCGAGAGCGATCTTGGCGGCTTCAAAGAGGTTATCTTCATGGTGACGGGCAAAGGCGCGTACAGCAAGCTGAAGTTCGAGAGCGGCGCGCACCGTGTACAGCGTATTCCTGTAACAGAATCGGGCGGACGTATTCATACGTCGACGTCGACGGTTGCGGTTATGCCTGAGGTTGAAGAGGTTGAGGTGGAAATCCTCGACAAAGATATTCGTGTGGATACGTATTGCTCCAGCGGCGCTGGCGGTCAGTCCGTTAATACGACGAAGTCTGCCGTTCGCGTGCTTCATGTGCCGACAGGCATAATGGCGCAGTGCCAAGACGGCAAATCGCAGAACGAGAACAAGGCGAAGGCGCTGCAAGTCCTTCGTGCGCGTATCTCCGATCTGCACCGTCAAGAGGAAGAAGCGAAGTATGCCGGCGAACGTAAGAGTAAAGTCGGTACGGGCGACCGCTCTGAGCGGATTCGGACGTACAACTATCCGCAGAGCCGTGTAACGGATCATCGGATCGGCCTTACGCTGCACAAGCTGGATTCCGTGCTCAACGGGGACATGGAAGAGATCATTAACGCACTGACATTGACCGCTCAGACGGAATTGATGGAGCGCGAGAATCTCGCATAATTAAGGTGAATGGAACGGGAGCTGCTTGTGGCGCTCCCGTTTTTTTGTCATAGAAGAACGAACGGAAGGGACGATAAGGATGGCGGAGCAAAAAGATCGCGAAGCGGAAGAGGTCGCTTTGCAGAAGCAAGCAGCTGATAGCGCTGGCGATGATGGCATGGTAGAGCTGGATGCAGATGGGGTTGGCTTTTCTCTGCTCGTGCCCATGACAATCGCAGATGTAAGCTTGAAGGGGACAGCGCTGCTGAAGGAACGCGGCATTATGGAGCCGCGTAACAACGCGGAGCTGTTGCTGCTGCATGTGCTCGGGCTATCTCGCACGGAACTGCTGCGTGATTGGCGAGAGCTGTTCCCGCCGCAGCATTACAAGCGGTGGAGGGAGCTGCTCGCGCGCAAAGCCGCAGGTGAGCCGGTGCAGTATTTGATCGGCGAGCAGTGGTTCTACGGCTTGCCGTTCACCGTGACGCCGGCCGTGCTTATTCCACGGCCGGAGACTGAGCTGCTCGTCGAGGCCGTGCTCGAGGCCGCGGACAAGCTGTGGCCGCAGGCGCGCGGCGAAGCCGGCGCTGGCGGCGGGGCTGTCGATGTGCCGACAGTGGTCGACGTCGGCACGGGCAGCGGCGCCATTGGCGTGACGCTGGCTGCGCTGCGTCCGCAGTGGCGCGTTTGCGCGTCCGATCTGTCGCCGGACGCGCTCGCTGTCGCCCGCACGAACGCGGAGCGTCATGTGCCAGCTTCGCAGCGCATGACGTTCGTGCAGGGCGACCTGCTCGGGCCGTTCGCGCTGCCAACGGCGCCCTTGCCCGGCGCCGAAGCGCAAGCCGGTGGCGTAGCCGGCCTGCGCATCGACGTGCTCGTCTCGAACCCGCCGTACATCCCGGCGGGGGACATTGCCGGCCTTCAGCCGGAGGTGCGCGATCACGAGCCGCGCCTCGCGCTCGATGGCGGCGATGACGGCTTGACGCCGTATCGGCGCATGGCCGGGCAGCTCGCGGAGCTGTCCGCGATGCCGCGCATCGTCGGCTTTGAGCTTGGCATGGGCCAAGCGGAAGCCGTCGCGGAGCTGCTTCGCGGCATCGGCGCGTGGCGCGAGGTGCGCATCATCAACGACTACGCCGGCATCGGCCGGCATGTGCTGGCAGTGGAATAGCAGATGCATAACGATAGAAGGCACTCGCGGATGCGAGTGCCTTTTTAAGCTATCCCTTCTTTAAATTCCCTTCATGCTGCACATACACGCTGACGTCGATTTTAGCTAACGAATCCGCATCCAGCTCGACGTTATTCCAATTCGGGTACTTCTTCTGAAACAGCTTGCTCTTGAAGCTGTATAAATCTACGCCCAGCTGCAGTCCTGCCAGATAGCTCCTCCTAATCTCGCTCGCGATTTGCTTCTCTGCTTCTTCGGCAATCATCCGCTCGCTGGCCTTTGGATCGGTAAGTTCCACATTGTTTCCGGCTGCTTTCACTTTAATCCTAAAAACGGGGCTGCCGCCACGCTGTTCATATGTAATCTTATGTTTGACGGAGTCAATGGACAGGCTGGCGTACTTCGTTTCAACAGGCGTTCGCTTCGTTTGGTTGTCCATCCATCGCAGACCAACCAGTTGCTTCTTGTTTAAACCGCCTTTGAACGTTTTCTCGGAAATCACGAACATGCCGCTTAGTTTCAGCTTGGGATCAGGCTTCGTTTCGGTCTGCCAAGCGGTTCTATCGAGCGCGAGAATGGGGATGAGCGTCGTTCGCCCAGGCTCGTTCAGATTGACTTGATATTCCAAGGCGATAATAGGCCTAAACATCGATCGTTGGCGGTAGGAGTCCTCCGGCTCGTTATTGATGTTCATCATAGGGGACATGTTGAAGAAGGCTTGGGCTTTGAGAATGTCTTCAATTGGCTCCTGCGTCCCGAACACCCATGGGGTATAGCGGTTCTCCCGGTATCTCTTCAGCGTATCGAAGTATTCCGTGCCTCCGGCCTGCAGCGCGCTCGCGGTAAACACGTAACAGCGCACATTGCTCCAATAGACTCTACGCTGTGAGGTTTCGACAATGGATGCTAATGCGGCACCCATTGTTTTTCCGGTTGACTTGCCGATGGAGACCTTAGGTCCGCTGCCTGTGCCGCTTTCGGTTTTGGCGACGTAGCTGAAGTTGGCGATTTGAACATAAGCTTCGTACTGGGCGTTCTTGTAATCGACTCCGATCGCAATCGGATAAATCAGATTTTGCATCGTCTTCATGTCCCAGCAACCGCTCAAGAGCAGCAGGCACGAGAGCATGGAGAGCAGCGTGGATATTCGCAGCAATCTTGTTCGCATACTCACCCTCCTTGCTTGGATGTATCTGTCGGGCGCAGTGAGCGGGGTCTTCGTTTCTTCGACTTGAAGGGACGATTCGCCAGCGCTACGAGCGCGGATTTGAGACGAATGTCGTCCAGCGGCGCCCAATAGGAGGTGCCGAAGGAGGTCAATGTGCATGTGTAGGCTAGAACAGATAGAACGCCTATGCAAAATCCGTATATGCCAAGACAAGAGGAAATGAGCAAAATATAGATGCGCACGATCGTGACGGTTCCTGTTAGCGATTGATTGACGAGCGAGAAGGAAGCGACGGCTGTAACGGCAATGACCATCAGCAGTGCCGGAGAGGCAAGACCGGATCTGATCGCGGCATCGCCGATAATGAGTCCGCCTACGACCGTCACCGTTTGGCCAACCGCTTTGGGTAGGCGGACGCCGGCTTCACGGAAGAGCTCGAACAATCCCATCATGAACAGCGCTTCAATCGGCGCGGGGAAGGGAATCCCTGCACGAGCGACAGAGATGGTGGTCAACAAATAGAACGGGATTTGATCAATGTTGTAGCAAGTAAAAGCAATATAGAGGCCTGGCAATGTCATGGCGACGATCAGTCCGACGAGCCGGAGCAAGCGCTGCATGAACGTATAGGAATATGGAAAATGGACGTCCTCGGGCGATTTCAACTGCTCCGTGAGACTCGATGGAGCGATTACGGCAATCGGAAACCCATCCGCCATAATAACGAACCTGCCGCGCAGCAGCGCCTCGACAGCAAAATCAGGCCGGCCGATGTAATCGATGAGCGGAAAGATGGAGTCGCTGGAATCGCTTAAATATTCCTCGAGCTGCCCGCTGCCTACAAGTGAATCGACATCTATTCTACGGATTCTGTCGCGCGCTTCTTCCACGAAGGGAGGATGAATCACATCCTGGATATAGAGCAGCCCAAGCCCGGTCCTCCCGCGTTTGCCGATGGTAAAATGCTCGTAACGGAGCGAGTCGGTTTTGAGCCGCTTGCGGATCAAGGCGACATTCGTTGATAGCTCTTCTGTAAACCCATCCCGCGGTCCACGGATCGAGGCTTCGCTTGCAGACTCCTCAGGAGATCGGCTGGGCGGACTTGCGATGTCGGATTCGTAGGCGACCGTGCCGGTACCTGAGATGAATAAGAAGACGGCATAACCGGAAAATACCGATTGTGCCAGCTGCCCGAGCTCCTCGTTCTCTGCCAGAAGAGGGATTTCCTCGTTCTCGATCATATCAGCCAATCGCGGCAGCACATGTGAAGAAAGCTGCTTATGATCCGCCATCCCGTCGCAGTATACGGTCAATGCGCTGCCGTGTTTCTCGATCTTAACATCGTAGCAGCCTTTGAATAATGCACGTATATCTGCTTCCCCGGCGTCTTTAATTTTCATGAGATCACTCGTTTCTTCGTTGTCAGTTGGGCAATGACGGTCCAGCATAAGATGGAGATCGCGGATAACGGGTAGAAATAATTGCGCAGAAGGCTGAAGGCTTCGTCTCCGATGTGAATCTCCATGCCGAAGAGTAGCAGTGCAGCTAGCGTCAAGCTCCCTATCCGCTGATGCAGGCTCTTCGTGAAGAAGAGGTTCAGGATGATCCACAATGATAATGCGACCAGGACGATGTCCATCGACGTCCATTGAAACATGGCGAAGAAGTCCACGTGCTCGACGAAGCTGCTAATGCGGACAAGCCGCCACTGCATATAATTCGGGTAACGTTGTTTCACCGCTTCGTAAGGGCCGAACGTCGTCAGAATCGATATGGTGGTGTAGAGAAGAAGAATGGAAACAAACAAGATCGAAGCGACGAGATGCTTGAACTTCAACCGTCCCTCCATTTGAGGGAAGATGAGCAGCAAGACAAAGCCATCGATGCCACAGCGAAAAGGGATGAGCGCGCCATGCAAGATCGGCTGCCAGCCTTCGCTGAACCATGGCAACAGCAAGTCGAAATGCTTGAAATGGATGGTGAAAACCGATTGCAGCAGAAACATGAATACAATGACAGGCGTCAATAGGGTGATCATAATCGCAAGAGGTTTGATCCCTTTGAGGGACAAATAAACGCATAATAACAAAGCTGGCAGCGCGATGGCCCAAACCGGAGTAGAGGGGAGGATCATCGTTTTAATAAAAGTGATGTAACTTCTGAAGATGATGAAGGCTTCGACTACTAAATACAGGAGAATCCATCCTTTTACGATGCCGGCTGCCCAGGAGCCGACTTTGGATTTCAACGTATCCAGAAAGGATTGCCCCGGTTCTTGTTTGTTTAGGATCGTGAAGAGCCATAGGGAATAACACCAATAGGCGATTAATCCGATCGAACAGCTGATCACGGCATCTCGCTTCGCAATCTCGGGGAGCAAAGTGAAAGCGGTCATTTGCGCGAGTGTGATGATCGCATTAATGTTGAGCAGACTAGCCTGCAGGCTGCTTATTTTGGGATTGGAAAATTGCGACAAAAGTATTCACCTCACGTCGTAGGATTTCCAATTTCCCCCTGGCTATTCTTGTCCGATTCGAGTCGCGCAGGATTGGAAACTATTAAGAGATTACAAGGTTTAGAGAGTCTCTGCTAGGGACATAATGGGGATATAAACGTTCCGGAACGAGAAGCCGCTGCACCGACGGGTGCCACAAAGGAGCTTATCGTTATGATCCGCACTTATTCCCGTTTTCCTTATCGTCCTGCTTACGGTTATGTTCTTCTTCTGGCAGCGCTGCTGCTTATGAGCTGGGAAAGCCAGCGCGCTGACGCGGCCATTGCCGGCGGCAGCATTCCAGCGGAATCGATCCGCTTGCGTATTCTTGCAAACTCTGATTCCGCGATGGATCAGCTTGTGAAACGCGAGGTGCGTGATGCGGTTGTCGCGCAAATGAACACATGGGTCACTGGTCCGCAAACGATTGAAGAAGCGCGTCTTACGATTCGCTCGCACATGCATGACATCGAGGCGATTGTAGGGGAGACATTGAACTCGCGTGGTTTTCACTATGGATACAAGGCGGAGCTCGGCATGGTGCCGTTTCCAACTAAAATATACGGAACTGAAGTTTATCCAGCTGGCAACTATGAGGCGCTTCGCATTACGCTCGGCGCAGGTGCAGGTCAGAACTGGTGGTGCGTGCTGTTCCCGCCGCTCTGCTTCGTGGATGCAGTGAGTGGTGAGTCCTCGACGCCGGCAACCGCGGCAGTGGCGACAAACGTGGCGAAGACGACTGTGAAAGACGCAGAAGGCAGCGGCAATGCAGACACAGCGGCGAAAGTTCAAGATTCAGCATCCAACTCGGATTCAAGCGGCAGCAACGGCGGGGTCGCGCAAAATGCCGATGCTCCAGCTAAACAACCGGAAGTTCGCTTCTTCCTGTGGGACGTCATCAAATCTATTATTAGCTTCTTCCACCATCTGTTCAGCTAGTAGCTGCTTGTTCAATAGAAAAAGCTCATCCGCATTTGGGGACTGACCCCGTAGCGTGAGACAAATTAAAACACCTTCAAGTGAAAGGCCCCATGTCGTAAGATGTGGAGGACAACTTGGAGGTGTTTTTGCGTTGGCAACAAGAGTTAGCTATCCCGTTGAAGTGAAAATGAAAGCAA